>JBKSMS010000021.1:0-31774 GCA_046881825.1 Alphaproteobacteria bacterium | reverse complement strand
GGTTAATGGGTGTTAGGTGTAAAGAGATACCGGATAACCACCATGGCATACCCCAGACGGCACATACCCAGCCGGAGCAGACATATGGCATACCGGAACACCCGCTGCAAAATCATAAAATAAATTACAACGGGTATTTATCAAGAATGGCCTGTATATTCTTCCCAACAGTAAGCAAATCAAGGATATCACGAGTCCGAGAAACGCTAACACACTCCAACCACACTTCGCGTCTGCGACGCTTCGTGTGGCAGGCCACACGGACGAAGCAGTTATCGCGAAGTAGTGTCCACCGTAGCCTTGGCGTAGGCGGACAGGAATAAAAATCAAATGTTTTATGTCTATCTTATAAAAAGCATTTCCCATCCAGAACAAAAATACATCGGTCAAACTGATGATTTAAAAAAACGACTAGCGCAACATAATGCAGGATATTCAATACATACAGCAAAATACAAACCTTGGGAATTGGTAAATTATTTTGCGTTTAGTTCCAAAGACGCTGCATTGGAATTTGAACAATATCTTAAAACAGGTTCCGGACACGCATTCGCAAAAAGACATTTTTGGAAATAATTTATCAAGGTATCGTGCGCATTCCAGAGAATATTATTCGATGTGGTTGTGGTGTGTGGGCGGGATGAATGGCGATAAACTTAAATGTGTGATATAATAAAATTGATACCAACAAAAACATAGGTGAAACATTATGAAAAAAATTGTAGCTATTGGCGGTGGTGAAAGCGGGAGAATCAAATCAAACGGAACAAAAACTCCCTACGAAACGGCTAATATTGATTTCGAAATAGTAAAACTAACAAATAAACCCAAGCCTAATTTTCTTTTATTAGCGCACGCACAACCACTGGAACAGCAAGAAGGTTATTTTAATTGTATAAAGCCAAATTATGAAAAATTAGGCTGTTCTTGTAAATTTTTGCCAAGCGATAAATTAACAGATACAAAATATGTGAATGATTTGTTAGATTGGGCAGACATCATCTATGAAGGTGGTGGCGACACAATGACAATGATAAAATTATGGCGTGACACCGGTTTTGATAAAATGTTAGAAAAAGCTTATGGTGCTGGAAAGGTTATGTGTGGTTTGTCTGCGGGTGCAAATTGTTGGTTTAAATTATGTTCTACTGATTCTTTGAAAATTTTATATGGAGAAGACAAGCCCCTTGTTTCTATGGAATGTTTAGGTTTTATTGATGGTTTATTTGTTCCCCATTGTGATGAAAAAGACAGAATGGAGTCAGTAAAAGAAATTTTGCGCAATATTCCTGGCACAGTTGGTATCGCTATGTCTAATTGTGCTGCAATAGAAATTGTTGATAATCAATACAGAATTATTTGTGGAGATGCCAATCATAGAAATATTACGCCATATGGTTTGAAAGTTTATTGGAATAATGAAAAATATACAGAACAAAAATTAGAACCATCAAACGATTGGCATTTATTAGATGAGCTATATGTCGCTTTATCTTAGCCCGAATCCCGCCCACCCACCACAACCAAAAATTCAACCGGCTTTTGCCGGTTTAATTTTTGGTCGCGCACGGATGGTTTGTTGATATATTTCTTATAATAATTTTTCAAAAATCTTTATAATTTCTTTGTCTGACAACCCCAAAGCACGTGCCATACTTACTAAATCAACAACATCCAATCTTCTTTCAAAAGTTTCTATTCTGCCGATATAACTGTGCGCTTTGTTTAACTTTTGGGCTAAATCTCTTTGAGAAATTCCTTGTTGTTTACGAATTGCCACCAACGAATTTATCATTGATTTGTATTTAGGATTAAAAATCGTTTTGTTCATCATGCTTTTATTTTGGCGCTAAATACATCTTGAACTCAAATTGAGAGCAAAATATAATATTTTATAGGAATACAAAAAAAGGAAATCATTATGCCAAATCACAAAAATACAATTCGCCTAAGGAATGTTGAATTTCAAATAATTAACCAAAAAACATTCGATACAGTAAATATTGAAGACATAAAATATTTTTTTATTTCTGCATCTGGTTTAATTGACACACCTGGTAATACTTATATTTTTACATCTGACAGGGCTTTCTTTATGAGCAAAAGCGGATACAGCAATGATTTTATCAACAGGTTTTTAATAATTTTTGGTAAAAAACAATGGCAAAAACAGAATTTATTTTTTTGTGATTTTTTATTCATAGCCCCAGAAATATACGATTCTTTTGTGCGTGAATTATGCGCACGAAATATTCGCGATTTCTGGTTCGAAACGATGATTGATATTTTCAGAGATAAAGTGTGCAAATAACCTAATGTATTTTTCCTTGCCTTGGTATATGTTTTTATCCTAGGATACGAATGATATATCAAAAAGGGATTGCAATGTATAAATACAGTAAATTTCGTCAAATTGGTGCAACTATTGCGGGGCTTTGTGGAACAAATCGGGCTGCGCGTCGCCTGAACCGTGACCGGGTTAGATATCATGGATTGATTGCGACTGTTGGTGAAACCAGAATCCCGCGTCAAAAATATCCGGTAAAAATTCCTTTTGCGATGTGTTTTGATGCGCGTGGATGTAAAATGGCTGCGGTCACATTGAAATCATTGTTGATTGCGTCTAAAAATCGCTGTGATTATGATGTTTATTGTGTTATTAACGAAGATGTGGATAAAACTTTGCAAGATGTTATCCGTGGTGTAGTAAAGGGGACTGGTTCACGGGTACATTTTGTTTTGGGAAATCATGATTTTGATAAATCTAATCGTCGTGCATGGCCTGTTGCTATGTGGTATAGATTGATGTTGCCAAAATTATTGCCAAATGTTTCCAGAATTATTTATGCCGATATGGACATGATATTTTTTAATGATTTAATAGATGTGTATGAATTGGATTTAGGCAAAAATGTGATTGCTGCGGTTCCGACCAGGACGAACGGATATATAAATTCTGGATTTTTATTGATGGATTTGGATAAAATTCGCCAAGAAAAAATTTATCCAAAATGGATAAAATCTTCTGTGGAAAATGATTTTAAAAACCCAGACCAAGATGTATTAAATGCTACATTGGTTGGCAGAATTCAATTTTTGCCATTGCGCTATAATTTCCAGCTTTCACATGGTTCGCGTATATTTAAAATCTATCCAGAAAAAGAATTGGATGATTTAAAGCATAATCTGGTGTGCCTTCATTATTCAGATTATATGAAACCATGGGCGCCAAAGGGTAAACGTCCGGTATTTTCAAAATATTGGTGGGAAGTTGCGCGCACCACGGGTTTGTTTGACGGGCAAGAATAAAAAAAATGAAACCGCCATTTCGGCGGTTTGTTTTTTAAAAATATTCTATACCTTTGACGCTACCTTTAACATAGGGTTCAGTTTCTTTGCATGCTTTTTTCCCATTAAACCAACCTTCCTTTTGAGCCATCACGTGCAATAATTTATCTAATTCCTTAGGATCGTCTTTGAATGAAGATAGTTTTTTGTCGACATTTAATCCCTGACTTTGTAAAAAGGCGGTATATTTTACAGGATCGCTTACCGTATATTTAGGAACTTTTTGTCGCAGTGTCGAATCTTTATAAGCTCCGCTTTCAGTTAACAGATAAGCCAGCGCTTTAAAACCTATTTCTTCATTCTCAAAGACAGCTTTCCCACCAATTCTAGCACACTTATACGGACTGTCTACTATATTACCTGGGTTGAAATTTCTCCATCCTATATAGCTGTCACAGTGTCGAATAAATCCATGTTTTGTATTTTTGTCTTCATATTTTACATGAAACTTATCTGGTGCCATAGTGACATTATATTTGCACCTAGATTCACTTTCTGATGGTTGCGCTTCTGTTTCAACCAAATCTTCTATGAAATTATAACAATTCAGGGCAATATAATCAGATTCAATGTTATCGGAACTAGAGACTAATATTTTATTAAATACTGCCAAACACGCATCCACCACACCATCAGCAGAAACAAAACCGTCATTTTCAGACAACATTCTGTTATATTCGGTTACAGCAATTTCTAATATAGTTTCATCATTATATTTAACTGTAAAATTTGATGGGATGTTTTTTGCAATATCGCTAAAATGTCGTTCGATTACAGACTTTGCAACTTCGGGTTCAACAAATCTTATCAAATCATCATCTGCATGCAAAGGCAAAGAATAAACGATTATTAACATCACGGAAAAAAATAGACTTTTATTTTTCATTTCAATACCTCTGTGCATATTGACGCGATTTGGGCAACATCTTTTATGGCTTTGATTTGTGCAGCATTAAAAGCAGTAGCGGTTGCGCTGGCGACGGTGCTGCCCACAGCTAACACATTTGCCGAAGTATTTAAATTTTTTTCTTTTGATGAATCTTGGTTACGTATTCTGTTTGAATTAGCCAATGCACTGGTTATTGTTCCAACTACACCGGTCCCCGCACCAACGATGGACGATGTCATGCTAGCTTTTGCACGATTGTTTATTTTGCTAAGGTCTATGTATTCAAACCCATCACACGCGGATGCGATTTTGGTTGCTTCGCCGACATCCATACCTTCAAATTTTGCGCGCGTTATTTCATTTTTCAAAGCTTTTACAGATATTTTACAGTTGTTTATATGTTCTTCTAATGTTTGGTTCACTTTATTAGTGCCAGAAATAGCGGCTCCAGCGATATTGGTTGCTGTATTACTAGCCAACAAACCTGTGCGCCAGTTGCCAAGTTTTTTACTTTTTGCTGTCAATTCTTTTAGTTCTTTATCTTGTCCCCCAGAGATAGAAATTACACCGCCACGTGATAAGCGGATTCTTGCATGGTTTTTAAACTGTTCTTTGGATGCTTCTTCATATTGACCATTTGCAGAATATGCTAAATCTTTTAATTCAGCGAATTTTTGTTGTAATGTATCGTCTACCTTTGCCTTTGCGATGCCTGTCGCAACAGCACCTATGCCTAACCCCGTTCCAACTCCGGTGACTGCAGTATTTATCCCAGCCTTTACCTTCATATCGTGCAAAGCTTCGTCAATACCCACACAATTCATATAAGTTTCACGCAATGCGTTATCTAAACCCATATCTTGTGCATTGGCACAAAAACAACATAAGGCATTTAAAATAAAAAATGCTGTAATCTTCTGCATGTGAACAGGCTTCCTTATCCTCTAAATTTTATCACAAATCACGAGTTATAACAATACAAAAAAAAGCAAAAAAATCGATTTTTAATTTTTATTGCAAAATGACAAAGGTGTATATAAAATATCAAGGAATTTATGGTCCCATCGTCTAGAGGTCAGGACATCGGATTCTCATTCCGGTAACACGGGTTCAATTCCCGTTGGGACTGCCAAGTTTCGTTATTGCGCGCAAGGCGCACAATTAAGAAATTTGAGCATCGCGCCGTAGCCCGCGCGTTCGGCGCAATAAACCTTATCAAATCCTGATTTTTTATTCATCGAAATTAAGCACCAGCGACGGGGGATGCCATCCATTTTCTTTTGTGTTACAATGATATTAACCTTAATCTTCCCCAAAATCCATGTCGCGTAATTTTTCTGCGCGTGGGCTTATCTTGGAAATTGAAGTTTGTATTTGTTCAATGTCAGTTTGTGCCATGGTAAAATGTTGAGCAACCTTTGCAGTACGGTCATTAAGCCGCCCTAAATCGGTCAGTAACAAATCTAATTCGCGTTTAATCTTGGTCGCAACGCGCTTAATCTTGATGTCAGATAATACTGCGCGTATAGTGTTCAAAGTTGCCCAAAGTGTCGCAGGCGATACAATAAATACTTTCTTATGAGCGGCATATTCTATTGTATTTGGAAATTCGCTGTGCAGTGCCGCGAATATAGATTCTGATGCAATAAACATCATTGCACTTTCTGCGGTTACACCAGGAATAATGTATTTTTCAGCGATTGCATCAATGTGTTTTCTGACATCCAATTCAAATTGTTTACGCGCGCCAATATCGTTTTTGTTTTCAAGTATTCTGTTATAACTTTCCAATGGAAATTTGCTGTCAATTATCATATCCCCTGGTGGATAAGGCAGACGGATTATGCAATCTGGGCGAACGCCAGTTGATAAAACGCTTTGAAAAGCATAAGATTCAGGTGGCATAATATCCGCAACTAAATCAGCCAATTGTCTTTCGCCAAAAGTCCCACGGGCTTGCTTATTTCCCATCAAAATATCTTTGAAATTAGCAATATCAGAACTAATGTTTTTCAATTCTATGGCATTTTGTGACAGCATCCCCAATCTTTCAGCCAATCTTTCGCGTAATCTTGCGTTGTCTTCGCGCAGTCCTGATATATCTACCGTTGGTTTGCGAAATATCAGCACCAGCAGCAAAAGTAATATTATTGTTAAAGTTGCGAAAATATAGGTTGTCATTTGAAAATCCTTTGCTAGAATCTTATGTAAAGATTATAAAAAGGTTTTATAAATGTTGCAAATGAAACTTTGTGGTGATTTGATTTTGCGTGAAAAATGCACGCCTGTTTCTGATATAACACCAGAATTATTAGATAATATGGATGAAATGGTTAAAATGATGGAATCGCAAAACGGGGTGGGGCTTGCTGCGCCTCAGGTTGGTATCACACAAAGATTCTTGGTTATGATGAATCCAGACACAAACGAAATATATCGCATGATAAACCCAACAATATTATCAAAAAGTGAAGAAACTTGTTTGATGGAAGAAGGCTGTTTGTCTGTCCTTGGGGCTGATGGACTGCCCGTTTATGCGCATGTTCGTCGTCCTAAATCTGTGATAGTGGAATGGACAGATGAAAAAGGCGCAAAAAAGACAGCTGAAATGGCTGGGACTATTGCGCGTATCGTGCAACATGAAACAGACCATTTGGACGGGGTTTTATTTGTGGACTATCTGTCTGGGGTAAAGCGCGAAATGGTGATGCGCAAAGTAAACAGGAGACATTAAATGAAACTGATATTGATGGGGACTAATAGTTTTGTCGTTCCTGTTTTTGAAAGTTTATCAAATCAGCATGAAATTATTGCTGTGTTTACCCGTGCACCAAAACCAATGGGGCGTAAACATATTTTAACCAAATCACCTGTGCATATATGGGCAGAATCGCATGGGTTAAATGTGTACACATCTATCAAAGAATTTTATTCTGTCACCCAAAAGCCAGATATGATTGTTGTTGTATCTTATGGTGTGATTTTGCGTGATAATGTTTTAAATGCTGCGCCATGTATAAATATTCATCCAAGCGCACTTCCAAAATACCGTGGTCCATCGCCAATCAGAACAGCTATTTTAAACGGTGATAAACAAATGGATGTTTGTTTAATGAATATGACGGCTGAAATGGATGCGGGCGATATCTTGATGCGTAAAAATATCGCAATAGACGAAAATGATACTAATGAAACGGTTGAAACCAAAGTGTCAAATGTTGCAATTGAAATGTTGAATGAATATTTGAAGAACTCAGAAAAATATGTTGCACAACCACAAAGTGGCGAACCATCATTTACGCGTAAATTTACTGGCGGCGATGAAATCATAGATTGGAAAAAATCACCACAACAAATTCATAATCAAATAAGGGCTCTTGGCTGTGGGCGCACAAAAATAAATGGTGTGGATGTAAAGATTCTAGAAACAATTATAGATAATGGCGAGTTGAGAATTACAAAAATCCAACCAAGTGGAAAAAATCCAATGGATTGGAAAAGTTTTATAAATGGTCTGCATGGTGCAGAAATAAAATACGGAGAATAAAAATGTCAGAAAAATGTTTTTTAAAATATTGCAATGCTACTGTTGGTGATTGCAAAGCGAAAAAATGTCAATGTTTATCTTGTGACGGAAAAAAACAAGATACATGTAAAATATTAAAAAATGGCAAAAGACTTGGGCTGGACTTTTTGCAAATGGTTTGTTCAAAATGCAAAAATTATAATGGTAAATAAAATAAATGACGCGTTTTAAGATAAATCTTGAATATGATGGAACAAATTTAATTGGTTGGCAAGAAAACCAAGATGGTTCATCTGTGCAATCTTTATTACAAGACGCAATTTTTCAATTTTGTGGGGAACGCGTCACTGTGTTTTCTGCCGGGCGTACAGATGCCGGGGTTCATGCAGTGAATATGGTTGCGCATTTTGATTTGGAAAAAGAGCAAGAACCAGAAACCGTTACGCGTGCGATGAATTTTTATTTAACTAAAAAACCTGTTGCAGTATTAAACTGCGAGAAAGTTAGTGATGATTTTCATTCGCGTTTTTCGTGTCTAGCGCGTCATTATAAATATGTCGTTATAAATCGTTCATCTCCGGTTGTTTTACAAAAAAATCGTGCTTGGTGGGTGCCACAAAAGTTAGACATAAATGCGATGAAAACAGCAGCACAAAAATTAGTTGGAAAACATGATTTTACTTCTTTTCGTGCAGCACAGTGTCAATCAAAAAGCCCAATAAAAACATTAGATTCTGTTTCAATTACACAAAGCGGCGATGAAATAATTTTTGAATTTTCTGCGCGTTCTTTCTTGCATCACCAGGTTCGAAATATGGTTGGAACTTTGGTTGAAATAGGTATGGGAAAACCGTACGATATTGATGAAATATTTGCTGCGAAAAATCGTAGCGCGGCGGGGATAAATGCCCCGGCTTGCGGTCTGTATTTCGTTAAGGCAGATTATCCCAAGGCCGCTGATTTATAATTTTTGTAATATGTCCGTTTGGATAAATCATTAAACCATCTGTTAGAATTTTTGCGTGGCAATTTGGTGCTTCTATTTCAAAAGTTGCGACAATATAATCTACAGATTCATCATGACATACATCATCGATAGTATTTAATATTGCTGTAAATTTTTGCATATAAACCAGATTCCAGTTTTTTGAATTATATCTGCAAAAGCCATGATTACATTTATATCTTTTGTTTTTATCTGGTTTTTCTTCGTTATTAAATTCATACCACGAAGAAAAAGCAAAATAATGTTTCGCCATTTTCGCATGATTAAATTCTAATTTGTTATCAATATTAAACGCAACCAGTTCATGGTCGTCGCTCGCGTAAAACAACGGGCGCGGAGTTGAGATGTTTATTACAATCGCAACAGCAATACAAATGCCACATGCAAAATAGTTTATATTTTTAAGAAAATAATTTTTTGAATCTGTTTTCACAATTAAAATTAAACAAATCAGACCGATTGTACATAACATTAAAACAAAATTTGAAACAGGTGGCATTTGAATACTTGCGTGTGGCAGATTTGTTATATGTGTTGCAACAGATAAAGCAAATTGATAAATATCATGTGAAAGGTTCAACAAAAAATGATAATTAAATAACGTGCAAATTGTCCCAATTATCACAAGGGGCATAATAACAACAGAAAATATCGGCAACAAAATAATATTACCAATCAAACCATATAATGGAACATATCCAAAGTGAGCGATTATAAATGGCATTGTGAATAATGTTGCAATTATCGCTGTCATCAAAGACAAATATAAAACATGCAAAATTCGTCTGATAAATGTTCTTTTAATATATTCTTTGTCTTTGAAGAACCAAAGCAGACCAAATATAGCGGCAAACGATAATTGAAATCCAGCATTCATCACAGCAAAAGGATTTATTAAAAATATTATCAAGAAAGCCAGTGCCGCGTTACGCAAAGATAAAACACTGCGACCTAAAATTGCTGCAATAAAAATGAAACTTGTCATTAAAAACGCGCGTGTTGTTGCGACACTTATCCCGGATATACACAAATAAAATAACAGTCCAACCCAAGCACAAATTAATGCAGGATATTTCGCAGGAATGCGTCTGGTTATTTTTGGAAATAATCTGAAAATTAAATAGAATATGGCAAAAAACCACCCACCCACCAAAGTCATATGAAAACCACTGATTGACCAAACATGCCCAATACCAACCGATTTCCAAATATTGCTTTCGGATTCTGGGATTGTTTTCTTGTATCCCAATACCAGTGAATCAGTTAAAAACGAATTAGATTTTTGATGAATAAAATTTCTAATTTTTGGTGTTGAATCTGTTGAGGTTATATGAAAATCTTTAAAAAATCCGGTTGCAGATATTTTTGAAAAATATGCCCATCTTGCAAAATCAAAAGTGGCAGGCGCGTATTTAGATGATGGATGAAAAATCCGTGCATCACCATTTATTGTATCGCCAATATTTATGTTTTTGTTGTCATCAGATATAGAAATTCTAATATTTATATGTTTGTGATGTGGTTCTGGTTTTATTTGTTCACTGGGGATTTTAATAATTAAACGCGTTTTGTCTGTGGTATAATCTATATCCGTAATTGTCCCAGAAATTGGAATGGTTCCAAAAGAATCGCGTATCTGAGGCGTGTCAATGATATGTGTAAAAGACATCGCGTAAAAGAAGCCAAATAAAAATATAGCAATCGCACGAATGAAAACATTTTTATTTTTGTATATAATCGCGCCAAGTAAAATTGTGATTAAAATTGGGAAATGAAAGTTAGGCTCTGTTCCACAAGAAAAATATAATGCAGCACCAAAAGCCATGACAAACGGCGACCACAGAAAAAGATTTTTATATTGAATACCTAAGAATTCCTTCATAGGAATCATTATAGAATTTTATACTTGCCACGCAACCAATAATTTTTGTAAAATAATTTCACATAAAGACAAATAATTATTTACCAAAAATAAAGTCTGGATTTGATGATATGGAAATGATTGTATCCATATCATCGTCTGGGTCAGCATGTTGTTTTATCATTTTCCCACATTTTTCACATTTGTGTGTGATTATAAATTTGCCACTTTTTTGTTCAATGGCGATTGGTTCCATCATACCACCGCATGTTGATTGTCTGTCGCCTGGGTTGTTATCTACATGTTTCGACCATAAACACTTTGGACAATGGTTAGTATAACCATTTCCTAAAACTTCTGCGCCACAATGGGCGCAGATAAAATCTTCAGTTGTTTTTGTAAATTTTTTCATATTACAAACCCAATGCATCACGATACATTTTTGTTAATTCGTCAGCTTCATCTAATTCGTCTGGATCCAATTTGCGCAATCTTATCATTTGACGAATATATTTCGGGTCGTATCCAGCAGATTTAGCTTCACTATACACTTCTTTGATATCAGCAGCAATAGCAGCAGTATCTTCGTTTAATTTTTCGATTCTTTCAATGATACTGATTAATTGAGCGTTATCAATAGCGCCATGATTTGCATTTTTCATATTCTTCCCCTTGTTTTTTTTACACGATATATGATATATTAAAAATATAAAAATTCAAATGTTTTTCTATTTTGGGGGGATTTAGGCATGAGATTCACTAAAATTACGGCATCCATAGGTCCAAATTGCGAAGAAAAAAGTGTTTTAACAGATATGGTTCGTGCTGGCGTTAATGTTTGCCGGTTGAATTTCAGTCATGATACTGGCGATGTTCAGGGTGCAAAAATAGATTTAATTCGCAGTGTTTCAAAAAAATTAAATATCCCTGTTGCTGTTATGGTTGATATTCAAGGACCAAAGCACAGAATAGGTGATTTCAAAACTGAAGAACATTACCCATTAAAAATTGGTCAGAAATTTATACTTGATTCTGATGAAACACCAGGTGATGAAAATCGTGTATATTTGCCAGATTTAGATGTTATGCAATCGTTATCTGTGGGTGATAGAATTTTGTTAAATGATGGAAAAATAGAATTAAAAGTTGATGCGGTTTTTGACGATAAAATTGAAACAACTGTTGTGCGTGGTGATGAAATTTGGTCGCGCCGTGGCTTTAATTTGCCTGATACAGAAGTTGATACAGATATTTTAACAGACAAAGATAAAAAAGATTTGGAATATGCAATAACTAAAAATCCAGATTTTATCGCGCTGTCGTTTGTTCAACGCGCTGAAGATGTTGCTTATGTTCGTGATTTTATAAATGCGCGCACATCACACCCAATTAAAATAATCGCAAAGATAGAAAGACCAAATGCGGTTGACAGAATAACAGATATTGCAATGGCAGCGGACGGCATAATGATTGCGCGTGGTGATTTGGCTGTTGAGGTTCCTTTTGAACAAGTACCTGCGATTTCACGCCATATTATTCGTGAATGTCGAAAATTAAATCGACCTGTGATTATGGCAACACAAATGTTGTCATCTATGGTGCACAGTGAATTTCCAACGCGTGCAGAAATTTCAGATGTCGCAAATGCGGCTTATTTGCGTGCTGATTCTACTATGACATCCGAAGAAACCACAATCGGTGATAAACCGGTCAATGTTATTGAAACAATGAATAAAATATTGTCTTATTCAGACAAAGATACAATTGAAAATCCATACGATTGGTCGCGCATAGATAATATACCTGAAAACGATTGGTCGCGTTCTGTGTCGTCTATGGCGCATTTGAACAAAGCGATGGCAATAGTTGTCTTTGCGCGCGATACAGAAATCACAACTCAAATTTCGTGTCGTCGTCCAGATATTCCGATTATCGCAGTATGTGACGAAGCAGTTGTTGCAAATCAACTGTGCCTTTTGCGTGGTGTATTCCCGGTAGTGGATACATACCTGTTCGGACAAAGGGATGCATCAACTACTGTTCGTCAATTTGGTATCGGCATAGGTAAGATAGTTGTCGTAGATGATGATAAAATCAGTTTAACAACAATAGATTAAAAACATTTTTAAGTATTGTTTTTGATTTTATTTACGATAGTTGTAGTATGAATGCCTTTTGTGTGCTTAAAATATACTGGTTTTATATGCTTGCTTTGTAATATTTTATTTTCTTGTTTTTGTTCAAGGCAGTTTTTATTATCATCACCACGATAGTATTCATTTACTATAAGTCCTTTGTTTTCTAAGTATTCAATCAATTCTAGACCATTATCTATGATATATGCTTCTTTTACTGATTTAAGTTCTTTAATTATTTCAAGTCTAATATTTTGTGGCAAAATAGGTTGATGTTTTTTCGATATTATTATTCTATTATCGCTGTTAACGCCGACTATCAAATAATCACATCGTGATGCAGCATTTTTAATAAGATTTATATGTCCTTGATGAATCAAATCAAAAGAACCACAAACTACACCGATTTTCATGACAAGTCCTTTTTGCAAAATTGTTTGTAAACAGTTTCGTCTTCTAAATTATTGAATTCTCGTAAAGCCAAAAGTTTTGTTGGAGACATGTCTTTTGTAAAATCATGAGTCCTAAACATATCTGTTGGAAAAGACCATATGTTACCCCAACATTTTGTGGCATATAATTCAATATCATTTGGAAAAGGGAAGGAGTATTTGTTAAATTTTTGTCGTTGTATTGGAAATATAGTATCATAATCATAAAATTCGCCAATTTTGCAATCTGTGTGCATTGGAAAAATGGTTTTATAATCACCATAATTTTTACTGAATACAGATTTTTGAATTTCACGAGTTCTGTTAAAATCTTTTTTTACTTTTTCATAGTATGAATCAATTTCTTTTTTATCCATATCTGCAGTTAAATAGAAATGCATAAATTTTTCGTCCGATTTTTTTATTCTAAATTGTTCGAACGTTTTGGTTAAATATTTTTGATTTTCCGGATCGTAACAATAGGGGGTTTTGTATACATCGTATCTTAATATGTCCAAAAATGCGTTAGAGCCAACATGAATAATTCTACAAACATTACTGGTAAACAGAATATAAAAATGCTTGTTAGGAATGATATTTTGAATGTTTTTAAGCATTTTTTCATATTCTTCACTTAGCATTCCTATGTCCATATCATCGTCCCATGGAACACAATCATTGTGTCGTATTTTTCCAGAAATTGCACCACCAATCATAAAGTATTTTATATCGCTTGCCTTTGCGAATTTGTCAAAAGCATATAACAGTTTAAGATTGGCTGTTTGAATATATCTAAGGAATCCATTCGCCATTGGTAATTTTGACATGTCTTGACTGGCGGAAATAATATGTATTATTTGTTCAAAGTAATTAGGTTTGACTATTTTTTGTCCACCCCATCGTCTCACGATATTGCGTAATTTTCTTGTTGGTAAAAAGAAAGCGAGTATTCTAAAAAAAGTTCGTTTCATGTTTTTTTCCTTTGTTAATGTCTGTGATATTTTTTTATGATTGGAATATTAAACAGCGTATATCTAGTAATATGTTTTTTGTTATTTTCTATTTTTGTTATGATTCTAAGCCCCAGAAATTTAAAAGTTGTTCTAGTCGTGTTTGGTTTTTCTATATTTTTATGTAAATTATATTTGTTTATGAAATTTTGTAATTGTTCTAAGGCGTATTTATATTGTTCTCGGTGTCGTGGAGTGTATTGTTTATTCAACAAGGAATTTTCATTATATACATAGTGATAAAATGTATTTGGTACGGTTAAAACATAGTTAGATAAACGTATGGCTTCAGGTATAAAAAGTATGTCTTCGAATATTCGCCCATCTGCAAAGAACAAATTATTAGATATCAAAAAATTACGATTAAAAACGTATCTCCATACAGTGCAGTTGCTTAATGCGTTAGTATTTATGAATTTTTCGGTTAATGTTTTTAGAACACATGTAGTGTCGTATTTTACTTCATAATTTGGGGTGTTTTGAGATTTTACTCCGGTTGCTATGATATCAGCATGTATATTTTTGTTCGCTTCAATAATTTTTTCATAATAATCTAGATCTATGTAATCATCTGCATCAATAAAATGAATATAATCTCCTGTGGCATTCTTTAATCCAGTATTTCTCGCGCAAGATAGCCCTTGGTTTTTTTGTTTTATAATTTTAATACGATCATCATAAGAAGCATATCTTTTGTAAATTATACTTGAATCGTCGGGCGAACCATCATCGACGATTATAATTTCCAGGTTTTTATATGTTTGATGAATTATGTTGCTTAAACATTGTTCAATATAACGTTCAACGTTATACACAGGTATAACAACAGATATTTTTTGCATCTTTTACCCCTTTTTTTCAAAACAACAAACCGCCAATCACAAAGATGGCGGTCAGGGTGTTCAAAGATCATTTAACAGCATGACTCCACTGGTCTTCGGCATATAGCCTGTTTTATAACCAACAGCACCCCGACCATAATCGGGGGATAAAACCAAACACAAAAAGAGAACAAGTTGTGTCTGTCTGTTAAGAGGGCTTTGAAACCCTGAACCTTATTCCCAACAAGATTCACCTTTAATCTTGCATTATTATTTTATCTTTTTCAAGTAAATTTGTGATTGACCGAATAATAGTATTTTTACTATGATTCATCTGTTATGAAGAGAGTTTTATTATTCCTTTGTTCAATATTCATGGCTTTTAGCGCAAATGCCGCGCCGTATCGCGCTGTGTTGGTTGCAGACATAGATACTGGACGCGTTTTATATCAAGAAAACGCAAACGAATTAAATTATCCGGCATCTCTCACAAAAATAATGACTTTGTATTTGACTTTTGATGCGTTGGAGCATAACAGATTACATTTAGATGATTATTTAATCGTTTCGCAATATGCTGCGGATGCTCAGCCTGTAAAGTTAGGTTTAACAGCGGGCAGCAAGATAAAGGTTGAAGACGCTATTAAAGCGGTTGCGGTTCATTCTGCAAACGATGTCGCGCGTGTGTTGGCTGAAAATTTAAAGGGCGGCAAAGAAGGTAATTTTGCAACCCTGATGACGCGTGTTGCAAATGATATAGGATTGGAACATACCAATTTTGAAAATTCATCTGGTTTGCCTAATGATGACCATATGTCAACTGCGCGGGATATTGCATTACTGTCTATGGCGGTATATAAACATTTCCCGCAGTATTGGAAATATTTTGGGATAAAAAATTGGACTTATAATGGAAAAACTTATACGAACGGAAATCGTTTGTTGGGAACTTATCCGGGATGTGATGGTATGAAAACAGGCTTTACAAATAAATCGAAATATTCGTTGGTTGCGACGGCAAAGCGCGATGGACATCATTTAATCGCTGTAGTTTTGGGGGCGAAAAACAAAGATGTCCGCGCAAATGTTGCGACAAAAATGTTAAATATTGGATTTAATAAATTAGGGGTTCAAACATCTTCAAACGCGTATCAACCACAAACACATACTGTTGCGCCAACATCGGCAAATCCAGTGGTTAAATACGCGCAAAGCAATACCAAACCTGTTTCCTATTCTGGGGGCGGTGTTGGGGTTCAATGTGGTGCGTTTTCTTCGTATACATCTGCGAAAAATCAGGCACAACGGGTTCAAAATGTTGTTGGTTTGATGCCAGATATAGAACAAAATGATGCTGGACTTTATCGTGTTCGCATCAAAGGATTATCTGAATCTGCAGCGGCGAATGCGAAAAATATGGCTGGCGCAAACGGAATAGATTGTTATACTTTTCATTAGAGAAAAATGAATATAAAGATAGAAAAACTTATTAAACAATTTGCAAAATTACCACGCGTTGGAACGCGCGCAGCGTCACGCATAGTTATCGCACTTTTGCAAGATAAAACAGGACGTGGCGAAAGTTTGGCTAATGCATTGTTAGACGCTATTGAACATATTCATCCTTGTCCAAATTGTGGTGTTTTAACAGATGCCGAAATTTGCGAATATTGCGCTGATACGTCGCGGCAAAATGGACAGTTATGTATTGTGCGTGATTTATCTGATGTTTTGGTGTTGGAAAAATCTGGTGTTTTTCATGGGCGCTATCATGTATTGGGGGGCAATTTATCTGGGGTTGATGGAATTACACCTGATGATTTGAATATTGCGAATATCGCATCGCGCATTGAAAAAGAAAAAATAACGGAAATAATATTTGCCTTGCCTAATACAGTCGAAGGCAAAACCACCCAGCAATACATTATTTCTACGATTGGGGATATGGGGGCTGAATTTTCAGAATTGGCATCAGGTGTCCCATTGGGGGGTGATTTAGATTACATTGATGATGGAACTTTGACACTTGCTTTTGGGGGACGAAAAAAATTATGATTGACAAATTAAAATCTTTACCCCCGGTATCAGAAATGATGCGCGAAAGCGGTCTGGAGCCAAAGAAGCAATTTGGTCAAAATTTTTTATTTGATTTAAATTTGACTGGTCGTATTGCGCGTTCTGTGCCTGATATAGAAAAAACGACTGTTGTAGAAGTTGGCCCGGGACCTGCTGGGCTAACGCGTGCGCTGTTGATTGCGGGTGCAAAGAAAGTTATTGCGATTGAAAAAGATAAAACCACACAACCAATTTTATCACAAATTGTAGATGCAGCAGATGGCAGATTGGAAGTTATTTTTGGCGACGCATTGAAAACAGATTTGTCTGAATTGGACAAAAAAGGATATGCTGTTTGTGCTAATTTGCCTTATAATGTTGGGACTGAATTGTTGATAGGTTGGCTTAAAAAAATCGCGAACGGTGCAAACATAAAATCATTAACACTAATGTTTCAAAAAGAAGTTGCACTGCGCATAGTTGCAAATGTTGGTGATGAACAATATGGGCGCCTGGCGGTGCTGGCGAATTTAATTTGTGATACAAAGATTTTATTTGATGTGCCAAATACTGCATTTGTTCCGCGCCCAAAGGTGCAATCTGCGGTTGTTCAAATTATCCCGAATAAAAATAAAATCAAGGCAATCAAAGATACAGAAAAACTTGAAAAATTAACTGCGAAATTGTTTGGTCAACGTCGCAAGATGATACGTGGAATTATAAAAACAGATTGGGAAAAATTTGGGTTAACAGGGACAGAGCGCGCAGAAGAAATGGACCCAAAAAAATTTCTTGAAATTGCCAGCAATATTGATGTAAATTTGTTATGATATAAAGAGAGTTGGAGGGAAACAAATGTCAACAGCAACACTTTTATTTTTTGTTATCGCGTTTATCGCGGTGTTTTGTATAAGATATTTTCGTATGGGAACTTTGTTGGCATTTTTATTAACTGGTATCTTGGCGGGTCAGCATGTTTTAGGTTTGTTTGAATTATCCGGAACATGGAATTTTTTAGGTGAACTTGGGATAATGTTCTTGTGGTTTAATATAGGTCTGCAAATCAATATGAAAAGATTGTGGCACTTGCGTCGAACTATTTTTGGGCTTGGGGCATCTCAGGTTTTAATGGTCGCAGTAATGTTGTTTCCAATTCTTGCAGGAATAACACAATGGACATTGATTGGGACAATAATGATTTCTTTGATTCTTGCGATGTCCAGTACTTCTGAAGATTTACAAATTTTAATAGACAGAAATCAATTACAAACAAATATGGGGCGTCAAACCTTTTCTATTTTGTTGTTCCAAGATTTATTGTCAATACCGCTACTTGCTATGTTGCCTGTGATGGCTGGGAAATCGATTAATTTAGGGGCTTCTGTAATTGATATTTTGGTGATGTCTTTGGGTTTAATTTTAGGCGTGGTTGTTGTTGCAAAGTTTATTTTAAATCCGCTTTTACATGTTGTGGCAAAAATTCAATCTCATGAAGCATTGGTTTTGGCGATAATGGTAAATATTGCTGTATGGGCAGTAGTGCTTGATTTAATGGGATTGCCACCTGCGTTGGGGGCGTTTTTGGCTGGTATGTTAATGTCTGAAACGGTTTACAGACACCAAATAAATGCAAGTATAGAACCATACGCAACATTGTTCTTGTCTTTCTTTTTCATTGTGTTGGGGATGGGGATAAATCTTCCGTTCCTGGAAAGCCATTGGGAAATGGTCTTGCTTGGTGTAATTGGTTTAGTATTGATTAAATTTTTTGCGCTTTATATGGTCGCGCGCGTTCGTCATGTACCTGGTCGCGAAGCGGCATTAATGTCGTTGATTCTGGCACAGGGCGGTGAATTTGGATTGTTGATTTTACAGACGATGAAAACAAACGGGATAAGTGCAATTCCAATGGAACACCAAGAAATATTGACTGCGGTTATAATTGTATCTATTATGTTGACACCGATATTATTGCTGGTGTACGACCGCATATCGCGATTCAAAAAATTGTTTAACAGCAAAATAAATAAGAATCTAACAGAAAGAATCAATGACGAGACACCAACTGTAATTATTTGTGGATTTGGTCGTATGGGACAAATTATCGCCCAGATGTTAAATGCAGAACATATATCTTATGTCGCGATTGATGCAAATGTAGACCAGGTTATTCTTGCACGCGAAAAGGGTTACAATGTGATTTATGGTGAATCTAATAAAGAATCTATTTTATTAGCAGCTGGACTTAAACCACGCAAAACGCGTGCAGTTGTGATATCTTTGAACGATGAAATAATTGCTCATGAAATAGTTCACACATTAAATACTATATCGCCACATATGAAGATATTTGCGCGTGCGCACAGTTTAAAATCATCAAAAGAGTTATTAGATATGGGTGTAAAATATGCAACACCTGAAATCATAGAATCTTCCTTTATACTGGGTTCTGCAGTTTTGAAAAGCATAGGTTTATCTGAAAACAAAATAGATGATTTAACAGAATATCTGCGTGCAAACAGCTATGCCAATGTTGGTAAACCATTGGATGCGAAATAAGGGTAAAAAAATACTGGCACAAAGCCAGTATTTTTTTTGTAATTTTATTCCCTTCCTTTAAATTCTTTGGTACTGCTATATTCTATTTGCTTTTGTAATCTGTAGTTGTTATACTTTTTCGGAACGAGGTTAATGATGAAACGGTTTTTCAAATATATAGCGATTATAATCGCGGTTTTTGTTGCTGATTTCCTGTCAAAGGCTTATCTGTTGAATTTCTTTGCAAATAAATGGGGTGATTCAGTTTATGATGCCAATCTTATTTGTGCCAAATGCAGAATAAACGGCATTGTTGCATCTTGGTCTGATATAATCGGTGGCGATTATGGTTTGTCTAATTTATTCAATATTCATTTTGTATGGAATCGTGGGGTTTCATTTTCCGCATTTAATTTTGTCTTGCCGATTATTTTAAGTGTTTTAATGGCTGCAATTATTATTGGTCTGCTTTATTATTTATTCAAGAAATCAGATGTTTATGAACGGTTGCCACTTGCGTTTATAATTGGTGGCGCACTTGGTAATTTGCTGGACAGATTGCGTTTTGGCGCGGTTGCTGATTTTATACAATGGCACTTTGGGGGGCTCTGGACTTTTCCGGCGATATTTAATATTGGGGATGTGTTTATAACTTTTGGTGTGATTTTGTATTTAATAAATATGCTGATAAACAGAAAGAAATGTTTAAAAAAATTAGGGGACTAAAATTATGGTAAAATATTTGGATAATAATTCGGGTTTTAATCAATGGGCATCAATGCAACCACAACAAAAGCCTTCGCGGTTTGGTCGGTTTTTCTGGTGGTGTATGTTATTCTTGTTTGCCTGGTGGATAATGGGCGCGTGGTTTAAACCACAAAATACAGAAATTGTGACAAATGAACCTGTTGCCATAGAACAATCAAATGTTGCAAAGCAAAATTTAACAAATGATGAAATCAATATGGATGTTCAGGGGTTGCGTATATCAAACATTTCACTGAACAAACACAAGCAAGATTCTAAATCTGATGCAACGGTTTCTTTGTTAAACGGGGAAAATAATTTCATAGAAGTTGGCTTTGTATCCCCAGATATTCAGACCCCAAATATAAATACTAATTGGGAAATGAAATCGGGTGTGATGCATTGGAATAATGCAGGAATTCATTTTACACGTAAAATTTCTGTGGATGGATATGTGATAACGATTTCGGATGTGATAAAAAATAATTCGAATCGTGAAATATCTGTATCCCCATATGCCACTATTATCAGGGGCGAGGGCGATAAAATGTCATCTGTTGTGGAAACAGGTGGTGTTGTTTATGCTAATTCTAAATTGGATTATACAAATTGGAATAAATTAAACAAAAAATCAGTTGCGTATTCTACGGTTCGTGGTTCTGCGGGTTTTGCGGACCAATATTGGGAAACTGTTTTTTCAGTTGATGCGAACGACCAAACAATCAGTTTGAAAAAAACAGGCGATGTGTATTTCGCACAAACAAATGTTGCGCCAGTTAAAATTGCTGCGAAATCAGAAAAAGAAATCAATACTTATGTGTTTACGGGACCGCGCGATTCTAATGTGTTAAATGTGGTGGCTGATAAAATACCTGGTATAAACAAAACAATGGATTATGGTTGGTTTTGGTTCTTTGCCCAGCCCATGTTGTGGATGATAAATTGGTTATATGCGTTGGTTGGTAATTATGGTGTTGCTATTATTTTGATGACTTTGATTTTGCGCATATTGATATGGCCTTTGACGCGTAAATCATTCGTATCAACCATGAAGATGCAAAAGATGCAACCAGAATTACAAAGGGTGCAAAAACTTTATGCTAATGACAAGGCGCGCCTGCAAATGGAAATGATGAAGGTTTATCAAGCCAACAGGACTTCGCCAATGTCTGGGTGTTTGCCAATGTTGATTCAAATACCTATTTTCTTTGCGTTGTACAAAGCATTATTGATATCTGTTCCAATGCGGTCTGCGCATTTCCTGTGGATTTCAGATTTAGCCGCTATGGATCCTTACTTCATATTGCCGATTTTGATGGGGGCAACAATGTGGCTGCAACAGTATTTACAAACACCAACCACATCAAATAATGGAAATGATGCGCTTGCATCAACACAGCGGGTGATGAAATGGTTGCCAGTGATATTTACTGTGTTGTTTGCGTGGATGCCAGCGGGATTGGTTCTTTATTGGACTGTGTCTAATTTATTCGGTATATTACAGATGTACATAATAAAGAAAAATATGAAATAAAAATACCGGCATTTGCCGGTATTTTTTCATTTTTTTATCAGATGTTTCAAAAGCGAATCGGGTGTTTGTATTGTTGCTTTTTTTATCCCACAGAATTTTTTTGTAAATTGAACACAACTAAGGGCATGTATATGTATCGCATTTCGTGGGATGTATTTTATGTTGTATTTGACGAATCGCCATCCGTGCGCCGTTAATATTTTTATATCGCGTTTTTTTATAGGAATAACATTTATGTTATTCGCGCGCGTAAATTGATATATTTCACATTTGTTTTTTGTAATAACGACAGGCGCACAATGCTTAAAGTGTCGGCAAAAAATTCTTGCGAATATCTTATGTGTCTTTGTTGAAAATCCAATATATATAATCATGATAATAGCTTTTTTATATATTTATGCATGATTCTGATTTATCTCCCAGGTCCATAAATCAGAAATTTATTTTTAATCAGCCAGCCAATCTTTCTTGCGTGCGTATTCTGTCAAAGTGTCCATCGCAGATTTCCAAAGGCTTGCGGCCTTGTTTTCATGATAAATATATTGGTGTGGTGCGCGTCTTTTATCGCCAAATTTTTTCATAACATTTAATTGTTCATCAGTCAATTTCCCGCAAAGATAAAGTTTAGTTATCAAAGTTTCTATATCCAATAATTCACACGGTCTGCGAATCGAAACAGATTTGCGATTAAAACCATTTTGAATAGATTTAGAATATAAAAACCAAAACCACAGTTGTTCTGCGTTTTGAAATTTTTCTGATGATGATATATTTTGGTTTTTCAATGTATTATTCATGTTTTTCTCCTTTGTTTTTTATTTTGATAAACATGTGTCAATAAAGAAACACAATGAAAAGTAAAATAAAAATTGAATTGTGTAAAACAATACAACTGCGATTAGAAAACCGAATCGAAAAACCGATTCGTATATCGTTTTTATGTAAACTAATACGAATCGGTTTTTCGTGTTTTTCTATTAAAAAATCCGCCATGGCGGATTTTTTTGTTTATTCAACTGTTATTGGTGGGAAGCAATCGCCCCCAGAATCAGGACAGCAATTCCAACCATCTTCACCCATGTCTGTAAATGTTTCACCCGGACAACAGCCATTGGCATCAGGTGCCAAGCCATCTTCACAAGTCAAAACATCTTGTTCGACCGTTTCAGCAGGTTTTTCAAATGGATTTTTCACATAACCTTCGTCATCATATTCTAATCCCAATACCTTGGTATTATAAGCCTTGGTTTGTTCTTCTGTTCCTGATTGGTTTAATGTTCCTGTTGTTTGATTAAATTGGAAATCGCCATATTTATCAGATGTTTTTTGTTTCATGCTTTCGTTGTAAACAGCCTGTTTAGCATTATTTTTTGCCTGATAATTCAGCGATTCGCAATACAACAACACTGTTCTATATTCATAACCAGAATCCGCCCAAGACGATTTTTCATTTATGGTCCATTTATCATTTTTATCAGGTATACAATATTGACTTAAATCAAATGAACGAACCTGACCAACCCAAGAACCATCATCTGGATTAAATTTGGCTTGTTTTTGCAATGTTGACCATTGACGACGTTTTTTTGAACCTGCTTGAATAGCGGCGCATTTTTTACCAGTGCCTTCACAAGACACAATTAAATCCACCGGTGAAAATACATTTATACGCGTCCCAGCAGCAATAGAAAATGGTGGCACAGTATTATCAATCGCATCAACCAACAATTTTTGTGTAATTTTGTTCCATGTGTTTATGATATCTTGTTTTGCCATTTCTGATGAACGAATAGTCCCTGATTGAACAATAGTGTTATTATCTAAATCAATTTGATTTATAACTGTATCAGCAATAGGTGCAATCATATTTACCGCCGCCGGCACCAACGAAGTCAACAAAGGCATAACCATTTGTTCAAAATAATCAGTACTGCCATGACCCGGAACACCCATACGACCCTGGGCATCCGCGGAATAAGGGTCTTGGTCAGGGTTTTCAAAATTAAATTCAACACCATCTGGACGAATAAATTGATACCATTTTATATTCATACGACCAAATGCCTGATAAGGTCCTGGTAAATTGCCAGATAAATAACCCATCAATAATGTTCCTGTTGGTAATATTATTGTGCGACCGTCATCAGAATAAACATTTCTGTCAACTGTAGCACGCACAGGAATACTGTGGTTCACACCATCTTTCAATGGATTCCCAGATTTATCATATCCATAAACACTGGGGTCCGCGCGAACTTCTGAAACAATCGTTGCAGGAATAGGTTTAAATTGACGCAATATAAATGTTCTGTCGTACGGCAAAGAAGATGTTACTGCTTCGCCAGCATCGAATCCAGACCCTGTCAATATTTCTGCATCTGTTTCATTCTTGCGATTGCGGTCGAATTTTCTGCTGTCGTCATGTTTTGTTGCGATTGCCTGACCATTTTTGCCCGTTGCAACCCATTTAGCAGAACTGTCAAATTCACCGTTATTTACCCGAACCGTGACTGAATTTGGCATTGATAATTTCGGCATTACTAAATTTCTGTCGTGAACATTTCTATATCCAATATGGTCTGAATCTGTTCCAATTTTTGAACCGTCTTTCAAAGACAAGATAACACCAGTTGCCATATCATATCTGCCCGTTGGGTTGGAACAGGTTTTATCAGAAAAAGGATAGAAATAATTTGTCCCACTTTCTGGTTTTATCCAACCAATTTGATTACCAGATGCATCATATCCAGGAATCGCGAATTCAGAACATGGTTTAAATTCAGGCTCAGGTTCCGGTTCTGGTTCCGGTTGTCTTATTGGATTTGGAACCGCAATATTTTTTATTTCTTTAATTGGTTCAGGTTCTGGCTCAGGTTCTGGTTCAGGCTCTGGCTCAGGTTCTGGTTTAACAATTGGTTTTGGTTCTTCATAAGCGCTGAACACCACAGGGATTTCTTCGGTATTTACGGTATCTTCCGAAGTTGTGTCATACCAAGTAATTATTAAATTCGTGCTGGTCATTTTTTGAGATTCGCTTGGCGCGTAAATTACATTTATATTACAAGAATCTGTTTCATCATACACAACACAATTATTATTTGTTGTAAAATTCTTGTCAGATATTTTTACGCTTTCTATGATGACAGGCACATTAACAGAAACATTAACTTTTGCGTGTTTTGATTCACCAACTTTGACATTATCAAAAGTTATAGTCTGTGGAGATACATTGAAGTCAATGTGCTGATTGACAGGTTGAATTTCGTCTTCTTTTTTAGATTTACCAGATAATAATAATGTTAACAAGATAATTACAATCAAAAACGCAACACCCAACAACAACCATTGAACATACGTTGGTGTATTTGATCTGAAATCATCATATTGCTCTTTGATATATTTCATTTTTTATTGTATCCTAACTACATAGCAACTTGCGCCACTGAACTTTAACAATTGATCACACAACTTCTGTGCAGTATCTATATCTGACAATGGACCGATACGCAAACGATATAAACGGGCAGTAGCAGAATCAGCACCCAAATCGCCAACACCTTGTTCATCAACCGCAAAGAACACACTGTTCTTATAAGGCGTTAAAATGCCAGCACCGTCTTCACCACTGAACTTTGCCAACAATTCTGTCCAGTAATCATTCAAAGCCTTTACCGAAGTGTCAGATTTTAATTCCACCGCGACCCCCGTTTGATTGCTGGTAATAAGAGGTATATTAGATTGTGGTAAATAAGACCCCGCCGTTGAACGCGCAGTTGGAATCATGTTTGGACCACCAGATACAGGCGCACTTGGCATTCCATCAGCAACATACATTAAATCAGTTGGTTGGTTGTAAACATATTGTTGATTACCAACATATGTTGGTGTAGTGCTGTAATAATCGTTCACATTCGCGTTTATTGCATACATTTCATCGTTATATGCAATATTATTCAAAGACTGATTTGCCGCCAATGATTGAGCAACATTAGCTTCTGCCAATGCCATCACCGAAGCCGTATCAGCAATCAAGAAAGGTTTAGCACGTTTTTTGATACATACGATTCTTTGACCACTGCGCAAGACCAAATCGCCCACCGCTTCGACAATCAATAAACGACCGTCTTCGCCATCTGTGCGGAAACCAACAGGGCTTTCGCCACCTTCGACCAACAGCGATACAACGGGTCTTTGCGTCATGGAAATAACCTTGTCCCCGAAATCGATATAAGTAAATATACGATCACGCCACACGCGTTCAGGGGCGATTACATAATCATCTGGATTTGGAACAAATATATCCAAATCAAAACGAAATTCAGATGGGTCTATTTTCATAGTCTTTATCCATCCATAATCTTCACCATCAACACCAATAGTAGATGTTTTTGATGCAGATTTTTTGAATATAGACCCCATAGAACCAGACGGTGCAGGTGCAGCATTTGATATAACAACATTTGCCCCCGTCCCCGCAGATATATCAACCTGAGAATATGTAATATCACTGGAATTAATAGGATAGGCGCGTAGATAGAAAATATATTTGTTTCCAGATTCGCCCGTCACAATCATATTTGTATCATTTCCGTTGTTTTCATCTGTTGGGGTAATATACATAGATTGGTCCCCAGGATTAGCATCAATATGGAACAAAGCTTCGTTTCCGGCGACAATATCAGCAATCTTTTCGCCCGCCGGTAATGTCACCAATGTTGCCATGCCCGCACGTGTTTTAATCGGCAACACTGTTCCCGTAGACCAAGTTAAATTTGCATATCCTGGTTTTAGTGAACCACTTGCCATGTTCATATTTGGATTGTCCCATGCCGTTTGATAGACAGCATTCGCAGGGCAAACACAGCACAAAACCGCCAACAAAGAAACATTTAATTTACAAAATTTTATAAAAGTCATCTTTTATAATCCTTTCCTTCAAATTACATAACCCTTTACAAAGAGTGTCTATCGGAATCCAAAGGGTCGCCATCGCCATCCAAAATTGTATATTCTACAACCCGAATACCCAATGGATTATCGCGCAATTTGTTCAGGTTTTCCAACGTGTTTGACGCCTTTTCATCCAAAACAGATTGTATCCTTATTCGTATCTTATAATTTTTTTGTGTGGTCTGTCCACCACTATTTTTACAAACCCACGCAAAAGTTACAGTATATTCATCATACTTCAAATTATGTCCAGTCTTTACCACCGGTTGTTCTTTGTTTTTGTCAGTAAAATTCACAGAACATGAAAGCCCAGAAAATGTATCGCCAGATGTGTATTCGCCATACAATGCTGTGCGAGCAAATGCGGAATATACGCGGTTGCTGGACCATGGTTTTACAACGTTAGCCCAATTTTTTATGGTCGTTGCCATATTAGGCGACAAAGTATTGCGACTGATTATATATTCACGAACAAACCCTTTTTCGTATATCTCCAAAGCTTTCTCATTTGTGGAATCTGGAACCAACGGTTCAATAACAGCATTTACTGACGTTGTTCTGTTGGATAAAAAGAATACTTCGGGTCTTTCCAGTGGCATCATTTTAATCAACGCGACAGCCATTGTAATCAGCACAACGACCGACGTTGCGAATACGAACGTTAATATTCGTGATATTAAAACCGGCGGTTCTATTACTTTTGCCACACTTTCCCCCACATTATATGTTTTGATTCTAGAAAAATTTGTTTATACAGTGCAAGCAAAAAATACAAAAAAGAATAAATTAAAGCAAAATATGTAAAAAGTTTTTTTGCTTGCTATAAAATTTTTTAAACATTATAATATTTCCGCTTGATTTTTAATATGTGTATGCTATGCTTAGCACCGATTATGGGTAAAATGGCGAAAATGCTGGGGTGTTTGTATGGGTACGGATTAAACAAAGGCGATTTTAAAGGGGCTTAGTTCAACGGTAGAATATCGGTCTCCAAAACCGCGGATGAGGGTTCGATTCCTTCAG
This sequence comes from Alphaproteobacteria bacterium, assembly GCA_046881825.1. GTDB lineage: Bacteria > Pseudomonadota > Alphaproteobacteria > Rs-D84 > Rs-D84 > Enterousia. Next base: position 3,900 of record JBKSMS010000021.1, on the reverse strand, counting down.
CCCCTGCCAGAAAAACCTGTAAAATGTTGCAAAAAACCGGGAAAAATATGAAAAAAATAATTGAATTTATCAAATCTGTCCGTTCTGAATGGTTCAAAATTGTTTGGCCAACACGTGAAACAGTTGTTAACACTACATTTATGATATTGGTGTTTTCCGGACTTGCGGCGTTGTTCTTTTTTGTAATTGACAGCATTTTAAATGCTTTGGTGAACTGGATTTTCTAAAATAATCAAGGGGATAAGCAATGGAAGATAAAATGCAGTGGTTTGTTGTAAACGTTCATACTTCTTGTGAAGACAAGGTTGCACGTGAACTGCGTGAACAAATTGATAAACGTAAATTAAATGCTTATTTTGGGGAGATTTTGGTCCCAACACGCGAAGTGTCTGAAATCAAAGCGGGTAAACGCGTAAAAACAGAAAAGAAGTTTTTTCCGGGCTATATCGTTGTTCAAATGGTTATGAACAATGAAACTTTTTCTCTTGTGAAATTGATGCCCCAGGTTGTTATGTTTTTGGGTCAAAAAGTTAAAAATCAATCAAAACCAATTCCAATCAGTGAAGCAGAAGCGCGCCGTTTGTTGAAACAGGTCGAAGAAGGTTCTGTTGTCACAGAAGACACTGTCTATGAAGAAGGTCAAGAAGTTCATGTTATTGATGGACCGTTTGCGAATTTCAATGGTATCGCGTCAAATGTTGATAATGTGAAACAAAAAATGACAGTGACGATTTTGGTATTTGGGCGTGAAACCAGTGTAGAACTGGATTTTGCTCAGGTTGAAAGAGTTTAGTGGTAAAACACTATAAAAAACGTGGTAGATGCGCCACATCGCACCACAACACTAACCAGATGTTAAAAACATCGTAAAAAAACGGAGTGAAAAATGGCAAAAAAAGAATTAAAAGGGATTGTTAAATTAGTAGTCCCTGCCAAACAAGCTAATCCTGCGCCTCCAATTGGACCTGCGCTGGGTGCTGCTGGTGTTAACATCGCAGAATTCTGCAAACAATTTAATGATAAAACAGCAGATAAAGAACCAGGAATGCCAATTCCTTGCATAATCACTGTTTATACAGACCGCAGTTTCGAATTTATTATGAAATTGCCACCTGTATCTTACTATATCAAGAAAGCATTGAAATTGAAAATTGGTTCTCATAAACCTGGTCGTGAATTTGTTGGCACTATTACAAAGGCACAAATTGAAGAAATTGCGAAAAATAAAATGCCTGATTTGAATTGTTCGACAATTGAATCTGCAATGAATATTGTTGCTGGTCAATGCCGTTCTATGGGCGTAAAGGTGGAGGGCTAAGTCATGAAAGTCACAAAAAGAAAGAAAACTTGGTCCACATTAGATGCCAAGAAAGTATACAGTTTGAACGAAGCAATCGAAACATTACGCGGTTTTTGTTCAAAGAAATTCGATGAAAGTTTAGAAATCGCGATTAAATTGGGAATCGATGTGACAAAGGCAGACCAAAACATTCGTGGTATGTTATCTTTGCCAAACGGCACAGGTAAAAAAGTTCGCGTTGCTGTATTCACAATCAACAATCAAGACGAAGCTAAGAAAGCAGGGGCTGATGTTGTTGGCGGTGAAGAATTGATTGACAAAGTTGCAAATGGATTTTTGGATTTTGATCGTGTTATCGCAACACCTGATATGATGCCAAAGATGTCCAAGGTTGCACGTGTTTTGGGGCCAAAGGGCTTGATGCCTAATCCAAAATTGGGAACAGTCACAAACAATGTAACCGAAGCAGTTGCCAATGCAAAGGCTGGACAAATCGAATACCGTGCTGAAAAGAAAGGTATTATCCACGCTGGTATTGGTAAAATGTCTTTTGCGACTGAAAAATTGGTCGAAAACGCAAACGCATTGATTGAACAATTGAAAAAAGTTAAACCTGCATCAGCTAAGGGTCAATATATCTTGGGATGCAGTGTTGCTACAACCCAAGGCCCAGGCTTAAAGGTTGAAGTAAAATAATTTATGGCGGGATGTCCCGCCATAACACAGATTTCTGTCCGAGACTGATGGTGTGAAGAAAATCACTTAATTCCCATCATAGACAAAGAAAAATTCTTTGGGGCAGAAACTTGAAGCCCCACCGGTGGGAAAACCACAGATGGAAAGTTAACAAAAAAAGCTTAAAAGGATATATAAAATGAGACGCGAAGAAAAATCAGATTTGATTTCAGCGTTGCAGTCGTCCTTGAAAGAAGCAGACGGTGTTTTCGTTGTTGAAAACCATGGTTTGACAGTGAAAGAAATGGAAAGCCTGCGTAACGAATTGCGCGACAAAGTTTCTTTGTTCAAAGTTGTCAAAAACCGTTTGATGAAATTAGCATTGAAAGATACTAATTTCGAAGCTGTATCCGAATTGATGAAACATCCAACTGCTGTTGCTGTTGCGACAGATGCGTTGGCTGTGACAAAAGTTTTGGCTAAATTTGCTGAAGACCATCAAAAATTGACAATTGTTGGTGGTAAAATGGATGCAGAACTTCTGGATGTGAACGGCATTGTGCAATTATCCAAGCTTCCATCGTTGCTTGAAATTCGTGGAACTATCGCACGTATATTGATAGAACCAGCATCACGTTTGGCGCGTGTTTCAGCAGAGTATGGAAAAAAACAAAATTAAAAACTACTCAAGGAGTAAAAAATGGCAGATATTCAAAAAATAGTTGAAGAATTGTCAAAATTGACTGTTCAAGAAGCAGTTGAATTGTCCAAAGCATTAGAAGAAACATGGGGCGTAAGCGCTGCTGCTGCTGTTGCGGTTGCTGCTGGTCCAGCGGCTGGTGCTGCGGCAGAAGAAAAAACAGAATTTGATGTTATCTTGGCAGAAGCTGGTGCAAACAAATTGGCTGTTATCAAAGCTGTCAAAGACATCACTGGTTTAGGTTTGGGCGAAGCAAAAGCTTTGGTCGAATCTGCACCAAAAGCTGTTAAAGAAGCAGTTGCAAAAGATGAAGCTGAAAAAATAAAAGCTACATTAGAAGCAGCTGGTGCAAAAGTAGAAATGAAATAATTCAATTTCTACAACGGAATCGACGATTCCAAAATTAAATTGCATTTGATGCAATTTCGCCGCCCGCCAGGATTACAAAAATCTATGGCGGGCACACAGGCGTAAAAAGGTGACAAACTTTTTTCGTTTGCAAAATAAAAAAACAGAAGAATAAAAGGATTCAGAAAATGGCAGTTATCCAGAAACTTAGAAAATCTTTTGGTAAAAGTTTTTTGCAAACTCCGCTTCCCGATTTAGTTGAAATTCAGCACAATTCCTACAAGGATTTTTTACAAAAAGATGTTAACCCCCAAGAACGCGAGAACAAGGGGCTGCAAAGCGTATTTAAATCTATGTTCCCGATTAAGGACAAAGATGAAAACGTTGAATTGGAATTTGTTGAATATACATTGGACGAACCTGTTTACAATGTAAAAGAATGTATGTTGCGTAACATGACATACGCCAGCAAATTAAAACTGAAGCTGAGATTGATTTTATGGGATGTCGCAGAAGATGGAAAAAAGACACTGCGTGACATCAAAGAACAAGAAGTATTTATGGGCGAAGTGCCGTTAATGACAGAACGTGGCAGCTTTATCGCATCGGGTGTGGAACGTGTAATCGTATCCCAGATGCATCGTGCCCAGGGTGTTGTGTTTGCTACAACCAAAGAGTCCAAGGTTGCTGGAAATCCAATTACATATACTGCACGTATTATTCCAGAACACGGTTCTTGGATTGATTTTGAAGAATCCAAAGGTATCATCTATGTTCGTATCGACCGTCGCCGCAAAGTGCCTGCAACGGTGCTGTTGCGTTGCCTGCCTGCGGCCGAAGACGAAAAGAAATGGGAATCAGATCCATTCAAACCGTC
>JBKSMS010000020.1:0-34299 GCA_046881825.1 Alphaproteobacteria bacterium | reverse complement strand
GCCCGCAGGGCGGGGGAGGGTTAGGTAGCGAACACTCTGGAATTAACCCTCCCTCACCACTTCGTGGTCCCCTCCCTCACAGAGGGAGAACAAAACAGACAATTCCCCCTTCGCGTAAAGCTTCGGGGGACAAAGGAAAAAGGAGAAAAAATATGTCAACAAAATTTGTCAAGCTGAAACCCGCAGAAACCTACACACACACACACACACACACACACACACATGTAGTTTATTACTAAGCTTTTTGTCAATAATTTTAATTTCCGCACCGGCTTTTTCTTATGTAACAAATTCATCGCAATGCGATAATGATGTGTTATCGACATATAGTGGATCTGCGAACCTGACTGCAAATTGGACGGGAAACACAATAAATGTGACCTGGTACAATGACGATACGCAATATGCCAATAATTCATGTACATATGGTGGCAATTTAACAATGCCAAGCAGTATCCCAACAAAAACAGGATATACATTTAAGGGTTGGCGGGTAAAACCAGCACAATGCAGTTTAAGCGGTCTGGACCCATCAATAGATACATCTTGGGATGCAACACATGCCAGATGGAAACGGATACACCCAAACGGAATATCAATGTTGGCTGAATTTGGGACCGAAAACAGCAGTGATTTGAATGATGGTGAATGGGCGGTAACATTCAGCTATGGCACAGTAAAAGGCATGGCGAAATGCAGCGATACAAAAGGTATTAAGGTAACACCTGGCACCCCAAGCGATACGAGTGGAAAATATTGTTGGTGCCAGGCAACAAATTATACCCCGAATGGGGGTAATCAGTGTAATGTCGCGTCCCCTTCGTGGGTGTTCCTCGCCGGCAACGTGTCCGGGGGTGCTTGCGTGAACTACTGTGCGTCCAACTGCGCGGGCACCGTCGTGGGCAACTGCGCGGACGGCAACTTGAACTGCGCCAATCTCCGTCGGGCGTTGTTCGGGGTCGCGCAATAATTGTCTTTGTGTTCTATGAATTTTTGCTAAGAAACCGTTCCTGGGGAATTTCTTTGTTCGTTTGATTATAATGTGTTTGTACAAAAGGAGTAATCAAATGACTTTCTTGAAATTTATTTTCGCAATGTTTTTGTCTTTTCTGCCCGGCATATTGGGAATAATTGTTGCACCAATGCAGACTGGCGGAAATTTATGGTATAATACTTTGGAACATTCTATGTTAACCCCGCCAGGTTGGGTATTCCCCGTCGCGTGGACGATTTTATATTTCCTTATTGGGTTGGCACTGTTTATGGTTATGCAGGCTGATAACACAAAGAAATATTATACCAAGACGATGGCTTATTGGTTATTTGTGATAAATTTAATTTTGAATACAGTTTGGTCTTTTGTGTTCTTTGGTGTCCACATGCCGGGTGTTGCGTTGCTGGTTTTGTTGGCTTTGATTATAACTGTTATATTTATGGCGCGTGAATTCTTTAGAATAAATCAAGCTTCATTCTGGCTGATTGTGCCGTATATTTTGTGGTTGTTCTTTGCTTTCTATTTAAATGCGATGATAATTATTTTGAATTAATATTTTAATTCTTTGAATTCGGGATTGCCGACATTAAGAACGCGCAATCCCAATTCTTCAATATAATCAGAAGAATTGTTTGGATGTTGCAGCAAGTATATATGATGTTGAATTTCGTTTAATTGCTGTTGTGCAACCGCCAATTCAGCGCGTTCGTGGTTCAATCGCCATGCGTTCATGACAAAGCTTTGGACACTGCGCGTGCCACAAAAAAGGCGCACGAAAAAGAATATTGATAACAACATCAATATTACACCAATTTTACCGCGCGAACCAGCCGTCCATGCGCGCTTTACGAAATCAAAGAAAATTTTGATTTTTTCCTTCATGTCGTTTATTATATCACAAATGTTTGATAATAATAAAAAAATTTTTACAGCACCCCTGGCGGGTATCACAGACAAGCCTTTTCGTGCGATTTTGCGCGATTTTGCACCTGATGTATCAATGGTTACAGAAATGATTTCTTGTCATTCTTTGGTTGCAGGACACAAAAATTGTGTTCGTAATTTTGATAATTATGTTGATGAAGGTAATATTGGTGCGCAAATTTTCGGTGCAGATGCACATTTAATGGGTGAAGCCGCCAAAATTCTTGAAGATTCTGGTGCCAAATGGATTGATATAAATATGGGGTGTCCCGTTCCAAAGGTTGCGACACGTGCAGGTGCGGGTGCTTTCTTAATGCGTAATCATAAATTAGCTGGTGAAATAATTAAATCTTGTGTTCAATCTGTAAAAATACCAGTATCTGTAAAAACGCGTCTTGGGTGGGATGAAGCACACAAAGATTGGCAGGATTTGGTCAAAATTGCCGCAGATAATGGGGCGGCTTTTGTTGCGCTTCATGGCCGGACACGGGCCCAAGGTTATTCTGGGATTTCTGAATTACCAACGAAACCTGATTTGCCGATACCGATTATTGCTAATGGGGATATTAAAAATATTGCTGATGTGGAACGCGTTCAGGGTATGGGCTATGACGGTGCAATGATTGGACGCGCCATGTTGGGACAACCATGGATTATCGGACAAATTTGTGGAACATGTGATAAGCCAGAAAACATCGGTGCGGTTGTATTAAAGCATTTAAATCTGGTTATTGATTATTATGGTGCAAAGGCTGGTGTCCCGCTTTTTCGAAAACATGCTGCGTGGTATTCAGCAGGTTTGCCAAATGCCGCGCAATTTCGTGTTCGGGTGAACCAGATAACAGATGAAAAAGAACTTAAAGATATTATAAAAGATTTTTGGTCGCTTGATTGACTTTTCGCTATTTGTGGCTTAATATATCAGCCAAAGGATTTAATCATGAATGAACAATCAGAAGCAACAGTATCTACAAATGAAATGACCGCGGGAGAAATGCTGAAAAATGCACGTACTACGGGACGCAGAAAACGCGAAATTGCGACGATTTCTAAATTGCTTTGTATTCGTGAAGAATTTTTAACAGCCCTGGAAGAAGGCAACTATCGCGTTATCCCAGAAGATGTTTATATTTTGGGATTTGCACGCAGTTATGCTGTGGAATTGGGATTGGATCCTGATGAAGTAATCGCAAAATTGAAAAAAGAATTGGGTTTGGTGAAAAAAGAAAGTAAAGAAATCAAAGAAGAAGTTGAAGTAAAGGCAAAACCAAAACCAGAAACACCAAAAATCGTTGCTAAGTTTGATAAGGAATCTTTGGCAAATTGGTTTAAAAATGCGGTTCAATATGTAAAAAAACATTGGATATGGTTCGTGTCTGTTTTTATCGCGTTGTTGATAATTGTGTTGTGTATCGTGCTTTTTACAGGGGGCAAGGCAGAAAAAGATTCTGTGAACACTGTTCCAACAGAACCTGTTGAAGAGGTTGTTGTTATCCCAGAACCTGATTTCCGTTATCCAATACACGAAAAATTTGATGCTAAAAACGCCAAAGAAGCGCATGTCGTTTTACAGGCTGAAAAAGAATCTTGGGTAAAAATTGAAGATGCCAGGGGCAACAGCGTCTTTTCGCGTGTTTTGATTCCTGGGGATGTTTATTATTTGCCAGCTGGTGATAAATTTAAGGCGACATTTGGCAATGTTGGTGCGATTGATGTTTGGGTCGATGGTCGTTTGTTAAAGAAATTAGGCCCAGCTAATACCAAAAAAACTGGTATTTCTATGGCACCAGATGCTTTGAAATCTGTCGGATTTGCTGAATAGATTTTTATTCTGCATTGATTTATTAAAATTTATAACTATATACCTGAATATGACCGGAAGCATAAAAATTCGCGGTGCGCGTGAAAACAATCTTAAAAATATTGATTTAGATCTGCCAAAAAACAAGTTGGTGGTGTTAACTGGCGTATCTGGTTCTGGAAAATCATCGTTGGCTTTTAATACTATTTATGCCGAAGGACAACGCAGGTATGTCGAATCGCTTTCTGCGTATGCGCGCCAATTTTTAGACATGCAGAAAAAACCAGATGTTGATTTAATCGAAGGTTTGTCACCTGCGATTTCTATCGAACAAAAAACAACTTCGAAAAACCCACGTTCTACTGTTGGAACGGTGACAGAAATTTATGATTATTTACGTCTTTTGTGGGCGCGAATCGGAATTCCTTATTCCCCAGTGACAGGATTGCCAATTAAATCACAAACTGTTGCTGAAATGGTTGAATGGACATTGAAAATCCCGCATGGAATAAAATTCTTTATAATGGCGCCAATGGTTCGTGATAGAAAAGGCGAATATAAAAAAGAAATTGCTTTTTTGATAAAACAGGGATACCAACGCGCGATTGTTGATGGAAATCTTTATGAATTATCTTCTGTGCCACCGTTGGATAAAAATAAAAAGCATAATATTATGGTTGTGATAGACCGTGTCGCTATGCCTGATAAAGATTTGTCTGGGGAAGAATTAGAAGAATTTAAATCACGTCTTTATGCGTCATTCGAAGCTTCACTGCGTCTTGTCCCGGGTGCGGTCATAGTTCGCAGGTTAGATACAAATGAAGATTCTTTGTATTCACAAGAATATGCGTGTCCTGTGTCTGGATTTACTGTGCCAAAGATAGAACCACGGTTGTTTTCTTTTAATGCCCCGCTTGGTGCGTGCAGTGAATGTGATGGTTTAGGAATGCAGATGAATATTTCGCCAGATTTGGTTATTCCTGATACATCGAAATCTATATTAGGTGGGGCTATTGCTCCGTGGTCGCGTGGTGGCATGCTAAGCCAATATGATAATGTTCTGGATGCGCTGCATAAAAAATATAAAATTTCTTTGGCTAAACCATGGAATTCTTTGTCAGACAAAGATAAAGATATTGTTTTATATGGCACAGGCGATGAACCGATAAAGATAAATTGGAATGGCTATGTCTATGAAAAACCTTTTGAAGGCGTAATTCCAAACTTAGAACGCAGATTACGCGAATCTGATTCAGAATCAACCAGGACAGAATTATCAAAATATCAATCTGAAAAATTGTGCCCCGCATGTCATGGCAAACGGCTTAATATCCAAGCGCTTTGTATAAAAATAAATAATTGCGATATTATGGATGTATGTAATATGTCTGTGGATGAAGCTTTGCGCTGGTTTCAAGATTTGCCACAACATTTGACCGTAAAAGAAAAAGAAATCGCATCTATGGTTTTGCGTGAAATTACTTCAAGATTGTTTTTCTTGCAAAATGTGGGACTGGGATATTTAACTATGTCGCGTATGGCAGGAACTTTGTCTGGGGGCGAAGCACAAAGAATAAGATTGGCTTCACAAATCGGCAGTGGTTTGTCTGGGGTTTTATATGTGTTGGACGAACCTTCTATTGGTCTGCATCAAAGCGATAATGATAAATTGATAGATACATTAAAAATGTTGCGCGACAAAGATAATACTGTAATAGTTGTGGAACACGATGAAGATATGATGCGCAGCGCTGATTATTTGGTTGATATAGGACGCGGAGCAGGAATAAACGGTGGAAATGTTATTGCCCAAGGAACACCAAGCCAAGTTATAAAAAATCCTGAATCTTTGACAGGACAATATTTGTCTGGAAAACGCAAGATAGATGTCCCTAAAAAACGCAGAAGTGGAAACGGTAACACAATTCGTATAGAAGGTGCGCGTGAAAATAATCTTAAAAACATTAATGTAGATTTTCCGTTGGGTAAGTTTGTCGCGCTTACTGGGGTATCTGGTTCTGGTAAATCGACTTTGTTGTTGAATACTTTGTATCCGGCAATTATGCGCGCGCTTTATAATTCAAAAATAGAGGCAGGCAAACATGATTTTATTCGTGGTCTTGAAAACGTGGACAAAGTTGTTGATATAGACCAATCACCAATTGGTCGCAGTCCGCGCAGTAATCCTGCGACTTATGTTGGGGTGTTTAATAATATTCGTGATTTTTTTGCGAATTTGCCAGAATCCAAGACGCGTGGGTATGATGCGGGCAGATTTTCTTTTAATGTCAAAGGTGGCAGATGCGAAGCATGTCAGGGCGATGGGCAGATAAAAATAGAAATGAATTTTTTGGCTGATATTTATGTGGAATGTGATAAATGCCATGGACAAAGATATAATGATGAAACTTTGGCAGTTAAATACAAGGGTAAATCTATCGCTGATGTTTTGAATATGACTGTTGAAGAAGCATACAGATTTTTTATAAATGTTCCACAGATTGCTCGTAAATTAGAATTATTGAAACGGGTTGGGTTGGATTATATAAAACTGGGGCAAAGTTCTCTTGATTTATCGGGTGGTGAAGCCCAGCGTATAAAGCTGTCCAAAGAATTGGCTGCACGCAGTACTGGACAAACTATTTATATTCTGGATGAACCTACAACGGGGCTGCATTTCGAAGATATAAAGTCATTGTTGTCTGTATTACATGAATTGGTCGACCAAGGAAACACAGTTATTGTAATTGAACATAACTTGGAAGTTATAAAAACTGCTGATTGGGTTATTGATTTGGGTCCAAATGGCGGAGCTGGCGGGGGACAAGTTGTTGCGACAGGCACACCAGAAGATATTGTAAAAAATTCAGAATCATTAACTGGAAAATATTTAAAAAAGTATCTGGACAAAACAAAAAAAGCCAATAAAATATAAAACATAAGGAAATTTTTAAGGAGTTGAAAAATGTTTGGATTTAGAAAAAAGAAAAAACAAGAAAATGAAAATTTAGATTTGGAAAAAGAAGCTGCGAAAATTCCGTCTGGAATGAAAGAAACCGCTGAACGTATGATGTCTGGTCAATTCGATATGAATGATATGTTGGCCCAATTAAAACAAATCAAAAAGATGAGCAATTTCAGCGGTCTGTTGAAAATGGTTCCAGGGATGAGTGGGGCTGTGGCTGCTATGAAAGAAAAAATCAAAGACGGCAGTGTGGATGCTCAAATTAAAATACTGGAAGCAATGACTGCCCAAGAACGCGCCGAACCAGAAAAAGTATTTGCCAATGCAAAGGCACGTATTGCAGAAACAGCGGGATGTTCTGTGCGTGATGTGGAACATATAATCAAACAATATTTGAAAATGAAACAACAAATGGCAATGATACAGCGCATGGGCGGAATGGAAGCAGTCATGCAACGTATGCAACAAGCGGGGACCGTCCCAGGAGCGAAATAAATGGATAAAAATGATTTAAGATTGCGCCCAACAGATGTATCACAGATAGGCGCTATCTATGATACAAAAGGTCGTATTACAGGTTGGACATTGACAGTAACTTTTGATAGCAAAAACATTGTTCCGCCGCACGCAAGAGGTGCACGTTTCAGTGTAAAACCCATGGGAAATTCTACCCAGGTTGAATACAAGTTCCCAGAAAGTGTGATGCGTGGAGGTATTCAACGTGCTTGGCTTTTCAAAGAAGCTATAGAAAAACAAATCGCTAGATTAAATAATGAAAATATTAAATAAAAAAATCGCGGCACACAAATCTTCGGCGGCTTGGATTCAACGCCAAGCCCACGATCCTTATGTTGAACGCGCAAAGAAAGATGGGTATCGTGCGCGTGCAGCTTATAAAATCATAGAAATCAATGAAAAATATCATTTTTTTAAAAATGGGCAAGTGGTTGTTGATTTGGGGGCTGCGCCTGGGTCGTGGTCGCAATATGTTGCGCGCGAATTTCCAAAAACTAAAATTTTTGCGATGGATTTGTTGGAAATAAAGCCTATAAATGGTGTTGAATTTTATCAGGGCGATTTCACAACAGATGAAGCTTTGGCTTGGTTGGTATCAAAGCTGGGCTTAGACGAATCTTCAAATGGAACCGTAGATGTGGTTATGTCTGATATGGCACCTAATACTGTGGGACATAAAAAGACCGACCATATTCGTCAAATGGTATTGTTGGAATATGCCTTAGATTTTGCATTGCGTGCATTAAAAAAAGGTGGTACATTTGTTGCGAAGTCTTTTACAGGTGGTGCTACAAATGATTTGGTAAAACAAATCAAAGAACATTTTAATGATGTTCATTATATCAAACCACCATCTTCACGCAAAGATTCTGTTGAAATGTTTGTCGTTGCAACAGGGTTTAAGGGGGCATAAGAGAGAGAATTATATGAACCTTTGAACCAAAAGAAAGGATGAAACAATGTCTTTGTTGCAGAAATTAAAAGCTAGACGCGCAAAACGTCTTGAACAAAGGTTAGTTAGGTTATTTGAAAATGTAAAACTGCCAGAAATTAACCCAGAAATCACAGGGCAAAACACTGTTATTGCTTGGGACAAAGTCACAAAACTTTCAGAAGAATTAAATGATGCTGCTTGGAATTTTCCTGTATATGCGGATACTACGAAATTGTTACCCGGGTATATTGTTTACATAATTGGCGAAAGACCGCCAACCGCGGAAAAACCTTATGTTACATATAAACCGGAACCGCGTGTGGTTTCTTCTATTCATGATAGTGGTGTTAACGGTGGCACAACATTTTTTACATTTTCACATCGAATAGTGAAACCGCAATCTATTACAAAGGGAGAAAAAGATTTTCAGGTTATATCCGAAGAAGATGTTATTTATTCTCCGCTTACCAAAGCGCATGCTGAATATATATGTAAATTGCTGAACTTGCAGTCAAAACGTTTGTATGAAAAAAATCTGTTAAAAATTACTAATCAGCAAAACAAAAAATAAAAAAGTGATTTGATTCATAAATTGTGATATAATCACTAATCATCTAGTAAAAGGAGAAAAAATGCCTGTTAAGAAAAAAACTGTACAAAGATTAGAACAACAAAAAATGGTTGATTTTGGAACTGCCATCACAAGATTCTGGACAAAATATGCTGAATTTGATGGCGTCGCGCAACGCAGCGAATATTGGTTTGCAGTGTTGTTTATATTCTTGGTTGAATTTGTATTTGATTTACTTGTAAATGCGATACCGTTTATGGGGATTTTATATTGGGTATGGTCGTTTGCGATTATTATACCTTGTTTAAGTGTGACAGCACGTAGATTACATGATGCTGGATTTTCTGCAAAATGGCTGTTTGCTTTGTGGGGTGCGATTATATTAGGATTTGTGCTGTTGGTCGGTGGTAAATTGTCTTTGTTGTTTGTGTTCTCTGCCGAAGCAGCATGGATTATTGCTGGTGGAATTGCTATATTTTTGTTTGTAGTGTCATTGTTGCCAAGCAAAAAACAAAATAATCCGTATTGTTGATAAAAATAAAAACCGCCGTTTGGCGGTTTTTTCATTTGTTTTTATAACTTTCCGCAGCAGTGCGCGCCAAGTCATCAACGCGTTCGTTAAATTCTTCGCCAGCATGTCCTTTGACCCAGACCCAATGGATTTTTATCGTTTCTGCCAATTCATCCAATTCTTGCCATAATTCTTTGTTTTTTACAGTTTTTTTGTCTGCGGTTTTCCAATTGTTTTTCTTCCAATTTTTTATCCAAGATTGCATACCGTTTTTGACATATTGGCTGTCGGTATGGATTTCTATTTCTTTGTGTTTTCTAGCAGCGCGCAAAGCCTTTATCACTGCGGTCAATTCCATTTTATTATTAGTTGTGTCTTTTTCGCCACCACAACGTTCCGCGATATTTGTTCCATCCGTAGCAATAAATCCCCAGCCCCCTGGACCCGGGTTGCCCAGACAACTGCCATCTGTCCAAATTTTTAACATTTTATTTATAATCCTTTTTGTGATATAATATCATAAAATGAAGTTTAATGCCAAACAATTACAACAAATGTCAAATGTGGCGCGCGCGGGCGCGTTGTCTGCTGTGTTGTCAGCACACAGTGGGCATGTTGGTATTATTCTTGATGCGGCAGAAATGATAACGACTGTTTTTGCAAATCATCTGGAACGCGGTATAGACCGATTCGTTTTGTCTGCAGGGCACGGGTCCGCATTGCTTTATTCTGTTTTGAAATTGGCGGGATACAAGATTGGCGATTTAAAAACTTTTCGAAAAATAGGCGGATTACCCGGACATCCAGAATATGGAATTGATGGTGTTGATGCAACAACCGGCCCATTGGGGCAGGGTGTCGGTAATGCTGTTGGTCTGGCATTGGCGCAAAAAATTAGAAGGGTGCGTGCACATACTTATTGCATCGTTTCAGACGGTGATTTAATGGAAGGTGTGTCTTTTGAATCGTTATCAATGGCTGCGCGTTTGAATTTGAATAATTTGATAATTCTTTGGGATGATAATAAATTATCTATTGATGGCGTGGCGCAAACTGATTTAGATGTAAATGCACGCATGCGTGCAATGGGGTTTAATATTATGTCTGTGCGTGGTAATGATGTGGCGGCATTGGACCATGCGTTGGAACGTGCGGGACAATCAACAAAGCCTGTGTTCATACAGTGTAAAAATGTTTTGGGTCGTGGGTGTAAGCTGGAAAACGATGCGCGTGCGCATGGTTTCGCTTTGTCTGATACAGAAATGTTGGAATTGATTTCAAAAAATACAGATATCGATGGCTTACATTTATGGGGAACAGTCGCAAAAAGACCAATCGCAAAACGTGCTAAATCGATTAGTGTTTTGCCACGCGTTAAAATACCCAAAACACCAGAACGAATTTCCACTCGTGAATTATCTGGGATATATCTTGATTTGTTGATGCGAGGTGGGTGTGATTTAATAACCGGTTCTGCTGATTTGGCAGATAATACACGTGTTAAAACATCTGTATCAAAGGTAATAAGCGCCGATAAATTTAACGGTAATTATATAAATTACGGTGTTCGCGAACATGGTATGGCTGCGATAATGAATGGTATGGCGGTGGATGGATTGCGTGCGGTTGGTTCTACTTTCTTGGTGTTCAGTGATTATATGAAGCCATCGATTCGAATCGCGGCATTGTCTGGTTTGCCGGTTATATATGTTTTTACACACGACAGTATTGCTGTGGGTGAAGATGGTCCAACACATCAACCTGTTGAACAATTGCCGTCTTTGCGGCTGATTCCAAGTTTAAATGTTTGGCGTCCTTGTAATATGAATGAGGTTGCATATGCTTGGAACGAATCGATTCGTGACAGCGAACATCCGTCTGCGATTGTTTTGTCGCGACAAAAGTTTAAACAAATCGAATCACCAACCGATTCGAAAATGGGGCGGGGTGGATATGTTATTTGGCGTGCTAAATCTGGACATGCGCGAACCACTTTGATAGCGAGTGGAAGTGAGGTTCCATTAGCGGTGGAAATCGCATCGCGCTTTAAAAATGTTCAGGTTGTGTCTATGTTGAATTTGGGCATATTCCGTGAACAAGATGAAAAGTATAAAAAAGAAATTTTGCGTGGCTGTGTGATTGCAATAGAGGCTTCTTCGCCATCGCCTTGGTTTGAATTTGCTGATGCGGTGATTGGGGTTGATAAATTTGGCGAATCTGGTAACGGGGATGATGTTTATCTTGAATATGGTTTTGATGTTGATAAAATAATCAACGAAATCAGAAAATATATAAGATAAACAAATGGGCGAAGAACATATTTTTGTTTTATCAAATGGTGAAAAAGTTCCGGTTATAATAAACAATCGTCGCGGGGCACATAGTGTGACTTTGCGTCCAAAGATTGGCGCAGTGCGTGAAATTCATATTTCAAAGCCATGGATGACTTCGACCAGTTTTGTATTGAAATTTTTGGAATCTAAACGCAAATGGGTGGAAAAGATTTTTGATGCTGCACCGAAAAAAGAAAAAATTACGCCCGGCATGACAATCGAATTTTTGGGACGAAATGTGACTTTGCAACATAATGCGAATGCGCGTGGAAATTGTTATGTAACGGAAGATAAAACAGTTATCTGTATCGGTGGTGGGGCAGATATGTTTGAAAGGCGTGTTCGTGATTTTGTTAAACAAGAATTATTAAGTGAAATAAAAATCATAATAAAAACGACACCGCGTGAATATTGGCCAAAGCATATTACTTTGCGGGATACATCTTCGCGGTGGGGATCATGTTCAGCAACTGGGAATGTGTCTTTTTCATGGAGATTAGCGTTTGCGCCGTATGAGGTTATGCGATATGTGGTTATGCATGAATTGTCACACAGAAAACACATGGACCATTCGAAAGAATTTTGGGCTAATGTCAGTGAACTTTACGGGTTTGGTGTAGAGCGTGCAAAAAGATGGCTTTCTAAAAACGGTCAAAGTTTACAGCGGTATTTTTAACACCTTTTGTTTGTTTTTTTTCATAGTATGGAAATCTAAAAAAACATTTGCACGTATGTTCTAAATGTGATAAAATAAGAACATAAGTAATTCTTTAAGGAAAGGAATGTAGATATGAAAAAAATCTTTTTGTTTTCGATTTGTACCTTATTGCTAGTGGATAATGTTTTTGCTACTTGTGGACAATCAACACTTGGATTTGATGGTACACAAAAGCCGGATCATGATGAATTTTTATATATCAATGATACGCAGTATAATTTAACCGTGAGTGGTTATGATAATAGCAATAGACAAAGTAGTGGTTCTGGGTATGGTTATGAGTGCGATACTACACGTTCTGCTGGTTGTGATAAGGGGGATGAAGTGACTTTGCCTGCTGGGCATGTCTTTGAAGGTAAACCTGTCCCGCAATCTGTAAAATATATTTGTAGGTCCGGGTATGGTTTTAATGATCATTGGGAGGCCCAAGAAGGTACAGAGGATGCTTGTGATACGAAGTTCGGGAAACTTCCCGTGGGGAGAATGTTTGATGGTAAAACAACCGTAGATTGTAGTGGTATTAATAAGACGGAAGAAAATGTCAATTTGGTAAAATCTTGGGCTGTTCTTTGTCGACCTGGAAGGACAGTTGTTTGTAAACCGACAGAATGTGTCAAAGATTATAAGGTAAATAGCAAAACCGGTAAGTGTGATTTTATAGGTAATGGTGGGGGGGCAAAAACTAAAATGTGTAATTTTGATGGTAAAAAGGTAAGTTCGGGATATTGCGAACAAAGCAAGGATTGTCAGAGAGCCACTCTTGCCGATACAAAGACGGGGGAAGTTTGTAAAAGATGTTGTGGTGAAAACAGCAAGGGCCAGATGGAGAACAAATATCTTATAACGCAATGTCCAAGTGGTAAGAATGGGATTGGATTTAAGGATGCGGAAAAGACATTTAAGCCAAAAGAGATATATAATGGCTCTTATAGAGTTTGTGAAGAAAAGAAAAATTCTTGTAAAGAATCTCGTAAAACAGAAGAAGGCAAAGCATGTTGTGATTTTTCTGCGAAAATAGCTGATTGGGACAGTAAAACACAACGTTGTATTTGCGCTGATAAAAATGCAAGTTTTGAAAAGGTAAATGGCAAGTGGCAGTGTGTTCCAAAAGCCGGCGCCTGTGATTCGTTAAGAGATAATCCAGAAGCTTTCGCGTGTTGCATTGACGGATACAAGTGGGAAGATGGGAAATGTGAAGGTTGTCCGGATGGTCAACGTTGGTATTGGAATGCAGCCCAAGGCAAGGGTATGTGCATAGATAACGGTCCTGTTGTTGAACCAACCCCGACAACATGCACAGAAACTGATTGTAAGATTACGATAAATCAGACGATTAGATGTTTTAATAATGGTAATTATTTTAACTCAACTGAAAATTATTCGGTTTGCAAGGAAGATTTGGATGCTCTGCGCCTTGATTGTAATGGGTTAAAGACAAGGGTTAACGCGTGTCAAAACACAGATTGTATCAGAGGTTTGTTGACAAGAATCGGTGCGTTTGATGAATTGATAGCAAAGGTTTGTAAGGATTCTACAAATCCGGTTTATGTGCCGGATAATTCTGAAAAGATTGCAGCAGCAAAGCAAATTGTGTCTTCGTTCTTTGGCAGTGCTGAATCTAACAAAAGCGTTTGGAAAGACGCCCAAGGTAATTTTAACACAGCACGTCTTGCATCTGATTTGACTGCGGGTGTGGTGTTGGGAACAGTTGGTGGTGTTGTTTCTGGTGTTGTTATCAAAAAGAAACAAGTTGAAAAAGGATTTGATGCGTTGCATTGTGCTGTTGGTGGGCAGACGGTTGCTGATTGGGGCGATACATTTAATGTAGGCCTGCGCAGATAATTAATAATTCATTTGGTTTCAAAACCCGTCATCTGGCGGGTTTTTTTAACCCCCCTCCCGGTCTTTGACCGGACTCCCCCAGTGGGGGAGAAATTTAAGATTGTGACAAGAATAAAAATTCTGCCCCATGGGGGAAGTCCGCCAACGGCGGGAAGGGGGTAAAAAATAAATTGCTTTCTTGGAAATCTCTATTAAAATAAGAATATAATGATTACAAAATTTATATCTTTGTCATTTATTTTTCATCACGCGGCACGCGCCGTGTGTTTCTAGCTATTTCTTATTTTTTATGATATAATGCTGTTGAAAAACAGTTTAGTTTCAAAGTTGGGTTTTATAAATAAAGGGGTAAAAAAATGGATTTAAAACCAACAAAACCGCTATCGGGATTCATAGAATTGTTGCCCGCGCAACAAAGATGCTTTGATTATTGTGCCACAAAAATGCAAAATGTTTTGCGCTTGGCGGGATTTTCCATGCTTGATTTGCCTGCGATTGAACGCGCAGAAGTGTTGACAGACAAAGATAATTGGGACGAAATAGAAACCCAAATGTTTTTATTCCAAAAGGGTGATACAAAAATGGGGCTGCGTTATGACGGAACCGTTGGTCTGTCGCGTTATGTTGCTGGTCATCTTAATAATTTAGTATTTCCTTTTCGTGCATCACAATTTTCAAAACGTTATCGTGGTGAACGTGCGCAAAGGGGGCGTTATCGTGAATTTTATCAAATGGATTTAGATATTATGGGAATAAATTCTTTGTCTACTAATTATGATGCAGAAATTATTTCTGTGATTGGTGCGACACTTGATTCGGTTAGTGAATTTATCGGTCCAAATGTTGTCCAGATAGGAAGTCGTCCATTCTGGGATGCTTTGTTTGATTATTTGGAAATGAACGTGGAACAAAAGAAAGAAGTTTTTGTTTTAATAGATAAAAAAGACAAAATGGGCGATGAAGATTTTGCCGAAGGTTTAAATGATACTTTAAAAGACAAATCAAAAGAAGATTTAATAAAATCTGTATTTATTGATGGGTATAAAAATTTTGTTGGTAAATTTGAAAAGTTAGATTCTGCAATTCGTGAATTGACTGATTTTATGAAAGTTCTTGATGGTATGGGTGTAAAAAATGCGAAAATAGATTTATCTATTACGCGTGGGTTGGCTTATTATACTGGGCTGGTATTTGAATTTAAATTGACAGATCATCCAGAACTGGGCACAGCGGCTGGTGGTGGACGTTATGCTGATTTGGCTGGCAAGTTTTCTAAAACCAAGATTATTGGGGTTGGGGCAGCGATTGGCTTTTCAAGAATCTTTGCATCTATGCTGGAAAACAACCAGATAGATTTATCAAGATTTTCAAATTCTGTGGATGTCGCTGTTTTGGTGATGGGTAATGATAATGTTGCATATGCTTCTAAGATTGTAAGCGATTTGCGAGATGAAAATATTGTTGCTGTTTCGTATCTAGATACAGATAAAAAATTCAAAAATCAAATTGAATATGCTGATAAAATTGGGGCGAAATTTGCTGCTATTATTGGTGAAGACGAAGTCGCTAAAAAAGTTATTGCATTAAAAGATATGGTTTCGGGCAACCAAGAATCCTTATCCTTGGCGGATGCTATCAAAAAAATAAAGGCGGCTTAATATGATTATCGAACAAAAATTGCTGGATATTCAGGCGCGCGCCAAAGAAATTGAAACCAAGATGAATTCTGGGGAAATTTCTGGTGATGAATTGACCAAGTTGTCCAAAGAATATTCGCAACTTAATGAAATTTTGCCTTTGATTGATAAATATTTGCAAACACAATCTGGTATCAAAGATGCAAAAGAAATGTTGAACGATCCTGAACTAAAATCTATTGCCGCGGAACAATTGGAAGAATTAAATCATAAATTGCCTGATTTGGAACGTGATTTGCAAATTGCTTTGTTGCCACGAGATGCTGCTGATGATAACAGTGCGATTGTTGAAATTCGTGCCGGGGTGGGGGGTGAAGAATCTGCGTTGTTTGCGGGCGATTTATTTCGACAATACCAATCATACGCAATGCGAAAGGGATGGAAAATTGAAATTATTGAAGAAAATGCAACTTCGCTGCGTGGGTACAAAGAAATTATTTTCAAAATTGATGGGGTGGGGGCTTATGCGCGCATGAAATTTGAATCGGGAATTCATCGTGTGCAACGTGTCCCTGAAACTGAAGCAGCAGGTCGTATTCATACATCTGCTGCATCTGTCGCAGTTATGCCCGAAGCAAAAGATATCGACGTGGTTATTGACGACAAAGATATTCGAATCGATATTTTCCGCGCGTCTGGGGCGGGGGGACAGCATGTAAATAAAACTGATTCTGCGATTCGTATTACTCATTTTCCAACAGGTATAGTTGTCACTTGTCAAAATGAACGGTCCCAATTACAAAACAAAGCTACTGCGATGGCGGTGTTGCGTTCCAGATTATATGAAAAACAGCGCAGTGAACAAATGAATGCTTCTAATGCTTCGCGACGCAGTATGGTTGGTTCTGGCGATCGCAGTGAAAAAATAAGAACTTATAATTTTCCAGAACAACGCGTGACAGACCATCGTATTAAACTGACTTTGTATAAATTAGATGATATTCTTGCTGGTGGTGAAGGCTTGGATGAAATGATTGATGCATTAATCAGTGCCGACCAGCTGGAAAGATTAGCTGCTTTGAACTAGAAATAAATAAAAACGCCCGTTTGGGCGTTTTTTAAAACACATACTTTATATTCAAATTTGAATTCCATCCGTCTATGTCGCCAATCATCGCGTGAACTTTGCCACCAAAGACAAAATGTTTAAATCTGTATTCTACATCAATGCCAATATCTGTGTGGCTGTCCAGGTAAAGTTCGTCTTGCGATGTTCCATTTACATGAATGTTGTTTTTGCCACCAAAGTGAGTGACATATTTTCCAGACAATGCCCCATACCAATTCGGGACAATTTCTTTGATAAACGATATTCCCGGGGCAATGTTAAAGAAATTATAATCACTGGATGTCACTTTGTTGCCGTCTACATAAATAGTGTCAGACAAGACCAAGGCATAACCAAGATATAAAGACGGTTTCACATAAAATGTGTCGTCTATTTTTAAATTAGCATAAATATCTGTTGCGATATTAAACCAAGAATTATCATATTTTATTCCAGAATCTTTGTTGCCCAAAGAGCCAATGTCCACCAACGCGCGCGCGCCGAACATATTATATTTGTAATGTGAAAACAGTCCAACCGTATAGCCGTTTGATTTTATTTCTGGTAATTTTGAATTTATATATGAAACAAAACCGCCAAAAGATATAAACCCGTGTTTTAATTCCATGTTTTTAGTCGCCAAACCAGCCGAAGCCAGATTAAAACGCGCATGTTCTGTTATTTTGTTTCCATAATGCATATTTGCATTAAAATGATTCGCGT
This sequence comes from Alphaproteobacteria bacterium, assembly GCA_046881825.1. Lineage (GTDB taxonomy): Bacteria > Pseudomonadota > Alphaproteobacteria > Rs-D84 > Rs-D84 > Enterousia. The sequence continues at coordinate 16,722 of JBKSMS010000020.1, read as the reverse complement.
TAATCCATATATTATCCAAAGATGAACTTATTGGATTAGAAGAATAAATAGAAGGCAAAGTAGAACCATCATCCCCATATTCATCAACGCGACGCATCTTTCCGTAAACAACAGGGGCTTCAAAAAGATCGAACATGTTATCGCCATAGTTCACATAAGACATAAATACATCGGTCAAAGCGTTTATATTTAATGCGGATATATTGTTGTCGTAAATAGTGATTGATTTTGCAGGTTCTGCTAACAAAGTCAATGCGCTCGCCAATGCGATAAAACGAATATTCGATTTTGTGTTCATAATTTTTTCTCTCTCTGTTGTTATGTATCAGAAACATTTTATCATATTTTTATTCTTTTGTGAAATTTTTATTGTCTTAAGTTTTGTTTTTTTATAAAATTGGCAACATGAGGAACAAAAAGCAAATAGATTTAACAAAGCCAATCGTAATGGTTGGGCTGATGGGTGCTGGCAAGACTAGTGTAGGGCGTGCGTTGGCGCGTAATCTGGGAATACCTTTTGTTGATTCTGACAAAGAAATAGAAAAAATTTCTGGGTGCAGTGTGGTTGATATTTTTTCTCTTTATGGCGAAAAGGAATTTCGTCGGGTCGAAGAAAAAGTTATTGAAAGATTGATTGATACACCACCTTTTGTCAAAGTGATTTCAACTGGCGAAGGGGCTTTTATAACAGAAGCTGTTCGCAAGATTGTTTTGGATAAAGCGTTAACAATTTGGTTAAAGGCTGGCTTGGAACTGCTTGTAAAAAGGACAAATTTTCGTCGCACCCGTCCGCAGCTTTTAAACACAGATTCACGAAAAATATTGGCACAATTGATAAAAGAACGGTATGATACTTATGCATTGGCAGATATAACTGTTGAAACAGTCGATGAAAATATTCATAAAACTTTGGCAAAGGTTTTAAATGCAATTCAACAACATGACAATGTAAAAAACAAAAGGAGAACAAAATGAAACTTATAAAAGAATTTAAAACATTTATTAACAAGGGCAGCGCGATTGATATGGCTGTCGGTATCATCGTTGGGTCTGTGATGACCAGCGTTGTTAATTCTTTGGTCAAAGATATTATTATGCCACCGGTTGGAATTTTGGTCGGCGGAATTGATTTTTCTCAGTGGTTTTATGTTATTTCTGGTGGTGAACCAGGTGTTCATTACAATACTATGGCGGCGGCAACCGCGGCTGGTGCTACTACATTAAATGTAGGGACTTTTTTGAATACGGTCATCAGTTTCTTGATAACAATGTTTGCGGTATTTATTATTGTTAAAATTGCTAATTCTGCACGTGCAAAAGGGCCTGTCACAACACGCGCATGTCCGTATTGTCAGCAATCTATCAGCAAATTGGCAACAAAATGTCCATATTGTTGTTCTAATGTAAAAGCTGAAAAAATCGGCGAAGTTGAAGAAGCGGAATTGACCAAGGGCTTGAAATCGTTATCGGCAAAGGTTGGCAAAGTCGCTAATGCTGCCAAAAAAGCCGCAAAAATCAAATAGTTAGCAAACATAACCTTTTGGTTAAAAAAAATGGAAAAACCGCCCAAAAGGGCGGTTTTCTGCGGGACAGGGCGGGTCGCAAAAAAACGCTAGTATGGTTTTAGAGCGGTAAAAATAAAAAACGCGCGAAACGCGTGTTTTTTTTGTGTCGGGTGTGGAAAATATTATGCCAGGGGATGTGCCGTTGAAAAATAAATAATTATTTGGTATGCGATGGTGATTTGGAAGAGTGCCTGAAATCCGCCAAAAATGGAATATTTAAAAGGCGCATAATGTATATTATGTATAGTTTGCAAAGCAAAAAATACATAATACACTGTTATACGATTTTGATATCATACCACAATGTATTATTCCAAATGCTTGTCTGCATTTGTATTGAAAAACAAAATTTCTGTTTTTCACAAAATATTTTATCACAAATCTGTTAATAAAACAAATAAAAAAAAAACGCTAAAATCTGGGGAAATTAAAAAAATATTTTTTGAGTCGGGTGCATTTTTATTTCACACTAATGTGTTTTACCTTATAATTATAAATTATTTATTTATTTATTTATTTATTAAATATATTATAAATATAATTATAATTATAAAAGATTTGCAAAAGTTTAACTATACATAATCCTAGAATTTGAATACTGTGCTTAATTTCTATTTTGGCTCAGTAACATGTTTGTGTTTGTGGCTGGGTTTGTAAAATTTGAATACTGTGCTTAATTTCTATTTTGGCTCAGTAACATGTTTGTGTTTGTGGCTGGGTTTGTAAAAAACGGGCGGTATTGGTTAACCGCCCTATTGTATTTATATCATATACGAATTTGTTAATATAGTTATTGCAATCTCAAAATCATGTCTGCTGTATGGTTCGTCAAAACCATATTGTGATACGGCTTCAAGATATCTGTCTGGCAATTTAAGAATCTGGTCTTGCAAATCTAATAAATCAACACCACTGTAAATTAATCTGTGTTGGCTGTATCGTTTTAATCCGTATATAGATTCCATTTGATACCCGCCCAATTTGCAAAACATTTTTATTGCTTGTCTTATAGATTTTTGTCTTAATTTTAATACTTTTTTGTATGTTGCCATGTTAAATCCTTTTTGTTTTGTGTTGTTTTATCTAAACTTACGGACAAAATATAAAATCCAATCGTCTGTTAATATTTGGGTGGGCTTTAATTTGTTTCTTATAAATGTCGCACACCGTTCAAGTTTTGCCGGGTTATATATTTCATTATATGAATCTAGAACCATTTTAATTGTATCTGCTGTAATATACGCACTGTAATGATTATTAAAATATGTTTCTAAAAATAATTTATATAATCTAAATGCGTGATATTCGTTATCTGTTTGTGGTTCAAATTTGTTTGGGTATTTAATCATGAATCCCAATCTGGTATTATCTTGAAAATCATTAAACGCCCCTATTAATTCGGCTAATGTCATAATTAATCCTTTTATATGATTTTGTTTTTAATAAATGCAGATTCTATTTTTGCGATTGCAGAATTCCAGAAAAACAACCAACGACTTGTATATTTTGGTGTATGTAATCTCTGTCCAAAATAAATAAGAATTTCTTTTTCGTCGTGTGTAAAATCGATATTGTGCAAGATTCTTGATATATCACAAATAAATACTGATTTAGATTCTGGCGTAAATGTTCTGTCTGTTCTAGATTCAAATTTTAATGTTTTAAGATTTGCAAAATATTCAAATAATATCTTTTTTGTTTTGTCTGTTGTTGTTTGTGTTTGCGTCATATTAAATCCTTTTTGTTTTGTTGTGTTTGTTAAAACAAATATGTGGCATGACGCAAACCTGACGGTTCGCTGGGTTGTGATTGCAAACACCCCGTCGGTGTTTGTCGTTCAAACAAACAATAACAATATTGTTTGTTTTCACTCTGTTGTAAAAATTTGGCAACGCCAAACGGCTGTCAACGGCACGCCAACATGTGCCGTTGACAATGCCTATTTTTACAACACAATCACGCCAATGTGATAACGCTCTTATATGATTGGGCATGCCCAATCATAACGGCGTTATCGACATCGATAACCGCACGCTGACGCGTGCTTATGTGAGCGACGCATGCAACAATATTTTGTTGCACAAATTTTTCACACCCTACCGACACGCTCGCTTGCGGTGTGTGGCGTCGCTCACATAACAGGTGTTCGCGACGCTCACACTCGCAACGCTCGGCGTCGCGGGGAAAAATAAGAACAACAAAACATTGTTACATTGCTTTTCCCCTGCACGCCCAATCAAAACCGCATAACATAATATTATGTATAGTTTAGTGTTTTGTTCGCTACGCTCATACATTAAACTATACATAATATAACGCTGCGCAATACGGTGTGTTTTGTTATAGTTTAATGTTTTGTTCGCTACGCTCATACATTAAACTATACATAATATAACGCCGCGCAATACGGTGTGTTTTGTTGTTGTTTGCTGGCGCACCATGCCAAAACCATACGTAATATAACACAGTGTGACATGGTGTTGTATGTTAAGACGCATTGCGATTTATCGTTGTGTCAACTTTTTTATTTTTCTTAAATCTTTTTATTATAAAAAATTTTTAGTTCTTTGTTTTTACTGAATAAATATTTTTTTGAATTTTTTTGTGAATCACCCTTTTGTGGTTCTGGAATTTTATAAAACGCGCCCTTTTCTGGTCGATGAAAATTTATTTAATCGTATGTTTATATGTTCAGATCGCTGAAAATCGATTTGGTACCCGTTGTGCTGTTATGGCTTTGCAAATTTGTCAAAAAGCCCGGATTTCTGGGCTTTTTGGTCGTTTTTTTGCCTTGGGTTGCCGTATATAAAACTCTAAAAACCGCAGATTTCTGCGGTTTTTATGAGATTTATAGTTAAAAAGATGCTTTTTATATCATCATGATTGTTAAAACAGCAACTATACATAATATCGTGTTTGGCGTATGGTGGGGAAGAATGAGTTGTTGTGTTATAAAAAACTTGAATTTTTTGGGTTTTGAATATAAAATTGTCTGGTGTTTTTATAATAACAGGGATAAAAAAATGGCTGACGATATTCAAAAAATAAAAAATCGTGAATCTAAGTGGCAAAAGCGTTGGAAAGATGCGCGTGCTTTCGTTCCAAAAAACGATGGTTCAAAACGAAGATTTTATACTTTGGTAGAATTTCCGTTCTTGTCGGGCGCGGGATTGCATGCTGGACATATGTTGATTTATACTGGGATGGATGTTGTTTCGCGGTTTCGTCGTCATTTGGGCTATGATGTTTTGTTCCCTATGGGATTCGATGCTATGGGAATAACAGCAGAACATTATGCTACAAAAATTGGAAAACATCCTGCGGAAATCGCAGAAGAATTAAAAAAGTCGTATGCAACGGTGATTGATTCTGCGGGTTGGTCTGTAAGTCCTGAAACGCGTGTTGCTACTTCTGACCCGGAATATATAAAGTGGACCCAGTGGATGTTCCAACAATTCTTTAAAAATGGGTTGGCTTATAAATCTGAATTGCCAATGAACTGGTGTCCTAATTGCCGCACTACCCTGACTAATGAGGAATTAGAAGATGGTAAATGCAATCGTTGTCATGGTGATGTGGAAAAAAGATTGAAATTACAATGGAATTTAAGACTGTCTAATTATGCTGAAAAATTGTTGGATGGATTGAAAAATCTTGATTTTGATGAACGTGTAAAGAAAGACGAAATAAACATGATTGGAAAATCAACTGGTGCAGAAGTTGATTTCAAGGTTGGCGATGATGTGATGACCGTTTATACTACGCGTGTTGATACTATATTTGGTGTAAGTTTCTGTGTGATTGCGCCAGAACATAAATTGGTTCGTAAATGGCTAGATGCTGGTTTGATTTCTAATAAAGATGAAGTAGAAAAGTATATCAGGGAATCTGTGGCGAAATCTGAAATTGAAAGAACGGATGCGACAAAAGATAAAACTGGTGTTGAATTAAAGGGCATAAAAGCAATAAATCCTTTTAATGGTAAAGAGACCCCTGTGTTTATATCTGATTATGTGTTGGCTGATTATGGGTTCGGTGCTATTATGGCGGTGCCTGCGCATGATGGACGTGATTGGGATTTTGCAAAGAAATTCGGTCTACCAATAATTCCTGTGCTGGCGGGTGGCGATGTTGAAAATGCTGCGTGGGAAATGGATGGCAACCATATAAATTCTGAATTTTTGAACGGTATGGAAAAACAAGAAGCAATTGATTCGGCAATAAAATATGGAGAAGAAAAAGGTTTTGCGCGTGCTGCAACACAATATAAATTAAAGGACTGGGGATTTTCGCGTCAAATGTATTGGGGTGAACCTATTCCGCTTGTGTATTGTGATAAATGTGGGTGGCAATGTGTTCCGGAAGATGAACTGCCAGTGCTGCAACCATATATGTTAGACTATAAACCAACAGACAGTGGGGAAAGCCCACTGGCGCGCGCGATTGATTGGGTAAATACAACTTGCCCTTGTTGTGGTGGGGTGGCGAAACGCGAAACGGATACTATGCCGGGATGGGCTGGTTCGTCGTGGTATTTCTTGCGTTATCTTGACCCAAAAAATGATAAAGAATTTTGTAGTGAAGAACAGATGGAAAATTGGATGCCAGTGACTCATTATAACGGCGGACATGAACATAATACGCGTCATTTGATTTATTCCCGGTTTTGGCATCATGCTTTATATGATATGGGATTGGTTAATACGCCGGAACCATATGCAAAACGCACTGCCCAAGGTTTAGTGTTGGGAAGTGATGGATATAAGATATCAAAATCCCGCGGAAATGGATTTCATGTTTTGGAATTGTTAGAATCTGCAGGGGCAGATGCTGCGCGTATTGCTATATTGTCTTTGGGACCATGGAAAAACAATACTATCTGGACAGAGGGCGCTTTGTCTGGGGGACAAAGATTCCTTAAACGAATCGAAGGGTTTGTTGATAATTTAACAGATGAACCTTTGACCGAAGAACAAGACAGATTGGTTAATAAATTGGTTGCTGATATTACTGACAAAATTCAAAACATGGAATTTAATACTTCTATTTCTGCGATGATGGAATTTATAAATGAATTTCCAGGGGGAAAAATGCCACGCGCAGCTTATGAAGTATTGATTCAACTTTTGAATCCTTTTGCTCCGCATTTAACCGAAGAATGTTGGGAAAAATTGGGACACGAAAGTATGTTGGTGTTTGAACCATGGCCGACATTTGATGCTGCTAAATTAGTCGAAAATGATATGACAATTGTTGTGTCTGTTAATGGCAAGCGTGTCAAAGATTTTGTCGTGCCTGTTGATATAACAGAAAATGATTTAATCGAATTGGCAAAACAAAACGCAACCAAACAATTGGATGGCGCAACAATAATTAAAACGATTGTTGTTCCAAAGAAATTGGTTAATTTCGTTGTGAAAAAATAAAACCCTGCTCTATATATAATAGATTGACAAATGTTGTTTTTTGGCTATTATGTATATAAAGGGTTAAACATGGTTATAGACAATAGTGTTTTAGAAGGAAGTCCTGAATGGGAAAGTATTTGTGAACAATGCGGTATGTGTTGTTTGGTTAAATACTGTGATGCTTTTGGTAATATTTATATTACAAATGTGCGTTGTGCCGGGTTAGACAAAGATACGCATAAATGTAAGTGTTATTCTGCTGATATGGAAACTCGTGACAACGGGTGTGAAAATTGTATTGCTTTGGGCGGTATGCGCGTGACAAGAGAGACATTGAATAATAGTTACCCTGTTCCATCGTTTTGTCCGTATGTTCAAAAATTTTGTAAAAACAAAAAATCTAAAAAAATTAAACAAAGACCGTATATAGATTGGAAAAAAACGGTGTGTGAAACAGAAATTGAAGATTCTTTAGAAAAACATGTTATTTCGGGTTCGAACAAATACTTTAAATATAATCCGCATGTGAATAAGCAAATACATGAAAAATTAAAAGGGTTAATACATTAAAAAAACCGCCGTTGTGGGCGGTTTTTTTAAGATATTTTTTGTAATCTGCGAATGCGTTTTTCAGTGTTATCAAATGGGCTTTCCAGAAAACTTTGTGCACAAAGAAACGCCATTTCGATATCTATATCATCTGCCGCCAAAGTTAAAACATTTATGTCGTCATGAAAACGATCATCGCGCGCTTGTTCTGGTCTGTCAACCCGCGAAGCACGAATATGTCTGTATCTATTCGCAGCAATTTCCATGCCTGCACCCGTGCCACAAATTAAAATACCGCGAGATTGTTCATCATCCAACATCGTATCTGCCAATTTCTTTGCAATATCAGGAAAGTCAACAGGTGTGTTTAAATCGTCTGTTCCCAGGTTTACGACATTATATCCTGCCGCCATTAACATTTCATAAAGATACAATTTCAGCCCCACCCCACGATGGTCAGCCGCTAGATAAACATGCGAAATATCTTCTTTGTTCATTTTTATTTATCCTTTTTCTTTTCCAGTTTGCATTCCAGACCAGTATTGCCAGTAATATTCAAAGTCTTGTAATACAGTGTTCCAGACATTTTGGCATTCGCAAATACATTAACTGTATTTATGTGTGCATCACCTTTTAGTGAACCATGTAAAAACAGAGCGCGTGCAGAAATATTCCCGATAACACTGCCACCACGACCAATAATGATAGTTTCAGCAGTTATGTTACCGTTTACGGTGCCATGAATTTGGACAGTGTGATCTGTTTCTATGTTGCCCCTGATAAGACAACCTGCCCCGACCACTGTTGGAGATTTTTTTTCATCTGCGTTTGTAAATGCTAGCATAATTCTCTTTCCTTTCGTTTTTTTTAGTCTTTGACAAAATTTGTCGGATTAAAAGGTGTTCCTTTGTATCTTATTTCATAATGTAAATGTGGCCCAGTTGAACGACCAGATGAGCCGCCAAGTCCAATAACTGTGCCTGGGCGAACCCAATCCCCACGCGACACCATCAGTTTAGATAAATGAGCATACAATGTTGTAAAGCCCAATCCATGGTCTATTTCTACCGTTATTCCATACCCGGTTCTTTCGCCAGCAGAAATCACACGCCCCGGTGCAACAGAATACAATTCTGTCCCGATTTTTCCAGCGAAATCAATTCCTTTGTGTTGTTTACGGGCTTTTGTAAATGGATCTTGGCGAGAGCCAAACGGTGAAGTTATAGTCTTTTGTTCAACTGGTGCACCAAGTGGTAATATCTTGGTTAATCTTTTTAGACCATGCCATTTTTCAATGTCTTGAGCAATTTTTTGATATCTAGAATCCGCGTTCTTTGAAATTTTTACAGGAATATATACACCACCAATAAATTTATTAGAATAATCATTGGCCTCGGCAATCAATTGTGCTTCGCTAAGCCCCAATTTGGATATAGTAGCGTTTATCTTTTTCAATTGCGTGTGCAATTCTTCAATGTTTTCGCTTGTAAGTTTTGATACTGCATTAATTATCTGGTTGTCGGCATTGGATATTTCAACGGCTGATTCCAATAATTGCTGATGTTGTTGTTTAAGTGTGTCGTTTTCACTGCGAACCAATTCAAAATCAAGAACGATTTCTGACATTTTATCAAATTCTGGTGTATAATTTTCGTCGGTCATCATTTCTACAATTCTTGTTCTTAAGAAATCAAGTTCACCAATAACTTTTGAACGGCTGTTTAATAAATTTTCCTTTTCCAAATCAGACATTTTTCCAGGTTTTGCCAATCTGTTGTCTGTTATGTTTAAATCGCGAGCTAAATTATTATATTTTTTTAAATATACCCTTAAATCAGCTGTTTGGCGGTTGTGTTGTTCGCGCATTTGTTCCAACTGTTGAGTTCTTTTTTGTAATAATGGACGATGGTAAATATATACATAAGTTGACCATGCCGCCCAAATAGTCATGGTTGTTATCACGCAAAATTTAGTAAAACGCCAGAAAGTAGTTTGTTGATATGTAGATACGGTTCCATCGTGCGTATCCATGATAGTGCAATCGCGTGGAGGAAAAAGTCTTTCTATGCCGTGCCAAATCCACCTTAGTGGGGCGGTTATAAATTCCCAAAGCGATGAAAAATATCTTGTTACAAAGTTAATCATAATGCACTTAGTGTAGACAATAATGTATCGATAGTCAAGCCGTCACGTAAAATCAAATCGTTGTTCATTGGCGAACCTTTGAATATGGTTGTCCCGGTTCTTGCACCCTGCTTTGCCCGGATTAGTGCGCGTTCTGCTGAATTTTTTGCGCCAAACAATGGAAAAATTTGAATGTTGCCAAAATGTTTTTTGTCCATTACTGATATAATTTTCTCGACACAAAGAGTGTCTGCTATTATACAAATATATCCGTTCGGTTTTACACGTGCGCAACAATGTTGTACCCATTTTTTTATATCCGCATTGTGATGAGCATTATGATGTGCCGGGGTCCCATTGAAATAAGGCGGATTTGTTATTACCAGATCAAATCTTTCTGTGGTAGACCATGTGAAAATGTCTTGGTGTATTAGTTCTAGAGAAACTTTGTTTAGCAATATGTTTTTCTGACAGACTGATAACATGTCTTCTGAAATATCCAGACCTTTGATAGTCATTTCTGGGAAATGCGATAATAGACAAAGAGAGACCCCGCCTGTTCCAATGCCTACATCCAGTACGGTTTTTAATTTGTTGGGCGCATAAGCAGCAAGCCAGACGGCATCACTAGTTGGATTGTAAAAACTGTGTGCCATTTTTACGCGTCCATTTAGTAATGTAAAATTTCCTTGTTTTTCTGTCATGCCTATATAATAATTAATTAAAACAAAAAGGCAAGTTTATGTTTAATAATGCATCAATAGTGTCAACAGCGGTAAGCTCTTTTAATAATGCGGCATTGTATGGACCATATTTCTTTGTGGTCGCTTTGTTTTCGATTCCTTTGTTTTTTATGGTGTTTTTATATGGTCGCAATTTTATTTCTAGATTTGGATGGGAAAAATCAGAATTTGAATCAAAAATTGGGTTTTGGAGTATTGCTAGTCTGGCTGTTTGGTTGCTTTTGATTGGTGGTAATTATGCGGTAATACGTGACAGTATATCTTTGTTGCCTGTGATGATATCTGTGGTTCTGTTCGGGGCTACCGTGTTCATAACAAATCGTCTTAAAAAATTAAATTATCTAAAAAGAATATATAATAAAAAATCGCGTTGGTTTGTGTTTTTCCTTTTGTTGATTTTGGCTGGGTTTTCTGCAATGCCAAGTTGGTGGGGAATTTTGTTGCAGTTAAGTGCAATTGTTTGCGGTATGATTGTTGGTGATAGACTGCACAGAAATATTTCAGATGTGTTGGTTTCTTTGATTATTTTTGGAACAACAACAGTATTGCTTTTGATGCAACCAGAATATTTTAGATTTGGGCAACTAGGAAATTTGACTTTTGTTCATCTACTGGCGTTGTTGATAACAGGTTTTTTCTGTGTAACCGCGTTTGCTGCAAAATATACAAATGCGCGTGAAAAAATTTATAAAAGTGCATATATAAAATTAAAGTGGTTGTTTCGTATAATGTCTGTTTTAGCTTTGATTTTATTCGTTTTAACAGAATCAGTCCCTGTGTTTGTTGGTCTGATGGGTGTGTGCGCATTATCTGAAATGATGACAATATATCATGGCAAAGGTATTCCCGAACATGTTTTTAAACAATCTTGGGCATTGTTGATGATCTGTTTTGGAATAATAACGATTTGTCCATTAATCACGATGTTGGGCATGGTTTATTTGACCTGTGTGGCGCCAAAAATCAATCTTAAAGATTTTATGAGATTGTTATAATTGGTTATATTTATTGAATACCATATACTGTAATTTTATAGTAGGATATCCTTTGTAATTAAGAAAATGGGATAGAAATGGCTACTGTTATTCATCCAAGTGCGATTATTAAACCTGGGGCAATCATTGGTAATGATTGTAAAATTGGTCCATTTTGTATTGTTGGGACTGATGTGGTGTTGGGGGACCGTGTTGAATTGGTGTCTAATGTCGTTATAGACGGAAAAACATCAATCGGCGATGATTCAATAGTATACCCTTTCGCTGTTTTGGGGGTAATGAGTCAAGATTTAAAATGGCAAGACGAATCGACCATGACTGGTTTGCGGATTGGTAAACGTTGTAAAATTCGTGAATATGTGACGATTCATTCTGGGACACCTGCTTCGGACGGGACAGAAATCGGTGATGATTGTCAGATTATGGTTAATGCGCACGTTGGACATGATTGCAAGGTTGGTAACAGTGTGGTTATGTCTAATCTTGTTCAGGTTGCGGGTCATGTAGAAATAGAAGATTTCGCAATATTATCAGGTGGGGTTATGGTGTTACAATTTTCTCATATTGGACGCAATGCCTTTATTGGGGGAATGAGTGGGGTCGGTAATGATGTTTTACCCTATGCTATTTATGATGGCGCGCGTGCGGTGTATCGTACTATAAATCGTGTTGGTTTGATGCGTCATGGGTTTACTAATGAAGATTTGCACGCAATTCATTCTGTGTATTCTGCTGTGTTTAGTGATGCCGAAGGAACAGTTTCCGAAAGATTGAACAAGATTCGTAAGGAAGTAAAAAACAACAAATATGCCATGGATGCCATAGATTTCATAGAAAATCGTTCAAAACGTGGTATCGGGACAGCGAAAAATGACAATCACTAATAATAAAAAAAATCTAAAAATATTTATTATTGCAGGCGAAGTTTCTGGTGATGTTTTAGGCGCAAAAATAATGCGCGAAATGCCTGGGGTCAATTTTGTCGGGATTGGTGGTCAATATATGGGCAAAGCAGGATTAAAATCATTGTTTCCTATGTCTGATTTGTCTGTAATGGGTGTGTTTGAAGTTTTGGCACACGTGCGGACTTTGAACAGCCGTATCAAAGAAACCATATCCGCGATAATCAAAGAAAAGCCCGATATTGTTTTAACAATAGATTCGCCGGGGTTTGCAAAATCTGTTATCAAAGGTGTTAGAAAAAAAGGGACTTTGACAACTACAAAATTCTATCATGTTGTTGCGCCCCAGGTTTGGGCATGGGGGGCAAGTCGTGCCGGTAAATATGCTGAAATATTTGATAGATTGTATGCTTTTTTTGATTTTGAAAGACCCTATTTTGAAAGATTTGGGTTGACTACAATTGCGGTTGGCCATCCTATTTCTGATGGTTTGGGAAAGTATAAAAGAACCATAAAAAACAAAAAAATTATTACTTTTATTCCTGGCAGTCGGATGAGTGAAGTCAAAAAATTATTGCCTGTTTTTCATAAAACAATTGATAAGTTGGGACAAAAATACAAATTTGCTATACCTACTGTTGAAACTACGGATAAATATATTCGTAAAAATATTCAAAATTGGGCAATAAAACCAGATTTGATTCCATCAGACAAACGATATGAACTTTATGCAAATACTTATATAGCAGTTGCAGCCAGTGGTACCGTTTCTGCGGAATTGGCGATAATGCATATACCAACCATAGTTGTTTATAAAATGAATCCTTTGACAATGTTACTAGCACATTTGCTGGTGCATGTGAAATGGGTATCTTTGGTAAATATTTTAATGAATAAAACCGTTTTTCCAGAATTATTGGGTGGCAAAGCAAATCCAAACGCAATAGAAAAAGTCGTGAAAAATTTAACATCTGTGAAAAACAGAACAAAAATGATTAATGAATTAAAATCGGCAGATAAACAGTGGACCCGTTTTGGGCATAATGCCGCTGAATTAATCGCTTTGGATATTATTAAATCTGCTAATCAATAGTAATTATGTGTTTTTGGTTGTTAATGCGCGTGTTTGGGGACACCGTATGTTACAGCTTCTATTTCAGCTTGGTTATCATTTGCACACTTTGTGGGATTTTCACTATCGTTATTATCTTGCATAACATTCATTGTTGGGCATATTTGGCCAAGACTTGATTTGATAGATTGTTGGCACCAATGTTGAATAGAATTGGTAAAACGTTGTTGCTGACACATTTCCGATGTGTTTTGGTTGTCATCAGGACACAATATTTCAGCAGAACACAACGGATCATTGTCGCCAGAAAGTGCAGGCAAAAGAGGCATACATGTTGCGATTGTCCCATTTTTACTTCTGTATCCGCCATTTTCCCAACAGGAACATACACCCCAAGATTGTGTGTCTACGGTTATATTGTAATTCAACGGACACATATCTTCTTCAGGAATAAAATGATACCAATATACCAAAGATTGTTGTGAATTGTTGTTTGAATTTATATAAAAGATGCTGTCTTCGTTGCTGGAATCAATTTTGCAGAAATCATCAGATTTATAGCCGTATGTTGATGCGTATTTGTATTCAACAAATTTTCCGCCAAGGCCAGCACAATGATTTGATAACGAATCTAAAATCTGATAATAAATTTCCGTTGCAACACCAATTTGACGCGGTGTTCTTTTTTTGACATGGTACGAAGAACGTGAATCCATATCAAAACCGCCGAACGCTTCTTCCAGCTGGTTTTCACAGCCGGGTGTACTTGCAACCTGTTGTGCACACGGAGATATTATATTTCGGCTGTCGTTGTCTTCATATAGTGTAAACCAATTCATTGCTTCGCCATGTTGGAACAAACCGCTTTGAGTATAATAGAAGTTGCCATATCCTGTGCCACCAAAGCTGTTAAAACATTGTTGTGCGATTGCGCGACATGCGTTCAATGAATCTGTTTTGTCCTTGTTATCCATGTATGCCTGAATTACATCATCGTTAAACATGCCGTTGCAAGAAGTGATGTAATTAGAACACATTTCTGCAGTTAAAGAAATCGTAGCGGGTTTTAGCAATAAACTGGAATCGCCAGTAAGGTTTGCCATCGCATTTGCGATAGATATGCTTTGTTTGTCATAACAATTTGCCACCAAATCCAGGCAACTTTGTTTTATGGTTTGGACTTTATCTTGTTGAGCATAATATATGTCTAACAGCGCTTTGTCCAAATATTGTTGCCAAACAAAATCTGCGTTTTCTGTGCATTTATCCAGCGCGTTTTCCGCGAATTTTTTTGTTTTGTTTTCAAAAAATTGAACAAATTGGCGATTTTTTGCGATTGTTGATAATTTTTGATCTTTTAAATCAGTATCTGTTTTAAATGTCAACAATTCGCCTAATTTATAAAAATCTGTAACCCCGGTTAATGGTGCGCCAGTTGTCACATCTATGAATTGACCATAATCTAGGCATTTATGATAATCTGCCCCACAAACTTCATCACTTTGTATCGCAGATTCGACATTTTCAAGGCATGTAGCAACATCATCAGAATTGTGTTTTTGACGATTTTCAACGCGTGCCAAATCAAGCATCGCGCTGCTTTGATAGGTTGCCGCTTTTAAGCTTTTTTGCTGTTTTTGTAGTGCTGCTTCGATAGTGTTGCAATCTTGTTCTATTGTCATCAAATATGCGTTAATTGCGCGCTGTAAAGATGCCTTGTTGCAATCTTCTTGGACTATGGAACGGCATTTTGGAAAAACCGATTTGTATAGGGCTGTTCCATTATAGGCGGCGATAAGTTGTGCGGAATCTTCCATGCCAAACGCATACGACATATCTGGTGAAATTATAATGCTGTTTAAATCTTGATATTTTCCGCTGACATAGGCGTCTTCCCCTTTGATAGAATTCATGATGGCCTGTAATAATTGTCTTGATGCAGTCTTGTCATCGGTTAGTGCGTTTTCACCTTCGGATGCGGTTTTCATAGCGGTCGCCTGCTCTTTGGTCATGCCAACGACATCAAGATTTTCTGAAAATTCAGATAACTGTTCACTGGCTTTTTGATAAGTTTCGGTGATATCTTGGAAATCAAATACACGGTCACTGCAAGAACATCTGCGATAAACATCGCTTTTTAAATAACAGAATTGGTCCATACATGTAAAAAAGGCGGTTTTGCATTGTTCATATTCAGTCCCAGTACGCGTTTCAACAGTGGAATTAGTTGTCGTTGTGGCGCGTGCAGAAACATTGCGTGTTGTTGTGTTTCGCATGGTCGTTCTGGTCGCTGTTTTTTGAGAAGAATTTTTTGGCATCAAAACGGAAACTGGTTTAACAGAACGCGCCGCGACAATTGTTTTTAAAGGTGTTCGTGATGTTACGGAACGGGTTGCGCGCGCGGTCGATGTTGCCGCACTTGATTTGCCACGAGATGTTGTGTTTTCGCCACGTACAGCACCTTCTGCGACAGGTATGCAGAACACGCAAGCGCAAATAAAAAGCAAAAATTTCTTCATCTCTCGTTCGATTTTAGCAAAAATATAAAACGCAGAGCAAGTAAAATTGCGCAAAATTTAAATAAAAATTAGTAATTTTTTGTATTTTTCTTGTTGCAAAATCGGACAATATAGTTTATCATTCGTCGTGCTTTAACGGGCATATGGCGGAATTGGTAGACGCGCTAGTTTCAGGTACTAGTGGTAGCGATACCTTGGAAGTTCGAGTCTTCTTATGCCCACCATGTGTTCAAGAGCAATATGGGGTTGTAGCTCAGTTGGTAGAGCGCTGCGTTCGCAATGCAGAGGTCGTGAGTTCGAATCTCATCAGCTCCACCATCCGTCTTTGCTAGCGCAAAGCCGCGATGAGCGGATTAAGCGTGCAAAACGGCATGTCGCGGCGGTTGTTTACAACCGACGGACGTTAGCAGAAACGGAAAAAAAGAAAGTCCTGGGGATATGGCGGAATGGTAGACGCTGAGGACTTAAAATCCTTTGATCATTGCGATCGTGTGGGTTCAAGTCCCACTATCCCCACCAAAACTTGATGTCCGCATCAGCGGATTTTTTGTTAAAGTTTTGGATGTGTAGCTCAGTTGGTTAGAGCATCACGTTCACATCGTGGGGGTCGTTGGTTCGAGTCCAATCACATCCACCATCCGTCTTTGCTGATGCAAAGCCGCGATAGGTAATTTGTTCGTAAAAAAAATGGGGCAACGCCCTATTTTTTTTATTTGGATTGAGACGAAGAACCAACGGGGGTTGGTTCGACTACAAGTGAAAGCCAGACGTGAGTGTGGCGGTCGGCAAAGCCGATGAGCGCAGTGAGGTCGAGGGTTTAACGAGACCAGTCCAATCACATCCAC
>JBKSMS010000019.1:0-12247 GCA_046881825.1 Alphaproteobacteria bacterium | reverse complement strand
TGCGCCATTTTCCCCAACAATTAAAAATTTCTCGCCCCGATTTAATGAAAATGTAAGATTTTTAATTACTTTCTTATTGGCAACGTATGAAAAGTTTAAATTTTCCACCGTGATTGGCAAAATATCCGCTTCACGATTTGGGCTTAGCTCCAAATCAATATCTTTCTTTTCCGTTGGGGCAACCACCAGATTTTGACGCATTTTGACGTTGTGTGTGTAACAAGGTGTTGCGCTCGCCGTTACCCTCGATAAAAAACATTGGTCGCGAACCTATTGACTGGCTGGTTTCAATTTGTGACAAATGTCACAGGGCTATGCATGATTAACATTCTTTAAGAACCGCGGCTTTCGCTAGAATTGTTTTATACTTGAATTCATTATTTAATTCTTTCATATTTTTACCACTGAAAGACATCAGACTACAATGATTTGGAAAATCTAATACAGAGTTACCAGAATATGCATAATCGTCTTTAATAATTTCTAACAACGGACAATACGCCTTTATTTGTTTTACTTCTAATTCTGCGACCCCGTATAAATCTGTTATACCTGTTATCCGCCTAAATAAATTCAAGCTATTTTCAAAATGTTCGTTCACTAGCAAAACAGATATTTTAGGTTTACACCTGTTATCATGGGAAAAACAATTTGGGTGAACGGAGCCTTTAGAATCAATATAATCTTTCCTTTTCGTTTCAGGTATGACTCTCGCCACACAACCGTCATCAATAACAATCTGTTTTATAATGCCACACTGCTCACAGGCGACACCATCGTGTTCGCCTCCAAAAGCAACTATATCTTGATGTAAATATTTGCACAATGGCATTTATATAGAATCCTTATCGTTTATGGATTTAAATATTTTCCATAATGAATTTCTAAGTTCAACTTCCGTCTTGTCTGCAAAAACTATTGTTTTATTGTCCTCGTCACCATCTATAATGCTTCTGTGTGTTTTAAGAAATATCACACCATATTGGTTAATAGCAACATAACTAGTATACTTATCTCCACTCCATTCTAACACAAAATGCCCCTCATCTGATACAGAAATTGACGGGAACCAATCTAATTCATTTTCAGCAAATTTAAGAAATATCTTCGCATTATTTATTGTTGTGTCTTCAATGGCACATTCGTTACAACCTCCCCAATTCTCGACATGACATTCCACGGCTCTATTTAATAATTCAAGCACCATGTTGCGGTAACCACCACTCGTTATCAATTGATTCATAAAAGGGCGTACAACTTTCTGGTCTTTGCTAAGAATTAAAGTTGTAGAATTTGTAACAGAAATCATATTATCGTTTACAGGATAATTTATACTTTCTGTCGTTCTTTGAACTCTCTGTGCTTCTGGCATGATGTTATTTCCATTTTTGTATTAAACTATCATCTACATTATCAAAAAAGACACTCTCTGTTAACGAACGCAATCTCTCTAAAGATTCTTCTATATTTGTGTATTTAACATGAGCATCTATATCGAATATGACTCGTGACTGCGAATCTGGCAAGGCGTTTTTTTGGATATTTACATTGATAAGAGCGTTTTCCTTAATGATTGGGAATCCGGCCCCATAATTTTCTACTCCGCCATTAGAATCATTAAGACAAATCTTAAACAGTTTTAATTCTGCTGGAGTAAGAAACATTTCATTTATATATCTCAAACCAACATCTGAACCAAGCTTTATATCACCAACAATATCAACAAAAACATGAAACAACTCTAGGAAAGGAGATATAAATTTATCAAAGCTTTCATATTTATCGCGATTGCTTATGGTTAATCTCGTCTTATCTACAAACATTGTTTGCTTGCCATCCTTTGTAGAAAAGGTGTATCCTGGTGTGTGAACAAAAAAATTCTTAGACTGATCAAAAGACAAACCAGGAGAAATTTGCTTGTTTGGGTAAAATCTTTCTATTTTTGCTCTATTTTCAAATTGTTTTAATTGGTCTTCTGTTATATTTATAGAAACCCCAACCAAAACCTCTCTTATTGGAGAATTAGATAGAGTTACTGCCATAATGCCGCCCCTTTTGGTAAAATACCAACTTTTGCTCTATACTCCCTATGTTCGATATCATAATAGAACAAATCTAGCAAAAATCCAGTATTTATTTATATTTTGATTGATAATAAAACTCCCCATGTTAGTTATATTATAATATACACATCTCTTTTTTTCAAGATGCTTATAGTATGTTTTTACTCTTTTGATATTTCTTGAAATAACTCGTAAAAATCATGTAATATATCACCTAAAGGTCTGAGACACATGTTACCATACAATTTGTTTAGGAAACTTTTAGTTGTTAAATGTTTCAAACCAGAAAAGATGCCAATCTTTTATGGTAATGAACCTATGGTAGATTTTATAAAGTGGAATTTATATGACAGAATTGTTGATGGTACAAAATCTTTTGTAATTTTATGTGAAAAGCATTTGTTTTACGATGCCTTTTTGGTGGCCGGTAATTTACTAGAAACCTGCTCTATTTTAAGTTATATCAAAGATAATAAATCTGAGCAGCAAACATTGAAAAACCTTGATAAATATATGGCCAGATCATCGGCTGGTCAGATTATATCTAATCTTCAACTAGACACAGATCTATCCAAGGATATTGCATGGCAATCTTATGTGTCTCTCTTGAAATTTTTTTACCCTGTTGGAGACAAAATTGTAAAAACTAATAAGGACGAGTCTGCGAAAGATAAACACGAACAAATAATAAGCAAATTAAATTACAGACTTGGTCTGAACACCGAAAAAATAAAACTTATAGAAGATAATTATAAACGTCCAGATCCGACTGGTTATGTAAAAGCTTTCTCTAAACGTGTAAAAAATTTAGACAATGATATGTTCAGGTTTATGTACGATAAATACTGTGCTTTTAAACATGTTAATTTTATGTCTATCGGCACGATGAAAGAAAATTTGACAGATGACACAATAATGCAATTTATAGATACAGTCGCCATAATAGTCATGTACTTGGAACGGTATCAATTGGAGCCAATAAACGACTTATAATCAACTAACACTGGTAATTTTTACTTATTTTTTCATAATCATTTCTCTTTTGTTACGTATAGTCTCATAACAACTACATATTTTTAATTTGCGGTATTCTTTATTCAAAAAGCAATTGTTTTTAACCCATTTTTATGATAACATTAACATGTTAAACAAAGGGAAAATACAAAATGGCAAAACAACAAATAGTTTATATATTAACCAATCCTAGTCTGGCGGGCTGGTTAAAAATTGGATGCACCACAAAAAATGATATTAAAAATAGATTATCAGAATTAAATAATTCTACGGCGATTCCGTTGGATTTTAGAGTAAAAGCATTATTAAAGTGCGATAATGCTCATGAAACAGAAAAACATATCCATCAGATATTTGATGCTATAAATCCGGAAATACACGCAATAGAACAACGGAGTAATGGCAGTATTCGCAAAAAAGAATTCTTTCAGATAACTCCAGAAAAAGCTTGTGAAGTTATGCAAAGTCTAGTCGCGCTTGCACCGGACAGATATGAATTAGAAATTCCGGAGGCAACCCCTGAAGAACAAGATATTGAAAATATAGTTAAACAAGTTGCTCAAGAAAGAGAAGGAAAACGTTCGGCATCAACATTTGAAATGTTAAACATCCCTGTCGGTGATTATGTTGAATTCCATAGAGATCCTTCTATTAAGTGCAAAGTTCTTGATGATAATAATGTTGAATACAAAGGCGAACCTTACGCATTAAGTACATTGGCAGAAAAGTTGATAAAACCCAAAAGCCCAAAAACACATATAAATGGTTGGAGAGAATTTTATTATAAAGGAGAATCTTTACGAAAAAGACGTCTACGTTTAGAGGCCGAACGTATAGATTCTTCTAGCAACAATTAAAAAATGTTAAAGCCGGTGTTTTAGCAACTGATTTTGATTAACTAAATCGTAACGATATCGTTTATGGAATCGTTCACGATATCGTTAAAAATGAAACATACTCTCTCAAACGATTTCGTTACGAGAGAATGTATATAATGTACTCTTTTTTATACTATTGAATACTGTTTTTGACCAATCTAAAAATGTACATATTTGCATACTACTTTCCATTTTTACACAACAGTACACAATAAAAAAACCCTGATTTCTGCGGATTACAGCCGATTTTTTTGTTACTGGAACTGTTGCTGTTAATCCGTATGTCGTTGGTTCGAGTCCAGTTGCCCGAGCCAAGGATTTTCGCCGTAAACCCCGCAGGTTTGCGGCATTTTTCTTAACTTAACACTTCTGTATTTACGCATACCACGATACACCAAAATACGCCATAAAACACCCCTCTGGATACACAATAGCTACACAGAATCCGTAACCTATCCGTCGTCTTATAAATAACTTATGCTTTTTCAACTCGTAAAATTGTCAATATATCAACAATCAGGAATTTCGCAGTTCAATATACCCTAATTTAGAATCTGCGTGGAAAGCATGGAATCGTTCTCAGGGTAAAATATCAAACGGGTTAATTAACCGCAGACAAAACGAGTGGGATATGTATAACCAAGGTATATATTGATTTCTACAACAATATTATTCATATTCGTAGCACACTAACAAAATTTATCGTATTTTATAGGTTTGTTTTCTCATTATAGTTGTATTTGTTGATTTTATTCTCTTATAATGATAATATACCCAGTAGAATTGGGAACAAAATAAGCAATGGAGAGAAAACACTATGAATCATTATCAAATTTGGCATGCAATTGAATTATTTGCAAAAGAACATGGAATGTCTTGTTCTGGACTAGCTAAGCTTAGTGGATTAGACCCAACCACGTTCAACAAAAGCAAAAGATTTTCTAAATACGAACAGCCTAGATGGCCTTCGACAAACAGTATCGCAAAAATAATTGATGCAACAGGCGCACAACCCCAAGATTTTTTCAAGTTTATAAATAGTGAAACTAAAGAAAAATAGTCAAAGCAAAACATTGATGTTTTTTCTTGTAAATATATGCCTGTTGTTGTACCATCATTCGTATACCTAGCAAAAAGGATTTATTATGGTAATAGCGATAGTCATATTGGTTTGTATAGCTTTGTTTTTTATTTTAACTTATAATTCTTTAGTTTCAGGGCGCCAAAATGTCAAAGAAGCATGGGCGACTGTTAACACTCAACTAAAACGCAGATATGATTTGATACCAAATCTGGTAGAGGTTGTAAAAGGATACGCAAAGCATGAACGCGAAACATTATCTGCTGTTGTGGCGGCACGTTCTGCCGCTATGTCTGCCCGCGGGGTTGATGGTAAAAACGCAGAAGAAGGCACATTGTCTGGCGCATTAAAATCTTTGTTCGCACTTTCTGAAAGCTATCCTGAATTAAAAGCAAATACAAACTTCTTGGAATTACAACAGGAATTATCTGACACAGAAACAAAAATTCAGGCAGCTAGACAATTTTATAACACTGTCGTTCAAAGCATGAATATCAAAGTTAAATCTTTTCCTTCTAATATCGTTGCGGCAATGTTTCATTTTAACGAAGAAAAGTATTTTGAACTGGATGAAAATGAACGCGAAGCGGTAAAACACGCACCAAGTGTAAAATTCTAGGGCTTGTTTTATGATGCAAGATGTTTATCAACACATAAAACGCAATAATATAAAAACTGTGTTATTGGTTTTATTGTTTCCTGTTGTTTTAGGAATAATAATATTCGCTTTGTCTTGCGCATTTATGTCTGTTGATGAAGCATTGAATTTAATCTGTACTGCTTTCCCTGTAATTATCGCAGTATGTTTTATATGGACTGTTATTTCTTATTCTTGTGGCAGTAATATGATGTTGGGTTTTGCTGGGGCACAAGAACTGAATGAAAAAGATGATGAAAACAAAAAAGTTTTTAAATGTGTTGAAAATGTTGCCTTGGCTGCGGGGTTGCCAACCCCACGCGTATATGTAATAAAAGACAACAGTTTAAATGCTTTTGCCACAGGAACATCACCTGATAATGCTTGTGTTGCATTAACCAGTGGAATTATAAAAAAATTGACCCCTCTGGAATTAGAAGCTGTAATCGCTCATGAAATGGGGCATATACGAAATCGCGATATTAGATTGGATGTTATCATTATTACTTGTCTTGGGGCTTTGACATTATTGGCAGATTTTATTGCACGGTCTTTTACTTATTCTGATAATTCATCACGTAGCGATAACAAAGAACAAAATAATGCACGCGCGATATTATTAATATTATGGTTATCATTATTGATTTTTAATTTGTTATTGGCACCAATTATTTATTTTGCTTTGTCACGAACACGCGAATATGCAGCCGATGCAGCATCTGCGCATATTACCAGAAATCCAGAAGCTTTGATTTCAGCATTGAAAAAAATAAGTGTTGATTCCCGTGTTGAATCACTGGATAAATGTGAATTAATGGGAAATGTTTGTATTGCTAATCCTTTGGGTAAAAAACGCATGTTTGCGGGAATTGGGAAAACTCATCCTTCGGTTGAAAACCGTATAAAAAGATTAAAATCTATGCGTGGATTTTAAACACAAACTTTATTCATATCTTAAACTGTCTATTGGGTTTAATTTTGCCGCCTTAATCGCAGGCATTACCCCAGATGCCAATCCAACAACAACCGCAACAGATATTGATACCACCACAGGCCAAATAGAAAAAGGAACATTATAGTGCAATATGAATCGCCCCACCCCTTGGGACAATCCAACCCCCAGAATCAGACCAAACAATGAACCGATAAATGATATCAAAATAGATTCTGATAGAAATTGGGTTATTATCGTGCTTTCTTGCGCACCAATAGCCTTGCGTATACCGATTTCACGCGTGCGTTCAGCAACAGATACCAGCATCATATTCATAATTCCAATAGACCCCACCAACAATGACACCGCAGCAATAGCAACCAACAACAAAGTTAAATAACTGCTGACTGTGTTCATAGTTTCCATAACCTGCTTCATATCTGTAATTTGAAAATCATCTGCCGCACCATCTTTTAATTTATGTTGTTGCCGCAACAAAGCAGTAATTTGTTCTGTCGCGATATTATTATCTGAATCTTGATACAGTTTCAAAGAAATCATATTTACAGAATTTGGAAAGCGCGAACCAGTAATGCGCTTTTTTAATGTGGTTATTGGAACAATTATCATATCATCTTGCGACCCCATCCCAGAATCACCCTTTGCCTTGGTCACACCAATAACAACCAACGGAGTATTACGAACACGAATAATTTCACCAACTGGATTTTTAGGCATGCCTAATTCTTCAGCTGTATCCGGTCCAATTACCGCATAAGTCGCCGCACTGCGCACCGCAGACATATCAATAAATGTCCCGTATTCCATTTCTATATTTTGAACAGTGGCATAGTCTGGATAAACACCAACCATGGATGTAGACCAATTTTTATTTCCATATACAACCTGGGCACCACTATTTTCAACTGGCGATACCGCCGCCACATCTGGTAATTGCGCCAGATATTGAACATCATCCATTGTCAATGTCATACGATTACCAGAACGCACCCCCGCACTTTGCGCCGCGCCCGCGCGTATCATTATCGTATTTGTCCCCAAAGATGAAAATTGATCCGTAATAGATTGTTGCACAGTTTCACCAACTGCCACCATTACAACCACAGCCATAATGCCAATAACTATACCCAACACAGTCAAAAACGAGCGCATTTTATTGCCACTAATCGACAACCAAGATTCGTGTGCTATATCGTAAAATGTCATTTGTTGCGCACCTTTTGTTCTGATTTCAATAACACAGATTCATTTTTTGGTATTGGTCCATCAAAAGTTATTCGACCATCATAAATATGTATCACACGATTAGCATATTGTGCGATTTCAAATTCGTGTGTAATCATAACGATAGTGATACCCAATTCTTTATTTAATTTTTTAAAGAATTTTAAAATTTCGTTTCCCATCTTAGAATCAAGCGCACCAGTCGGTTCGTCTGCCAAAATCAATTTTGGGTCCCCAGCCAAAGCACGCGCAATAGCAACCCTTTGCTTCATACCACCAGAAAGTTGTGTTGGCAGGTAAGTTTCAAAATTTTCAAGATTTACCAGTTGCAACATTTCACGTGCACGTTCTAAACGTTCATTCATCGGCAGTCCCCGATACATCAGCGGCAACATAACATTGTCTAGAATATTTCTTTTTGGTAATAAATTAAAATTTTGAAAAACAAAACCGATATATTCGTTTCTTATCTTTGCCAATTCATCTGGGGACAAAGTTGTTATATCTTTGCCATATAATTCATAAACACCATTGGTTGCAGAATCCAATGCACCGATAATATTCATACAAGTTGATTTACCAGAACCAGATGGTCCCATGATTGCCACAAATTCCCCGGGATTGATTGTAAAAGATATATCAAATAAAACCTGCTGTTCACCACCCACTTCAAGCGGGAAACTTTTGCAAATTTTTTTCATTGATATAATCGGTGTCTGCTTCATAACTTTATCCCTTTAACGTGGACCTCCACCTGGGCCACCCATCATGCCACCACCACGACCAGATGTTTTTATCTTAGATTTTTGCCCCATATATCCAATAACTATTTTATCGCCAACCATTATTTCATCAGAAATAATCTGCGTTTCGGTTGCCGTTGCAAGACCTTTTTTGTATGGAACTAAAATAACTTTGCCTTCGCGCATAATCGCCAAATGATTCTGTGGTGTTATTGATTCATCTTTTGTTTCAACAATACCATCAAAACTGCGAACAAGAAATGCTGAATTTTGCGCTTTCCATGTGTCTTTGGCAGAATTTACAGTAATCGTCACAAACGCAGTCATCCCAGGCATTAATTTCAAATCAGAATTATCCACATCAATAACCACCGTGTAAACAACTACATTAGATGTCGTTGTTGGGGAAAGGCGAACCTGACGAACAGCACCATCAAATGTCAGACCAGAATACGCATCAACTGTAAAAGTGACTGATTGCCCCTGCTTTATCACACCGATATCGGCTTCTGACACAGCTGTTTCTATCTGCATTTTTGTTAAATCTTCGGCAATATAAAACAAATCCGGAGTTTGGAAAGATGCCGCAACTGTTTGACCTTTGTCTACGTTGCGTGAAATCACTGTTCCATCCACAGGCGAAGTAATTGTCGCATACCCCAAATTTGTTACCGCTTTGTCATATTGAGATTTCGCCCGAACAACAGAAGCTTGTGCTTGTTCATATTGTGTCTGTGATTGTTCCATTGTTGAACGCGCAATAAAATCACTTTCGAACAAATATTTATTACGTTCATATTCATTTTTTGCATAATCGCGTTGTGAAATCGCGGAATCAAGAGATGCCTTGGCTTCATCAACAGAAGCCTGTAAAACAGACGGTTCTATGGTCAATAATTTATCACCTTTTTTAACCATAGAATTATAATCAACAAATATTTCTTCGATTGTGCCAGAAACCTGGGAACCAACACTGACTGTGTTCACAGGCATAATTTCCCCAGTTGCTGTTACTGTCTGCGCAATATCGCCACGCGTTATATCCATCGTGACAAAATTCTTCTTTTCAACCTTTTTTGCAGTCACGAACATTGCGACAATCATCACAACCAAAGCAACAAAAAACAAAGACCACCATTTGTGACGCAAAAACCAATTTCTTTTCATGTTATTTACCCTCCAATTCCGATTTGATATCACCTATTGCCAATGCAACAGCAGCGCGCTTTACAAACAAATCATATTTTGCAGCATTATTTTGCTTTTGCGCATTTATCAATTCTGATTGCGCAGTCTGCCAATCAAGCATCGTAGCACGTCCAACTTTGTACATTCCAGAAGTGACGCGTTCATTTTCAGTTGCAGATTTCAATAAACTTTCTGTTTGTGTCAAAACTGTTTGAGCAGTTTTATAATTTTGATAAGCGGTGAACACATCCATCATTGCAGAATTTTTTGTCTGCTGTTCGTTATATTTCGCACGATCATAATCGGATTCCGCAGCACGCAATCCATACATATTCGCAAAGCCTGCAAACAAAGGCATAGATGCACGAATACCAATTGAACCGTTTATTCTATCTGATTCTGGCGCAAACACACCAGACAAAGAATCATCATTCCAACCGATTGACCCCGATGCACTTATCGAAGGCAAATTTCTTAAAAATACAGAATTTCTTTTGTGCCAAGCCGCGTCTTTGTTCGCAGTTGCTTTTAATAAATCTGGTCTTTTTTCTTTGGCAATTTTTATTAAATCATCTATGCTTTTGTTTTCAGCAGCACTGCCAAAATTAGACGGCATATCAGCGATAGTTATATCCTGACTTGCAGGAAACGATAATTTAGTTAGCAATGTTCCCTTGACAATTTCGCGGTTGTTTTTTGCGCGTTCTAATGACAATTGCGATGATGCCAATGTTGTATCAGCCTTGTACACATCAGCCTTGGCCACTGCACCAGCCTTGAACTTTTTATCCGCGGTATCTTTCGCGGTCTGTGCGACCTTTAACGCAGATTCAGCAGATTCTACATCTGCATCCGCATTTAACAATTCATAATAAGAACCAATCAATCCATACACAAAATTTTGTATATTATCATCATAATCAAAACCCGCAGCACGATATGTGGCAATCATTTGATTCATATCCGCAGTTCTTTTGCCAAAATCAAAAATCAAATAAGATGCAGAAATCGAAGCACCATAATTCCAATCTTGCCATTCTTGATTAGCATAATTTTTACCAGCAGACACCCCGGCAGAAACACTTGGCAAATAATTAGCATAGCCCGCGTTTTTGTTAAAATGGCTGGACCGCAAAGACGCGTATGCCGCCGCAGTTTGTGGGTTTCGACAAAGCCCTAAATTGATAACATCTTGTAAAGTTTGAACACCACTTGGGACATTTCGCATTGTCGCACAATCATCAGCACCAAACGCAACAATCGGCACAAAAGTGGCAAAGATAAAGATTTTTTTCATTTGTCCCCCATACACTATCTATTATACTGAATATTATCCTAGCAAATATAAAAAAAAATTAAAAGTGTTTTTTTATCGCACACGACAGCATTTAAAAAATTTTGTTGTAATGTTTTCGTAATCTTTGGGCAACACACCATCTGGATATACTATTTTTTTCGCAACCCATTTATCAGAATCAAAAAAGATATCCGTGTTTATAGGAAAACGAACATATTTATTCGGGCTTTGCGCAATATTTTCAGATAAAATTTCATAGTTTATTTTTGTAACATACATTATATCTATCAAATCATGCCGAAGCGCATATTCGTAAATTTTTGCCCCGCCACAAATGAAAACATATGGGGACATTTTACAAGATTCAATCGCGTTTTCCAAAGAATCTACATACAAAACACTGTCACGAAGTTCGTTTTTATACGCAGAACTGCACACCACATTTAATCTTTTTGGCAATGGTCTAACTGGCAAATTCATAAAAGTTGTTTTTCCAAATATGCAAGGATTTGGTGTTGTCAAAGTCCTGAAATGATACAAATCCCTGCGTGAACACCACGGCATAATGCCATCACGACCAATTACATCATCAGGACCAACAGCAACAATTCCACATATAATTGGTTTTTTATTCATAATATCTTTACCTTTTTCTTTTTTCGAATTATGCAATATTTTTTGATGCTTTGTCCATAAAAACCTAGGGATTCTTGCTAATTGAGAGATTGGCCTTTTTATCTAATAATAGTTTTGTGGATTTGGGCATTAACATCAATAACAACATTTTGTTTTCCAATTCAAACCATGATTTGATGTCTGAATCCACATTTTTTGTAAAAAATGTAAAAAATTCTTGATTTTTTGTTTTTTGTGTGGCAAAATTCCCCCCGAACGCCTGAAAAAGAGTTCATGGAGGCATAGCTCAGTTGGTAGAGCAACTGACTTTTAATCAGTGGGTCCAGGGTTCGAGTCCCTGTGCCTCCACCAAAAATTAAAATCACCTTTTTGGTGATTTTTATTTTTGTTGCACATCTGGACGAGAACCCGACCAAAGTTGCGAAGCAACGAAGGGGTCGACAATGAGTAAGCGAAAACAAATATAATGAAGTTTGAGTGCTAACGAATGCCGCGCAGGGCTAGCCCGAGCGAGTCCCTGTGCCTCCACCA
>JBKSMS010000018.1:0-38058 GCA_046881825.1 Alphaproteobacteria bacterium | reverse complement strand
CTAACCCTCCCCCGCCCTGCGGGCACCCCCTCCAAAGGGGGAATTGTCTGTTTTGCCCTCCCTCCCGGTCTCCGACCGGACTCCCCCCAAGGGGAGAATTATTCCCCCTTTGGAGGGGGTGGTGCGAAGCACCGGGGGAGGTTTTTATCCTCATCACCCCTATTCTATCATATTTTAAATTTTATGAAAAGTGTTTTTTATAAAAACTCTTGCTTAAAATATTCTGTTTTTGTTATTATTATTAAAAAGTACAGGATGAGAAAGGTTTATCTTGCTTTAATCGGGCTGTTTTTGTGCGCCGGTGTCGCTGGCGCTGTTGAACGTGGTAAAAACACAGTATCGCGCCAAACTTCCGCCAGAAACGAAATTGTATCCCAAACACGCAGTTCACAAAATAAAACTGTATCTGCACGCACGGGCGCTAAGCAATCAACAAATGCGCGACGCGCAACAAATAAAACTGTGGTGAATCGTTCCGCTGCACAACGCAAGGCAACAAAACGTACCAATCAACCAACAAGAATATCGCGTGCGGCAACAACTGTTGCGACAAAAACTTTTGGAACAAATTATAATTCTTGTCGCGATGTTTATTTCACATGTATGGACCAATTTTGTGCGACATTAAATGAAAATTATCGTCGCTGTATTTGTTCTTCTAAATTAGACAGTGTCAAAGCCCAAGAAAAAAAATTGTCCCAAACTGCTGACAGCTTAAAAGATTTCGAAGATATTAATATCGATGCTATTTCCAAAACCGCCGCAGAAGTGAAAGCGATGGCTGCCGCCACGGCTGGCGAATCGTCAATAAGGAAAGACAAATCAGACAGCGCAAAAACATTATCTGGAATTAGTGCTGTATTAAAAAATTCTAAACAGCAAGCATTATCTACCGCTGGGACTTTGGATATCGCTGGGGACATTCGCGCCATATGGAACACTACTGATTTAATTGGTGGAACAAATATTGCTAATTTAAGTGGCGAACCTTTGTTTAATGCTGTTCACACACAATGTTATGATTTATCACGCGAAGTTTGTTCTGAATCAGATTTACAGATGGTATCAACTGCTTACGGAATGTATATTGAAAACGATTGTTCTATATTACAAAACAATCTTGATAAACAAATGGTTGCTGCAAATGCTTCTATTCGTTCAACAAGACATAAAATGCAAGATGCTAGACTGGAAAATTACGATGCGCATAATTCTTTGACGGTTAATGATTGCATCGCAAATGTTCGAAAAAGTATAACAAACGATTCTGTATGCGGTGAAGATTATATACATTGTTTGGATTTTTCTGGAAAATATTTAAACAACACAACAGGCGAAGCAATTTATTCCCCAGATTTTTATCAAATCGAAAATCAGCTTTCTTTGTCTGGCGATATTTTGAAAAACAATAAAAATGCTGCTTTCGTAAATATGCTGAATAAGAAACGCGATTTTGCACAACAAGATTTAGATTTATGTCGCGACGATTCGGATTATGTGTGGGAAGAATTTTTACGCCAAGCTATTGTTGAAATTTATCAGGGTCAACAACAACGCGTTGCAACTGTCAAAAATGAATGTTTACAGGTTGTAAATCAATGTTATTTAAAACAATCTAAATCTTTGACAAACTTTACGGATGATTCTTCACAAATGGTGTTTGTAAAGGCTTTGGAATTATCCGAAGAAATGTGTTCGGATAAATTAAATACATGCAGCAACTTATACGGTGGCGGGCCTGATGGATTGAATACATTGCTTGCAACGATGACTGGAATCACAGATTTAACAATCGAACAATCTTGTCCAGATTTGTTGGCGATATATGCAAAATCTATATGTGCCGTCCCGGGCAGCGATTCGTTACACAGTTATCCTTTTGGGTGCCGCAAATATGCCCCAGGCGAATCTTATCATGCCAACAACGCGCTATGCAATACGACATTTGTAAACCCGTTTTCACGTTCTGATATTATAACAACACAAACAATACCTCAAACTTATGTAGATTATCTTGGCATGTGCAAAGATTACAGAAAAAAATACACCAGCTGCAAAGAAGGATATTACTTATTTGCCCAATCAAACACTCAAAGTTGTGGCGAAGCAAATCCATATTGTTTCAGTTTAAATGCCGCTACAGAATGCAGGTCTTGTCCGAATCAATGTGTATGCCCCGGGGGCATCAAAGCACCAGTTAATCTAAACAGTGAATTGTACGAAGCATGTGGTCAATACTATGTGGGCAGTTTATATCAACAATTGGTAATATACGCATTACAAAATTGCACTCGCACATCTGATACATCAAATGTATTATCAAAAAATTTGCTGGCGGCGGTGGACAATGTCGCACAATCTATCCGCGAATCTTTGATACCTATGTTGGCAAAAGATTGTAATGACATGAACGGAATTTGGGTTTATTCACCATGGGTAGACGAAAACAACAATGGATACCACGATGTTTCGGGCGATGTGTTATTCAAAGAATTCTATGTTGCAACAGGAACAAATAAATTGTGGGGATACTGCAAAGATCCGAACCAATAAAAAACCGATATAAAATCGGTTTTTTATTTTGATATTTTGCTTATGCAGCTTTTTTTGTTTCAGCATATATTTCCATTGGTGCCTTTTTGCCATTTACAACATCAGCATCAACAACGATTTCTTGCAAATCTTTTTTATCAGGCGCATCAAACATAGGTTGCAATAAAATCTTTTCCAAAATAGAACGTAAACCACGCGCCCCAGTTTTTCTTTCCACAGCCATTTTTGCAATTGCCATCAATCCGTCTTTGGTGATGTTCAATTTTATTCCATCCATTTCCAACATCGCAGCGTATTGTTTTACAATCGCATTTTTTGGTTCTGTTAAAATTTTGACCAGTGCCGCTTCATCCAATGGTTGCAAAGTAGTCACAATAGGCAATCTGCCAATCAATTCTGGGATAATTCCAAATTTGACCAAATCACTTGATTGAACATCCATCAATCTGTCTTTTTCATCACGCGATTGCTTGTCAGAAACATCTGCCCCAAAACCAATCCCCGCACGTCCCGCAGTCCGCGAAGCAATTATTTTATTCAAACCATCAAAAGCACCACCACAGATAAATAAAATCTTGCTGGTGTCCAATTGCACAGTTGTTTCGCCCGGATGTTTACGTCCGCCACCACCCGCAGGAACATTTGCAATCGTTCCTTCGATTAATTTCAACAAAGCCTGTTGAACACCTTCGCCAGAAACATCGCGTGTCAACGATGGGTTTTCAGATTTACGTGAAATTTTATCAATTTCATCAATATAAATGATTCCGCGTTGCGCACGTTCCACATCAAAATTAGCATTTTGCAACAGACGCGTTAAAACTGATTCGACATCGTCACCAACATAACCTGCTTCGGTCAAAGTGGTCGCATCAGCAATAGCAAAAGGAACATCCAAAACACGCGCCAAAGTTTGAGCAAACAAAGTTTTACCCGTTCCCGTAGAACCTATCATCAAAATATTTGATTTTTGAATTTCTACATTAGAAGCTATCGCTGCGCTGTTTCTTTTGTAGTGATTGTAAACAGCGACAGACAAAGTTCTTTTTGCTTCGTCTTGCCCAATAACATATTCATTAAGGAAATTGTAAATTTGTGACGGTGTTGGCAACGCAGCAGATTCTTTTGTAATCTGTGTCTGTTTATCATCAGCCATAATATCATTACACAAATTGATACATTCATCACAAATGCAAACACCACGACCACTAACTAACTTTTTTACTTCGTAAACAGATTTGCCGCAAAAACTGCAAAATTGTTGTGCATTTTCTGGTGTATTTTGTGTTTTATCGTCACTCATTTTACAAACCCCGCTAGATATTATTTACGTGTTAAAATGCCGTCTATTAAACCGAATTTCTTAGCTGCTTCGGCGTCCATCCAGTTATCGCGTTCCATCGCATCAAAGACTTCTTTTTCTTTGCGCCCAGTAAATTCAGCCATTTGTTTAACGAATATTTTTTTAACTCTTTGCATTTCCTGCATATAGATTTCCATATCCGTCACTTTACCTTGGGTTCCAGATGATGGCTGATGAATCATGATTTCTGTATTAGGCAAAACGAATCTTTTTCCCTTTGCCCCAGCGGCTAACAAAACAGACCCCATAGATGCGACCAATCCCATACCAATCGTGGTCACATTAGGTTTAATATATTGCATTGTGTCCATAATTGCCCACCCAGCAGTCACATCACCCCCTGGTGAATTGATATACAAAGAAATATCAGCGTTTGGATTTTCAGATTCCAAGAACAACAATTGAGCCACAATAGTATTCGCCATATTTGTTTCAATAGGCCCTGAAACCATAACAATTCTGTCCCGCAAAAGGCGCGAATAAATATCAAAAGACCGTTCACCTTTTGGAGATTCTTCAATAACAATAGGTACTAAAGACATAATAACAAACCTCTTTTTACGCTAATTTACACACTGATTATAACATGGATTTACCCGATTCGCCAATTTTATGAAACAAAAAATCAAAAATATATTTATTTTTCCAATGCTTTGATGGCTGGTAATTCTTTGCCTTCGATGAATTCAAGAAACGCGCCACCACCAGTTGAAACATATGTCATATCACGACGAACATCAATTGCGTCCAGCGCAGCCACAGTTTCGCCCCCACCAACAATACTTTTAATTTTTCCCATTTTTGTAAAGTGTGCTAAATCATGTGCCAGCGCAAATGAAGCCCGCCCCCAAACCGGACCCCATTCCGCCATACCAAAAGTTCCATTCCAGATTACCGTCTTGGCATCCGTCAAAACATCATGATTGCGTTCTATGGTTTTGTCACCATCATCAATGATAACATCATCATCTTTGATTTTATCAACATCACGATTTTCGCGCTTTGCATTTTTATCAAAAGTTTTTCCAACACCTTTATCCAATGGCAATAAAATTTCACAATGATTTTTCTTTGCTAACTTTTTAATATCCGTCACGACATCTATCATGTCCGCTTCGTATAAAGAATTCCCAACCGCCATTCCGTCAACAAAATTAAAAGTAGTCCCCATTGCACCACCAACAACCAATTTATCTGCAACAGTCACCAACTTTTTCAACACACCTATCTTTGACGAAACCTTTGCACCACCAACAAAGGCGACAAAAGGATGTTCTGGATTTTTTATGACACGCGAAATGTTTTCAACTTCTTTTGATAATAAATCGCCAGCATACGATGGTAAATATTTAGTCACACCAACCAAACTTGCCGCCGACCTGTGCGAAACAGCAAACGCATCATTTACATAAACATCAAATCCTTTTGCCAATTCGCGTGCAAACGCATCATCGTTTTCTTCTTCGCCCTTGTAAAAACGCAAATTTTCCATTAAAACAACATCACCGTTTTTCATATCAGACAGAAAATCTTTTTTCAAACAATCATCCACAAAAGGTATATTCATGTATTCAGCAATTGGACGCAAAGAAAGAGTTTCATCCCGTTTTCCCCCTGGTCGTCCCAGATGGGCACAAATAACAACACGCGCACCGTTTGAAATTAAATGTTTAATTGTTGGCATCGAAGCATCAATACGAAAAGCGTCAACTATTTTTCCGTTTTCTATTTGGACATTAAAATCATCCCGCAATAAAATGTATTTACCCTTGACATCAATTTCATGAATATTATGAATCGCCATTTTTTTCTAACCTTTCTTTCACTGGTTTATAAGTCTTTCTATAATGTTCATTTATACCATATTTTTCGATTGCTTGCAAATGTTGTTGTGTAGGATAGCCTGCATTTTTATCCCAACCATATTCTGGGAAAATCTTTGCTAAATCATGCATAATTCTGTCCCGCGTCACCTTTGCCAAAATAGATGCCGCCGCAATAGAAAGCGATTTAGCATCCCCTTTTACAACTGGTTCACCAAATATATTATCAGGCACTTTATTCCCGTCAACAAGGCAATATTCCGGTCTTATTTTTAACCCGTTAATCGCACGTTTCATCGCAGTCAATGAAGCACGCAAAATATTTAATTCATCAATCTCGGTGGCGCTACATTGTGCAACCGACCAAACGATATCTGGATTTTTCGTTATCCAATCAAATGCGATATCACGTTGTTTTTCACTCATTTGTTTAGAATCAGTGATTATTGGCATATCACCAAAATCATATTTCAAAAAAACGACAGCCCCCGCAACCACAGGTCCACAAAGCGGCCCCCGCCCGGCTTCATCAACACCGGCAACTATTTTTTTACCACAATTTTTTTCCAAACAAAAATCAGGAATACTTCGCATATTTTTACAAAGAAGCCTTATTAAAAGTATTATTTACAACATATTCATCTTCACTGTTGTAATACGGCCATTTGCCATCTGCTAATTCTTGCAACGCAGTCAGTGGCTGATTAAGGCGCGCACGATACAACCACAAATTAGACATTACGCGTTTAATATAATTTCTTGTTTCATATGCCGGAAAACTTTCGATATAAAGCAACGGGTCTTTGGTTGAAAAACTTTTTTCAAACTTTGCCAGATTACCAATTCCCGCATTATATGCAATCAACATTTTAATAATATTATTATTCACCAAATCTTGTTGTAATAAATCAACAATGAATTGCTGTCCCAGGAACATGTTGTGTTCTGGGTTAGCCATATCTATTTCAGACATCTTCACAGAATTTTTGCGTGCCACCAACTTTGCAGTTTTTGGCATCAGTTGCATAACACCATTTGCACCCACAACAGATTTAGCGGTTTGCTTGAAGCCACTTTCTTGCTTTGTAATCGCAAAAAGCAGCGCCCTGTCGATAGACCACCCCCCCATTGGTTCCCAATTAGGCAACGGATATTGAGCGGAATAAATAATATCATCATTGATTTCCAAAATTCCCCTGTCGCGCATCACACCAGAAACCAAAATCGAAACACTTGGTAAACCATACATAGAAGACACAGCATTAACAGCATGCAACATTTTATCAGATGATTTCGCCGTCACCAGATATTTCAAATATTGTTCTGCCCTGTCTTTGCGCCCAACCTGAATCAATGCCAAAGCTTTTTTTCCGTATTTATTTTCACGCAAAGTGATAATATCTTCATCAGAACATTCTTGGTCAAAAAATTCGTATTCAGGTGCCGCCCCCAACATAGTAGATGCCAAAGCACCATAAAAAGACATTGGATGAGTTGCTGCAATCTTCCAATACTTTTCCGCCATATCACTGTCGCCATTTATATCAGCAGCGCGTCCTGCCCAAAAAGCGGCTTCTGTCTTTCTGGCATTATTTATTTGTGTTAAATCTAGAATTTGCGAAAAATATTTTTGTGCTTCTTTATATTTTTGTTCTTTGAAAT
This sequence comes from Alphaproteobacteria bacterium, assembly GCA_046881825.1. Lineage (GTDB taxonomy): Bacteria > Pseudomonadota > Alphaproteobacteria > Rs-D84 > Rs-D84 > Enterousia. Next base: position 30,657 of record JBKSMS010000018.1, on the reverse strand, counting down.
AAAGCAAACCCATTGACCACAATCCATATTCAGATTTAGCATCAGCAGCGACAAAACCCCACTTTTTTGCCAATTCATATTCACCGTTTGTATAATAAAGAAACGACAACCGTCCCGCAAGACGTCCATAATCTGATTCAGACATTTTTGATTTAAACGATTTATCTTCCAAAATTTTACGCGCAGTTTTTGAAGCACCAGAACGAATAGCCTTTCTAAACTTATTTATATTTTTTGTAATTCTGTCGTTATAAGTTTTAACAGTCCATGTTTCAGATTGCGCAGATTCAATATATTCTTTGCCAGTCACAATCTGTGGCATATCAGGTTTACGCGTTGACGCCTTTTTAAGTTTTGCAATTTTAGACAATCTTTCAGAACCCGGCATATCATAATATTTGTTCATCCAAGCTTGTAATTCGTTTCCGCGCGTATGGTAAGTTTTTGAAACATATCTTTGATATAAAACTTCGTTCATTAAATATTTATCTGTCAATTTTGCTTCTAGTTTTTTGGCAGCATCTATTTTTTCTTTGTCTTGCAACATGAATATTTGTGCATAAGTTGCCGCATCTTCATCAGACAAAATATCAACAGATTCAATCGCCCGCGCAAAAATCGGGCAAATTATCACCATCAAAAATACAACTATTTTTTTTATCATTTTCAGAACAACGAAGTCTTTGGTAATTTACACACGATTGCATCATCATCAGCTTCTGGTATTTGGTTGATAATTTTTTTAAAATCTGCAACTTTTGAAAATTTTCTGTAAACCGAAACGAACCTTATGAACGCGATTGGGTCAAGGTTCAACAAAGAATCAGACACCATTTGTCCAACCTGGACACTAGTGACCGTATCATCTGCACTTTCTGTTTCTAATCTGCGTTGAATAGACGCAACCAATTTATCAATCTGTTCGTCCCGAACATCGCGATTACGACAAGCCAATTTTATAGAACGAAATAATTTTTCCCGATCAAAAGGTTCTGTTTTTCCACTGTTTTTCACAACCAACAAATCACGCATTTGAATGCGTTCAACAGTAGTGAATTTCGCACCACATTGATTACAAACACGACGACGACGGATAACCGCATCGCCACTGTCTGGGCGGGAATCCGCCACACGACTATCAGTAGAATTACAGTAAGGACACCTCATAACACATAAAGGGTAAAAGAAAAAATTGCGCAAGTAAAGCAGAAATTATATGTAAAAAATTGCTTTTTTAAAAAAATCAAGTGTTTTTTTTTACAAACCGATTCGCAGCCATATTTTTTTAAGGGTCAAAATGTGGTAAAATACAGAGAAAGGCAAACTTAACGCGAGAGAGAACATGCAAAAATATCTGAATCAGATTTTGTGCGGTGATTGTATCAAAATAATGCGCAACATCCCAGATGCATCTGTTGATGCTATTTTTGCTGATTCCCCGTATAATTTACAACTGGGTGCTAAAACTTTATACAGACCCGAAGACCAAACCGCTGCACGTGCTGTTCGCGATAATTGGGATTATTTTGAATCTAATGCCGAATACGACGAATTTACACGCAATTGGATGAAAGAATGTAAACGCATATTAAAACCAGACGGTGCAATGTGGGTTATCGGTTCTTATCATAATATATTCCGCGTTGGTTCTATTTTACAAGATATGGGATTTTGGATTTTGAATGACATAGTTTGGGTCAAGACCAATCCAATGCCTAATTTCCGTGGAACACGTTTTACAAACGCTCATGAAACTTTGATTTGGGCAACACCGACTAAGACTGGTAAATATACTTTTAATTACGAAACGATGAAAAAATTAAACGGCGGCAAACAAATGCGTTCTGATTGGGATATAAATATATGCCTGGGTGAAGAACGCGTCAAAGACAAAGATGGCAAAAGTTTGCACAACACACAAAAGCCAATGGATTTATTGCGCCGTGTGATTTTATCTTCGACTAAACCTGGTGATATAATACTAGACCCATTTGTTGGTTCTGGCACAACAGCTGCAACAGCAAAAGAATTGGGGCGCAATTTTATTGGTATTGATCGCGAAGAAAGTTATGTTAATGCCGCACGCGAACGCGTTAAAAATATTCAACCGATTGATTTATCAGATATCGAAGTTGAAAAACCAAAACGCGATGCGATAAAGGTTGCTTTCCGCGAATTGATAGACGCGGGTCTACTTTATGTTGGGCAAACATTGGTTGGACCACGTGGCGACCGCGTTATGATTACGCACGACGGGCAATTGATGCATACATTATATGGCAAAGCATCCATACACGTTATGGCTGCGCGCATACAACACAGTGTCAGTTTTAACGGATGGGATTATTGGTCTGCCGAAAAGAAAGACGGTTCATTGGTGGCTATTGATGAAATCAGAAAATACGTCCGCAATATTAAATCAGGCATCAAGAAGGCCGCATAATTAATAAAAAATCATATAAAAAAGATAGCATCAATTGATGCTATCTTTTTTTATCCTGTTTTCTTGAACCTTTTATGGAACAAGATGTGAATTCATTGTGGATTCATTCGGGATACACACACTGCCCGACACCACACAAGCCGCATTTACCAACTGATAAGTCGAATGACCTGGCGATTGCAAGTTAACCTGGACATAAGGGCAATCCATCAAACGGCTGTTGAATTGAGCACAACCTTGTTGCCACGAAGCCACATCTGAAACGACTGCTGTCGGCGCAACTGTATCAGGCAATTTCAAATTCCATTTTACATAGAAATCTTTCAAAGAATCTATGGTATGAGATTTACCAAGCGATACAGCATTCAAACCATCACCCACACGGCAAGTAATATTATTCTTTTCAACCAACGCGGTAATAGCAGTAGCAATACCCCCAGCACCAGCACCAGTCGCAACACCAATTGCCGCACCTTTGCCGATTTCTTTGCCCTTGCTTAACTTAGCAGTAGATTTCGACATCAATGGTTCAACACCACTTAACAAAGATCTTAAATTGCTTAATTCACTTTGTATCTGTTTTACATTCACACAATTACTTGGCGCATCTTTACAGAATATACTGCCTGTAGCAACACCTGTAAGCAAAGATTTATAAAAACACTCATTTACTATCTTCTGAACATTAGAAGATACTTGCCCACCTTGACTGTTAGTACCACAATCTTGAGTTATAGAACAAACCGCTTGACCGATACCATTTTTATATTCTGTATGATTAATTATTTGATCCGAAGTTGTCGCAGTTGGATCTACAACCGAAACATCTTCAAACTTAGTCCCAGCAGCATTTCGGCACATCTGTATAGCAGCTTCGTAATCAGCCATTATATCCCACAACTTTTGTATTCTTTGACATTCTGTTTTATCAATTTCATACAAATCTGTACTGGAAACCCCAGAATCAAAATACTGTCTTATCCCAGATGCAGCCTTCATATTCTTTGTGAAATATTCAGCCAATCTGTCGCGAAATTCTTTGTTGTCACACGCATACCCGCCGTAATCATTTTCCTTTTTATTATACGCACCGGCACCAGCAGCCGCACCAATCGAAGCTCCTAACACTGCACCACCAGGAATTGCGATAACCGCCGCTGTTTTTGTTTGGTTCATCAAAGAATTGAAATCAAACAAATCTTTGTTGCAAGTAAATGTAGAACCTGCCTTTTGCCAAACTTCTGCCGGGGTGTCATCACCAACCGCACCAAACAACCAGCTATTTGTAATTAAATTATCTTTGTTGTATGCCGCGACACGAATTAAACATTCAGCCTTGCTTGCATCCCAACGCGCATAATGTCCACGATTTCCGTCATAACCAGTTGTGTTGATTTCTACACCTTGTGGATTATTCTTGGACAAAGAGCTGTTTAATGCTTCGTTATAAGCACCAACACGTTGATTATATTCTGTATTCACAGCATTGGTATCGCTGACCGCCGAGAATGAAGAGCCATAAGTATTTCTGTCCAACAACAAACATGTATTTTCAGCCTGGTTCGGAGTCAAACCAGTTTTGCGCAAAACAAAATTATAATATTCTGGTTGAATCACGCGCGAATTGAAATCAAGCCAAACATCCGTTGTCGCAGCATAAATATTATGACAATTTACACGAACCTCTCTGATGCACTTGTCAATTACAGGCTGACATAATCTCATACCGCCCATAATAGAATTACGAACATCGGCATTAAATAAATCATTAATTCCGCCCTGCAGCGCGCCAGTATTCACGCATTGCAACAAATCGTCCATACACATAGCTATTGTATAGCTGGAATTTTCAACCCCAGCATCTGGACATGGAGACGGAGTATCAGGATTATTAGGATTATCCGGGTTATTAGGATTTGGGTTCGGATTCGGAATAATCGGTGTCGTAATACCACCATTTTGAACCCCTGATGGTAAATTTATTGTATGAACCGCTGGATTTCCAATTGAATTCAAAGTCACTGTCGGCATCACTGGCATACGCGCAGCATTGGTTCCACCAACTGCATTTGCGCGTCCGTTTGTCGCAGCATCTGCAACACCGAAAGCCGCCAAAACAGCGACACTGACCATAGTTTTTCCAAATAAATTCATATTTTTCATAATATTTCTCCCAAATTCCTATAAGGACATTATATCATAAAAAAGCATTTAAAAAAAGTTTTTTTGTAAAAAATATTATAAAATATTTACGGGCATATTAAATATTGACAAATTATTATAATTGTCTATAATATAAGTATGAATAAAGTCATTGAATTTTTAAAATCGAACACAATTATCGTCAAATGGACGATATGGTATTTCTTTATTATTTGGCTGATATTAAAATACATATTCAGATTTGATATGTTTTCTGCTCATTATTGGTGGAAATATTTTCACGCAACATTACATGGATTTGGCGGTTTTGTTTTTGGCTTTTTGATGTATGCAATAATTCCAATTTATATCGCAACAACTATTATCACTTGGCGCAAACAAGAATTTGTTATTCCAATTCCATTCAAAGAAACTGTATCAAAACTTTTTGCCAAGAAAAACAAAGAACCAGAACCTGAAACAGAACCAGCGCCAGAAACAACAGAAGAAAAAAACGAACCAGAATATCCGGCTGACCTGCCCCCAGAATTACGCGTTCCATTTATGCGCGCAAAAAATAATTTGCCATTGACAGGTGCGGTATCTATTTACAATCAATCAACTGTAAAAAAAGAACCGGAACCACAACCTGTGCCAATTGCAGAACAATCAGAAATACCGATACCAATGGATTTTGATATATCAGAAAATTTTGACAACGACAGTTTAAACGATTCGGTTCCAACATTTCGCGATATAGATTTTGATACACCTATTGCGACAGAAAAAGAATTAGAAAACAACACAACAAAATATTTAAAAGAAAAAAATATAGACTTTGAAACATACCATGATTTTGTTGCCACTGAAAAATTTGTAATATACGAACACAACGACGAAGATTTTTGGATAATGGACGGGGATTCATGGTTTGCAACAGGCAAGCAAAAAGATTCCCCTATACCCGAACTAATAGATTTAGCAACACAAAACGATTTAACGCCTGTGCTTTATTTGCATTCACAAAACATCATGGACATCGATAATGTCATCAAGAATTTCACAGACGACGGCATCCGTGTTATAAAGAATTTGGACGAATTAAAATAAAAATCAACCCGCCAAACGGCGGGATTTGATTACATTTGAATAGTTTGCACTGTTTCAACAGGATCATTCCATTTTTTACAATAACGTTTCTTTGGTTTATTTGCCTTTTTTGGTTTCGCACATGTTCTTATAGTAGTCGTTTTTGTGCACGTTTTTGTTGATTCAGAGTAAACAGCAGTAATAACTTCTTCGTAATTCCATTCTTTATTATTTTTGTTCAAAGAACTACATTGATTTCCTGCAACCGTAGCTTTTTCCTTTTCAGAATTTTCTTTTGCAACTTCGGCATATAAAGACGCCAATTCCAAATAGTCTTCGTCCTGCTTGGCTTCTAATTCAGATAATTTTTCATTATAATTATCCAACACTTTGGCATACAAAGCATCCGCAATATCCTGACGCATTTGTTTGGTCAGATTTGGAAATCTTGCATTATCTGTTGAATCAATACCGTTAAATTCATTGAACCCTTGAACCTTGCGCCCACTCATACAATATTGTACTTTTGGATCTGATTCTATGTAATTTACTATACGATTCAAACTATCGTTCAAAGCTCCAACAATATCATCGCTACAAGTATTATTTGCCCCATTACAAGCGAACTCACCATTTTCAAATTTAAAGTCCAAATCCCAATTAATTGCGCCCTGTATCAACGGAGAATACATCATCGTTTCACCAGATTGTACACTATATTGCATCGCATTGATATAGTTAACAAATACCCCTCTTAGATATCCGCTGCTTTGGTTGTCAACAAAAGTTTTTGATATATTATTCGTTATCCGACGAGGTCCGCTGCTATTAATAGTACTAATTTCTTTAACACTATCTGCTGATAACGAATTCAAGCCTAATTCTTCTTTGGTAATCTGTGCAACCCTATCCTTGCAAGCAGCTTCATTAATAGTCATGGTATTACCACTTACAATTACTTGGCAAACCTTGTATTTCAAAGTATTCGTCCCAAAATTTTTATCAACCATGCCATCACAATTTTCTGTATCGCCACAAACACGTATCATTGCATCATTAGCTGCATTTTGACACGCATTCGCCAACGCATTATCAATTTGCAGGGCCAATCCCATAGCAACTTGGGCAACATATTCACGAATAGCATCAACATCTGAATAGTTTCCATTTTGCACACAAGCAGTCAATGAATCAATTGGACAAAGATTACCAATAGCTTCTGTACTTAAACCAATACATTCGGAATAATCACTGCCACAACGGTCTGTTAAACAAGTCTTAACTTCGGCAGTACATGTATCAACCTGAACCGCCTTTAACAAAGCAATCAAACTGTTCCAAAGCGAAGATTCTGTCGGATTATCATAAGAACCACCTGTTGCCTCTAAACACGGTTCCAATTGCACCTTACAGAAAGATTTATAAAGTTCTGGATTAGACAAACATGCATCATAACCTTCGTCATTCCTGAAATTGTCTTTACATGCAGTTTTATAACATTCTGCCAATGATGGTAAACAATTAGAACGCAACTTTTGTTCTGCAACTAATTCAGCACTTTTCAATGCAGGCGCTGCATTAGCTAGAAACGATTCCCACACAGCATCATTTTTATTTACATTGATACACTGTTTTGTCACACTTTCACACATAGGCTTCTTAGCCAGCAACTGATTCATCGTAGATACAGCCAAAGTTATATCCGCCCCAGAAATTGCGCCCTTTATCTTTTTCTGTTTTGCACGCGAACCCGCTGTGTTATTTCTAACATTTTCTTGTGCAGCCAATGTCACACAACCTGTATAATCTTTGCCACATCCTGCATTTGTTTGCATACATTCGGTAAACGCGATTGTACATTCACCCAATGTCGCATATTTGTTTTGATTTTGATATTCTTCCAATGCCGCATCACGCAAAGCCTTTTGTGCAGTCTGTAATTTTTGTTGGCTTTGGATTTTTTGCGCCCTTAGACTGTTTTCGTAACCAACGCAATCAGATTTAATTTTTTGTGCATAAACCAATTGCAACATAGAACTATAAGATTTGCACTGTTCAGTAATTTGTGATGCGCACATTTTTGCACTGGCAGTATATAATTCTTCACCCCTTTTGTCTGCGAAAGTGCTGACCAAACTATCAGAATCAAATTCATCAAACAAATTATCATCAGTGTTAAATATATTGCTGTTCCACATAGATAAATCTAGTGTCCGCGATTGTTTTTTTGCTTTTTCTTCTTCCTTAACAAGAACAGTATCGCCCGCAGCTTTGGCACGTGATATAATTGCATCAGCAGCTTCGCCCATTTGGATACGTTCAACGCCTTCGGTTGCCATCAAATAAGTCTGGTCGTCCAGTTTTAAAATATCTTCCAAAACTTGGTCTAATTCAGTAATTCTGTCGCTGCATTGACAACGTCCACCGGACGCATTATCCAACATACAAAAAGCATCCATACATCCGTAAAAAGCATCTTGACATTCGCTGGGGATTGCGGTGTTTTCTGCTGCAGACGCAACCTTGGTCCCAGGATTAAGAGCCTTTTGTTGTTTGGTCGCCGCACGTGACACCACAGAAGACGTGGCAGTGGTTGTTTTTGCCGCTGATGGAGTCGTTCTTGACACAGTTGTTGCACTGCGCGAAACACCTGTTGTTGTTTGATTTGAATCAGCCCTAGTAGCCGAAAAAGCGCTAAAATTCAACGCACACAACGAACAAACAATCGTAAAAAATATAGATTTACGCATAAAACTCTCCTTAATCCTTTTTGTAATTTTATCATAAAACAGGGGTCGTTGCAAATGAATATTATTAAAAAAACCACCCGATTGGGTGGTTTAAATTTGTGTTAAATCAGAAAATATTATTTTCCGGTTGCACGACGTTTAACAGCCACAGCCTTTTTAGCCCCAGTTGCCTTTGGTGCTGCAGCTTTCTTTTCAGCCGCAACTTTGGTTGCCTTTGGCGCTTTTTCAGCTTTTGGTGCTTTTGTTGCTTTTTCTTCTTTCACAACAGGTTCTGCTGTTTCAACAGCAACAGTCTTTGGTGCAACTTTCTTTGCGTTTTCGTCGCGATCAACCAATTCGATAATAGCCATTGGCGCAGCATCCCCATAACGGAAACCAGCCTTTAACACACGGGTATATCCGCCCGGACGTTTAGCATATCTTGGGCCCAACACAGCAAACAATTTTTTAACTGCCTTGTCAGAACCATTACCCAATTCAGATGCAGTCAAACGACGGTTCGCTACTGTGTCAACCTTTGCACGGGTAATCAATTTTTCGACCACACCGCGTAAATCTTTTGCCTTTGGCAAAGTTGTTTTAATTTGTTCTTTTTCAATCAAGTTTTTCGCCAAACCAATAAACAAGGCTTTGCGTGCATTAGTGTCGCGATTGAAAGTACGACCTGCTACTTTATGTCTCATTTGATTACTCCTTTTGTTTTTGTTTCCGCCCCGATTTCATCAGGGATTTTTTTCGAGACACCACAACCAAAAATTTCTTTCTGAATCGTGGATTTTTTTCATGTTTCTTGCTTCTTACCCTTAGCAGCGGGCAATAAAATTGTCAGAATGTGTTCCAACAACTTTCAAGAAAATGATTTATATGAGAGTGATTGGAAGTGTTTGTTGTTTTGTAGTGTACAGACGCTACATGAAAAACAACAAACACAACAAGCACCCATAGAAATCATTTTATTTATAGGGGTCTTCGTATTTCTTGGCTAATTCCGCCACATTTTCTGGTGGCCAGCCAGGAACTTCCATACCCAAAGACAATCCCATAGCTTCTAATTGAGCTTTAATCTCGTTCAAAGACTTACGACCAAAGTTAGGTGTTTTCAACATGTCGTTTTCAGTCTTTTGAACCAATTCGCCCAACCAATTGATTTTGTCGTTCTTTAAGCAATTTGTAGCACGAACAGACAATTCTAATTCGTCAACATGTTTCAACAATTTTGGATCAAATGGCAAAACATCTTTGACTTTTTCTTCTTCGGTAATTGCATTAGCCTGCATTGGATCTTCGAAGTTGATAAACACAGTCAATTGGTCTGTCAAAATGCGCGCTGCAAAAGCAATCGCATCTTCTGGGGTCACAGAACCATTTGTTTTCACAGTTAATTCCAATTTATCATAATCAGTGCTTTGCCCAACACGAGTTTGAGAAACATTCGAAGCAACATTCAAAATCGGAGAATAAATCGAATCAACTGGAATTGTTCCCAATGGTAAATCAGTTGCATTAACGGTTGCAGGAACATAACCACGACCAGAAGCCAATGTAATTTCCATATCCAACACAGCGCCATTATCCAAAGTGCAAATTTCAGCATCTTTGTTCATAACTTCGACATTACCCGAAGTTTCAATCATAGCAGCCGTAACGACAGCAGGTCCCTTAACTTTCAAAATTGCTTTGTGTTGACCTTCACTCAAAGCTTTGAAATAAACACCTTTTAAATTCAAAAGGATATCAGTCACATCTTCATGAACCCCGGCCAAGCTGCTGAATTCATGTTGAACACCATCAATTTTCACATAAATCGGTGCACATCCTTGTAAAGAAGACAACAACACACGACGCAAAGCCGTTCCCAATGTTAAACCGAAACCTTTTTCCAAAGGTTCTGCGATTAAAGTTGCAATATTTGGGTTATTTTCATCGACTTTGATATTCAATTTTTTTGGTTTAATCAAAGTCATCCAGTTTTTTTCAATCATTTTATACTCCATCAGGCTTAGTTTATTATTTTCACCAGATTCACGCGTCTCACCAACGCGCCCGCAGATTTTATATCAAAAATTTAGGGAAGTCAATTATTTTTACGAATAACACTTCTGTTCACACGACCTTTTTCTTTTAGAACATTAGCTGGCAAAACAAAAGGCTCTGTATCTGTGTTTTTTTTCAATCTAACTGGAATCTTAATACATGTTTCTCCATTTTGATTATAGGCTGTGCCTTCGTCAGATGTAGTATATCCTTCACCGCAACTTTTGCAACTTGCTTGCCCTGCACCAGAAAAAGTTCCTTTTTCACATTTATATCCTTCACTTTCTATACCATAATCACCATCATGGGTTGAACAGTTATTGGCTGCCCCATCTGTCCCCGGGCAATAATATCCAGGTTTACAAGGCAAGCAGTCATTATTATATATGCAATATCCAGCAGAACATTCTTTGCAAGCGCCTGCACCGCGTTCCCCAGAAAGATTATATGTTCCCGCGGGACATTCAGCACACCAATCGGCATCATCCCCAACTGGCGAATCAGGTGCAGGGCTTTTTACATATGAATGCCTATCAGCAACCACAGTGTTCGCCCCCAATCGCCATACGCCATTCACAATATACCAAATTACGTTCGACCCATCTTGACCAACTTGACACTTAGTTGACCCGGCCAACTTTATCCCACACATAGATTCGCCAACCTGACCCTCTACCAAAACCCGTTCATATAAATCTGTGTTAAAAACAGTCATACTGCCGGTTTCACAGGAAAGACAAGCCGTTCTATCATCGTTTAAAAATTCTCCGTCTGCACAACGTTTACAAGTATCTGCGCCACTTGTTACACATGCATTACTACCAGAAGACGCAGCGCACGAACCAGAATCACATAGTCCTAAATCAATACCTTCACTACAGTGATGACCTGCCGGGCAAGTTTTACAAACCCCTTGGTCTGCATATTTACCAGAATCACAAATATCACACCCAACATGCAGTTCTTCACCATTTGAAATTTCTATCACAACCCCCATCCCCGGTCCACCACATGAAAGACACGTCGTTGATTCCTCTGTATCCGAATATTGATTGCCCACACATTTATAAGCCCTGCCCCCGCTACACCTGTATCCTCTAGGACACGATTCGCATTCACTGTGGTCACTTTTTGGTATAGTCCCCGCAGGACATCTGGCACAACCTGTATTAAAACCATCAGCATTTTTTGTGACAGCATAACCAGCAACTTCACAAACCTGACAACTAGACGACCCAGCAACAGAATATCTATTACCTGTGCACTGTCTCCTTTCTTGATTATTATAACAGCTGAACTGAAAACTTCCCCCGGGACAATAATATCCAGCTTCACAAAGAGAACACGTCATGCCCTTAGCCGGCAAATACGAACCAGCATTACAAGAATATGGTCCCCTGTATCCTTTTTCTACACCAGGGCACGATACTGTATAACACCTGCTTATGGCAGCTGCCCCTACGTCAGATTTTGGAAAATCATCCGGACACAAATAAACACCAAACGCTTCTAATTCAGGATCTTCATGTTGTCTACATTTATTTTGTACATTTTGTGTTGTGGCAGTACTTCGTCCACCCAAACAATAGCAACCTTCACGACAAGGATATACCTGTGTATTATGGCACCAATACCCAGCTTCTGCAGGCTGATATTGATCACAATATACAGCGATTGAAACATCTACCCATCCGACCAAACAGATGCACGCGAACAATGCCTTGAAAAAACAAGATTTTCTAAATATCATAGTTAAGCAAATTGCCTTTCATTCCTTTTACTTGAAACAATCATAGCAACTTTAAAATCTTTCCGCAATATCAAAAAAATTTTTATACAAAAAAAACACCGCCAAAGCGGTGTTTAATATTCAATACAAATGCATAAAATTATACACGACGAACTTTCTTTGGACGGCACCCGTTGTGTGGAATACGTGTCGTGTCTGTAATAGATTGAACAATCAATCCTGCATTTGCCAAACCACGAACAGCAGATTCACGACCCTGACCAATACCACGCATCAAAACATCAACTGTTTGCATACCCATTTCTGCAACCTTTTTGCCAACAGCATCTGCAACAACTGTTGCCGCATATGGTGTTGATTTTTTCGCACCCTTAAAATTATTAGCCCCAGCGGTTGCCCATGTTAACACTGCCCCGCTTTGGTCTGTGATTGTTATACGTGTATTATTATTTGTCGCCACCACATGAGCAATCCCATGTGATACTTTTTTAACAACTTTCTTTTTTGATTTTGTAACTGCCATTTGTGTTTCCTTTAGATGTCTTCAATTAACTATCGTGTTAATCTCTACCCAATTAATTTTATTTACCCTTGGTCGCAGAACCTGCAACAACAACGCGTTTACCCTTACGAGTTCTTGCGTTAGTTTGTGTGCGTTGACCACGAACTGGTAAACGGTTACGATGACGAACACCGCGATATGTTTTTAAATCTTGCAAACGTTTAATATTCATTGCAACTTCGCGACGAACATCACCTTCTACTTTGAAGTTTTGTTCAATATAATTTGAAATTTTGATAACATCTTCGTCTGTTAAATCTTTTGCGCGCAGACCGTCTTTTAATTTCAATGCAGAACAAATCTGTGCAGACTTAGCCGGCCCAATGCCATGAATATAACGCAAAGCAATTTCAATGCGTTTTTCAGACGGAATGTTAACACCTGCTATACGTGCCATCTTTTATTTTCCTTTTTTTTATATTTTCTTCGGGTGTCTCCACCCAACCCTGCATCCAAAATCCACACGTTTTTTGAATGCGTTTCGATTTTTACCATGACCATTCTATTATGCGCCAGAATAAAAATCAAATCTTTGTTTATCGCGACCTATCCGCGGAAGCGACCTTTCTTTTGTGCCTTGTTCACGACACCGGTATATTGTCTTTCAACCAAATAAGATTTTATTTGATTCATTGTATCCAATACAACCCCTGCAACGATTAAAACACTGGTTCCGCCAATCATCAAAGGCATTCCCCCACGAGTATTCAATATAATCGGCAAAACGCAGACTACTATTAAATAAACGACACCAATCGCAGTTGTCCGTGACACAACACCGTCAAGATAATGCATAGTCTGTTCACCAGGACGAACACCCGGGATATAACCACCCATGTTTTTCAAATTAGTACTTGTTTCTTCACTGTTAAAAACAACCGCCGTCTGGAAATAAGCAAAGAACGCAATCAACACTGTGTACAAAGCCATATAAGACCACGTTCCATATGTAAAGAACCCAAGTATATGTTGCACGACCAAATTTTCACTTTGAACGAATCGCTGGATAAACGCAGGCAACATCATAATAGATGCAGCAAATACAGGCCCCATAACCCCAGACATATTTACCTTAATCGGCAAATAAGAAACATTAGTATTCATAACGCCATTTGCCAAAGCCTGACGCGGATATAAAATTTGAATACGACGCTGTGCTTGTTCCATGAAAGCAATCAAAGCAACGATACCAACGACAGATCCCAAAACCAAAGCAATCATTGCAGGTGACATTTGTCCAACACCCGCCAATGAAAACAGTTTTGCGATTCCACCTGGAACTTCTGCGATAATACCCGCAAAAATCAAAAGTGAAGCACCCTGCCCGATACCACGTGCAGTGATTTGTTCAGCCAACCACATAACGAACACAGTTCCACCCACCAGTGCAACTATCGCGGACAATTCAAACAAAAAGCCAGGATTCGCCACCGCAGAAATACCGTTGACTGGTGCCATTGCTTCCAAGCTGCGCACGATTGCCCAACCTTGAACAATCGCCAACAACACCGCTAAATAACGTGTATATTGGTTGATTTTAATACGTCCAGATTCACCTTCTTTGCGCAAATCCATCAAAGATTTACTGGTTGCTGTCAACAATTGAATAACGATAGACGCAGAGATGTACGGGAAAATATTCAGCGCCAACACAGACATACGGGACAATGATCCGCCCGAAAACATATCGAACATACCCATCATACCGTTGTCACCATTAAACAAATGCAAAACAGCACTGGCATTGACACCTGGTAATGGGATGAAAGAACCGATACGATATACAATCAACGCACCCAAAGTAAACATAATGCGTTTTTGCAAATCTGTTGGATTGCTAAAAAGTTTTTTCAAGAAATTCATGCGTCATATCTTTGTTTGAATTATTTAGATTGAATTTTTCCACCAGCTTTTACGATTGCGGCTTCGGCTGATTTAGACCATTTATCTGCAACAATATTCACAGCGGTCTTGATTTCGCCTTTGCCCAACACTTTAAGACCATCCAATCTGCGATTCAAAATTTTTGCGTTCAACAAAGTATCAATAGTGATTTCTTTTTTTGCATCAATCTTTCCAGATTTGATGAATTTTTCAATATCACCTAAATTGATTGTCGCGTATTCTTTATGGAAAGGATTGTTAAAACCAAATTTTGGGAAACGACGCAAAATTGGCATTTGTCCCCCCTGGAAAGTAGCCTGTTTACGAGAACCAGAACGGGCTTTTTGACCCTTATTTCCACGACCAGATGTTTTACCATAACCAGATGCCATACCACGACCAACGCGTTTAACATCTTTGCGTGCACCAAAATTATCCATCAAAGCATTTAATTTCATTTCTTTTTCCTTTTTGTCCTATGACTACATTATAGTCTATTTCGCACATAATACAAGATTATGCACTCGGTTTATTTTATTATTTTGCTTCTTCTGCTGGGGTTTCTAATTTTTTACCATCTCTTCCAGCGATGATTTCTGCAACTGTTTTACCACGACGTGCAGCAACAGTTTTTGGAGAATTCATCTTTTCAAAAGCCAAAAACGCAGCGCGAATCATATTGTTTGGATTATTAGAACCTTGGGATTTCACAACAACATCTTGAACACCCAAACATTCAAACACCGCACGCAACGCACCCCCAGCAATGATTCCAGTACCAGGAACAGCACTGCGAACAACCAATTTGCTGGCGCCATATTTTGCGGCACTGTCATGGTGCAATGTGCGACCTTCTTTCAAAGGAACACGAATCATTTTTGCTTTTGCTGCTTTGGTTGCTTTTTGAACAGCTGCTTGGACTTCCAAAGCTTTACCTTTGCCAAATCCAACCATACCAGATTTATCGCCGACAACTACCAGCGCAGAAAACGACATATTACGACCGCCCTTCACAGTTTTGGAAACGCGGTTGATAGAAACCAATTTATCTACTAAATTATCTGATTGTAATTTTTTATCATCAAAACGTGCCATTTTTTTGCTCCATTAATTAAATTTTCATACCGTTTGCGCGCATAGAATCGCCCAAAGCTTTCACACGACCATGATATAAATAACGACCACGATCAAAATAATAGTTGTCTTTAATACCTGCTTTGGCCATGCGTTCTGCAAAAATTTTGCCAACCATTTCAGCCCCAGCGATATTCCATCCTTTTCCTTTGAAATCTTTTTCTTTTGAAGACGCTGCACACAATGTGTGACCTTTTACATCATCAATAGCTTGGATTTCAATATGACGAGCAGAACGAAACACCGACAAACGAATTTTGCCAGGATTTTTTCTTTTCAATGCACCGCGATTTGCCAATGCACGTCTTTGTTCTGAAGATAAATGTCTTTACATTTTATTTTTCCTTATTTTATATCCCCGTAACAGCGGGAATTATTTATTATTTCTTTTTACCTTCTTTGCGACGGACATATTCGTCTTTATAGAAGATACCTTTACCTTTATACGGGTCAGCTTTGCGGATTTTGTGAATCTTGTCAGCAAATTGTCCCAACAAATTCTTATCAATACCAGAGATTGTAAATTCTGTTGGTGTTTCACCCATTGTCACAGTCAAACCAGCTGGGATTTCCATGTTAACATCATGAGAAAAACCAACAACCAATGTGAACATATTACCCTTTACAGATGCTTTGTAACCAACACCTTTCATGTACATTGCCTTTGAAAAGCCTTCGGATACACCTTTAACTGCTGATTTGATATTACGAGTCATTGTTCCCCACATAGCACGCGAAGCCTTGTCTTCTGCATCTTTTGGTGTCACAACGACATGACCATCTTCAACCTTGATATCTACCAAATGTGCATTTTTAGTACCTAATGATACTTTCAATTCACCCTTTGGACCCTTTACAACCACAGCGTTATCTGTCACATCAACCGATACGCCATTTTTAATTTCTACTGGATATTTTCCTGCACGAGACATAACGATTTCCTTTTGATTAGATAACTTTGCATAATACTTCACCGCCGACATTCATCAAGCGCGCTTTGTGATCGGTCATAACACCATTTGGTGTAGAAACAATCGCAATACCCAAACCATTTAACACACGTGGCATTTTGGCACAGCCAGAATAGACACGACGACCTGGTTTAGATACAGTTTTAATTTCTTGGATAGCACCATTACCGTTGACATATTTCAATTCAACAACTAAGTTGGTGCGTTTATCATCAATTTTTTCTTGACGAAAATCAGTTATAAAACCTTCGTCTTTTAAAACAGTCAAAACTGCAACACGCAATTTGCTGTTTGGAACGGTGACAAATTCTTTACCAGCATTTTGACCATTACGAATGCGGGTAATCATATCGCCGATTGGATGTGATAATGACATATTTTACTCCTTAGGTTGCAAGAATTTCTTCTTGCGCTTGGGCTGCATTGTCCACAGCTTGCATTTTGTTAATCTTTACCAGCTGGATTTACGTACACCTGGCAATTTACCTTCTGAAGCCATTGTGCGAACCTGTTGACGGCACAAACCGAACAAGCGGGAATACCCACGTGCACGTCCTGTGACAGAACAACGATTGTGCAAACGTGTTGGATTTGCGTTGCGTGGCAACTTAGCCAATTTTTTCATGGCATCCATACGTTCTTCTGGGGTTGCATTAACGGACATCTTCGCTTTGATTGTTTCGCGTTTTTTTGCATATTGCGCGACCAATTTTTCACGTTTCTTTTGTTTGTTTATCAATGCTAATTTAGCCATCTTTTATTCCTTAATTTTTATTTCAAAACCAATGGCAAGCCGATTTTAGTCAGCAACGCACGGGCTTCATCATCTGTTTTTGCTGTTGTTACAATAACGATATCCATACCACGGATAGCATCAATTTTATCAACAGAAATTTCTGGGAATATCAAATGTTCTTTGATACCGAAAGCATAATTTCCACGACCATCAAATTTAGATTTTGACAATCCACGAAAGTCTTTAACACGTGGCAATGCCACTGTAATCAACTTGTCCAAGAAATCATACATTCTTTTGCCACGCAAAGTCACTTTGGTTCCAATTGCTTGACCTTCGCGCAAACGATAAGTAGCAATAGATTTCTTTGCATGTGTGATGATTGATTTTTGTGCTGCAATCGCTGTCAAATCAGCAGCAGCACTGTCCAATTTCTTTTTATCAGAAACCGCTTCCCCAACACCCATATTCAAAACGATTTTGGTAAGTTTTGGAACTGCGAATTTGTTTTTGTACCCGAATTCTTTTACCAATTCAGGAACAACATTTTTTTCATAAAATTCACGCAATCTGCTTTGCATTTTAAATACCTTTTGTTATCGATTCCGTAACAGCGGAATCATTATTCTTAAATTTGTGCCCCAGATTTTTTTGAAACGCGGACTTTTTTGTCACCTTCCATTTTGTATCCAGCACGTGTTGCCTTTTTTGTTTTTGGATCAATCAACGCAACATTAGATACATGGATTGGCGCTTCGCGATCAATGATGTGACCTGGTTGTTCTTGTGTTGGTTTGATGTGCAATTTATGACGATTTACACCTTCTACCACTACACGGGCCTCACTTGGGCGTGCCTGTAATACTTTACCTTTGACGCCTTTGTATTTTCCCGAAATTACTACGACTTCGTCGCCTTTCTTGATTTTCATTTTTCTACCTTTTTGTTGTCAAAAGTATTATATTACCTCTGGTGCCAAAGACACAATTTTTTGAACGTCATATTTACGACGAACTTCACGCGCGATTGGCCCAAAAATACGTGTCCCAATTGGTTCGAAATTATTTTTGTTGATTAAAACAACCGCATTATCATCAAATCTGATAATAGAACCATCTGGACGTTTCACAGGGAACTTTGTTCTTACGATAATAGCGCGTTGAACAGTTCCTTTTTGAACTTTACCACGTGGAATCGCATCTTTAATAGCGACAACAATTTTGTCGCCAACTGTTGCATAACGACGATGAGAACCGCCTAACACTTTGATACACATAGCTTTACGTGCACCAGAGTTATCTGCAACTGTCATAACTGTTTCATTTTGTATCATAACTTTTTTCCTTGTCCTGCAAGCAAGGCAATCCCTTGCTGCTTTGTTATCGGGTTTCGACTGGTTCAGAAAAAATTCCCAAGCCCTCAAAAAACCCACCGGTTTATATTAGTCAACATTAACAGACGTGTCTTTGCTGACCCCAACACGACCCTTTACAACCCAAGATTTTGTCTTGGAAATAGGACGGTGTTCTTCAATAGCAACGATTTCACCAACTTTGTATTCGTTGTTTTCATCGTGTGCCTTGTATTTTTTATTCTGCTTTACGAATTTTCCGTACAAAGGATGACGAAAACGACGTTCTACTTCGACAACGACAGTTTTATCATTTGCTGTACTTTTAACAATTCCTTGCAGTATACGTTTTGGCATAACTTTTGTCCTTTGTTGTTTTTCGGCTTTTGATTTTACACTAAAAAAACCAAAAGTCAAAGATTTAGTTATTTCGCAGCATTCAACTTTGTCTTTACACGTGCAATTTCACGACGAGTTTTACGTAAAACATGTGTCTTAGGTAATTGACCCGCAGCCAGCTGAAAGCGTTGATTCATTTGTTCTTTTTTCAAATCAACCAGTTTGCTTTGCAAAGCTTCCTTTGTCAAAGCTTCTTTTTCGGTTGTTTTGGCTGTTTTAGCTACTTTCTTTTCTGCCATATCTTCTAACCTTTTGCACTTGTGTTTATTAGTTTACTTTGCGGTCTACGATTTTTGTTTTAACTGGCAATTTTGCAGCAGCCAAAGCAAACGCTTCATATGCGATTTCTGGTTTAACACCATCTAATTCGAACATGATACGGCCTGGTTTAACGCGACAAATCCAGTATTCCACAGCACCTTTACCTTTACCCATACGAACGCCACTTGGTTTCGCTGTCACTGGAACATCTGGGAATATACGAATCCATAATTTACCCTGACGTCTCATATGACGAGTAATAGCACGACGTGCGGCCTCTATCTGACGTGCAGTCACACGTTCAGGAGACATTGCTTTTAATCCAAACGAACCAAATGCCAATTCACTGCCGCCTTTTGCGACCCCGTGAATACGACCTTTGTGCTGTTTGCGAAATTTTGTTTTATTTGGCATTAACATGATTAAAACCTCTTTGATTTTAATTATTATTTGCTTTTCTTTTCGCTGCTGCCGGCATATTCAGTCGGACGCGCCATTTCAGACGCCAGCTTTTCTTTGTTCACAACATCACCAGTGTAAATCCAGACTTTCACGCCGATAACACCATAAGTTGTTTTTGCTTGAATTGATGCATAATCAATATCTGCACGCAATGTATGAAGCGGAATGCGTCCTTCACGAATCTGTTCGCTGCGCGCAATTTCAGCACCATTCAAACGACCAGAACACATAACTTTGATACCCTGAGCACCTGCTTTCTGAGCATTTTGAACTGCCTTTTTCATAGCGCGTTTAAAGGAAACACGAGCTTCGATTTGTTGTGCGATATTTTGTGCAACCAATTGTGCATTCAAATCTGGACGGCGAACTTCATAGATGTTCACAACGACTTGATCGTTCTTGACCAGTTTTTTGATATCGTTACGCAAAGCTTCGATATCTGCACCATTTTTACCAATAATCATACCTGGACGTGATGTGTGTATAGTGACAACTACTTTCTTTGCAAAACGTTCGATAACGACTTTGGCCAAACCTGCTTTCTTTAATTTCTTTTCAACGAATTTACGAATTTTCACATCTTCGGCAACAAGTTTTGCATAATCTCTTTTATTGGCAATCCAACGAGAATCTGTAATCTTGTTGATAAATTCGCGTAATGAAATTGGTGATACTTTTTGTCCCATTTTTTCACTCCACTTTTATTTTGTTACTTTTTTTGTTTTTTTCTTTTCAGGAGCCGCCCCACTTTCCAAAACTATTGTCAGATTAGAAAATGGTTTTAAAATTGGACGCGCACTTCCACGAGGTCCCGGCATAATACGTTTCATCGTCAATGCTTTACCACACCAGATTTCTTTGATGAACAAAGTATCAACTGGTAATTTTTTGTTGTGTTCTGCATTTGCAACAGCAGACAACAATGTCTTCAAAACTTCACCCGCTACGCGTTTCTTTGAAAACTTTAAAACATCAACGGCACGATCAACAGGCAAACCACGAACCATATCACAAACCAGATTTAATTTCTGGTGGCTGATGCGAATCATTTTATTGAACGCACGCACTTGATTGTCTTTAATTCCATATCTTGTCATGTCAACCTACCTTATTTTGCTGCTGCTTTCTTGTTTGCGGCATGACCTTTGAAAGTACGAGTTGGTGCAAATTCACCCAATTTATGTCCAATCATATCTTCTACGACAGACACAGGGATAAATTTATTACCGTTGTGAACTTCGAAAGTCAAACCAACCATTGGTGGCACGATTGTGCTACCACGAGACCATGTCTTAATAGGTTTATGGTCATCTTTTTCAATAGCCACCGCTACCTTTTTCAAGATAGATGGGTGAACATAAGGACCTTTCCATACTGAACGAGACATTTTACACTCCTATTATTTCTTCTTTGCCAAATGTCTGCTACGGATAATCATCTTTGCAGTACGTTTATTGCTACGCGTACGATATCCCTTGGCTGGAATACCTGTGCGGGATACAGGTTCGTGGCCCTTAGAATGACCGTTACCACCACCCATTGGGTGATCGTTCGGGTTCATTGCCATACCACGTGTAGATGGGCGAATTCCCAACCAACGTGCACGACCCGCTTTACCCAAATTGACATTACGTTGATCAGGGTTAGAAACACTGCCAACTGTTGCCAAACATTCTGAATGAACTTTGCGTAATTCACCGCTGTTCATTTTAATCTGGGCATACACACCATCTTTACCCATCAATTGGGCATAACAACCAGCACTGCGCGCCAACTGACCGCCAGCACCTGGTTTCAATTCCACATTATGAACAATCGTTCCGATTGGCATATTTTTCAATGGCATTGCATTACCTGGTTTAATATCTTCACGTGCACCAGAAATAACTGTATCACCTGGTTTCAAATCACGTGGTGCCAAAATATAAGAACGAACGCCATCTTTGTATTCAATCAAAGCAATAAAAGCAGTACGATTTGGATCATATTCCAAACGAACTACTGTTGCTGGGATATCTTTTTTCTTACGATCAAAATCAATCAAACGATATTTACGTTTGTGTCCCCCACCTTGATGCGGAACAGTGACATGACCAAAATTATTACGTCCACCTTTGGACTTTAAACCAACAGTCAAAGATTTTTCAGGTGCACCTTTGTACAATTCACTGTGGTCAATCAGTGTTAAACCACGTGTTCCTGCTGTTGTTGGCTTGTAATGTTTTAATGCCATTTTATTTTACCTTTGTTTATGTTTTGACACTAACATCCTTGTATTAGGGTTCTCTGCCAAAACGTTTAATCTTCCATATCAGTTGCCAAATCCAATTTTGCATCTTTTGGCAAAGATACGTATGCTTTTTTAACTTTGCGTTGTGTCCCAGTACTGCGACCACGGAAAGTTTTTACTTTACCTTTTGTGATAACAATATTGATTTTTGTTGGTTTGATACCGAACAAAATTTCAACTGCCTTTGCAACATCTTCTTTGGTTGCAGACATTGCGACTTCGAACACAACACCATTGCTTTCGGATAACTTTGCAGCTTTTTCCGAAACGATTGGACGACGCAAAACATCATATGTTTCAGCGCGTGCAACTAATTTCTTTTGTACTTTCTTTTCTGCCATATCTTCAAACCTTTAATTTAAGCCAATCTTGCTTCTACTGCTTTAACAGCATCAGCTGTCAAAACCAATTTATCGTGTTTCAAGATATCCAAAACATTTAAACCAATTGTTGGCAATACGTCAACATTGATAATATTCGCAGCAGATTTCTTGAAGTTTGTATCGATTGTTTCAGCACCAACAAACAAAGCAGAACCAATATTCAACTTTTTCAATTGTTTTGCCAAAGTGTTTGTTTTTGCTTCCTTCATTTTTTCGCTGTCGATAACAATCAACGAACCTTCTTTGACCTTTGAAGACAAAGCCATTTTTAAACCCAAAGAACGGATTTTCTTTGGTAAATCTGTGCCATGGTCACGAACCACAGGTCCATGAACGACACCACCACCGCGCATGTGAACATTGTATCTTTCACCTTCACGCGCATTACCTGTTTTCTTTTGTTTAAAGGCTTTTTTACCACTTCCCGCGACATCGGATACAGTTTTAACCGCATGAGTGCCAGCACGAGCATTTGCACGTTGCCATGTCACAACACGGTGCAAAATGTCTGCACGAGGATCGATTCCAAAGATACTGTCTTGCAAATCTACTTTGCCGACCGCTTTGCCATCTAAATTTAAAATTTCTACTTGCATTTCATTCACCTTTTATTGTGCCATTACGCTTGTTCAGCTTCGTTTACAGGTTCCGCAGCTTTTTCAACAAATGTTGGAACAGGTAATTTATCTTGGACTTTTTTAACAGCGTCACTTACCAATACAAATGTGCCGTTGCTGCCTGGAACTGCGCCTTCAACAAAGATAAGATTATCATTCAAATCGGTTCCGAAAACCTTCAAGTTTTGAACTGTGACTGTTTCATTACCCATTTGACCGGACATCTTTTTACCTTTTAAAACACGACCTGGCCATTCACGCATACCTGTACCACCCAAAGAACGATGTGCTTTTAAAACACCGTGAGAAGCTTCCTTACCGCCGAAATTATGACGTTTCATAGCACCTTGGAAACCTTTACCTTTGCTGGTAGCTTGAACATCAACATATTGACCGGCAATAAAATGTGCGGCAGATAATTGTGTTCCACTTGGAATTACACAATCATCGGAAACGCGGAATTCAACAACCTTGCGATAAGGTTTAATACCCGCCTTTTCTGCTGCTTTTGCCTGAGGCTTTGCAACATGTTTTGCTTTTGCTTCACGCAAACCCAAAATATTTGCAACATAACCATTTTTTTCCATTGTACGATTTCCAATAACAGCACAATCTCCAACAGATAAAACTGTTACTGCATGGGCAACACCACCTTCATCATAAAGACGTGTCATCCCTATTTTTGTTGTAATTAATCCGCTACGTTTCATTTTTTTGCCTTTTTTGTCAGTGGTTAATGGACTTTTGTTTGTCCACTAACATACACATTTTATAATTTAATCTTTACATCAACACCAGATGCCAAATCCAACTTCATCAGTGCATCAACTGTCTGAGGGGTTGGGTTAACAATATCGACAACCGCTTTGTGATTACGGATTTCGAATTGTTCACGTGATTTTTTATCGACGTGTGGAGAACGGTTCACTGTAAACTTTTTAATCAAAGTTGGCAAGCGAACGGGTCCAACGACATCCGCGCCTGTGCGCTTTGCTGTTTTGACTATTTCTTCTACTGATTCCATCAAGACCCTATGGTCAAAAGCTATCAATTTGATGCGAATCTTAGATGCTGGTACCATTGTTCGTTTTCCTTATTTATTAGTTTCTTTATGTTGTTTTGCGGGCCAAAGGATAAACCAATGACCCGCAAATTGCAACAATTATTTAACAATTTTTGATACAACACCTGCACCAACTGTGCGTCCGCCTTCACGGATAGCAAAGCGGCGACCTTCGCTCATAGCAATAGGAGCAATCAATTGCACGCTAATGCGAACGTTATCACCTGGCAAGACCATTTCTTTGTCTGCTGGCAAAGTAATTGTACCTGTTACGTCTGTTGTGCTGAAATAGAATTGTGGACGATAGTTAGAGAAGAACGCTGTATGACGGCCACCTTCTTCTTTCGTCAAAATATAAACTTCAGCTTCAAAGTCTGTATGTGGTGTAATAGAACCTGGTTTGCAGATAATCTGACCACGTTCCACATCTTCTTTCTTGGTTCCACGCAACAACAAACCAACGTTATCACCTGCTTCACCTTGATCCAACAATTTGCGGAACATTTCAACGCCTGTGACAGTTGTTTTTTGTGTTGGTTTCAAACCGACGATTTCACATTCATCACCAACTTTGATGACACCAGATTCTACACGACCTGTAACCACGGTTCCACGACCTGTGATAGAGAACACGTCTTCGATTGGCATCAAGAATGGTTTATCGACTGGACGATCCGGCATTGGGATATAGGAATCGCATGCTGCCAACAATGCATCAATAGATTCTTTGCCCAAACCATCATTCTTTCCTTCCAAAGCGGAAATAGCAGAACCACGGATAATAGGTGCATTGTCACCATCAAAGTCATTAGCAGACAACAATTCACGAATTTCCATTTCGACCAATTCCAACAATTCTGGATCGTTTGCCAAATCGCATTTGTTCAAATAAACTACGATTTTTGGAATACCTACCTGACGAGCCAACAAAATGTGTTCACGTGTTTGTGGCATTGGACCATCAGTAGCAGCAACCACCAAAATAGCACCGTCCATCTGAGCAGCACCGGTAATCATGTTTTTAACATAGTCCGCGTGTCCTGGGCAGTCAACGTGAGCATAGTGACGATTTGCTGTTTCGTATTCAACGTGTGCAGTATTAATTGTTATACCGCGAGCTTTTTCTTCTGGTGCATTATCGATTTGATCAACACCTTTTTGTGCGTCGATACCAACGCCATAGTAGTGAACGATAGCAGCAGTCAATGTTGTTTTACCGTGGTCAACGTGACCAACAGTTCCAATATTAACATGCGGTTTTGTTCTTACATACTTTTCTTTTGCCATGGTTTTCTCCTTGGGCTGTTAGTTATTTAAGTTTGTAATTATTTTGTCATTTTTTTGATTACTTCGTCAGCAACATTTTGTGGAACTTCATCATAGTGCGACAATTCCATATAAGGATTTGCACGACCCTGTGACAAAGAACGCAATGTTTTGACATACCCGAACAAATTCGCCAGTGGGACAAACGCAGTAATTAACTGGCTGCCAAATCTGGTTTCGATACCATTGATTTGTCCGCGACGACTGTTCAGGTCGCCTATAATGTCACCGACGTATTCTTCTGGTGTACTTACCGCCAGCTTCATAATCGGTTCCAATAATTTTGGTGATGCTTTCTTCATCGCTTCGCGGAAGCAAGCACGCGCCGCAATTTCAAAACACAACACATTAGAGTCAACTTCGTGATACTTACCATCTACTAATGTGGCTTTGAAATCTACCGTTGGATAGCCAATCAAAACACCCGTTTGTTGTGCTATCTTTAAACCTTTTTCTACACCTGGGATGTATTCTTTTGGAATTGCACCACCAACAATCTTGTTTTCGAATTCGTACCCAGCACCTGGTTCCAATGGTTCGAATTGGATTTTAACCTGGGCATACTGACCAGAACCACCAGATTGTTTTTTATGTGTATATTCTTCTAAAACAGGTTTGCGGAATGTTTCACGATACGCAATACGTGGTTCACCAACATTTACATCCACTTTGAATTCACGCAATAATCTGTCAACCAAAATTTCCAAGTGCAATTCACCAACCCCAGCCAAAATTGTTTGACCAGATTCTTCGTCCACAGATACGCGGAACGATGGATCTTCTTTGGCCAAAGCTTGCAAACCAAGTGACATTTTTTCAATATCAGCCTTTGTCTTTGGTTCAACAGCAATAGAAATAACCGGTTCTGGAACATGGATAGATTCCAAAATAATCGGATTAGCTTCATCACAAAGGGTATCCCCAGTGATTGTTTCTTTCATACCAACCAAAGTGATAATATCCCCAGCAGAAGCTTCTTTGATTTCTTCACGCGCATTTGCATGCATCAACAACATGCGCCCCACGCGTTCACGCTTATCACGATTAGAATTATAGATATAAGAACCAGATTGCAATTTACCCGAATAAATACGGATGAACATCAAATTTCCAACAAATGGATCATTTGCAACTTTGAATGCCAGCGCACTAAATGGTTCTTTTGGATCAGCATGACGTTCTGCTTCTGTTTCACCATCCATCTTGGTCCCTTTAATCGCAGGAATATCCAACGGCGATGGCAAATAATCTACGATAGCATCCAACAATGGTTGAACACCCTTGTTCTTAAATGCAGTTCCACACAACACAGGAACAAAGTTTTGTGCAATAGTCCCCTTGCGCAGCAATTTTTTGATTGTCGCAACATCTGGGATTTTACCTTCCATGTATTCTTCCATGACGGCATCATCAAGTGTAACAACTTCTTCAATCAATTTGTTGTGTAATTCTTCTGCTTTGGCTTTTAAATCTTCTGGAATTTCTTCGATTTTTGGACAAGACCCATTTTCATCTTCCCAAATAATACCCTTCATTTCAACGACATCGACGACACCCTTAAAGTCCTGTTCTTCGCCGATTGGGAAATTAACGACCAATGGATTTGCGCCCAAACGTTCACGAATCATATCAACACAGCGGAAGAAGTTTGCACCTGTTCTGTCCATTTTGTTGATAAAGCAAATACGTGGAACATTATAACGATCAGCCTGACGCCACACTGTTTCAGTCTGTGGTTGAACGCCCGACACAGATTCAAATACCGCCACAGCACCGTCCAACACACGCAAAGAACGTTCTACTTCCATAGTAAAATCTACGTGTCCCGGTGTATCAATCAAATTGATACGATGATCGCGCCAAAAACAAGTAGTCGCAGCAGAAGTAATTGTAATACCACGTTCCTGTTCTTGAACCATCCAGTCCATAGTAGCGGCACCATCGTGCACTTCACCAATTTTATATGTTTTACCAGTATAGAACAAAATACGTTCAGACGTAGTTGTTTTACCAGCATCAATATGGGCCATAATCCCAATATTACGATATTTTTCCAAAGTTGCGGTTTTTCCAACTGACATTGTGTCTTTCCTTATCTTTTATATATTACCAACGGAAGTGTGCAAACGCTTTGTTTGCTTCTGCCATTCTATGAGTATCTAATTTCTTTTTGAATGCGCCACCTTGACCATTAAGTGCATCGCGCAATTCTGCGAACAATCTTTCTTCCATGGAACGTTCGCCACGTTTACGTGCAAACATAATCAACCAACGCAAAGCCAAAGTTTGTTGACGATCAGCGCGCACTTCGACAGGAACCTGGTAAGTAGCACCACCAACACGACGACCCTTTACTTCTACAGATGGTTTCAAAGCATCGACAGCTTCCAAAAACACAGCCAATTCATCTTTGCCGTCTTTGGCAATAGATTTTAATTTTTCCATTGCACCATAAACGATGTTTTCGGCAACTTCTTTTTTACCATCCCACATAACAACATTAATACATTTTGCAACAACCAGATTATGATATTTAGAATCTGGCAAGATTTCACGTTTTGTTGCAGCTTTACGTCTTGACATATTTAAATTCCTTTTTGTTTCTTCACTTGGTTTCCCAAATTACTCACACCCGTAATGGATGTGTATTATTTTTTTGCACCTTTGGCACCGTACAAAGAACGGCCCTGTTTTCTACTTTCGACACCTTTGGTATCAAGGACACCACGAATGATGTGATATTTCACACCAGGCAAATCCTTTACACGACCACCACGAATCATAACAACACTGTGTTCCTGTAAGTTATGACCTTCACCAGGAATATATGCAGTCACTTCGCGACCATTAGCCAATTTAACACGCGCAACCTTACGTTGAGCAGAATTAGGTTTCTTAGGTGTAGTAGTATAAACACGTGTGCAAACACCGCGTTTTTGAGGATTTTCCATCATATCAGGCGCTGTAGATTTCACTGCTACCTTTCTACGTGGTTTCCGAATCAGTTGATTTACTGTTGGCATTCAAAATTCTCTTTTGTTTTTATTCTCTTTTTTTAACCATACGAAACCCGCAAGCAGACTTATTTCAACGCATCACGCGCGATTATAAATCTGGCGAAATATGCAGATTTCTGTGCTTCTTACTTTCCTTGTTTACACGGAAAGCAGAGTTATTATATCTCTAACCTTTGAATTGTCAAGAAAAAATCTGCGTTTTTTCGCACAAAAATCGCTAAAAATCGGTAAAAACCACCACATACACACAAAATGATTTTTTGTATTATAACGACATTACCCCCAACCGAAGAATTTGTGAACACAAAGATTGGTTTATTGCGCGACCCCGAACACCGCCCGACGGAAAAAGGCGTAGTTTATGACGATGTAAACGCAGGAGCCCGCACAGTCGAACGCGCACTCAGACGCGGACTCGTAGGCGCTGCGGAACACCCACGAAGGGGACGCGACATTACACTGATTACCCTCATTCGGGGTATAATTTGTTGCCTGGCACCAACAATATTTTCCATCCGTATCGCTTGGGGTGCCAGGTGTTGCATAACTACCATTTGTATTGCTGCATTTCGCCATGCCATTTACTGTGCCATAGCTGAATGTTACCGCCCATTCACCATTATTCAAATCACTGCTGTTTTCGGTCCCAAATGCATCCGCCATTGTGTATCCGTCTGTTGGGTATATCTGTTTCCATCTGGCATGTGTTGCATCCCAAGATGTACCTATTGATGGGTCCAGACCGCTTAAACTGCATTGTGCTGGTTTTACCCGCCAGCCCTTGAATGTATATCCTGTTTTTGTTGGGATACTGCTTGGCATTGTTAAATTGCCACCATATGTACATGAATTAGACGCATATTGTGTATCGTCATTGTACCATGTGACCGATATATTGTTCCCCTGCCAATTTGCAGTCAAATTTGCGGGTCCGGTATATGTCGATAAAACATCATTATCGCATTGCGATGAATCTGTTACATAAGAAAAAGATGGGGTGGAAATTAAAATTATTGACAAAAAGCTCAGTAATAAACTACTTGTGTGTGTGTGTGTGTGTGTGTGTGTGTGTGTGTGTAGGTTTCCGCGGGTTTCAGCTTGACAAATTTTATTGACATATTTTTTCTCCTTTTGCCTTTGTTTGTTTATTCTCCCCCCCCGGGGGAGTGTCACCGCAGGTGACGAAGGGGGTTCAAAAACAAATGAACATTCTGGAATGCCACCCTCCCCACCGCTTCCGCGGTTCCCCCCGCCCCAGGCGGGGAATCATTTCTTGCCCCTATTTTATCATATTTTCTTATTCTTGAAAAGTGTTTTTTTTACCCCCCTCCCCCACAGGGGGAGAATTTATTGTGCCCCGAACACCGCCCGACGGAAATCGGCGAGGTTCACGACGCCAACCGCGCAGCCGTACGCACAGATGTCCGCGCAATTAGACGCGGACCCGCAGTCGAAGTCGAACACCCACGAAGGGGACGCGACATTACACTGATTATCCCCATTCGGGGTATAATTTGTTGCATGACACCAACAATAGCTGGCTTCACCACTTGCTGATGTTAACTCACTTTCTGTCGCACTCCAATTTGAACTGGGTGCAGACCATGTAGTACCGTTATTATTACCACTTTTGGCACTGCATTTCGCCATGCCTTTTACTGTGCCATAGCTGAATGTTACCTCCCATTCACCATTATTCAAATCACTGCTGTTTTCGATCCCAAATTCATCCGCCATTGTGGTTCCAGATGAACTTATCGATTTCCATCTGGTATGTTTTGCACCCCAAGATGTACCTATTGATGTATCCAGACCGCTTAAACTGCATTGTGCTATTTTTACCCGCCAGCCTGTGAATACATAACCTTCCCTTGGTGTGGGGGTTGGGACATCAAATGTACCCCCATATTCACATGATTGCGATGTAGTTGGGACTCTTAATTCTGTATCGTTATCATACCAATGCAATTCAACCGTATTGGCAACTGCAAGC
>JBKSMS010000017.1:0-21660 GCA_046881825.1 Alphaproteobacteria bacterium | reverse complement strand
CCAATGCAATTCAACCGTATTGGCAACTGCAAGCATCGGAAACACAACAAACAATGTTGACAAAAGGCTTAGCAAGAGATTACCTGTGTGTGTAGGTTTCAGCCGATTGAGTTATTTTTTTGTTCATTTCTTTCTCCTTTTCATTGTTCCCTGAAGCTTTACGCGAAGGGGGAAATTATTTTTGCCCTCCCTCCCGGTCTCCGACCGGACTCCCCCCAAGGGGAGAATTATTCTTACCCCCATTCTATCATATTTTCAATTTTATGAAAAGTGTTTTTTAAAAACCCGCGGTTGCGGGTTTTTATTTTGTTATTTTTTATTACAAAATTTATTTTGAGTGGATTTTTAACTGACGAACAATATCTTTGACCACACCATCAACAGTCGTGTATTTATAATAACTCGATTCTGGTAATTTCACATGCAATTTATGTTCCAACGTATACAAAACATCCACACAATCAAAATACGATAATCCCCTGGATGACATAAATTCAGTCTTATTTGTAACAGTCTTAGCATTTATCCCGCATTCTGTCGCAATAATGCTTTTTATTTGTCTTGAAATACCGTTGTTTTTCATATTGCACCTCCGCCAGTTTGAATATATTCACAACAAACAACCGGTATAATATACCTATTTATCCAAGTTGTCAAATATTTTTTTTGGAAAAACTACCCTATTTCCCGAATTTACCACTTCTTGGAAAACCAACGGGGATAGTATGACCCTGAGAAGCCCTTTTGGCGACCCACGGTGTAATATCATCTAGTTTTGTTGTTCCGCGCCCAGTAGTCCAGCCAAAACCGTCCGCCTTGTCAAAGAACATAGCATCGATTGTATAAGTTCTTTCTGCATTATATTTTTGTAAAATTACACCCTTGCCACGGGACATTTCTGGAATCTGCGCCGTTTCAAACATCAATAATTTATCGTTAGACCCAGACAAAGCAACCATATCACCAGAAACCATTACACACAAAACCGCCGGATTTTTATCGTCAACATTCATAATCTGTTTGCCGTTTTTCGTTTGGGCAACGCAGTTTTCACCACTTACTATAAAGCCCGTTCCATGTCGACTGACAACCAGATACTTTGCATTTGTATCCAACACAAAAGCACGCACTATGTTTTCATCAGCATCAATATCTACCATCATACGCACAGATTCACCAAAACCACGTGCAGACGGTAAATCATTAGCAGACAAAGTAAACATTTTACCCCCAGATGCAAACAAATTAATTTTATCTGTCGTTTTGGCATGGAAAGCAAACTGTAATTCATCACCTTCTTTGAATTTCATATCCAGATTGCTTAAATCAAGATGTCCCTTGGCCGCGCGTATCCAACCCATATTTGACAGCACAACAGTAATTGGCTCTTTTTCAATGAAATCATCAGCATTCACAGCAATTTCTTCACCGACAGGCGCCCACTGTGTTCTGCGACGCCCCAGCGCAGTTGTTTTCGCATACTGTTTTTTAATATCGTCAAACCAAGCATGTAATTGCGCATTTTGAATTTCTTCGCTTTCTAATAATGCCTGTAATTTATCCCGTTCTGCACGCAATTCTTTGTCTTCGCGTCTGATTTCCATTTCTTCCAATTTACGCAATGAACGCAGACGAGTATTTAATATCGCCTCTACCTGAATTTCCGTTAATTGAAATTCTGCCATCAAAACCGATTTGGCATCGTCTTCGGTCCTGATTATTTCAATAACACGGTCCAGATTTAAATAAACAACCAATAATCCGCCCAATATTTCCAATCGGCGTTCTATGTTCCCAAGACGCCATTTGGTGCGACGCAATAAAACGTTTTTTTGATGCGCGATAAATTCACGCAATACATCACCAATAGGCATAACACGTGGCGCACCATTAGAATCTACTACATTAAAATTCATATTGAATTTATATTCCAAATCAGTCATCGCAAATAAATGCGCCATCATTTTATCAGTTGGAATATTGCGATTTTTTGGTGTTATAACTATACGCACATCAGTTGTCGATTCATCCGCAATATCTTCGACCAATGGTAATTTTTTTGCATCTATTAAATCAGCAATTTGTTCCACCAATTTAGATTTAATTATGCCGTACGGAATTTCAGTAATAACAACCTGTTCCATCCCGCGGTCTAATTTTTCAACTTCCCATTTAGCACGAATACGAAACGCACCACGTCCGGTGTCATAGTTCTTACAAATGGTTTCAAAATCATCAATTAAAATGCCACCTGTTGGAAAATCTGGTCCAACCAATTTTTTCATAATCTGGCCTGTTGTCGCATCAGGTTTATCAACCACCAAATTCAATGCGTCCATGATTTCAGAAACATTATGCGTTGGAATATTAGTCGCCATACCCACAGCAATTCCCATACCGCCATTAGCCAATAAATTAGGAAATGCGCCCGGCATAACCGTCGGTTCCAAAGTCGTTCCATCAAAATTTGGCATCATGTCAACACTGTCTTCGTCAATGCCTTCCATAATCAGCATGGCAGCTTCGGTCATTTTTGATTCAGTATAACGATATGCCGCTTGCGGGTCGCCATCGATATTTCCAAAATTACCCTGACCATCAATTAATGGATAGCGCACAGAAAAATCCTGAGCAAGGCGCACCATCGCATCATAAACCGAAGAATCACCATGCGGGTGATAGTGTCCCAACACATCACCAACAACTGTTGCACATTTACGGAACGCAGCATTTGGCGATAATTTCTGACGCAACATAGAATATAAAATACGACGATGCACAGGCTTTAACCCATCCCTTACATCGGGCAATGCGCGCGCAACAATCGTAGATACCGCATACGACAAATAACGTTCAGAAAGCGCATCTGATAATTGTTGTCCAGAAATGTTTTCTTGGTTTTTTTCTGTTTTTTTCATAAAGCTTCCCATTTTTATCACAGACAGATTAAAACATTTGTAAAAATAAAACAAGAAAAATACATAAAAAAACTATTTCCTTTTTTTGAAATAATGTGATAGAATACTTATTGAACCTAAGGAAATTGGGTTCGGGCTGTCACAAGCTCGCAGAATGCGGTGCGAAGGCATCGTTAATTTAAGAAGATGTTCCGGTGTTTT
Organism: Alphaproteobacteria bacterium; assembly: GCA_046881825.1. Classification (GTDB taxonomy): domain Bacteria; phylum Pseudomonadota; class Alphaproteobacteria; order Rs-D84; family Rs-D84; genus Enterousia. Next base: position 18,541 of record JBKSMS010000017.1, on the reverse strand, counting down.
TGCACCGTAATATCCCCGATTATATGTATGTCGGGGAGCCGTTGGTTATAAAACAGGGAGAATTATCCCGAAAGCCGCGGAATCATTCATTCTGTGATTTGTGAACTCCCCGGCCACTTTTTCTTGGTGGTCATTTTTTTATTCTGCGCTGTTGTTAAGGTTGTTCTTAGGAACGGTGCACATTCCCCGCCCAGGGCGGGGTGGCACGAATCCGTCACTGCGAAGCAGTGCCATGATGAGTGACGGGGAGGGTTGAAAAAAATAAAAAAAAATCAACCCGCCCCACCGCAAGCGGTCCCCCCCGCCCCAGGCGGGGAATCTGGTCCGCGACAAAAAACAAACAAATCCCCCTTCACATAAAGCTTCGGGGGATAAACAAAGAAAAGAAAAGGGAGAAACAAATGAAAAAAACTTTTTTAATCGCGGGATTGATTGCCGGACTGTTCACAACAAATGGGTATGCTGTTCAAAATACTAGTCAAAATAATGATTACGGTATTTATGTTAGCGGTTGTCCAAGTACATGTAGAGTCGTGATTGATGGTACGGCACCAACCTCTGGAGGTAATATAGCTATATTATATCATTGTGAAACAGAAGCAGGTGAACTATGTGAACCCACAACAAAGGTAAACAATAAGGTAAACTATAATGTATTACAAAAAAAACAAAACAAGGTTTCTTCGCGTTCTGCTGAAATACCGAAAATGGTAAAAAAGATAGTGTATGAACAGATTGTTAAAGAAGATGAAGAATAATTGAAAATATTATACACAGAACACCGTCCAACCGGACGGTGTTCTGTTTTTTGTTCAACCCTCCCCGGCGCTTTGCGCCACCCCGCCCCAGGCGGGGGATTATCCCGCGATACAGTAATGAAATATAATAAAAAACTCTTCGTACTTCGTTTTTATAAAAATTAAGCATGGTGCAAATTCCCCGCCTGGGGCGGGGTGGCTTGCGTCAGCAAGACGGGGGGTGAATTTTAGTATTCAAAATAAAAAAATCGCCACGAATGTGGCGATTTTTTTATTTCTACAACGGTTAGAATCCAAAGACCATACGTTGTTTTGATTGACGTTTCTTTTCGTTACGAACCGCTTCTTCTTTTAAACGTTTACGTTTAGTTGTTGGTTTTTCGTAACGTTGACGTTCCTTCATTTCGCGATAAAGACCTTCTTTTTGAGATTTGCGTTTTGCAACACGCAAAGCTTGTTCCACGTTGTTATCACGAACCAAAACTTTTACCATTATGTATTCACCCCCTTTTGGCGAATTTGTATTTCGTTTGTTAATGTTGGAAGTGATTTTATAATACAAAAAATAAAAAAACAAGAAAAAAGTTGGAAATATCTTGACTTTTTCTTGATAAACTAATAAAATGGTTTCGCTTTCAAAAGAAAGTCGCAAAGTTCTGGGGTTGTAGCTCAGTTGGTAGAGCACCTGCTTTGCAAGCAGGGGGTCGTCAGTTCGAGCCTGATCAGCTCCACCAGAATAAAACGAAACGGTGTCGAAAGATGCCGTTTTTTCTTTTTTATCGCGATAAAAACATTGACAAAAGAAAATAACTGTCTATAATCTTAAAAAAAGACACAAGTATGAACAACTATAAAAAATTCGGTATACCGGATGATTTTGATAAATTGTTACCTGAATTAAAGGACAAAACCCTTAGATGGGAAACTGTTTGCCGTTCTGGAACAGAAATAAATAACAATGCAAAAATATCATATTATGCATCTGTCGCACCATATTCATACGGCAATATTGTTCTAAGTCCAGGTCTGGGAACAAACACAGATATTGACCCTTTGATGAGGGCGGTGACTTTTTGGGCGCTGACACACAGGTATAACATTATCACTATTGATACTTTTCTGGGACAGTTTCTTGAAAAGCCTTCTTTTGAAATAGCGCAAAAAAACACATACAACGAATTCATAGCTTCACTTGAAAGCGGTATTAGATTTATAGAACCTTATTGTATTAACAAACCCAGTCTCTTGATTGGACATTCCGCAGGTGCAACTGGTATAACCGACGCATTAAACAATATCGTATCAAAAAAAAGAAAAATTAATTTTCAATCAGTCATGTTGTTTGCCCCATGGGCCAGCAAAGAATGGCACGATTATTTCAAAGAAATCGTTTGTCGTCATAATAAACCACATAATCCATACAAATTTTTACCAATCATAAATATGTTTGATATCGAAAAATATGGTTCCACCCGTTATACGCCCATTTTGCCAGACTTTTTAGACGATATGGAAAAATCAGTATTTAAACCAGATTTAATGAACAAATGGAACACTCATATAACTATTGTCGTGGGTGCCAAGGATAGAAAAGTATCAGAAGAAACTTTGCACAAACGTTATGAAGAATTAGTTAAACAATCATCTGACAAAAATCGTTTTCAATTTATAGTTTTGCCAAATGCGAAACACGGTTTTATACAAATACATAAAGACATGCAATCTGTTATCAATTTAATAAAATCACAAAGAATAAAACAAAAATAAAAAAACAAAGGACACAAAAATGAACAACACAAATATTATTTCAGAACAAAAATTTTCTGTAATTTTAAAAAGAGCTTTGCATACTATTGATGACTATGATGTAAAATCAGATACGAATATAACATCCAAAACAAAACTGCGCGAAGATTTAAATTTAGACAGTTTGGATATTATAAATGTTATTGTGCGTCTTGAACAAAAATATAATATCGACGGATTAGATGATAATTACTACAAAATGCTTACTGTTGCTGATTTGAATAAATCGTTCACAGAATCAATGATAAAAAAACAAAGCAAAATTTTACCATACCTTACACAAAACAAAAGATAAAAAAGCCACCATTTTGGTGGCAATTTTTTTACTTTTTCTTTACATGCACATCCATTTGTGGGAATGGGAAGTTTAATTTGTTCTTTGGGAATTCTTTGTAAATTGTTTCTAAAATATCTGCACGCGCACCCAACAAATCATCAAATGATGTCCAATAACGAACTGTTAATGTGACAGAACTGTCATCTAACGAAGCCAAGAAAATTTCTGGCGCAGGATTTTTCAAAACGCGTTTATCTTTTGATAAAATTTTCAACACAACCGCACGCGCTTTTTCAACATCGTCCCCATAGGATATTCCAACAGTTATATCTGTTCTGCGATTTTTACCCTGGGATATATTAGTAATAACACCGTTTGATAACGCACCGTTTGGCAAATATAAAACCTGGTTATCAAAAGTGTGCAATTCTGTTGTAAATATCATAATCTTTTTTACAATGCCAGATTCACCATCTGCAGTCACAATTGCATCCCCAACACGAAATGGTTTGAATAATAATATTACCATACCACCCGCAACATTTTGTAATGTCCCCGACAATGCCATACCGATTGCCAACGAAGCAGCACCCAAAACCGCGACAATTGATGTCATTTGAACACCAAGTGTGGTTAGTATGATAATAGCTACAAAAACTTTTAAAGTAATACTTAAAAACGACTGCAAAAACGAAGCAAGCGATGGTTCAACATTATGTCTTTTCATCGCAAACGATACAGAAGCAACAATTTTTTTAACAAGCCAAAAACCGATAATCCATATCGCAATTGCGGCAATCATACGTGTTCCAAATTCAGCAACAATTTGCCCCAACTTAGTAATCAAAGAATCAAGTGTTATATTCATTTCTTTTTCCTTTTGTTTTTCAATGAAAAATTTAGCAGAAAAACATATTAAAGAGCAAGACAAAAAAACATTGATTTCATAGAATTTTATGCTAGTTTTGAGTTGATGATACAAAGGTTTAAAGGAAAAAATATGAAATTCTTGAAAAATTTAAACTTATTTCAAAAATACAAAGAAAAAAAACAAAAAGAACGGGAATACTTGGCCAAACTAGAACAAGAATCACAGGATAGAAATACCGTAAATATGTTATTGTTGCAAAAATTGGTTATGATTTACGAACTAAAAAATACAACGGTTCAACATTTTGACTATAATGGCTGGATCCGGGCAACTGCTGCACGTGTAGGCACACAAGACGGTGAACATGTGTATGAAATTGCGCACATGAAGGAAAAAAACGGTTATTATTATGCAGAGATTCCAAACAGCAAAACAGGACAAAATCTATTCGGTTTTTTTGATGGTGATTTTCAATTCAGAGATGATAAACATAATTACATGCAGGCTGTATATGATTTAGTATATTCTGGTTCACGCGGTTCCGGTATAACTGATCTGATGGCTAAAAACATAGACCAGAATTTGGATGTTAAAACATTATCTATTCCAGAATCTTCAAAATATATTGGTGTATTTCAGCATTTAAATAAATTTTTACCAAAAACAAAATAAATAAAAAAAACACCGCCCATTTGGGCGGCTTTTTTTATTGAATTAACAATTCTTTGCCGTGGACATCGACATTGACGGTTGAACCTTCACCTACTTGCCCAGACAAAATAAGGTCTGCTATTTTATCTTCGACCGCAGTGGTGATAAGCCGTTTTAATGGACGCGCACCAAACACTGCATCGTATCCGTTATCCCCCAACCATTTGATTGCTTTATCTGTAATGTGCAAAGATATTTGACGTTCATTTAATCTTTTCTCCAAAATTTTAATTTGGATTTTTACTATGTCACCCATAACATCTTTGCCCAACGGATTAAAGAAAACTATTTCATCAATACGGTTGATAAATTCAGGTCTGAATTGTTTTTTGACCGCTTCCATGTTTGGCAAATTACTTGTCATGATAATAATAGTATTCGTGAAATTGACTACGCGTCCCTGCCCGTCTGTCAATCTACCATCATCAAGTATTTGCAAAAAGACATTGAATACATCTGGGTTAGCCTTTTCAATTTCATCAAACAATAACACTTGATAAGGTCTGCGACGCACAGATTCTGTCAATTCACCACCTTGTTCATACCCCACATATCCCGGAGGTGCACCGATTAAACGCGCTACTGAATGTGGTTCCATATATTCACTCATATCAATACGTGTCATCGCTGTATCATCATTAAACAGATATTCTGCCAATGCTTTTGCAACCTCTGTTTTACCGACACCAGTTGGTCCCAAAAACATAAACGAACCAGATGGACGACGTGGATCTGATAACCCAGCGCGCGAACGACGTATAGCGCGTGCAACAACAGATAATGCATGGTCCTGACCGACAACGCGTTTGCGCAATTCGTCTTCGATATTTAATAATTTGGACAGTTCTTCCATTGACAATCTGTCCGCTGGGACACCAGTCCATTTAGAAACCACCGCTGCGATATGTTCTGGCAATACAGTTTTATATTCTTTGGATTCGGTATTTTGTTTTTTGATTTTTTCTTCCAGTTCTGGAATTTTTCCGTATTGTAAGGCGGATGCTTTTTCATAATCACCATTTCGCATAGCGATTGCGACTTCGGCTTTTGCCGCATCCAATGCAGCCATAGAATCAGACAGCCCTTTCATTTTCTTTTGTTCGTCTTGCCATTTAGCCGTCATTTCATCAGATTCAATCTGCATCTTTGCAATAAGGCTTTCCAAATCTTTTAATCTTTTCTTTGATTCTTCGTCTTTTTCTTTTTTTAATGCCTGTTGTTCTATTTTCAGTTGCATTAAATGTCTGTCTAATTCATCAAGTTTTTCAGGTTTAGATGCAATTTCAATACGAACACGCGCAGCAGCTTCATCAATTAAATCAATCGCTTTGTCTGGTAAAAATCTGTCTGTAATATAACGATTAGACAATTTCACAGCAGCAACCAGCGCAGAATCAGAAATACGAACACCATGATGGCCCTCATATTTTTCTTTTAATCCACGCAAAATAGAAATCGTATCGTTAACAGTCGGTTCATCTACATAGACCGGTTGAAAACGTCGCGCAAGTGCCGGGTCTTTTTCAATATACTGACGATATTCATCCAAAGTGGTCGCACCGACACAATGCAATTCACCACGCGCCAACATAGGCTTTAATAAATTGCCAGCATCCATTGAACCTTCGCCTTTGCCTGCGCCAACCATGGTATGCAATTCATCTATGAACAAAATAATTTGCCCATTTGATTCTTTGACTGCTTTTAATATTGCTTTAAGGCGACCTTCGAATTGACCGCGGAACATAGCGCCCGCCATCAAAGCCCCCATATCCAATGACAATAACTTTTTATTCAATAAATTTTCAGGCATATCACCAGAAACAATACGTTGCGCCAAACCTTCGACTATCGCGGTTTTACCAACCCCAGGATTTCCAATCAACACAGGGTTATTTTTCGTGCGACGCGATAATACTTGGATAGTTCTGCGAACTTCGTCTTCGCGCCCGATAACTGGGTCCAATTTACCATCTGCCGCCAATTTAGTAAAATCGGTAGTGTATTTTTCAATCGCTTGTTGTGGTGTTTCTTGAACATCTTCTGGATTCATTGAATTACCTCTTTTTTTCTTGTTGTGTAATATATAGTTTCACATTTTATAAATTCAAGCCATGGGATAAAAGACCCAAAAAAAACATAAACCACAAAATTTTAAAACAATATCTTGACTTTTGACAAATTATGGTATAGATTATGCGTCAGTAATTAAAGGATTTAAATATGCCACGTGTATGTAAAGTAACTGGAAAAAAAACTATGGTTGGAATGAATGTGTCGCATTCTATGCGTCACACGAAACGCACATTCTTGCCTAATTTGCAAAAATTATCGTTTCACAGCGATATTTTAAACCGCGATTTCAGCCTTCGTATTTCTACTGCTGGATTGCGCACATTAACAAAACATGGCGGATTAGACGCTTATGTTATGGCGAAACCAATTTCTCGCTTGACACCTGAAATGGCTGCTATTAAGAAAGCTATTGAAAAAAAGAACGGCAAGGTTGCAAAACCTGCAAAAAAGCCTGTTCATAAACCAACACGCAGTGCGCGCTTGGTAAAAAAGGTTGATGCGAAAAAAGCAGCTGCAAAAAAAACTAAATAGTTGCAACTGTTGAACTGTTCTGGCTCTGTGGTGGAACTGGTAGACGCGCTTGACTCAAAATCAAGTTCCGAAAGGAGTGTCGGTTCGATTCCGACCAGAGCCACCAGAAAACGAGAAAATACACACCCCAAAGCGGTGTGTATTTTTTTGTTTATTTTGTTTTCTGGTCGGAAGCGAACCGAAGGTTCGGAACGTAGCATAGCGAAGTGAAAGGGCACCCACCAAAATCACCAAAAACAAAGTGATTGGTTTGATTTTGGATGGGAATTTACATTCCGACCAGAGCCACCAGAAAACGAGAAAATACACACCCCAAAGCGGTGTGTATTTTTTGTTTATTTTGTTTTCTGGTCGGAAGCGAACCGCGGCTCGCTCGGCAGATGCCTGCGCGGCATTCGTTAGCGCTCAAACTTCGTTTACTCTCGTTTTCGCTTACTCATAGTCGGAACGTAGCATAGCGAAGTGAAAGGGTGCCCACCAAAATCACCAAAAACAAAGTGATTGGTTTGATTTTGGATGGGAATTTACATTCCGACCAGAGCCACCAGAAATAAAAAATACCATCCCTTGTTGATGGTGTTTTTTATTTCTGTTTGGGGTTATAAAAATCGCCCCAGACGGGGCGATTTTTTCGTTTCTATTATAATTAGAACAAGTATTTCACAGAACCACCTGCGATATAAGACATGTCGAATTCATAGTGATCACGTGTTGGCAATATAGCACGGAAATTTGCACTTAAAATTACACTGTGTGTCAAGCCAAAATCCAAACCAACTTTGAATTCTGGTGCAAAAGACCATACTGTATCAGAACCGCCATTTTTCGCATCATAATGATATGCCATTGTCCCAAATCCAGCCCCAAGAACCAAATCTATACGACTTTCCTTATCACCACTGATACGGATATAGTTATCGTAAGTCATGGATATATTCAACAAATCTTCATCGCCTGCTTTGTCTTCTACGTATTTTTGTTGAACTTTGGAATAAGTTGTTTTTGTTGCCGACAATGTTATTCCACCGTTATAAATATCATCATAAGCACCCGCACGAACACCTGTTTCAATACCAAACGCAAAGAAATCTGTTGGTAAATCAATAGCCGCCACGCGTTCCAAATCTTCGCCATCATCAGAATAAGCAGCACCTTGTATTCCCATTGATACGCCTACAAAAGGTCTGTATTCAAAAGCATTTGCACCCGCAACTGATACCAATAATGCAAATATACTTGTTAATAAAACAATTTTTAATTTCATGTGTTTTCTCCTTTAGCTTTCACGCGGGTTTCATTATAGCGCTAAACAAAAATATAAACAAGGCTTTTATTTACATATTTTTCATGCTAGAATAAAATCATAAACAAAAAAAAGGAAAATAAAATGGCTATGATTTATTGTCGTGAATGTGGCAAAAGACATTCTGACAAAGCAAAAGTTTGCCCAAAGTGTGGGTATATGGGATATGATTTAACCAAATCTACCGTGATTTATTTATTGTTATTATGGTTTGTTGGATTATTCGGGGCGCATCGTTTTTATGCAGGGAAAACAGCATCTGCTGTTGTTATGTTAATTTTAACTTGCACTATATTTGGGATGTTTATAACTGCTATATGGTGCTTGGTTGATTTGATTTATGCGATATGTAATCTGGGTAAACCAGAAAACATATTCGCAAGAAAATAATCTAGACGTTCCGCCACACAACAGAATCAAACAATGATTCTATTTTCTGTTTTAATTCATCATCATTAAAAAACTGTTCACGTTCCGCAGGTGTTGTTTGCTTGTTATCGTCTTCGTGATATGGCGTATATTTCTGTACAGCAAAATTTTTCGCCCCCATATCACTGGCTATTTTTGCAATTTCTAACAAATCATCTTTGCTGACAAAACGTGGGTCGCAAGTTGTGCGAACTTCTAATCCGCGCCCCGTTGAAATCCAATACTTCAAAGATTCAATCATTCTGTCGTACGCAACATCTATACCTGTCAAATCTTTATAGTGTTGCCGGGTTGCTTTGAAATCCAATCCCACCCAATCAACAATATCACTGACTTTCTTCAACAAATCAGGGTAGAATCCGTTAGTATGCAAACCAATTAAAAAGCCCAACTCTTTAACCCGTTTCATATATTCAAAAGTAGCATCTGCCTGCATTAATGCTTCGCCGCCAGAAAAAACTATCGCCTCCAGTTTCCCAACGCGTTGTTTAATCCAATCAAAAATTTTATCTGGATCGTATTCACCATCTGCCACAGGAATCAAGTGTTCATTGGAACAATATACACAATGAAACGGACATCCATGCAGAAATAATACAGCGGCCAATTTCCCAGGATAATCAATAGTCGTAAAGGAAACCAAGCCGCCGATTTGTATTTGCTTCATATCACATGAACCCCATCAGGCAGCCATTTTAAGCAATTCTTTGTGTCTTGCCCCAGCAGACAAAGAATTTTCTTCGGTAAATGTTTTTCTTTCACAAAATTCAGCATATTTACCAATATTAAAGTTCTTTACTGGTCTGATATATCCCATTGAACGTGAAAATGTTTCGCATCTTGTTCTTTGTTGTGGGTTCATGATTTTCTCCTTTCTCTTTTTTTTGTTGTTTTTTTGTTATTCGTTATCGCCACATTTACATTGGCAATCGTTATTGTTCGCGACGATTTCAGCATCACATTTTGGACAGAAATCGTGGCGTCCTGGTAAATAGCCGTGTTTAGGACAAATCGAAAATGTAGGCGTTAATGTCATATATGGCACCTTGTAATTTTCAAAGATTGTCCGAACGATTTTTTCGGCTGCTTCACCAGATGAAACTGGTTCGCCCATATAAAGGTGCAACATTGTGCCACCTGTATATTTGCGTTGTAATTCTTCTTGGTGTTCCAAGGCGACAAATGGGTCGTCTGTGAAATACACCGGTAATTGAGTAGAATTTGTATAATAAGGCGCATCAGCAGTTCCCGCAGTCAAAATATCTGGAAATTCTTTTTTGTCTGTCTTTGCAAAGCGATATGCGCAACCTTCGGCTGGGGTAGCCTCTAAATTATACAAATTGCCTGTCTTTTCTTGGAAATCAGCAAGGTTTGTTCTGATAAAATCCATCACTTCCAGAACCAAGTTTTTACCAAAAACTGTTGCGATATTATCGGAACCATTTGTGAAATTCATTACCATTTCATTCGCACCATTTACACCAATGGTTGAAAAGTGATGATTCCAATTACCCAGATAACGTTTTGTGAACGGATACAACCCACGTTCCAAATTCTTGGAAATAATCTTGCGTTTGATTTCCAAAGAATCACGTGCCAGGTCAAGTAAATATTTCAATTCACGCAGTAAACCTTCGCGGTCACCCTTGTGTTTATAGCCCAGACGCGCCAGATTGATTGTCACGACCCCAATAGACCCCGTCTTTTCAGCAGAACCAAACAATCCACCGCCACGTTTTAACAATTCACGCACATCAAGGCGCAATCTGCAACACATAGAACGCACATCTGTTGGATTCAAATCAGAATTCAAGAAATTCTGGAAATTTGGAATACCATATTTAGCCGCCAAATCAAACAACGGCTTTACATTAGGATGATTCCATGGAAAATCGTCTGTGATGTTGTATGTTGGAATTGGGAAAGTAAACGGACGACCCAATGCGTCACCTTCGGTCATAACCTCTATAAAAGCTTTGTTAATCATGTCCATTTCAGGTTGCAAATCACCATAAGTAAAATCAACCATCTTTTTATCTACAAATGGACGTTGATCACGTAAATCTTTAGGGCAAGTCCAATCGAATGTAAAGTTAATAAATGGTGTCTGCGTTCCCCAACGACATGGCACAGAACAATTAAACACCAATGTCTGCATTGAATTTTTAATATCAGCATAAGATAATTTATCCAAACGAACATACGGCGCAAGATAGGTATCAACAGACGAAAATGCCTGCGCCCCAGCAAATTCATTTTGCAATGTCCCAAGGAAATTCACCATATGAGAAACCGCAGTAGCCATATGCTTAGCAGGTGAACACTGTAAATATCCAGGAACACCGTTGAATCCTTCGTACAACAATTCACGCAAAGACCAACCCGCACAATAACCTGTCAACCAACCCAAATCATGGATATGGAAAGCAGCAGTTTTATGTGCTTCGGCGATTTCTTTTGGATAAATGCTTAACCAATATTCTGCGGTCATACGTTCAGAAGAACGCAAAATAAGACCACCAATAGAATAACCAATATTCGCGTTTTCTTTGACACGCCAGTCAGCCTCAGACACATAATCACCTATAACAGTCACTGCATCTACCAAAGAACCGCGTGTTTCTGCGCGTTTTTGACGATAAATAATATAACTTTCTGCTGTTTTATAAGCATGCGCATCCATCAAGGTTTGAACGACGATATCTTGAATACCTTCTACATCAGGCATTGAATCTTTGTATTTCGTATCCAATCTTTTCAAAACATCTTGTGTAATTTTAACGATATCTGCGTCAGAAATTTCATTTGTTACCGCCACAGCAGCCTTAATCGCATCAAAAATCTTTTTAACATCAAATGGCACTACTTCGCCAGAACGTTTTTTAATGGAAGCCAACGAACACGTCAGTGTTGATATAACCTGGATTTTGAATTCATTTGTATCAGTCGTCATATATATCCCCTTAATTTGACAAAAACACTATATATTGTGTCTCTCAGCCCCCTTTAGACACAATATACAGTATTTCATTACGAATCACATTACAAAAAATATAATTTTTTTTTATTTTTTTACTTGCTTTTTAAAAAGTAGAGATTTTTGCGACTTTGGGACGGTTTTCACAATACCGATTCGTTGTTTTTTAGACACAAAACATGTTTTTGTGTAAAAATTTGTAAAAAACTATTAAAAAAACGATTCGGTATACATAAAAAAAATCAAAATATAGATAAAAAATTAACGATTCGTATCAAGATATTGATTTTTTAACATATCTATTTGATTAAAGGCGATTCTAAAGAACTAATGAATTTTTACGGGTAAAATTTGTCAAAAAAACGCGGGACAATGGGACGGCCCAAACAAAAAAAATCTGTGCGCAGTTGCGAAAGACCATCATCCCGCATATATTCTCTCTTCTCTGCTTTCGCATAATGTATTGTATCACAAAAAAAATAATTTGCAAAAAAAATGCCCGAATGGGCATTTTTAGTTTGAAAAAAATAAACAAGAAAGGATTTAATTGCGTCCTCTGCGGTTACATTCACAAGTTGGCGCATCGCCAAAAATCCAGATAAACAACCAGATTAACGCCGCAACACCGATAAGGGCGTAAAAGAATCGTGACAACCAAGTCATTGGACCGAATAACCATGCGATTATATCGAAACTAAAAAATCCAACCAATCCCCAGTTTAATGCCCCGATTAAAGACAAAGGTTTTAAAACATAATGTGTAAATGCACCCATTTTTTTCTCCTGTGGTTAAGATTATGTTTAATCCGTCAATTAAGACATATACATTATAACCCAACCACTAAGTTATTTCCGCAGGAACGATATCCTGTATATTTCCTGTTTATACAAAAAAACACCGGACAAGCCGGTGTTTTTTGTCTTGAAACCACGAACAATGATTAATTGCCACCATTGTTGACAGTCCAACCTTGGAATGTATAACCATTTCTGGTTGGCGCTGTTGGCAAAGTGATACTGCCATCGTAATCGCACGCTGTGGCAGCTATATCAGCAGAATCAGCACCATTCTTGTTCCAGTTAAGTGTAATGTGATTCTGTGTCCACTTTGCTTTACAAGTTACACCAGCAGCATTTTTCATGTAAACCTGATATCCGCCACCGGCTGTTTCTGTTTGTGCTTTGGTAATAAATAAAACCGAGTGATTTCCGGCAGAATCAGATGTCAAACCGGTCGAACAAGACCACCCATCAAATGTCCAACCGTTCAATGAACAGGTTTGATTAATCTTACCCGTGCCATCCATAGCAATTTGGATAGTAGCAGGATTCGCTGATACTGTTTCTGATGCGGTTACAGGATAAGTACCACTTACGCCCGGGATAGCAGCTCCCGCCGTAGGCTTTGCACAATCAAATGTGATATTGATATTATTAGCTGAACATTGCGCGGTAAGTGTCAAATTACTATCCGTCTGCCATGGCTTATATTGATAGCCAGCAGCACGAACGGTATTCCCAGACAAACTTTCTTTCCAACCATTAAATGTGTAACCTGCTGGGACGGTGACGGTCATACCTGTGGCATTCGTTCCCAAAACTGTATAATTTGCATCATATGTCAAAGCACCATTATATGTCTTGTCAGTTCCACGGCAGGTTCCAACCGCGTAAGTGACATTGTATTGTTTTGGGGTATAAGCAGCATACACAATTAACTCAGTAGTACGGGTCCACGGTGTTTCACCCGTCCATTGGTTATTCAAAGTATTATCTGTAAATGTTGGTGTTGCATCTGTTGTCCAACCAGCAAATGTATAACCTGTTTTTGCTGTCTTGGCACCATTTACACCATCCCCAGCCGTACCTGATGTTGGTATGACATAGTTCGTATCGTATGTTGCACCATTTGTATGTGTATAAGCCGCTGCAGAATCAGCAGAATTCCCTGTTGGCTTATATATCACATTATATTTGTTCGCCGTCCAGTGCGCATATACCGTTTTATCACTGTCCAAACAAAAATCTTTCACCACATTTCCACTATTCGCCGCATCATACCATCCGGCAAATGTATAACCTGTCAATTGCGGAGTATAAGTGGCTGCATTTTTACAAGTATATTGCGCATGCCATGTAGAAGCACTTGCGGTCCCTGTTCCCGCACTTATACCATCCGTGGTGATTATACCATTTGCCCCGATATATTGGGTTCCATTTGTTTGCATTTTATTCAATTGAGTAGCACTGTAAAACCCAGCAAATGACATTTGGGCAGTTGTCGATGCCGCCTTGGTTCCAGACGCGGCCGTAACCTGATCGTTTGTATGCGCCGCGTTCATACCACCAGTCCCAGCAGTTGTCACATTGGTATTCAATGTCAAAGTATATGTTTTACCAGTTGGAACAGTCGTCAAACCATTCGCAGTCGTTGACATTGCATTAGTGTGCGCCGATTCAAGATATACAGCATCACCATACAACGCATACAAACTCGTTGGGCTTACAGCAGTTGAACCGTATTCATTAGCACCCGTGTGTGAATTCAAAGTTATCGTATAAGGGTTTGATTCCCAAATCGCTTCCAATGAAGAAGAGGTATCATAGGTATCCAGATATGTATAATTACACCCCGACGCACCATAAGCACTACCGTTATACGTAATATCAGTTGAAGCATATGCCTGACCAGCCATGCACAGGACAAGTCCTGATGTTAGAAATAGTTTTTTCATAAGGTTCCTCCCGTTTATGTTAAAACTAGCTATTAAAATACATTTGTATTATATCACAAAAAGACACATAAAAAAAACGAAAAATGAAAAAAATTTGATTTTTTTCAAACTTTTTTAATTTTCCCCTAGATTTATGGATGGATCTGCCCTTTGTTATCTAAACACAAACAAAAAATCCACCAATGGTGGATTTTTAAGATTTTAATCTGGCGGGGAGAAATTCTGTTGCAAACTTTCCAATACCTAAATATGAAAGGTTGCAAAAATTTAAACTTTGAACTAATATGATAAAAAACCAATGGTGAAAGTATGATAAATATAGTAAAAAAATTTAAACAATATTCAAATACAGATGATATTTTGAAATTGGTGTATGGTATCCCATCGACAGAACATTTTGACTGTGTTTTTGTTGCACCATCTTGGAATATAGAAAAGGTTTTTGATTTATCATCAATTAATGCTGAATTATTATTTTCTAACCAGGATATAACCGCACATAAAATTACACAGAACGACAAAAAGCACCTGTATGCACAATTAAAAATTGGCGCGCCAAATATGATAGATTTTTGTGTATCCTGCAGTGATCTGGATTGTGACAAATTCATATTTATAGGTTCGGTTGGATCTTTGATTCCAGAAATAAATTTAGGTGACATTATTATCCCAGAATATTCGATATCTGGTGATGGGGCGTCATTATATTTACACGATGCGTTAGATACAGACAACATGTTCAAACCTGCATATTCTAATCCGGAATTAAACCGCTATATCAAAAATGTTTGCAAGACACAAAACATAAATACCGTAAATGCAGTTCCAATTTCTGTAGAC
This sequence comes from Alphaproteobacteria bacterium, assembly GCA_046881825.1. Taxonomy (GTDB): domain Bacteria; phylum Pseudomonadota; class Alphaproteobacteria; order Rs-D84; family Rs-D84; genus Enterousia. The sequence continues at coordinate 3,227 of JBKSMS010000017.1, read as the reverse complement.
AGTGTTATGTGCGAATATCAACATCTGGACGAATTTAAAAATATGGGTGCAAATGTCATAGAAATGGAAACCGCAACTTTTTTCAATGCGATGAATTTAATCGGCAAACCGGCCTCCGCGGTTTTGATTGTATCCGATAATTCTTCGGTGGGTCAGCATTTAATAGATATCGACAAAGAAACGCGAGATAAATACCATGCTGCCAGAACATGCATAAAGAATATTTTGTTGAATATATAACATAAAAGCCCAAAAAATTTGGGCTTTTAATTTTTATGGCGGGGAGAAATTCTGTTGCACAATTTCCCATACTTAAATAATCAATCCAAATCAATACGCATTTTTTGTTCTATTGGTTCAAAACCATATTCAATATAAAAATTGTATGACCCCGTATTTTTATTGTATACCCCCAGGTCAACCTGTTGCATACCACTATGTCTGCATTCATCAATAAAAGCATCCATTAATTTTTTGCCTATGCCATATCCGCGCATATTAGCAGAAACAATAAAATTTGAAACGTGTCCCACATGAGATTGTTCCAACCAAGGTTTATGCAACTTTTCACCCAATATCATACCAACAACGTTGTCATCAGTATCAACCGCAATTAAAATTATATTGTTTTCTGGTTCTGACATATGATTTCTAATAATTTTATCTTCAAATCCAGAAGATACAGGTGTAACAGGTTTAAAATAACCATTAAGTACATCTACATGGTGCTGTCTGGCTTCGTCGGCCAATTTTACCATTTGTGAAATATGTTTTTCAACAGGTTTAATAATTTTGATATCCATAGCCGTTCCTTTCTATATACAATATATTGTTAATAGAAAAACAAAACAATATCAATAATATTTTTTAACCGTTGACTATCGGAAAATTGGCATTGTATAGAAAGCGGAATATTATGGCGTAAAAAGGGGCATTTTTCGCCTCTAAAAGTAATCGTTGAGACGATTATAATACAAAAAAATTTTTTATCAACTATTAATTTATTGACCTTAAATATCATTTTTGATAGGCTTTACACATGTCAAAGGAGAAAGTATGCGATTTGAATATGTAGAGATCAAAACAGAACAAAATATATTTCTTAATGGTTTTTATTCTGGTAACAATGGCAAAGATTGTGTTGTATTTATTCCTGGGGTTGCAGGAAATTTTATGGAAAGTAAGTTTTCACGCGTATTGGCACAAATTTGTATTGAAAACGGAATAGATTTTTTATTTGCACATAATCAAGGATCTTTTCAGATTATAAATTTTCCTTGTTTAAAGGAAGAGGGAAAACTTTCTAATGTGATGAAAGGTGCTGCCTATGAACATTTTGAAGATTGTGTATATGATTTGGAGGCATGGATGGATTTTGTATCAAAATATGAAAATGTGTATTTAATAGCACACAGTTTAGGTTGTAATAAAATAGTGCATTATCTACAAAACCACAAACCATTCAATTTTAAAAAACTTGTTTTGTTAGCTCCACAAGATAGTGTGAATTTTCCAAAATTACCTATGCACGAAGGTATGTTAGAAGAAGCTAAAATGAATATAGCTAATAATCAACCAGACAAACTTTTGACTAAGAAGTTATTGGGTGGTTGTGTAATTTCAAGTCAGACTTATTATGATTTTATAAACAATAAGAAGATTAATAATATCCCTTATAAAACCCAAAATGGTGATATGTCAGCCCTTAAAAAAATAGAATGCCCTGTATTTGTTGTTATTGGTTCGAAAGAAGACGAAAAAGCGGAAGAATATATGCAAAAAATAGCAAGTACTGTTTTGAATGGGAAATCCGTCGTGATTCCAGGTGCAAATCATGTGTTCAAGAATCAAGAAGATACGCTGGCTGTGGAAATTATAAATTTTTTACAAAATTCTTAACTACGTATAGTTTTTTGTCTTGGTATGCTATCAAAACTCATCCTTTCTTTACCGTTATATTAGAAGAAAATAATAGATAAAATCAAGGTCTTTATTAACTTGACTTTCGGCGACTTTAGAGCGGTAATTGCGTGACGTTATAAAGGAGTCGATATGTCATATAAAGACAACTTGCCTAAGACTATGGACGAGCTAAAAGCACTGTCTTTTGATGAACGGGCGCGATTATGGGCTAAATATTCACAATGTCCGTTCAAACGGCAAATGCGATCGCTTTGGTATTATATTCAATGCGACAGGTTAAATCTTCGAATTGAACATAAATATCTTGTGCAAATCCGCAAATACAAAGACAATCCAGAAAAATGCCTAACCGGTGTCAAAAAAAACAAATATAATTTTGTTCCTGGTACAATTCTAACCCGATATTTCAAGGGCATAAAGCACACCATTTTGGTCAATGATGATGGCCGTTTTTCAAGGAATAATATTCTAAAACTGGCATAGCAAAAATGGGTAAGGTATATAAGGTGCGGGAATTTTGGTGAATTGGCTATACATGGCGGTATACACTGGTAATGTCGACCACAAAAATCGCCGGAAACTGGGCGAAAAAGAACATCCCGTGGGATTACCACGGGATGTTCAATATTACTGGCGGATGGTGAGGGGTGCCTCGACACACAATAAATAAAATTAAAAAAATCTCGTGAACTTCGATTTTTTAACATTTTCTTAATTGTGTATTCTCGTATTGGTCATGCGTGCCTGTCGGCACTCTGCCCCATCCCTCTCCATCCTTTGTTAAAATCAAAAAAACCACCCCTGGTGGTTTTTTAAGATTTTAATCTGGCGGATGGTGAGGGATTGTTTCGCTACGCTGCACTCCCTTGGCTCATTCGCTTTGCTCACTGGCATACTTTCGTCTGCCTTTCGCCTGCGGGTCGAACCCCCGTTTTGTGTGTTCGAATCCAACCATGCGTGATAAAAATAAAATGCCCAAATGGGCATTTGATTTTTATGGCGGATGGTGAGGGATTCGAACCCCCGGACGAGTTGCCCCGTCAGCGGTTTTCAAGACCGTCGCATTCGACCGCTCTGCCAACCATCCAAAACTTTTTTCGCGACGGCTCTTTCAAACCGGCGGTTTTGGTCATGCGCAAACCTTGTTTGCTCTGACCTCGCTTCGCAGTCAAGACCGTCGCATTCGACCGCTCTGCCAACCATCCAAAACTTTTTTCGCGACGGCTCTTTCAAACCGGCGGTTTTGGTCATGCGCAAACCTTGTTTGCTCTGACCTCGCTTCGCAGTCAAGACCGTCGCATTCG
>JBKSMS010000016.1:0-18194 GCA_046881825.1 Alphaproteobacteria bacterium | reverse complement strand
TAGCCGTATGTCTAGAGCTGAATGGGAACAATTAAATGTTTCGCTAAGAAACCAGGGTGTTGAATTATTTGAAACACAGATGTGGAATAAAAAAACTGGAAAATATGAAGATGTTATGAAATTTAGAAAAACTAATAATATCGTTAGTGATAATATTAATAACGAAAGTTTAATCTTTTCAAAAGTATATAATGATATGCCGGAAGAAGCGATTATGGCAAAGCTGAAGTATGTTTATACAAATAGTTATGTTGGTGATAGAATTGATACCGAAGCGGCTGTTCGTGCCCTAAAAAGTGCAGGAATATATGATGAAGCGAAGACCATTGAGCTTGCTAGAGATCTTGCAGATGAAGCGATTAGGCGTATAAAAAATAGTAATACAGATATTATAGACAGAATGAAAAAATATAAGCTTTTGAACGATGAAGAGAAGAAACGGTTGGCTGGCGATTTACATGAAATTATAACCACAGAACGACGTAATCATGTGGGGAACACTCAGCTTAGATATGATTTTACGACGCACTGGAGTTATAATTCAGGCAAAGGCACATATGATAGTCCGTTTGTTTTTAAATATGGTCTAAAAGGGGATTCAATTGAAGGGTTGATAGGAATAGTGTTCCATGAGAACACACATGCTCTTCAAAAACTTGGCAAGTCTGCTATTCCTAAACCTTTTGCAGAATGGAATTTGTCTCATTATGCGGATAAAGATAATTATGGGAAATTGTATTATGATAATCTTATCGAGGTGGAAGCTTATACCATTCAGCACGAAGCAGCGCGTCAAGTTATGAAAGCGCTAGGATTGTAAATTAGTTAATCAAAATTATTGTCCATGGCTTGTTTGTTTTTTTAACTTATATACGCTGATGTGGGGATGTTAATCATTTTGGCATAAATATAGATAAACCAATAAAAAATCACCGCCGGGGCGGTGATTTTTTTGAGATCTGTATAAGTCCAGTCAAACGAAAATATCCCGACAAACAGGTCAGAAAAAAATTTTGAATTACGCAATCTTAGCGACTTTCTTTGCAAGACGTGAAACTTTGCGTGCAGCTGTTTTCTTTGGCATTGTTTTGCCTGCTGCTTTCATAATTTTGCTTTCTGCGGCACGTGTTGCAGCTATTGCTGCATTTTTGTCACCAGATTCAATCGCAACCAAAGCCTTTTTAGTTGCGGTTTTCACGGCACTTCTACGTGCTGTGTTAATTGCATTTTTCTTTTCTGTAACCAGAATTCTTTTTTTACATGATTTATGATTTGCCACTTTTTTTTCCTTTTGTTTTTAAGTGTTTTGGTGTTATTGTATAAAAAACAAACACAAAATCAAGGAAAATAATATGTCTTATTTACTTTCAATCATTGTTTCTTATCTGTTGGGATCTATCCCTTTTGGTCTAATTGTTGCCAAGATGTTTAACAAAGGCGATATACGCAAAGTTGGTTCTGGTAATATCGGCGCGACTAATGTTATGCGTGTTGGGGGATTGCGATTGGCGGGACTGGTCTGGTTGCTGGATATGTTCAAAGCGATATTTGCAGTCTTAATCGGGCGCTATGTTGGGGGCGATGTGTTTGGTGTTTGGTGCGGGCTGTTCGCTATCATTGGACATTGTTTCCCGATTTGGTTGGGTTTTAAGGGGGGCAAAGGCGTATCCGCATTGTTCGGTGTTTTGATGGCGGTAAATCCTATTTTGTTTGCAGTATGCGGAATTGAATGGTTAGTTGTCGCGTTGATGACTGGTTTTTCTTCGGCTGGGGCTTTGGTGGTGTTTTGTATTATGCCGGTTTTGGGTTTCTTTATAAGTTTTGGTGTGGGGGTCGGTTTTCTGGCTGTTTCTTTGCTTTGTGCGTGGCGGCATCGTGAAAATATTTCGCGCCTTTTTTCTGGCAAAGAATCCAAAGTTGTATGGAAATGGAAAAAATAATATTTTTTAATTCATTTCTATTTGTTTTTAAGTCTATTTTGTGATATAATATCTCACATAAGGGGAATGTAATATGAGATATTTTGTTTCATTTGCTGTTTTATCTGCGCTTTGTTTTGGGGCGGATGCTGCACAAAATGCGCGTCCAACTATGGTTGGAAAAATGGTTATGTCTGCACCGCGTTATACGGCTTCGGTAAATCAATTGCATGGCATGGGTGTCAATCCGTCAAATGTGAATTCTGTTGCTGTTGAAACAGAAGTGGATAGACGCGAAGCAGAAAGAAATGCCTGTATAAATAATAATATTGGCGTTGGGAACACTTTCGTTTGGGCATCAAAGTATAGTAATACTGCTGATTATGCCAGTATGACCGAAGATGTCGAACATCCAGAAAATAATGCTTGCTTTGTTCGCGTTGAATTAAAATCTGACGATGCCAAGGTTTCTGTATCTGATGTGCCTGCTAAATATTTTATGTGGGGCGAAAACATAGAATGTGGTTCTTGGGCAAATGAAAAAGAAATGGAAAAACGTATTTTGGATGCTAAGAAGGGCGCCAGGGTTGGTGGTATTGTCGCCAGTACTGTTGGTGGCGCTGCTCTTGGGGTTGGCGCTATGGAATTGTTCGGTAACAAGCTGATTGATGGCAAAGTTATGGGACAAAAATCTGACAAATTATCCAAAGAAGAATTATATGTATCTCAATTAAATGTTCTGTATAAACAAAACAAGGCAGAATATGACAGGGTTGTGGACGCATTAAAGACGCTTCATGACAATAATGAAACTGTTGATGGGGTTAAGGTAGACGAGATATTAAGAGGAATTAAATAAAAAAAAGGAATAAAAAATGAAAAAACTTTTGATTTTTGCTTTGTTGATTGTGCCCGTGGCATCTTTTGGTGCTCCTTCGGTTCGTGTTCTTGGGGCAGGAACAACACCTGTGGTCGGAACAAAAACAAAAACAACTTCTTCCGCAGCAAGGGTCACACCATCAAAGGTTACGGCTGCAAAACCAGCGGCTACCGCAACGGCTTCGAATGCGGCGACTTCGCGTATCGGAACAATCCGTGTAAAGCCAAAGACGACAACAGGAACATTGACAGGTTCTTCCACCGGAACAACAACTGTGGGCTCAAGATTCCCAGTGATAACACCTGCTCATTCTTATAAAACTGTCGGAACACAACAGGCGGCTGGCAATACAAGTAGTGGCACAGCTCGACCACAACCAGTTGGCATTGGTGATGATCCGCGTTTCGATATGATAAGAACTTATGAATCAGAAGCTGATTGGCGCGCAAAGAATAATGATTTGGTCAATCAACGTATAGATGATGGTTATGTCTTTATGTGGGTTGAAGAATAGGGCTTGTTTGAATTTTTTACTTAAAAAAGATTGTAGAACATTCTACAATCTTTTTTGTTATGGATAATTTTTTGAAAAAACTTTTGATATTACGAACGCCTGGAATTGGACCGGTAAAGTATAATGCGTTATTGGAAAAATATGGTGATATAGATTCTGTTGTCGATTCGTTAAATTTAACTGAAGATTTTAAAGATTCTGTTAAACGCGAAATCAATATGGCAAATGAATTAGATATTAAATATATATTTGAAGATGATTCGTTTTATCCATCAGAATTATTAAAAATAAAAAATCATCCGATTGTAATAAGTGTGCGCGGAAATGTTGAAACTTTGCGAAAAAAGAAAGTCGCGATTGTTGGGACGCGTCATTCAACTGCGACGGGCATGAATTTTGTATCAGATTTAGCACAAAGTTTCGCAAATCATGAATATGCGGTTGTATCTGGTATGGCAATGGGAACTGATTCGGCGGCGCATATTGGGGCACTAAAACCAAATGGTGATACACAAACAATCGCAGTGTTGGCAGGTGGTGTCGATTATATCTGGCCCATTGAAAACGAATCGCTTTATTATGAAATTATTGAACGCGGATGTGTGATAAGTGAAATGCCAGTTGGATTAAAACCAAATGCACAAAATTTTGTTCAAAGAAATCGTTGGGTTGCGGGATTGGCTGAAATGTTGGTTATAAGTGAAGCAGATCTTAAATCAGGCAGTATGACTACTGCCCGATTCGCAATCGATTATAAAAAGCCCGTATTTGCGGTTCCTGGACACCCAAGCGATGCACGCAGCGCAGGTCCAAATTCTTTGATACGAAATGGTATGGCAACACTTTGTATGTCATCAAAGGACTTTTTTGGTGATGAAAAAGAAAAAATTAAAAAAAATAAAACATATAAAAATGAAATCTTGGATAAGTTAGGAATGATTCCTGTGTCAGAATCTGTATTGGCAAATCTTGTCAAAAAAACTGTTGCGGAAATCAAGTCTGATTTAGTGGTATTAGAATTACAAGGTTTAATAAGAAAACAAGATGGCGGTTATGTTTTGAATTGATTTTTTTAATGTATATACAGTGTATATACAAAGTGCGAAAAACCAAGAAAAAAACGAATCGTTGTCAAAAAATAAATGTTCAAAAAAAGATTAACATTTGGTTGCAAACTGAAATTAATCTTATAAATTATTCTCATATCCAAAACGATTGATTTATATCAATCAAAAATAAAAAGGGGCGATTTAAAATCGGTTTTAAATCACCAAATCGCGAGAGAGAGTAGGCACGTATAAATATTAAAAGAAATTTTAGTGTTTGTACGCGGGTGGTTTTTATAATCACTTTAAGATTGCAAACTCTTTTGAAGGAAGGACAAGGAGCAAAAGTCATGCAAGCAACAGCAATAAAAAATATAAATACAGAATCAATCAAGGCGATGGTTGCCGGCAAAATAGATTCTGCCGCGTTCCAGACCTGGGTTGCCCCCTTGCAATTTAAGGTTTGTCAAAATTGCTTGGATGTTGTTGCGCAAAATCAATTCACCGCCGACTATGTTAAAAGGGAATACGGAAAAATCCTGGACGATATAGCGGCGGATTTTTCTTTGAATGTAAATATATGTGTAAATGTTTCGAATCGTGTTGTTAATTCTGCGAATGATAATGTTGTTTGTGAATACACACCAATAAAAAACAATATCAAAAGAAATGATTTTGAAAAATTTATTACAAGTGATGAAAATATGTTTGCTGTTGCGGCTTGTAAAAAAATTGCAACTGGTAATGCTTCGTTTTCACAACTGTTTATATATGGTAACAGTGGTTGTGGCAAATCTATGTTATTAGATTGCATTTACAACAGTTCACAAAGGCGCATCGTAAAAATGTCTGGTGGACAATTTGTTGCGGACTTTGCACGTTCTTTGCGTGATAAAACAATATTTTCTTTTAAAGACTTTTGCCGCAAGTGTGATATTTTCATGATGGATGATGTGTGTGCGCTGGCTGGGAAACGTGCAACTATGGATGAATTTTTACAATTATTGATTGATTTGAAAAATGCTGGGAAATGTGTGGTGTTAACTGCGAATGCTGCGCCAAACGCATTGACTGGGTTTGACAGACGCGTTCAATCTTTGTTTGCATCTGGTTTGGTGGTAGATGTCGCGCAACCAAATGCGTATGTTCGTCGTTCTATGTTGATTAATGGTGGTGTGAAATTGGATGTCGCAGATGAATTATCAAAAAGAATTGCTGCGGATGGTCATTTGGTTAATGGTATTATAAACAAAATCAAAACATATACTGAATTGATGGGCGAAAGTGTGAACATGGATGTTGCATCACGTCTATTGGGTGATTTATTGGTTAAAAGCAAAACACCTCTTTCCATGGTCAAAGCAATGTGTGAAAAAATGTCTGTATCGTTTGATGAAATTTGTGGAAATTCACGCGCTCGCAGATTGGTTCGTGCGCGTCAAATAATGATGGCTGCGTTAAAGGGTGCAACAAATTTGTCTTTGACTGAAATAGGTAATGTATGTGGTGGTCGTGATCATGCGACAGTTGTTTATGCTTTGTCGCAAATTGAAAAACAAAAGGCAGCAGATTTAATATTAAATGCAGAAATCGATGACATGATAAAGATTTGCAAATAAAAAAGTTTTGTTCCATTGGAACGAAAAAAGGAGAAAGAAACAGCCCGCATTTTGCGGGTTGTTTTTAAAACCAACCTTTCTTAGCGGGTTTGATATCGGAAAATTCAGCCAGTGCTTTTTTTTGCTTTTCAGTTAATTTTTTGGGTATTGTGATTCCAATTTCAATATACAAATCACCGAATCCACCACGACCCGTTGGCATACCATGTCCACGGACACGTAATTTTTCACCAACCTGGGTTCCGCTTGGGATTTTTACAGATAATTTTTTATCGTCGATGGTTTCAATTTCTATTTCCCCACCTAATGCTAATGTTGTAAAATCTAAATCAGCATGCATTAACAAATCATTTCCAATGCGTTCGAATTTTTTATCTGGGCGGATACGAATATCTATATAAAAATCGCCAGCGGTGCCACCGTGTGGGGCGGCTTCGCCCATGCCGGGCATACGCAATCTTGCGCCGTCCATGACGCCCGCTGGAATTTTTACATCCAATGTTCGTTGTTTATTTACCGTTCCAGAACCGTCACATGCGCTGCATTTTTTATCAATTTTTTTACCCAATCCCTGACAATCGGGACATGGGGTTTCAACCGCAAAAAATCCCTGACGCGCGTGGACATAGCCCGTGCCGCCACATGTCGAACAAGGCTTAGCCGGTTTGCTATCTGCGGTTCCGTTTCCATCGCATTTTTCGCATTTTACATTACTGGTAAATTTTACCGTATGTGTTGTGCCAAAAAAGGCGTCTTTTAAATCAATTACAACTTCATCCAGCAAATCACGTCCGCGATGTTGGGCGTGCCCGTTTTCGCCAAAGCCCGCACCACCAAAACCAAAACCGCGCATTGCTTCGCGTAAAATGTCTTCCATGCCACCCATATCGCCACCCATATTGAAATGGAAATTGCCGTTTCCAAATGGGTTGCCATTAAATCCATTGCCCGCGCTGGCACCATTCCCGCCAGCAAAAGCCGCATCCCCAAAACGGTCATAAGCCGCACGTTTTTGTGGGTCTTTTAAAATATCAAAGGCATTGTTTACTTCTTTGAATTTTTCTTCGGCTGTTTTGTCGCCCGGGTTTTTATCGGGGTGGTATTTCATAACCAATTTATGATAAGCTTTTTTTATGTCTGCATCAGATGCATCTTTGGCTATGCCCAAAACTTCGTATGGATTTTTGTTCATGATTTTACCTGGTGTTTATTATTTTTGCATGAAATATATAGGTAGTTTATGGTAAAAATCAAGACTAAATTTATATTATTTTTTGTGAAAAAATCGGGAAAAATAATACTTTTGCTTGCGAAATTTTCAAAAATGTTCTAATAATAGTTCGCAAGATACAAGGAAATATATGAATAAATACGATGCATCAGATATAGAAGTATTAGAAGGTTTGGAACCAGTCCGTCTGCGTCCAGGCATGTATATCGGCGGGACAGATGAAAAGGCGTGGCATCATTTGCCGGTCGAAATTATGGATAATTCTATTGACGAAGCGGTCGCTGGGTTTGCAAAAAAAATAGTTGTAAATTTGATTGATTCAAAAACCATTGAAATAACTGATGATGGTCGTGGTATTCCTGTTGATGAACATCCAAAATATCCCGGTAAATCTGCGTTAGAGGTTATTTTGACAACCCTGCATTCGGGGGGAAAATTTAATAATAATGTTTATAAAACCAGTGGTGGTTTGCATGGGGTGGGGTCTGCGGTCGTAAATGCGTTATCCAGTGAAATGATTGTGACTGTGTCGCGTGATGGCTTTGAATGGCAACAGACCTTTTCGCGCGGAAAAACCACCAGTCCGATTACTAAAATTGCCCCGACCAAGGCACATGGGACACGTGTTCGTTTTACTTTGGATGATAAAATTTTTGGTGAAAATGCCATATTTAAACCAGTTAAAATTTATCGCATGGCTCGGGCTAAATCTTTCTTGTCCCGCGGTGTAAAGATAGAATGGCATTGTAATCCGGCATTGCTGACCGAAGACATGAATATCGAATCGGATAAAGTTTTCTACTATCCAAACGGGGTTGCTGATTTCGTCGCAGAAAAAACAGATTCAAAGCCACGTATTTTACCAAAGATATTCAGTGGTTCTATTGATTTCCCAGATGATTCTGGTCGTGTCGAATGGGCATTGACAGTTTTAACAGATGAAAATGGTGCGGCATCTGATGATGGATTTTTTGCATCTTATTGTAATACTATTGCGACTATTGATGGCGGAACACACGAAAGTGGGTTTAAGTCTGCGATAACTAAGGGGCTAAAGGCATATGGGGACAAGGTTAATAACAAAGCTGCGGCATCTATAATCGGTGAAGATGTTTTTGATTCTGTTGCTGCAATAGTATCCGTGTTTTACAAAAACCCACAATTTTTGGGTCAAACCAAAGAAAAATTATCTAACCCAGAAATAGCAAGGTATACAGAAAATGCTTTGCGCGATCCGTGGGAAATGTTTTTGGCTTCGGACCCCAAAACTGCAAATGCGTTGCTGGATTTTGTTGTGAATTTGGCTAATGCGCGTATCAAGACAAAGCAAGTCAAAGATGTTGCGCGCAAGACACCAACTAAAAGAATTCGTATGCCGTCAAAGTTGGCTGATTGTTCAAAACATGGTGTAGACGGAACTGAATTGTTTATTGTTGAAGGTGAATCTGCAGGCGGAACGGCAAAGCAGGCGCGCGACAGGGCGACCCAGGCGATTATGCCGTTGCGTGGAAAGGTTTTAAATGTTTTGTCTAATTCTGATGAAAGATTCAGCGCAAATAAAGAATTAAATGATTTGATTGATATTATCGGGGCTGGAACGGCTAAAGATTGGAACGATGATAAATTAAGATATGAAAAAATTATTATTATGACCGATGCTGATGTTGATGGCAGTCATATCGCATCGCTTTTGATGGCATTTTTCTATCAATACATGCCACAATTAATTTATGGGGGACATTTATATTTGTCTTGTCCGCCGTTGTATAAATTAACTTGTGGAACCGAATCGATTTATGTTGATACTGACGAAGAATTAGAAGATTTAAAAAACAATAAATACAAACATAAAAAAATTGAAATATCTCGATTCAAAGGGTTGGGTGAAATGATGCCTAATCAATTAAAAGAAACAACTATGTCACCAAAGACGCGTCGTCTTATTCGTGTTGATTTGCCACCAAAAACAGAAGAGGGATTAGAAGATACCGAAAAGACCAAAGCTTTGGTTTATGATTTGATGGGTAAAAAACCAGAGTTTAGATTTAAATTTATTACTGAACATGCACAGTTTGTAAAAGATTTGTTTGTATAGTAAAAATCTTCTATACAAGAAAATCCGCCGTACAGGCGGATTTTTGTTGTTCTTTTTTTCTTATTTTATTTTCTTCAATTTTTGTGCAAATGTAAATGTGTATTGTATCGCACTCCATATGGATGCAACCAGTGCAAACCATAAACTGAATATACCAATTTTTGGTAATACATAGATTAAATAAAATACTATTTTGCTGTCTGTTTCTGGGGTCACAGATGCAAATATTGCAAACCATAATAAAAACGCAGCGATAGCAATCATTTGAATTGTTGTTTTTATTTTACCCATTGAAAAACGTGCTTTGGGAACAGGCATTTCTATTTTTTGTGTGCCCAAGAATTCGCGCAAGCCACTGATGTATAATTCACGTGCAATCATAAATATCACTGGAATCACAATATACCAAACCGGTCCCATCAAAGTCAGCATGATTAAAGTGTTACATACCAACAATTTATCACCGATATGATCCAAAACGCCACCCAATTTTGAACAGCAATTATATTTGCGAGCTAAAAAACCATCAAACCAATCTGAAATCGCACCAAGCGCAAACAGTATAAATGTGACCCATGCCCAATTAAACATAATTGTAAATATGATTGCAAAAGCAGCCAATATTCTGAAAACTGATAACATGTTTACTATTATTTTCATATTTTTCTCCTTTTTACAGATACGGTTATTATAACATTTTCTAATGAAAATGGGCATATATTTTTTTTGCAGCTGATTTCCCAAGTCCGGGAACCATCATTAATGATTTTAAATCAGCATCCATGATTGCACGAACAGAACCATAATGTTGTAATAATTGTTTTTTTCGAATCGGTCCAATACCTTCTATTTCGTCCAACACAGATGCAGTTAATTGTTTCGCACGCACAGTGCGATGATAAGTTATTACAAATCGATGCGCTTCGTCACGAACATGTCGCAATAATAAAAACAAAGCAGAATCTTTTGGTAAATCATAATTTTCAGAACCATCTGGCATAATGAAATGTTCATCACCGTTTCTAACAATGCCTTTGGTTACCCCCAGAACAGGAATGCGCCCGTTCGAAACTTTGGTTGCAATGTTCCATTGTGCAGGACCACCGTCAACTATTATTAAATCCATTTTTGGGCCATCGTTAATTGCGCGATTGATAAATTCTTCCATCATAGCAATATCGTTTCCAGCACGTGCGGCATCATGTAATTTAAAATGACGATAAGATGATTTTATAAAGCCATCATGACCAAAAGCTATCATTGCACCAACAGGTTGTTTCCCAAATAGATGAGAATTGTCAAAAACACCAACACAATTTAATTCAATGTTTAACCACTTTTCTAATTCATTAACATTTTTATCCCATCGTAAATTTGATGTGTACGGTGATTTCTGCCGTATACCGCGATTCGTGGTTTGCGTTAATGCAATAATTTTATCACGCATAATAGCAGCATGTTCAAAATCTTGATTGTCAGAAAAATCTTTCATTTGTTTTGTTAAATCTGCGATTATAGGTTCGCTGTCGCCAGTCAAAATTCGACGCGCCAGCTGAACATTTTTATCATAATCTGTTTGCGTTATACAGCATGGTGCGCTGCATCTACCGATTTGATACAACAGGCATGGTCGTGTTCGATTGTTCATAAATGTATCTGTACATGTTCGCAGTTTACAAACACGTTGAATAGTTTTTATGGTTTCGTTTAATGCGTGAACAGAAGGGTATGGTCCAAAAACATCTTTCTTTTGTGAAATTTTCCCGCGAAATTTTAAAAGACGAGGATATTTACTTTTGGTCAAAGCCAACATAGGATACATTTTCCCGTCTGTTAACATGATGTTGTATTTTGGTTTCAGGGTTTTAATAAGTTTTTGTTCCAAAAGTAACGCATCCGATTCTGTTTGGGTCGTTTCCCATTCAACGCGTTGAACAAGCGTTCGCATAATCTGTTTGTGTGTTTCCAGCTTTGAAATATCAATATATTGACGCAAACGATTTAACAGATTTTTTGCTTTGCCCACATACAAAAGATTATCGTCCCCGTCATACATTTTGTATATGCCTGGGGACAAGGGGGCATTTTCTATTAAATCCTTAAATTGAATATTCATAAATTATATGATATTATATAAAATATGAAAAGCAAATAGAGGAGTTAAAATGAGACAAGAATCTGGTCGTTCAATGATAGAAATGGTTGGCGTATTGGCAATCATGGGTATGTTAACAGCTACTGCGTTCGCATTAATTTCTTTGGGTATAAATCGACAAAGGCAAGCGCGTGTTGCTGATGATGTTGTCACAATAGTTTCTGGGGTGCGCAGTTTATTGGTAGATTACGATGACTTTACCAACATTGATAATTCTACGATTTTTGCCGCAATGTCGGTCAGCAATAAAAACCCGTATGGTGGAACTTATGAATTGGCAGTGAATTCTGCAAATACACGGCAATTTATCGTGAAAATAAACGGATTGTCAAAATCTGATTGTGAAGCTTTGGTAACAAAAGCGTGGACAGATTCTGTGGGGTATATCGCTTCGGATCATAAAGAAGGTGGCGCCACAGGAAACTGTGTTGATGGAAATGAAAATGTAGTTTCCATCGTGTATGGTGAATAATGTATGGCAGAATTTATAACTATTTCTGATGTTGAATCTGGGACAAGATTATTGCGTTGGTTTTTACGGCATTATCCTGGCATGCTGCAACGCGATTTTTATAAGCTTTGTCGCGGCGGTCAAATACGAATTAATTCTTCGCGATGCAAAGGGGTAGAGGTTTTACACACTGGTGATATGGTGCGTATCCCCCCGACTTTGCAGTCTTACCAAAAAACAAATAAAAAAACAGAAACGGGCGAAAAGTATTCTTTGTCTGATTTGGAAGAGTTACGTCAATGTGTCATTTATAATGATGCAGATATTGTGGTTTTTAATAAACCAGCTGGGTTAGCGGTTCAGGGTGGAACAGGAATAAAAAAATCTGTTGATAAAATGGCAGCTGCGTTGTTCCCGTATGATAAAATATCGCTTGTCCACAGAATAGATCGCGAAACAAGTGGTTTGTTGGTAGTTGCAAAAAATCAAAAGGCTGCGCAAGATTTATCTGCTCAATTTCAAAACAAAGTTGCCCATAAAGAATATTTAGCACTTTTGCAAGGAACATTATCGCAAAAATCTGGGACCATAGAGAATTATGTCGCCAAAGGACAAGTTTTTGAAGATTTTTCAAAAATTCCCGATAATATTGTTGCGCAACGCGCGATTACAGAATACAAGGTGTTAGGCGAAGCAACTGGATTGTTGACTTGGGTTTTGTTTTCGCCTAAAACGGGCAGAACACATCAGTTAAGATTACATAGTGCTTTTTCGTTAAAAGCACCTATTGTTGGGGATGATTTATACGGACCAAGAAACAGGGGTGGGGATGGTGTTTTGGCATCTGTATTAAATACAAAAAAATTATTTTTATTTGCATACAGGATAACTTTAAGGCATCCTGGGACTGGTAAAGAAATAACTTTAAATGCTGAATTGCCTGATTTTATGCAGTCAGTCGTAAAATTTTTTGAATTTAAAATGCCATAAGGGTGAACGATATGTTTTTGTGTGTTTTTTATAAAAGACATATTTTATTGTTAAGATTTGTAGCCTTTTTCTTTATGGGGCTGGTTGTTGCTTTTATTGTTGCTTTGCATCAGGTGAATCTTGAATCTTTGCGCGGAAATATTTTGTCTGCTTTGCGGGATGCTACGAATATGCCCATAGAGATAGATGGTAAAATGGCATGGAATTTTTCTTTGCGGCCGCAAATAGAATTGAATGATGTCCGTATACCAAATGCCAGTTGGGCAAAAAACAAAGATATGTTTTTTGCTAAAAAAATAAATGTTCGCATGGATTTGTTTTCTTTGTTTTCTTCACATCCTGTGATTCGCAATATAACGATTTATGGTGCGAATATTAACATAGAAAAAAATTCTGCTGGGGAAACATCAATCGTTTTTAACGAAACAAAAAAGTCTGAAGATATAACAGACGAAGAAAAAAAAGAAATAGATTTGTATCCTGTAAAACAATTCCCTTTCGTTGGTTTAGATGTCGAAAGCTTACATGTTGATTTGTTTGGTGATAAATATGAATTGGCTAGTTTTGGTATAAGTAATTATATGCGACATGAAAATCGTGAATATAGTGGCTGGGTAAAACCACGTGATACGAATTTCCCATTTGTTATACAGTTTTCTGAATATAATCCAGAAAGAAAAATATATCCGTTAAGAATCGCTTTTGCCACAGGGGGCGAAGCTTTGATTGCTGATATAGCACTGGAAGGAACCAGCAAAATGCCCATAGATTTCGTAGTTCGTGGTGAAATACCAAATCTGGAAAAATCTAGTAAATGGTTCAATATAAACATGGTAAATGTGCCAAAGATAAAATTAAATGTCGCTGGTGGCATAGATAGAAAAAAAATTTCTTTTAGAAAGTCTTCCGTTGCGATTAAGGACAAAGATATAGATTTTACTTTTTCTGGTTCATATGATTGGTCAAAAAAAATACCTGTTGTTAATGCGAAAATATCATCCAATAAAATTGATATATATAAATCTTTCCCTGAATGGTTTGGTGTTGGTAAAGAATGGGTGCATCCAAATCGTGAATTAAATATCTTTCATGATATGCCTCTGTTTGGTAAGTTTTTATATGATATCACTGCGGATATAGAATTAGATTTGAAACATTTTATCGTTTATCGTTCTTTTGATTTGTCTGATATGAAAATCAAAGCGCATGTAAAAAATCATGAATTGCGTATTGATGGTAATATCGGTATCGCCGCAGGAAATATAAAAGTCGCACTAGTTGGTGATGTCAACCAGGATGGTGTGTATACATTACAAGCAGCAGCAGCTGGCGAGCATGTTTATATTGGTGAAATCTTAAAGCAGATAAATGTTGATAATGTTATTTCTGGGTTGCCAGTGAATATAGACTTTTTTGTCCAAGCGCATGGCGCAGATATGTCGCAAATAATGCAAACTATCACGGGACCTGTTATCGTATATTCTGTGGACAAGGGTTTTGCACATGCTGATTTAGTTGAATATATGTATGGTGGTGATTTTTTAACCACATTGCGTCATAATGTAGAAGATATATTTACTGGTAATAAACGCGATATGATAGTCATAGACAAAGCGATTGCTAATGTAAAATTAAGAAATGGTTTAATAGAAACACAAAATGGCGTAGCTGTTGAAACACATGTTATAAATATGCGCCTGGCTGGGACTTTGGATTTAGGTAAAGAAACAATTCAAATGTCGTTGGCATCAGTTCCTGTGCGCGGATTAAAGTTATCGTTGTCTGGAAATTTGGTTAATGCGATGCAGATAACTGGAAATTTGGCAGAACCAGATTTTAAAATAAATGGTGCCGCAGTCGTAGAAAAAGTTGGCTCTGCAGTTGGTATCGGTTTGTTATTATCACCATTGACAGGCGGGTTAAGTATTGCTGGTGGTCTGGTCGCTGGTTTGCTGGCTGGTGATTTGCTGGAAGGATGGCTTGCAGATGACAATCCATATAAAACGGCAAAAAAGAAAGGCGCACCCAGAAAACGTGGTGATCCTGAATGGATGGATATGCCGATAAAAAATTTAGTTCAAGATTTTTTTGAAACAAAGGGGTAATAAATGTTCGATTGGTTAAGTGCTATTCAATTGTTTATAATTATAGCAATTGTTTATATGTTTTATGTAAGTTTTATAAAAAATACTTCGTCTGAAAAATTGGTGCGTGGGCTGGTAAGTTTGGGTGCTTTGTGGGTATTAAGTTTTATTTTGCCGCGATTCCATTTGCATTTGCTGGGAAGATTCTTGCATTGGATTGCGCTGTTTTTGTCAGTTGGTTTGATTGTTATTTTCCAACCAGAATTGCGTAAATTTTTGGCTTTGCTGGGGAATATCAGGGGGTTAAAAAATGCTATTTTTGCTTTTAAACAAAGTGAAAGAAATTTATCTAAGAAACAAAAATCTGTTGATGAAATAGTCAAAGCTGTTTCGTATATGTCAGAAAAACATACTGGGGCGCTGATTGTTTTTGCAGATGATGTGGAAGATATAACAATTGAAAGATTCGGAACAAAAGTAGATGCAATTATATCCAGTGAATTATTGTTGACTGTATTTTTTAATAAAACACCTTTGCATGATGGGGCAGTAATAATTTCTGGTGACAGAATTTTATATGCGGGCGCAATATTGCCTTTGTCTCAAGACCAATTACAATGGAAATATGGGACGCGGCACAGGGCGGCCTTGGGAATGTCTGAACTGTCAGATACTGTTATATTGGTTGTGTCCGAAGAAACAGGCGATATATCTTTTGCTGAAAAAGGCAATATAAAAAAGTATGACGATTTGAAAAAAATCAAAAATAAATTAGAAAAAATTTTGATTAAATAATCGATACAAAACTTTTTTGTCAAAATTTAATAATTTTAGGTTTGCACAGATTTACTCTTGCACCGAATCGGTATTTTTTGGTAAAATCTCATGTAAAGATAAATAAGAATAAGAAAGAAAACAGGAGTGTATTATGGAATTTTCAGTGTTTCGTCAGGTTTTAATACGTGCGCTGGGGCATATGCAATCAATCGTTGAAAAACGTGCTGCATTGCCTATACTGGTTAATGTTAAAATAGAAGTGGCGGATGATTTAATTTTGTCTGCGACAAATGTAGATTTGGAATTGGTTGAACATGTTGCGGCAGATATCACTTTGTCGGGCAAAACAACTGTGCCGGTTCAGATGTTGTATGATATTGTTCGTAAATTGCCAGATGATGCAGAAATAAGCTTTAAACAATCTGGGGACCAATTGGTTGTATCAAGTGGTCGTGCTGTATTCCATTTGCCGACTTTGTCTGCGGAAAATTTCCCTGCGATGGCTGGTGGAAATCTTAGCACTAAATTCCAAATGACAACTGGTGATTTGGCTCATTTAATCAATCAAACTAAATTTGCAATACCAACAGACGATGTTCGTTATCATTTGGGCGGTATATATTTCCATATTTCCGAAGATACTGGTAAATTGACCGCGGTGGCAACTGACGCACAAAGAATGGCTTTGTGTGCGATTAAGGCACCTGCTGGAACAAATGGTATGCCTTCTGTAATTATACCGCGTCGTGTTATTGGCGAATTGTCAAAGTTGCTGGAAGATGCAAATGTAGATGATGTTTTGGTTGAATTGTCTGATACCAAGGCTCGCTTTACAGTTGGTGCTGCTACATTGACCAGCAAGTTGGTTGATGCACAATATCCTAATTATCGTGTCGTTATTCCAAAGGGTAATGATAAAATCGCAATTTTGGACAGAAAGCAATTTGTTAATGCTGTGGATTTGGTTTCTGTCGCCAGTGTTGACAAGACTAAATCGGTGTCTTTGTCATTTTCTATGAACAAATTGGTTATCAACGCGTCCAGTCCTGATGCTGGAACTGCGACTCAGGAATTAGATATTGAATACAATGGCGATGCTACATTTACTATTAATTTCAATGTGAAATTCTTGCTTGATGTTGCGGGTCAGGTCGAAGGCGAAAAATTCCAAATGGAAATGCAGGAACCTTTGTCCCCGACGATTATCAAATCTACGGAAAAAGATACTGATTCGTTATTCGTACTTATGCCGATGAGAATGTAAAAAATAAATTATAATAAAAAATCTGCTTGTTGTTGGCGCGTTTATGTAACATTTGTACACTGCACTTGCCAACAACGGCGCATCTTCATCATTCTAATTTATTTAAAAAAAAGATAAAAAATCCGTCGATTGGCGGATTTTTTGTTGCGAAAATATAAGTTTTATTATATCCTGTGTCCGTTAAAATACTAATAAGAGGTAAAAAAATGGCATCTTATATTGCAAATGATATGCGTGTGGGTTGGGTAATTTCCCATAATGGTAAACGTTATTCTGTGACTTCTATTACCAAGGTTAAACCGGGTAAGGGCGGTGCTTTTGTTCAGGCTGACCTTCGTGATATTGATTCTGGAAACAAGGGCGGCGATCGTTGGCGCTCAGAAGACAAAGTTGAAAAATTGATGGTCGAAGATTTGGAATGTCAATATCTGTATTCTGATGGAACAGACGCGTTCTTTATGAATTTGTCAGATTATGAACAATTCACAATGCCAAATGATTCTTTGGGTGAACAAATGAAATTCTTGGCGCCTGAAATGTTGGTTCGTGCCAATTTTGTAGAAGGTCACCCTGTATCAATTACTTTGCCAAAGACGGTTGTTGCGACTGTCGAAGAAACAGAACCTGCATTGAAAGGGCAAACAGCAACCAGCAGTGGTGGCAAGCCGGCAATCTTGGATAACGGTGTTCGTGTTCAGGTTCCAACTTTTATTGAACAAGGTGAAAAGATTGTTGTGAATACTGAAACCTTAGAGTATGTTGAAAGAGCAAAATAAATTATAACGGCACATCTGCTTGTCGTTATTGCGTTCATGTACGTTTTGTACACTTCACTTAATAACAACGGCGCATCTGCGCCGTTTTATTTATTATTATTTTGTTTTTTTATTTTCAAAAATATGATAGAATGGGGATAAGAATAAAACCCTCCCCCGGTGCTTCGCACCACCCCCCTCCAAAGGGGGAATAATTCTCCCCTTGGGGGGAGTCCGGTCGGAGACCGGGAGGGAGGGTAAATTCGCCCCCTTGGGGGGAGAGAGCCGCGAAGCGGAGCGGGGGGTAAAAGAAAGTTCGTAAAAAAACACTTTTCATAAAATTTAAAATATGATAGAATAGGGATAAGAATAATTCCCCCTTTGGAGGGGGTGCCCGCAGGGCGGGGGAGGGTT
>JBKSMS010000015.1:0-2258 GCA_046881825.1 Alphaproteobacteria bacterium | reverse complement strand
ATCTGTGTTTCAAATAATTCAACACCCTGGTTTCTTAGCGAAACATTTAATTGTTCCCATTCAGCTCTAGACATACGGCTAACAGGCAATCCATTACTTGTTCCTGTATTCAAAAATTCTTGCAAATATCTATCAAAATTTTGAGATGCTTTGTTTTTCAATCTTACAAAATCAGCATCCATAGTATTTCCAACATTATTACCATACTTTAACCAATTGTTTGTACTATTTTCCCACGGTCCAAATATATTCTCCTTTGAAACAGCAATAAATTTTTCACCATCTGCTTTGTTTGAAGACACATAATAGCCCTCTCTCTTTAATGTGGTTACTATTTCATTTACATTATCCCCATCATTTATCATGATACGATAATAATCTTTACCTATAGTTTTACTACCAGAGCGCAGATGTGCCTGTTTTCCAAATCTTCGTAAAATAAAATCTATACCATTTAATCCTGTTAAATCACCAAGATTATCAATTTTTGATAATATCTTTGCTATTTTTCCGCCCTTTGATAATACTTTAGAAAATGCACTTGCTGGGTTAAATGCAAAATCGCCTATCATGAGTCCAAAAGATGCGTATTGTAAACTCTTATTTCCAGAAGCTAAATTTAATTGTCTAATGGCAAGCAAACAATCGCCGTCCTTGGTTCCCATATAAACTGTACCATCATCATCCATACGACAAACATCCATTAAATCCAACAATCTTTCCAGTTCCGTTTGAAATTCTGCTGCATCTTCAAAATTCAATTCATCAACAACTGCATTCAAATCATTATAATTGTCTTCAATAACTTTTTGTGCACACTTTGAATCTTTACATTTTTTTGCTGCATTAATGAATCTGGTGAATCTTCTACCAGCCTGTCCATCTTCCAATTTTTCCACTATATAAAGTCCGCCATTCACAGCAGTATCAACAGCAAACATACTGCCACCAACTATCAAAGCAGCGCCTACACCACCAGACCCTATCACAAATATGCTTGTCCCAACTGCTACAACTGCTCCTATGGCAACATTTTGCGCAAGTTCTTGGGTTGCATATTCTTCTGCACTATTCAAAATACAGGCGCGTTTTTTCGTATCATAATCTGCCCCGGAACCGCCACGATTGCGTATCATTTTATCCAAATCTTTACAAAGTTTATCGTCAAGCCCCGTACATTTTTTACCTTTGTTTTTCGCATCTAATTCAAAACCCAATGTGATACTTATTTTATTTCCACCGATAACACATTGCATTGCGTCCATACTAACTTCACTAAGTTTCTTTGAAAATTCGTTCACATCATCAAACACAAAATCAACGGTATAATCTTTATCACCATGAACAACACAGGTTTTAATATCGTCACCAAGACCAATAACACCACCACAGCCAGGTCCACTGTAACACAGCGGTTGTGGATAACATTCTATCTTTGACACATTATACCCAGATTTATCAGAAATATATTGCTTTAACAAACTTTCCATACTGCTTGTATTTTTCAACTGATTATGTGTATTTTTACAGAACACAAACGGATCCATATCAAACGCAGTATTCAAATCATTTGGCGATTTTTTACATGTTGTATGAATATTGATAAGATCTTAACAGAACTTTTTACCCATGGTTGCTGTATACCCCGATTCACGCCATTCTGTACCACAGCCATTACATATTTTCTTGAATGTAGCATTTACCGCATCACAATTTGCCTTGGTCCCAGTATCATAACCATTGTAGGAATTCTTTGCGAGATTATAATTATATATAATGTGCCACACCGCATTATAAACCGAAGCATTCGCAGTAAAATCTTTGCTTTCTTCCAAATCATCAAATTTGAATTCATAATATTTTGTTAAATCTTTTAGTGATCTACATTTGATAAAATATTCAATTCCAGATTTACGAATATTTTTATCATAACTATCGCCACCGCAGGTAATTTCATCACCCAATCTTACCCGTGCATATTCTTTGACCAATGCATTACCAGTTGCATACGATACCTGGGTTCCACCAATAATCTTTCTTGTGAATACATTATCGATACATATCCCTTTGCCTTTATCTTTTTTTCCACAAACTTCGTAATAACGTGTGTTTTGTTCCTCTTCGGCTTTATATTTTTTATCCTTTTCTTCTTGTTGCGCTTTATGGCTTCTTAATTCTGCATCCGACGGATTACAAATAACCTGATATTTCTTACCAACCGATGCAGCCAAAGCCCCCCTTATACGACAACCATTATC
>JBKSMS010000014.1:0-119553 GCA_046881825.1 Alphaproteobacteria bacterium | reverse complement strand
AAATCATCTGGATGTGGCAACCAAGAAAACCATCGCACAAAGTTTTTCAGAATATGGTGGTACATTGATTATAGTCAGCCATGACTTAGAATTTTTGAAACACCTGGGCATAGATAGAATGTTAATGTTGCCCAGTGGGCGATTACAGTTTTTTGATGAAAGCATTGTTCGCAGGTATATGGAACAAGAAAAACTAAAAGGACATTGATATATGAAACGCAGCAAGGACATGAAAAATGCTAAATATGCAAATTGATACTGTTAAATTAAAAAACATGGAAGCCAAGTTAAATTGTAAATTTGGTAACGATGGCGTGTTCGTAGAAATGGCACTTGCCTTGAACGAGTACCAAGAACAATTGCCATCCATCAGTGGTGTCTCATTTGGTGTCTATTCTGGGGATTTAGAAAAGATTAGAAAACTTGTCGAAAAAGTCGATGCGAAATGGTGTAAATATTTTACAGAAAACACAACAATATTTTGTGCCTTTGTAAATAAAGAACCCGTATCTTTTTGTATAATAACGCCAAGTGCTGATTCTGTTTTACGTGATGATAAATTAAAAATCGGGGGAGTCGCATGTGTTGGAACTGTGCCAGAATACAGAAAGCGCGGTCTGGGGCTTAAAATGGTAGATATGGCGACGATTTATCTAAAAACGCTGAATTGTGATATCGCTTATATTCACTATACTCATCTGGAAAAATGGTATAAAAAATTGGGTTACGAAACGGTCGCCAGATTTTCTATTCTATAAACACCGCCCTGTGTGGGCGGGTTATTTTTTATATGTATTCCACAAATACTCAAACCGTTTGGTGTATTCTTGCGCTGGAGTGGTCAGGAAGATGCAGTTTTCACTGTTATACTTGGTGGCGGCGGTGGTCCAGTTATAGGAACCCGTCACCATACGCCGATTATCAAAGACGGCAAATTTATTATGTTCAATCTTGTGCCGGCGATTGACGCGGACGGGTATGCCGGCGGCGACCAATTCATCAATCATGGACGATTTATGCCCGGCCATAGTTCGGTCCGTGACGATGCGGACACGGGCGCCCCGTTGGTGGACGGCAATAATGGCGTTCGCAATTTTCGGATTGGTTATGGAATATACGGCAATGTCGATTTTATCGGCCCGACCCAGCTCGGAAATTATGCGGTCTTCGCATTCGGTGCCGGGGGTGAAATATGATTCTATATGTGCGGGTGCGCTGGGCGGGGTGACCGTCCGTGTGGGCAATTGCACACCAACGCCAACCCCAATGGCAAACGCAATTCCAATAACAAAAGTCCATTGTCTGACAACCATACAACCCCAAACAAAAGACCACTCAAATAAGAGTGGTCGGGAGTTGATCAGTTTACACAGAAACCCCGTTGCCTTCAACAAGTCTTATAACAACGGCATCCCGACCATTGTCGGGACATTAAAAGCTTCGCTGTGTAAGGGAGATCAAGCCCGTTCACGCTTATAATGCCTTGTGCAATTACTTGCACACACATATTGTACACCATTTCCCACAAAAATCAAGGGCGGTGTTTGCGGTCTATAATTCAACCAATGTAAGATAGTAATCAATAATGTCGTGTTTGATTTTTCCGATTTTGTTTTTGATTTCGTGATAGAATATTTGCACGGCTTCTTCGTTATAGTTTCGTTTAATTGACTTTGCTGTCACCGCAATATCAAACCAAATATCCCCAACCCCACAATCAGATACATCAATAAAACCCGATAATTTATCGCCGTGTCCAAAAATGTTGGGCAGGCTGGTATCACCATGCGAAAAACATAACTGCTCGTCCGGCTTGTTTTTGATAAGGTATTCATAAATGCCATCAATACTGCCGTATTTTTCAAGAAATTCTGGTCTTATATCTTCGGGTTTGATTTGTTCTGAATCTATCTTAACCTTGATTTGTTTTAGTTTATAATCCAGCCTTGCATCAAAAGAGCAATCTTGTATATTTGTTGCCCACAATTTTTCAAATGCTTGAAGGATAACATTTAAACCACTGTGCCAATTTTTCATATATCTTGGTGTGCATATCATCTCGCCATCCAGCCCACGTGTCAGCAGATAGTGTATACCATTCTCATGTTGATAAGATATTATTTGTGGCACAGGCAGGCAACCTTGCAACCAGTTTAATTTTTTATATTCTGTTTCAATATTTTTGTTCGCCGAATATTTAAGAAAAAAGTCGTTCCCATCTTTGGATATTTTCAAAACAGAATCACCAGAACAACCAATACCAATTTGTTGCACATCTGCCCCATGGATAAATTGGTTTAAATCATTTGTTAAAATAATTTGTTTTAATTCATTGGTTGTCATTTTTTTATTCCTGTGTTTTACATCACGATCTGCAATACTTTATTTACATTTCTGTCGGGTGATTTTCCCATTTCTAAATCTTCTTTGATATCACATAACAGATTTACTACAGATTGAAAACGCTGTCTTTCTGGGAAATATACGTCTCCAGTGTCGCCATATCCTGCCAGCAATTCTTTTGCACCATTGCCATAGTAATAGTGCATGTCGCGTGATGGTTCGGCATATCCCGCTTCGCCAAAGTCAATAAGCCCCACGATTTTTTTTGTGTTTGTATCGAACATCATGTTGCCAAAATGCAAATCACAGTGTGTCAAAACTGGTTTTACAGGATATTGTTCAGATAAGTATTTATATCTGTCGCGCACGGCGTTGATGTGCTGAATCTGCTCATCTGTGAATTGTTTTTTTACTATGTCAGGAAAGTATTCGTCAAACGCTTCTAAGCTGTCTGTGTAATGTAATGGTGCATCTTGCAACCAACTGTAATCATTCCCCAGATTATGTAATTCGCGTGCAATTTTACCGATTTGACGTAATATATCGGATTTTGTTTCTTCGTCAAAAGAATCGTGCATTTCCTGGGTGTATGTCGTGCCGTGTACCAATGTTTCGCCAATGATGTTTCGACCTGACTTGTCCTTTTTGTGATATAAAATTTCTGGAACTTCAAAGCTCAACTTTCCTTTTAGAAAGTTTAATACTTTGATTTCTTTGTCAGGATTGTTAAATGTCGCGTCTTCTTTTTTAGGTATTCTGAATACAACGCTGTCATTAACCAATACGGCGGTGACATTTCGTCCCGAACCTATTTTTTTTATACTTTTTATTTCTATTTCAGGAAACGTTTCGGTGATGGTTTCCTGGATTTGTTCAGTTGTCATTTTTTTATTCCTGTGTTTTTAATTGCCAAAACACCCCAGAAATTCGTATGAATTTACTGGCTGTTTCGCAACAAATTATTGCGTGATTATATTTTTTTGAGATTTTGCGGCGGGTCAGTGCAATTGCACTATATTGACACAGTCATTGTAAGGTATAATATAGCAAAAGTCAAGATATATGTTTCGGGGGGGCATTTTTCATAAATGTACGATTTCGGTGTCGGGGAATTGTGATGCGATGTATTCGGCGGCCAAGCGGCGGTGGCATTGGTGTGCGGTCTTTTCCGTACACATCAGGCATATGCGGTCCAATTCGTCCGGACTTCGCCCCGCCAATGGTGCACGCCTCGCAATCAGGCGTCTGTAAATCGGTTCGGCATCCGCCCAGGTTGCCTTTTTATCCTTGAACGCGGTCAGCATTTCAAATTCAGGCGCAAATTCCGGGTGGTATTCATATCGGTCGCCCAAGACAGTCGCCAGGTTTTCGCCACTGTAATATGGAACATACTTGCTGACCCGCCACAGGCGAATATCCCACACGCAACGAATGCGCGCCGCATCCAATACTTCCAGAAATGCTTCGGGACTTTTACCGCTAAAACCGATTGTAAATATCTTTGGCATGTAATAACGATAGCCGATTTAAGACAAAATCGCAACAGGGGATTGTCCCATCGTGTCCATATTCAAGAACCCCCAGCATTTTTGCAATATGTTCAAAATATGTAGATTTTTTTATGGGTTGGGAAATGGTAAGTTATTCATCGGACTGCGGACAGGTTGCGGATCCTGTGTAGCTATTGTGTAGCTGGATGCGTGATTTGTGGTGTATTTTGGTGTATTCACATATACGTAAATACAGAAGTGTTAAGTAAAGAAAAAGCCGCAAACCTGCGGGGTTTACGGCGGAATTCCTTGGCTCGAATCAACTTATTCATATCGAGTTGAAAATAGAGATGAATTTGAGAAGTTAAGTAAAATAGTGGATATATTTATTAAGAATTGGATGAATACACCTTAGGGTTCACAACAATTTATTTAAAGTACCTTGCAAATCTCTTTCTATTAGTCTTGACTGTTCTTGTGGATGTTCATATCTAACTTCTGGATCTGATATTTTATCAGATAATATATGTTTTGCTTTTAAATACCTAGAAAGTATAAATTCTGGATAGCCGAACAATTTTCTTTCCCAAATTTCTTCTTTATGCCTTTTAATAATATTCAAAATTTCTTTGCATACATCTATTGTTTTTCTGATTGAAAACTGTGCTGAATTGAACAAGTCTGCCATATTTTGTTTGAATGCTTCTATTGCAGATAAGTTTTCTCTACAATCTCTTTCTAATGCTTGTCCAAAATTTGGCATCCTAACAGGCAACGTATCTTTATTCAGTATACCGTTAATTATGAATAGATAATCTGACGATGATGTCGGGTTTAAAATTTTCTTAGATTGAACGAATTTTTGAATATAACCTTCGCCCATGTTAATTTTGCAATTTGGGTGCCCATAATATGCTTCGCAAATGTTGTCCATAAAATCTAATTTAGTGGTTAATATTACGAACAAACCATCAATATCAAAGAAGTGTTTAATTGTTTCGAGCGATTTCACAGCATAATCAGGTTTACAACGATCTAATTCATCAACAACCAAAACAACTTTTTTACCTTTTTCTGCGATAATTTTTTGCATTTCTTGTTTAAATTCAGACAAATCTTTTTTATCTTGATCCAGATCAGGAAGCAATTCACTAAAATCTGGCCCACCAAACATTTTTGAACCGAATTTTATAGCGTTTTTTGTGATCTTTACAGCTTTTTCTTTGATAGATTGTTGCAATTCTTTTCCTGGATTAAGAGAAGATATTATTCGTGATGCGATTACAGGGAAAGGATCTGCAACATAATCGTGTTCCCATAGATTTAAGTATATTGAGAATATTGGTTCATCGCCATCAAAATTAGATTTTTTTAAGTATTCACAAAATCTGGTTATAAAATATGTTTTTCCTGTTCCGTATCCGCCTTCCAATGCCATTACATATGGTGTTGGTAAAGCTACAATTTCTTCTTTGAATTTTTTGGCAAATTCTTTTAGACCAGGGCGAATTTCGTCGTCTGGAAATGGGCTTTCTTGATATTTAGTAAATCGTTCTTCTGATAAATCATAAATGTTCGATATGTCCATATTATTTTCCTTTTTATTATCGCTATAGATATAGGTAAAAAAGCAGATTTTTCAATGGAAAACACGACAAAATATCAAAATTATAATGCACCATAGGGTACATATTGTGTTATATGTGGTGTTGAATTTTGTCTTCAGTGTGGTACAATATCGTTGATAAAACGAAAGGCAAAAATATGGCGCAAGATGAAAATAAAATATATCAAAAAATTTACACAGATGAATCTGGGGCAAAGTTTAAGGAATTTGAATGGACTATTGAAGAGTTGCAAAATAGTGTTGTAAATAGTGAATCTATAAATAGTCACTATTGTGCCGACAGAAACAAAGGTGCTTGGTTGTTTACAGATAAGATTAATTTTAAATTAGAGAATGAACAGTGGAGAAAATGCAATAAGATACAGTATTATGGTTATGAGATATATGCTAGCAATCGTGGACGTATAAAAGTTAGAAAAGATGGCTGTGAGTGTATTTGCACACTTTGTGAAGAGATAACACCAGGAAAAGATATAAATTTTGCCTTGTTTAAATCTTTAATAGATAATAACGAGAAACATATAGGATGGTTGAAAGCTAAAATTTTGGGGAATAAACGTTGTCTGGGACCATACGTTTATCAAATGGTCGCGGATGCTTGGTTGCCAGATTATGCTTACGGAGAAACAGAAGGACAAATACATCATATAACAAACGATGGATATGATAATCGTCCTGAAAATTTGATTTTTGTATCTGCAACAGAACATGAAAAAATCCATTGTGGCAATTATGGTAAAGAAGACAATGAATATAAACCAGGAAAATATGATAAAAAATAAAAATGCCCATTTGGGCATTTTTTTGTGATTTATTTCATAGAATCCAAGCATTTCTTTAATAGATTCTTGTATTCGACCAGTAATTCTTTTGGTTTTACCGGTATAATATCACCACACCATTGAGTCAGATATACACTGATTGCACGTAGACCGCCAGTACGCATTTTTACTGTTAATGTGCCATCTGGGTTGTTTATAAATTTCTGGGTTGGATGAAATTGATATTTTTTGACTATTTTGATTACTTCAGGATCTTTAATCAACCATTCTATGTCATACATTGTGCCATCGTTATAGATGCCAAACATATCTTTTGCATAAGATTTAAGTGAAAAACTGTTATCTTTGTTGAACCGATTGCCTGTATCAACCACATTGGTAATGTTAGCTACGATATAGTGTCGGGGATCAGTGCAAATTTTGCCGTTTTTACAAATATAAGCGATAAGATACACATTGTTTGGGCCATACATAATACCCAAAGGACATACAGTATGTTCACGACTGTTGTAAGTAAACCGGATTTCGTGTTGTTTGCTGATTGCTGAATCTAATGTAGATTTTATATTTGCATCAAATTTGATTATTGAATGTGGTCCAACAAAAGCAAAATCAGCATTTATTTTTTGATCGATATCATTTATTTTGCTAGCGGCCTTTTGCGGTTCCATATGTTCAATTTTACGGTATAACCTGGTGGTTAGTTTTGCTTTCAATTCTTCCAATAATTTACGTTCGTTTAAATTATTGCCTGTTTTTTGAATAGCAAACTCCAATGCTCTGATTTCTGTATCATCAATCGTATCTGGGAAATCATGTAAATCCAGTTTATATACACCAGAATCTTCTTCTAATTGGTCGCCATAGAAACTTTTAATAGAATCTATTTCACGTTTTACTGTTCTTTCACTAACCTTATAATCATTAATTTTGCGATTGGCGGGTACTTTCCCCAAACGTTTATATTCAGATGATAAAAAATTACGAATATCTTCGCGTGTCATGTAATTTGAACGTAATGCGTTGATAAGATTTAATTTTATGTCTGTTTTTTTGTAATTATTACGTGATTCTGACATGGGCAACCTCGATTTTTGATACACCGATATAATAACAAATTTTTATTTATAAGTAAAGCCAAATGGACCGTTTTTGTCCAAAGTGTTGATTATATTAGAATTGAAAAAGCAAAAGAGGCAACCATGAATGTTAAAGATAGGCAAATTATTTTGCATTATTTAAAGAATATGATAAACAGCGAATATGAACCAGAAGATATGGACTTTTTTATCCGGAAAATTTCACAATATTCCCCTGACTTATTTGGTTTTTCTCTTCGCGATATATTAAATTGTGGTGATAAAAGCGTTTCTGATGATGACAAGACAGATTTTGTTATGAATTTGTTAGATGGCAGATTATGGCGCAATGATTTGTTGTTAGAAGATGCTTTATACAATCGTATATCAAAAATCTTTAATGCCAGAAAGGCTGATTATAAAATCGATATAACAAAATCAGATTTTGATAAAAATTTTACAATGATATGCGATACATTTGATTTGCCAAATAATT
Organism: Alphaproteobacteria bacterium; assembly: GCA_046881825.1. Classification (GTDB taxonomy): domain Bacteria; phylum Pseudomonadota; class Alphaproteobacteria; order Rs-D84; family Rs-D84; genus Enterousia. Next base: position 111,736 of record JBKSMS010000014.1, on the reverse strand, counting down.
GCAGACGATTATTGCAATTTTTAATTTGTATGAAAAATAACATGATGTTGCGCAGATTATTGGGGTGCTATAACGATGATATAGATCGTGATTATATTTTTAATGAAAATAATTCAGATTTTATAGCCGTTGTATGCAAAACACCCGCACAAGAAATCCGAGAAGCTTTCGCTAGAAATAGCCCTTTGTTTGAATCTGGTATATTAAAAAATCGATATGGAGATAACGAATTTAATAAAAATTTTTTAAGTTTATTAACTATGAACTTTCACAGTTGTAAAGAAGTTCGAGATGTTTTGGTTGGTAGTCCTTTATCAACAACATTAAAACGTGAAAACTTTGATTATATAGCTGATGATTTTGATAAAGTATCTGAAATTTTAACCAATGGGATAAAAAATAAAGGGATAAATATTCTGTTATACGGCAACCCAGGAACAGGCAAGACAGAGATAGCAAAAACTATCTGTGATTGTGCGGGGTTAAGTTTATATACTACATCAGAAAAACAAGAAGAAAAAGATGGCAGATTATCAAATCTGGCACAGATGCAAACTGTATTAAAAAATGAAGAAAAGTCGGTTATTTTGTTTGACGAAGCCGAAGATGTGTTTTCTCTTTATCCATTCAGCAGACATAGTCCAAGTAAATTATATATAAATCGTATATTGGAAAACAATAAACGACCAGTAATATGGATTACAAATAATTTGGAAGATATGGATAAAGCATATGTTCGTAGGTTTTCGATTGCGCTAGAAGTGTCTAATCCTAATGAACGTGCAAAAATGGATGTTTGGAAACGAGTATTTCAAAAGTATGATATGGAAATTTCTGATGAAGATATTAAGACATTAGTGAACAAATATCAGGTTCCAATATCTATGATAGAAACAGCCGTTAAAAATGCAAAAATCGTGAACAATATCAATTTCGTTGATTATACTTTGGAACATTTAACAATGGCTATGACCGGCAAAGTAAAGAGAAAGAAAAAGTCAAACGGTGTAAAATTTGATACCAAGTTATTGAATACAGATATTGATTTGGAAAAATTGGCAAATCAAATAAGTAATAAAAAACTAACGAATTTTTCGTTATGTCTTTATGGTGCCCCAGGAACAGGAAAAACAGCTTTTTGTGAACATTTGGCGGACTTGTTAGGATTAAATATAATAAAAAAACGTGCAAGTGATATAAATAGTAAATGGGTTGGCGAAACTGAACAAAATATTGCAAAAGCATTTCAAGAAGCCCATGCTCAAAAAGCTATGTTAGTTTTTGATGAAGCAGACAGTTTTCTTATGGATCGTACTCATGCCGGACATTCTTGGGAAGTAAGCAGCGTTAATGAAATGTTGACCCAAATGGAAGCGGCAGAATATCCGTTTGTTTGTACAACCAATTTGATGGATAACATAGATAAAGCGGCACTGCGTAGATTTTCTTTTAAGGTTAAATATGATTTCTTGAAACCAGATCAAGTGATAACCGCCTTCAAAGATTTTTTCAAACAAGATGTAACACGCGATGAAATTGTTGATTTGGTAAATCTTGCACCTGGAGATTTTGTGGTGGTAAAAAATCAGACCGATTTACTGGATATTACTGATAAATCCGAATTGTTGTCCAGATTGCGCCAGGAACAACAAGTTAAAAATTGTCGTGAACACAAAGTAAAAATAGGATTTCATTTTTAATTATATTTAGTATATCATAACAATAGATTAAACAAATGGATTATATATGATAAAAATATCAAAATCAGATTATGTACTTGGTATAAAATGCCCAAATGCAATATGGTTCAAGAAATATCGTAAAGATCTGCAACCTGAAATGAACCAAGCGGTATTAGATAATGGGACTGCGGTTGGTGAATTGGCTTGTGATAGATTCCCTGGCGGTGTTCGTATTGTCGCTAAACCATGGGAAGATACTGCAATTACACAAACTAAATCAGCAATATCAGGAAACGTGCCATTTATTTATGAAGCAACATTAAGTACTGATACAGGTGAATATTGTGCTGTGGATATTTTGCGTAACAACAATGACGGAACATGGGATATAATAGAAGTCAAATCAACCACAGAACCCCACGATTATCATTACATAGACGCATCCTTTCAAAGATATGTTTTTACCAAATGCGGAATCAAAATTCGTAATTGTTTCATAATGACATTGAATCCAGAATATGTCCGTCATGGTGATTTAGATTTAAAACAATTATTTACTTTGCATAATGTGAACGAAGATTTACAAGATATAGAAACAGTCCAACACGAAATTGAAAGAATACGTACCATCTTGGATGGACCAGAACTTGGTGTCGCGATATCAAAGGTTAAATGTAATAAATTCTACGAATGTCCATATAAAAATCATTGTTGGCGTAATATTCCATCTTATTCAGTATTTGATGCCTTCAAAGGTGCTATGGCAGACAAGGTATATTCTGAATACGGTGCAGATTTGAATAACGTTCCATCTGAAATTTATGCTAATCAATCACATCCTGGTGATATAGAAGCATTTTTGAAAAATACTGATGTGATAAATAAAGATATTTTACGTGATTTTACCAATGGGTTGCGCTGGCCACTATATTTTTTGGATTATGAATCAATAATGTCTGCCGTACCAATGTTTGATAATTCCAGGCCGTACCAACAGATATGTTTTCAGTTTTCATTGCATGTGCAGCGTGAACCTGGGGCAGAACTGGAACATTACGAATATCTTCATAATGAATCTGGTATAGACCCTAGACCAGGATTGATTAAAATGTTGATTGAAACCATAGGTAATGCTGGATCTGTGATTGTTTACAACCAAATATTTGAACAAGGTCGTAATACAGAAATGGCACATGATTTTCCAGAATACGCAGAACAATTAAATGCGATAAATGCCCGTATGGTAGATTTATTGATACCGTTTCGTTTGCGTGGATTATACAGACCATGTCAAAACGGTAGTGCTTCAATAAAACAAACTTTACCCGCGTTTGTGCCAGAAATGTCTTATGAAAATCTGGGGATTCATAACGGCGATGAAGCAAGTAAGAATTTTATGAATTTTATGACTGGAAAACAAACACCAGATCAGACCAAAGAAATGATGGCAAATCTACATGAATATTGCGGTCAAGACACAATGGCAATGGTAAGATTGTTAGAAGTGATACAGAAAGTTATAAAGGAATAAAATATGTCAAGAAAAGAAGAATTTGGTAAAGTTGAGGAAGAAGAAGCAATAGAAAAAATGCTCGTGGCGCTGGATAGTATTTATAAAGCAAAGGAAGACATTAGAAACAATTTTGGCATTGATAAGACATTTGCTCTTGGTGGTAGATTTTTGGGGGATGTTGGAGAATGTTTGGTTAGCTATTTATTCGATGTGCAACTTTATAACACACAAAAGCCAGGTAGAGATGGTGTTAAAGGCGACATACCAGTAGAAATAAAAGTCAGAACCAGAAACAGTAAAAACAAGGTGGGGCACATCCATATATCCGCAGATACCAGAAAAGAACCAGAAGTTTATTTGATTGTTCTGTCATTAGAATTTTGTTCAAAAAAGGATAACATAGTACATATCGAAATTAATTCTAAAGTGTCTGCGAAGTGGTTTACGGGCAACAAACTTGGGCTTGATGGTGGTTTTATAGATTTTAAAATTTTAAAGGAAAAATGCGTTAACAAAGGTATAGATTTAAAGAATAAGATACCAAACATACGTGGATGGAAAATAGAAAAAGATTATGATTAAATAAATCCCCGTTTTTCCTTATTGTTTAATATATGGTGTGTTGATAAGAACAGGTATCCTGCCGGCATCACTGAACAAAGCTTCATTGTGTGTTGTTAGTTTTTCTGCACCAGGTTCGCCTAGTATTTTGATCGCTTCTCTTTTGTATGCAACCCAAAAAGCCAATCTGACTGGTAAATACGCTTTCAATAAATTGCTGATTTTATCAAAATTATAAGATGCGATGATTAAATGTATGCCTGTGACACGAGATTTTTCCGCTAGATTTATGATATTTTTTTCTACTGTTTTACCAAAGAAACTAATCATCATTGATAATTCGTCAATCAATATAATACGAAAAGGCAGTTCATTGCCATGATGTTGTTGGTTATATTCAATAATATTTTTTACATCGTTGTTCGCAAACAAAGTGTATCTATTGTCCATTTCTTCAACGGTATTTTGTAAAGATTGCATACATTCATCGACATCATCCACAATTGTGGTCAGGTTCGAATAATTTTCAAAATCTATACCTTTGGGATTTAATACAGTGATTTTACAATCTTCGGTTGAATACATGTTCCTAATTGTATGAATCACAGATTTCAAAAACATTGTTTTGCCAGTTCCAGCACCACCACCAATTAATAAATGTGGCATTTTGTGTAAATCTTGTATAAACGGTTTATCATTTATATCTGTACCCAAAATTATCGGTAGGGAGGTTTTGGATTTTTTATATTCTTGGCTTTGTAATAGTTTCGATAAAGGTGTGTTTTTCATGTTCATCTCCATGTTCAATTACATTATAAAACACACGTATGACAAAATTGGTCCAAATTATCGATTTTGATCCGGATGGGTGGTGGCAGGCGGGGTAGCCCATGCGGTATTTTGAATTTTCGACAGACAGCGAAGATCATGAATGGTTCGATAAATTCAAAAAAACGTGAATTTTTGAAAACTATATTATCGAACGGTGTGCTGACAGACAAAAGTGCTTGTTTTTACTTGAAAAAACCCTTCGACAAACTACTTTTTGCGAAGGGTTGTAAGATGTGGCTCGGGCAACTGGACTCGAACCAACGACATACGGATTAACAGCAACAGTTCCAATAACAAAAAAATCGGCTATAATCCGCAGAAACCGGGGATTTTTATTGTGTACTGTTGTGTAAAAACGAAAAGTAGTATGCAAATATGTACATTTTTAGATTGGTCGAAAATAGCATTCAATAGTATAAAAAAGAGTACATTATATACATTCTATCGTAACGAAATCGTGTGAGAGAGTATGTTTCATTTTTAACGATATCGTGAACGATTTCATAAATGATATCGTTACGATTTAGTTAATCAAAATCAGTTGATAAAACATCGGCTTTATACTATGGTTAAAATAGAAAAAAATTACAAAATAACAGGGTATAAAAGATGTCTGAAACAATAATTGCTTCTTTAGTGGCGGCTGGCGGTGTTGTTGTAGGTGCGTTGATAACGCTGATAGGTCTTGGAATTCAATCTTGGTTACAGTCTCGTCGTGAACGTAAGTTGCATATAATGCGGAAACGCGAAGAATTGTATATCAATGCATGTCAGGTATTGATGGAACACGACAAATATCGCCGTAATCATCAATGGCCTCGGAAATGCAAAGATATGTTTAATGCACTTCAGGGGCAAATGATAATATATGCATCCAAAAAAATTTATGACGAGTATTATAGATTGGATTCTGAAATATGTCAGTGTTATAACAAAATGCGCGATGTAAAAGCAATAGAAGCTAAAGCTGATGAAATGGCAGATAAAATTGTGGCTTTTGGTACAAAAATGCGCAAAGAATTGGGAATAAAAGAAAAGTTATCATGATATTTGGTGGCGCTTGTTTGTTAATCAAACATTTTGTTAACACGTTTCATAATCATGATAAAAACATACATTTGATTTAATATAAAAAAGTACATAAGTATGTTTAGTGCATTACAAAACAAGGCCGAAACTATTGTCGTTTTGTCGGATGTTTCTGGTAAACACACTAAATATATAACTGTTATAATAATAATAAGTATGGATAGTAATATATTGAATGCTATGTTTTTTATTGTATCATTTATCAGTCTATATCTTTTTGTCCCATTTTCTATGCCATGACGTTTATCAGCAACTATGAACAGTGTGGAAAACAAAAATGGGGTTAATATTGATTGAACGGTAAGGATACTGTCCAAAGCTGTTTTTGTAAAAAATAAACCAAAATAGGTTGCTAGTAAAGATATGCCAATAAAGAAAAAAAATTGCCAAAATATTTCAGATTTGCTGCATCGTTTGTCTTCTGTTGCATCATCATAAAATGTATTATAGTGATTCACGATTATACTTCCAACGGAGCATCGTTTAAAAAATCTGTAAAGCGCATTAGTGTTTTGTGTCATTGTTCGATAATCTCTTTGATTCTTGGTTTTATATCGTTGATTTTGTTTTTTATGTCTTCAAAACTTGGGTTACCATTATCATCTTTATTGCAGTGAGAAATATCATATCTGGTTGCTATGGTTCCGTCATGTTTTATAAGATCAAAAGAACCATGATTTGACATAACTTTTACTCTGTACTCAGACAGGTTTATGCCATCTAAACCATCGTTTTCAATGAAGGCATATTTTATCCCTGATTCTTGAATAAGTTTTGCTGCTATTTCATGCCTGTCTCGCATTTGGTTGTTGTCATTATGAAAAACACGTTTTATTTTTGCATAAAATTTTTCGAAGCTGGTTTTACTACGTGTCGCTGGCGATAAAATTACGGTGCTTTTTTTACAGAAAGCATTGTCATCTGCCACGTCAGATTGTTGTTCGAAATGTGTGACTTCAAAAGCCTTGATGCCACCTTTTTCAAAATATTCACTCAATTCGCCTTTGTTTACTATTGCTACAGATTTTAATTTATATCCGGCATCATTTAATATCTTACTTACTGCTTTTTCTATCGCCATATAACATCCGCTATTACCAAGGTATTGGTTGCATATAAGAATATATCCATTATTTGAAAAATCCAAATTCATAAAAAATTGCTTTGATCGAATGTCATTTACACCCGTAGTGAAGAATTTTTCAGAATTTGCAATATAAATATCTTCGCTGTATCCGTCACGTGAATCAGAAATTCGGCAATATACATTATCAGCGGTCTTTTCAATGTTATTCACGTATAAGTGGTAATTTTTAAAACATGTTTTTTTATCCTCGGGGTTTGTAACCATTAAGGATTCTAAACCCGTTATGACGATGTTTTTTATTGTGTTATCAACAGGAATAACAGCATTATGGCTGTTTTGAATTGTAAGTCTATGAAAAGCTACTGTTACCGCGTTATCTTTTATCATTGTTGACCTTTAGTATTTTGTTAGTGCTAGTATAATTGAAAAAAATTGTAAATTCAATAAAATATGCTTCGTGAAATTTCTGTATAATATAATTGGTGTGCCAAATGTTTTGGTGTTGTATAGTTATTTTTTTTATGATAATTTCTTTATACAGGTTTTAAAATGACAGAATTTGTACACAAAGGCGGACAGTTTATTATTCAGGACGATACCAAAAAAGGCACAGAGGCAACTTATTTGGCATTGTTCGCACGTCATAAAATTGGTGAAAAATGGATGCAAGACAATGGAATTACAACTAAAAAGTCTTGTGAATGTCCGGATTTTATATTTGAAGTGGCAGGTCGACCAACAATTGGGTTGGAAATCGTCAATTTTATTTACAAAAGTGATAAAAATACGGCGACAATGCGGTTGGAAAGGGTTGCTAAAAAGGTGGTTGGCTATTTTAAACAAAAAGGAATTCCTCTGTCTTTATTGATTGATGTTCATGATCCAAGAGAATGGAGTTTGAATTGGGCAGAACACATGGATGCTTGTTACAATCCAGGATTTGATCATTTAAATGCATCAGACGACGAATTAAAAGAGGCATTTATAACCGCGTTGGAATCAGAAGGAATAAAAGCATGGGGAATAACAAAAAAGTGGGTAGATGTAAAAGGTCAAACCTTTATCGTTAATGGTAGTTTAATGCACGAACCACACACTTCGTGCCATGTCAACAATATGGGTAGATGTGAAGAAGATCCTTTTGATGATGTTCAAAAAACGATAGACAGCAAAAACCAAAAATTTGAATCTTATAAAAAGAATTGCGATGAGTGCGATTTGTTAGTGGTGGTAGAAAACGGCTTTGTACATTTTTCTGATAAACTACAAAAGCATAAATTTAATTCTGTGTTCAGAAATGTATACTTGATGGATTTGTCGTTTGGTTGCAAGGTTACTAAATTAAAAATTCAAAACAAAAATAAATAAAACGTGGTCGCAAGACTGCGTTTTTATTTACAATTATCAACCTTTTGCACATAAAGCTGCTCCAGCAATAATGGCTGTGGCAACTGATGCGGCGCAAGAAATAATATCCGTAGTTATCATGTAAAACTTCTTTCAGATTACCGAGGCAAAACACAAACGTTTTAATCAAACTAAATTTGAGTTCTTAACATTTTTTTCCGTTTTGCCGATAAAATTCAGCGTTGTGCCATGCAAGATAATGTCTTCTCTCACATTCAACCAAACTTTTATCAATATTTGTGTTGTGTAAATATCCAAAATCTTTACTTTCTCGGGCCTGTTTGGACAGTATGATGGTGCCTGTTTTTGCATCTATAGTCATCAATTTTGCTCCTTCAAAAAGTTTGTCATGATTTGGACACATTAAGAATCCATTAAAATTATTTATAGCATCATAAGTATCATCACATTGTGCATAAGGTTTAATATGACTTGCTATAAGAAAATCTTCGTATTCAAAACCACAAATAGGACAGCGATGAGCATTATGATCTAATAAGCTATTTTTGAAAGCTCTTTGAATGTTTTGGTTCCTCGCTCTAACTTTTCGTTCTATAAATTGATTTTGTTCGTATTTTGATTTGTATTCTGTTTCATTAGTTTCTTTTATGATTTTTTCAATTTTTAGAGATGCAAGATCTTCTGCAATGTGATTTATTGTTGTGTCAACGGCTACATGAGGCAAATTGATGAACATATACGGTGCAAGTTGAGCTTGTACGTAATCTTTAGCGAAGAAATTTATGTAGTCGTTTATTTTTTTAGAGTTTTCTGATGTTCTTGTTCCCTCGATATTGATGGATATGTCTCTGATAGAAACTGTATGCGTCAGAATTGTAAACTCCCGACTAATTGTCGGTCCATCATTTACAAAGCCTAAAATGATCAGGGCGTATTTAACCAATTGTTTTTCCCAATTTGTTCCGATTCTTATTATGCTCACAGATTTTTGCCGGAAAATATCGAGTATTTTAAATAAGATCTCTTCTTGTTCTTTTTGTGTGTTTGCTGTAATGAATTTTTTATATAATTCTGTGATAGAATCGTTGTTAAAGGTTTTATATACAACTAAGTATAAAAATATATAAGCGTTCTCAATGCGTTCTGCAATATATTCTAAAATGGGTTTGTTAGTAATTTTGTATTTGTCCGCATCTATTTTTATTAACAAATTAGAAAAACATAATAAATTCAATGTTTCTGTCATATAATTAGGAGCACCAGATGCTAAACCCCGTAATTGAAAAATATCTTTAGTATATTTTATACAGCGCTCTTTTTGGATGCGTTTATTAAAAATATTCTCATCGTCCGACGTTTCTAATATAAATTTTGCCATAAAATAAATTGTGTCATAAGCATAAGATTTATCGCTTACAAAACGTCCTGTGGTTTTGGCCAATGAGCAGTCTGATATCATATTTATAATCTGGTCTATCATCATTTTACCCCTATATAATATATTGAATTGCTATCAATATTTATTGTAAATTTCGATTTGTTTTTCACGATCGCATAGTATTTCCTAAACTCTTCAGTAGAGTATAAAGATAGGTCTATATCGTGTTTACGTCTCGTGTTTTTTACCAACAGAATAGCTAGTGAACCATTTACTGCGGTATTGTCTGGTAAAATTGTGGCCCTAGTGTTATATGTAAAATTTGTCATTATTATATTATGTTGATTCATATACTTACGTATAACGAAAGATGTCACATCATCAATATATTTATCATAGTTTTTGATGTTTTGTATAGTCCCATCATCCAGAATATTTTTTGATCTTAGTACTCGAATTTTACCAGCGTCCGCTAAATATTTATTGGTAATTTGTCTGTCTCTATAAAAATCGAATATGTCTAAATGTAGTTTTTTTATATAATCATCGAACCAGTTGTCTCGGTATATGATCCAATGTTTTTTATGGAAAATATATTTTTGAGGCACTGTTCTAATATCTGATTCCCTTTTGTTTTCTATGTATATCTTCCCGGTGAATTTTTTTTTAAAATGAATAGAGATTATTTCTATAAATACGTTTTTGAAGAAATTAACACCATAATCGACAATAGAAATAATGGCAAAATTTTCATAAGTTTTACGCAAATTATTAAATTCAGGTGTCATTAAAAAAGTCTTAGGGATAACCATAGCAATTTCGTCAGAAAAACTGGCGCATTTTTCCAAAAATAATCCGAAGATATTACTAATAGTTCTATCCTTTACGAAGCCATCGTATTTTTTTAACTCTTTCGCTGACAAAACCACATATGGCGGATTGCCAATTATCAAATCATATGTTTTGTTTATATCATAAGTTAAAAAATCATGGTTTATATAGTTAATATGCAAGTTATTTTTTGTGTAACCAATAAGAGGCAAATATTTTTTTAATTTTGATAGAACATCTTTATCTATATCAATAACGTCAAGTTCTACGTAATCAAGCATATCTATAAGTCTGAATAGTTGCGGTAAAAAAGCCCCCATTCCTACAGATGGTTCCAAGATTTTTAGTGTGTTATTAGTAATGGTTAAGTTTGATAAAATATCGAATACAACACTTTGTGGTGTATAAAAAACTCCATCTTGTTTGGCGTTGTTCGCGGCACTTTCAATTTGATAAGATTTTATATAAAAATTATCACTTGTTTTACTGGGTTTTCCGCAATTAACATAATCCTCAAAATCGAGCAATTCGTTTATGTTGTTTGCAATAGTTGCCATTATAAGCGTTGGAACCGCTTCCCCTATGCATCTACGTATGTTAAGCTCATGTTTTTTAAGAAAAGACTGTTTGGCTACTATTTTTGTGTTTGGTTCCCACCATATAAATTCGTCAGGGATTGTCATTACACGCATCAGTTCCCTGATTGATAACACCCGATCATCTTTTGGATGTATAGTACTCTGACTCGCTAATTGATCGTTTCTTGTGGCAATGCACGGGGCAGGCAGATCCCAAAACATTCGTTTAAATTTATTACCCATATAAGAACCTTTCAAAAGTTCTTTTTTGCCTTTGACTATTTTATATGGTTTATGCGGATTGCTAGCATCAAAGGCACTTTCGCCCTCTTTGATAGATGAAATCCATTCTCTCATATATTTAGGATATTCTCTGAATGCATGTAATATGTCATTTTTATCAATTTCTCCAAAATCAAGCGATTTAAGATCGCCAATTGCATCACGAACAGTTCTTAGAGGCTTTGCAATAGGGAAAAGGTTTAGAGGAGATACATTTTTCAAATCTCTTCTTGTGCCTATAACCAATGTTCTTGGCCTGCTTGAAGGCACTCCATAATCCTTAAAATTGACGATTTTATGGTAAATATAATAATCTTTATTTAGCCATTTATGAATGCAATCCTTGATTAGTAACGTTTGACCATCTTTGTCAACGCACTCTGTTTTCATAAAAGCTGCCACATTTTCAAATATAAAAATTTTAGGTTTTATAGAATTGATAATATCTATAGCCTCTACAACTAATGAGTTTCTGGCGGTTTCATTGTTTTTCTTATAATTGGCAGTTGACATGCCTTGGCATGGAGGAGTGGCGACAACAACATCAATATCTTGAATTTTTTCTTTGCGTCTCCAAAGGGTAATTTGGTCATATAGCTTTTGTTTGGTTTCTTGTTTTGTAATATCACCAGCTATATAGCCTGTATCATATTTACATTTATGATTGTATTTTTGTATTTCTAATCTGGACTCTATAAGTTCATTAGTAGCTATACATTCAAAGCCTGCTTGTTTAAAACCGTAACAGCCAACTCCAGCACTACTAAATAAACTTACATATGTTCTCATAAAACCCTTTCCTTGGTCCTATCTTAGAAGAAAATGCTGGATAAAATCAAGGGTTTTTAGAACTTTTTATAGAGTTCATTTTTCCACATCGCTGCCATTTGGAATAATTTGCGCTGGAGACGGCGGAGTAACCATGTTTGCCGGCAGGTTAGGTTGCCATTGTTGGTTCTGCGTATGGCGTTTTCTAACTCGTGCAATGATCGGCATGCTGCGAAATAAAGCATAATAAAATCAGTCTTATTACTGGGCTCAATTTCTCGAAAATGTTTGTACTTCATAGACAATCCTTTTAAGGTTGTTGCATTCATCAATATCTTTCGGCGAAAGTCCAGCCTTTTAAAAAAGTACATATTTGCATCCTACTTGTTAAACTTCCAATATAATTTTTAAGTGTTTTCAATAGGTTATAAAATACCGACATACGAACTGCGCGTCCGTATGTCAGTAAATAAAATCGCTGGAAGCCTTGCTGAGTCTGTGTTTTAGAAAATGTATACAAAAAAGTACATATGTGTAGTCCGTGTGTCGCATAAGTCATAATAAAATCGTTCAAACCCTTTGTGTGCTTGGTGTTGATGCGTTTTTTTGGATGTTTTTTTACGTGTACAAATATGTACTTTTTTATCAAAATATGACATTTGTGTGCCTTTTATACCGGAACGAATTGCCATAGCAAAAGTAAAGAAAAACCGCAGAAATCTGCGGAAATCTTGGCTCGGGCAACTGGACTCGAACCAGTGACATACGGATTAACAGTCCGTTGTTCTACCGACTGAACTATGCCCGAATAACGAGGCATATAATATACTTAAAATCCGCACAAGTCAAGGACTTTCTAAACATTTTGCAAAAAAAATCGTCTACCCCAGAAATCCGCATTTTGGGGCGATTTTTGCCAAAGTGTAGACTTGGTGTAGACGAGAAAAAATCAGGTAAAAATCATAAACTGTTTGCGCAAAAATACTCCGTATTATTCCGTTGTTATTATTTTTCGTTTTTTAGTATTGAAAATAAATTTTTAGACTATGAATTTTAATTTTCCGAATCGATTTATAAAAAAATACGCGAATTTTTATCCGTAGTTTTTACTGTGTTTTTATGTTATTTTTAATATTTTGATAATAACATCTTGACAATAATAATGTTGTTATGTTATTATCATTTTGTAAATAACAAAATCAGATAAAACCAAAAGGATAAAAAATGACAAATAAAATAGATCAACTTTTCAAAATCGCAGACACAATCAAAGATGATGATTTGCGTAATAAATATTTGGAAATTTTGCGTGACAGTATGTCAGAAAAAATGTGGCTGGATAAATATCACCTGACAATGGCACACACTTCATTTTTAGAGGGCAAAGCATGCGAACCAGCCACATATGAAATGTTTATCCGTAAAAACCCGTTTGGTGGGTCATATACAGTATCGGCAGGATTGGGACCTTTCTTGGAATGGTTGAACGATTACGGATTTTCAGAAGATAGTATTAAATGGTTAGCGAACTGCAAAAACAAAGATGGCACACCGACATTCAAACCGGAATTTTTGGAATTTTTACGCAATCAAAAATTATCTTTGACCATTGATGCAGTACCAGAGGGCGAATTGGTATTTCCAAATGAACCGATTGTTCGCGTATCTGGCCCAGAATGGCAGGTCGGTATCGTTGAAACCGCAATATTGAACGGATTAAATGCATCATGCTTGATTGCAACCAAGGCAACGCGCATTGTAAACGCAGCCGAACACCGCCCTGTGATGGAATTTGGTTTGCGCCGCGCACAAGATATGTATGGCATGCGTTCCACGCGCAGTGCGGCAGTTGGCGGTATTTTAACAACATCAAATGCTGATGCAGCACGCAAATACAACCTGGGATGGGTCGGAACACACGCACACAGTTTTGTTATGCGTCACGACACAGAACCAGAAGCATTTGAGAACTGGTTATTGCACAACAAAGGCAACACAACATTATTGGTTGATACATACGACACAATTCAGGGGGTAAAGAATGCGATTGCTGCATCCAAAAAGACAGGCGTGCCATTGGATATGATACGTTTAGATTCTGGGGATTTAGCATCTTTGTCCATTGCTGCGCGTGAATTATTAGATGCTGCGGATATGCGTAATTGCAAAATTATCGCCAGCAATGATTTGGATGAATATTCAATCACAAAATTGTTAGAAAGTGGTGCAAAAATTGATGTGTTCGCACTGGGAACCAACCTGGTAACTGCGGCAGATCAACCATCCCTGGGCGGTGTTTATAAATTAAAAAGCATCAACGGCATTGATAAAATGAAAATATCCGGGGATGCGATTAAACGCACAATCCCAGGTGCCACAGAAATTGTTCGTATGCTGGACGGCAACGGTAATTTTATGGGCGATGTGATAACCGCGCATGGGTTTATTGAACAACCATACGGAACACTCGATTTTCCAATCATCAGTGTTAATGCCAGAAATTCCACAGAACGCACATACGAAAAAAATACAATGTTTTATAAACCAATGGTTCGTGTAGTGACGGATGGGGTAATAGATACAGAAACAATGAACCGCAACGTGGCAGATATCGCAGATGCAACCGCACACAGTGTTGCCAAATTGGATAAGAAATACAAAAGAGTCCAAAACGCATGCGAATACCATGTTGAAATTGAACAAGGGCTGTATAAAAAACAGACCGAAATGGTAATGAGTCACATTTTACAACGTACAAAATAATCAAAGAGGTAATAAAATGAAAAAGAAACTTTTACACATTGTTGATATGCAAAACGATTTTGTGATGGCAAATGGGAAATTGCCTGTTGCCGGCGCAGAATCTTTGATTGAACCAGCAAATGAATTTTTGCGTAATGTTAAATTTGATAAAACCATAGCAACATTTGATACGCACTATCGTGCAACATATAATAACACATCAGAAGCAAGAGATTTTCCACCACATTGTTTATACGGAACAAATGGTTGGAAATTAGCAATACAGTTGGATAAATATGACAGAGTATTAAAAAATGTGTATGACGTGTGGGCGGATCAGCGTGCAATACAAAAAGCACTGACCGGATTTGATCCGAAAAGCACAGATGTCTATGTTATGGGGGTCGCGAGTGATTTCTGCGTAAAATATGCAGTTTGGGGCTATTTATGCAAAGGTTATTCTGTGACGATTGTACAAGACCTTTGTCGCGGAATAAATCAAGAAATAGACCAAGTCGTCAAATTATTTGATTTTCCATACTTTAATATTAAACTGACAACAGCCAAACAATTGCAAAACCAAAGGTAGCGCAGATGAAGATAGTTAATACGCATACAGGTAAAATTTATGTAGATACCGACCATCGTTTAGAATTTTTGACAGTTGGCGATTACGGCAAAGAAAATAATATCAAAGCGGACTTCTTGGGGCTACACAAAGAAATCAATGGCGTGCAGCATAAAACTGTGGATTTAACACAAAAATGGGTGGCAACAATCAGTACACAAAAAGGCTGCCCTATGAATTGCAAGTTTTGCGATTGTCCGAAATATGGTTTTTATGGCAATGCATCTGTGGCTGAGATGGCATATGAAATAGAAACTATTTTGAAAAACGAAACTGTTAAAAACACCGACAGATTTAATGTGCATTTTGCCAGAATGGGTGAACCGACATTTAATCCGAATGTTTTGGCTTTTGCACGCGATAATCTGCGAGAATTGGTTGCGAAATATATCGAGGCAAAAACAATTCATCCAGTTGTATCAACGATGCTGCCAAAAGCCAATAGCCATTTAACACAGTTTGTTTTGGATTGGTGCAATATTAAAAACATAGATTATCGTGGCGAGGCAGGATTACAATTTAGTATCAATTCGACTGACGATGCACAACGCGATTATCAATTCAACAAAAAAAGTTTAAGTTTGGCGGAAATATCAGCATTAGCCAAAATGTTGCCGCATCCCGTGGGGCGTAAATACACTTTAAATTTTGCGGTTACCAAGGATACGGTTTTGGATGCTGCGCGTTTAACAGAGTTATTTGATCCAAATATGTTTATTGTAAAAATAACCCCGATACATGAAACAAATTCTGCGGTAAAAAATGGATTTGATGTGACAACATCCTATGATGATTATGATGTATATCGTCAATTTGAACAACCGCTTGTAAAAATGGGTTGGGATGTTATTGTTTTTGTTCCAAGTCATGAAGAAGACAGTGATCGTATTACATGTGGGAATGCTTTGATCGCAGAAATAAATCAAAAAACAAGATAAAAGGATAAGCTATGAAAGACATAAAAAAGATAAAAGAAAACTTGGTTTATGATTTGCGAGATTTTGTACAGTCACGCAAATTCAGCGATGTTGTATTCGGGCTGTCTGGCGGAATGGATTCTGCGTTGGTATTGGCATTGGCGGCCGATGCATTGGGGCCACAACACGTGCACACATTTATGATGGCAACAAAAAACACAAGTGGACTTAGTATAGAATTGGCAAAACAATTGTCATACAATATTGGCAATCCGCACCAGTTTATAGATATACAACCACGTGTTGACTGTGCGTTGAAAACTTTGCCTTTTGTGCCACAACGCAGAATCACCGTTGAAAACATCCAGGCGCGAATTCGTGGCGATATATGTATGACTTTTTCAAATGAATTCAATTGGATGGTGTTGGGATGTGGAAACAAGTCCGAGGCAGCAATGGGATATTGCACATTATATGGCGATACTTGTGGGGCAGTAATGCCACTTGGCGATTTATATAAAACCGAGGTTTATAAAATGGCTGAATTATATCCGGCTATTCCACAAGGAATAATTACACGCGCACCATCGGCAGAATTATCACCAAATCAACGCGACAGTGATTCTTTGCCAGAATATGCTGTGTTGGATCCAATTTTGCAAAAGATAGAATCTGGTGTGCTGGACGAAAATGAACAAATGGCAGAAATTAGACGGAAATATAAAGCGATGGCTTTCAAACGCGATCAGATGCCACCGGTATTAAAAACCAGAGAACGTTAAATATCAAAGGGGCGAATAATGATAAAAAATTATTGGTATCATTTCAAAAAGATAATGACACACAAATATTATGTGTTTATGGAATGTATGGAATACGGTTTGATTTGGCAAGGATTAGTACATGATTTATCAAAATTTCGCCCCAGCGAATTCCGGCTTGGACAATTTTATGCTGGCAATCAATCGCCAATCAACATAGAAAAACAGAAATATGGTTATTCTATATCGTGGATAGAACACACCAACCGGAACAAGCACCATTGGGAATACTGGGTGGACAGAACAAACGGCAAAATCGCGCCGATACCAGAAAAATACGTCAAAGAAATGGTGTGCGATACAATCGCTGCATCGCGTGCATATACCGGCAAGGACTGGAAACCAGAGGTTCTGTTGGAATATATGCAGACAAAATGCACTTGGCCAGATGAAATCAAAGATTTGACAATGCCTTTGATTATTGCCAAAATACAGAAGTATAAAACAAAATAGGAAAGGCATGACAAATACCAAACACGAATTTTCATCCGAGGCAGAATTTTTGGCCGCATATGATGCATCACAATTTGATAGGCCATCGGTTACATCGGATGTTTTAATATTTTCTGTATCAAACAGTGTGGCAGAAAATTGGCGCAGAGCAGATAAACAATTATTCAGCGTTTTATTGGTACATCGCGATGATTATCCACAAAAAGGCAAATGGAATTTACCTGGTGGTTTCATAGGAATTGATGAAACTGCACTGGATGCAGCATATCGCATATTGCGTAATGAAACAGGTGCAACCGGTAACATATATTTGGAACAATTATACACATTTGATGTGCCAAATCGTGACCCCAGAACGCGTGTTTTTTCAATTGCACATATGGCATTGATAAATAAAAACAAATTGCATTATTCGGGAAAGCATGATGCAAAATGGTTCAGCATAGAATATAATAATGGCAAATTGTTGTTGCATAATGAGGATTTAACTTTGACCGAGGCAGATTTGGCATTTGATCATGCAATGATTATAAAAACCGGCATAGAACGTTTGCGTAATAAAATCGAATACACAGACATAGTGTTTAATATGATGCCAAGCGAATTCACATTGGGTGAATTACAACAGGTTTATGAAATAATTTTGGGTCGTAAAATGATTCCTGCTGCATTTCGCAGGACAATAGCAAACAAAGTTGTGCCAACCGATAAAATGCGTTCCGGATCCGGACATCGTCCATCGGTATTATTCAAAAAACATTGTTGATAAAGTTTAGGCATAATCTTTAGGCGCGTGTCCAGTCATTTGTTCATTTTTTTACAGATAAAAAACACCGCCAATTTAGGCGGTTTTTTGCGGTTATTTAATAACGATTTTTGATTTTTGATATTTACCCAAGACATAATTTCCTAACGGCATTGCAATCAGCACTTGCAAGAATAATGCCATTATATAATTACGTGGGAATGCATGTGAATATTGTGTAAGATTCACAATATTTTCACCAAAACTTTCAACGATTGGTGCCACAAAAGTTAATATGCCTGCCATCAATAACACGCGGTATAACGGTTGAAATTTTTGAATATTGTATTTGTTTGCAATCCATGTTGTAAATTTGCCAACAAAAAAGAAATCCAGAACAAAAGCGGTCATATAAATAAATGGTAATGTTATTATCCATTTTTCAGCTGTTAATGAATTAAAAATCCATAAATTTATAGTCATCATTCCCATAGCCATAATTGCACAGTTTGGAATGGCACAAATCACTTCTTCTTTGAAATTACGCGGTATATTAAATTGCATGTTTTTATCCTTTTTTAGCCGCAACATAGTAAACTTTTTAGATTTTTGGGTCAAGTCATTTGTTGCGTTGGACATAAAAAACTACCCAGAAATTTTGTGGTGTTTTGGCAAAGGAACAACACTTTTACGGTTGTCGTATTTGGCATAATCTTTCGCCACTTGTCCAGTTATTTCTTTTTACTGGCTATTTCGGGTGTTTGTGGCTATAATTTTGGCAAAGGGAAAAAGAAATGAAACGGTTACAAATTGTGACCAGTTGAAAACGATCTCACAAGACGGGCAAACCGGTTCTAACCGGTCGCAATGCGAAAAGCTTAAAAAAGATAACAAAATAACGGCTATTTTATCAAATACCTTGCTTTTGTAAATATTTGTAATATAATTCAAGTGTGTAATCTGAATAAAAGGATAAAAACCGATGCGTATGTAATATTGTGATTTTCATAAATAAACTGTGCATAGAAATATGCACGCCTCAATTGCAATATAACAAAGGTTTTTATCATGTCTAGTATCTCTTTAACAAATGTATCTTTTTCTTATGATTCATATAACACCATATTTGACGGTGTATCTGCAACGTTTAATGATTTTGACAAAGTTGCAATCGTTGGTGACAATGGTTCTGGCAAAACAACATTATTAAAATTGTTGGCGGGGGATTTATTGCCAGATTCTGGCAATGTCGGCAAAAATGCCAGTGTTTATATGCTGAATCAAATAAATGTATCAGATTCTAAAAGTGGGGGCGAACAACAAATGTTTGCACTTATGCGTGTTTTTGAAAGTGGCGCGGATATTTTATTACTGGATGAGCCAACAAATAATCTGGATTCAGATGCTAAACAAATATTCTTTAATCAATTGCGTTCTTATCCAAATGGTGCGGTTATTGTTTCGCATGACAGGGAACTTTTGCAACAGATGGATAAAATTATTGATTTACAAAATGGCAAATTAAAAGTGTATGGTGGAAATTACGATTTTTATTTGGAACAAAAGAGAATTGAATCAAATAACCTTTATTCCAAGTATGCCGATACACAAAAATCTATTGCCAGATTGAACAATACAATAAATATTGCACAAAACACTCGACAACATCATGAGGCCAAACAAGCAAAAGACATTTCTAATTCCAGACGTAGCAGATTAGAAGCAAATGCTTTGAAAGGTAAAAGCAAAGAGACCGAAGCAAAAAAACGTAACATCATTCAGAAAAAACTAAATCAACAAATCGAATTGCAACAATCGTTATCTGAACAAATGATAGACGATAAAATCAAAATACCTGTGCCAAATAAACCATTTTACAGCAAAGAATTGATTCAAATATCTGGATTGAAATTTGGTTATGGTACGGAAATGATTTTTGATAATTTTGATTTTTCCATGTATGGCGGGCAACGTATTCGTATTATTGGTAAAAACGGTTCTGGAAAATCAACACTGTTGAAATTGATTTGTGGTGATTTGAAACCAAAATCAGGAACAATAAAAGCGTTTGGTAAAATCGCATATCTGAATCAGGATTTATCGGTTCTGGACAAAAATAAAAACATAGTGGAAAACATTATGGATATTGCTGGTGTTTTGAAACATGATGCACATGTAATCGCGGCAAATTTTGGGTTTCGTGGTGATGCATCAAATAAACGTGTTGGTGTTTTATCTGGTGGTGAATTGTTAAAGGCGACATTGGCGGCTGTATTAGGTGGCACAGAACAACCAGACTTGTTGATTTTGGATGAACCAACCAATAATCTTGAAATCAAAAGTATTGCGATACTGGAAGATGCCTTGAATCAATATCGTGGTGCAATATTACTGGTATCACACGATGAAATGTTTGTAAAAAATATAAAAACAGATATAGAAGTGAAATTATAAAAAACTGGAAGAAGATAATGGCGAAAAAATAGGGCAAAAACAATCGGGCGGATGGGCGTGTGATTTGTTTTTTTATTTATTGATTGAAAAAAGGCAAAAGCTTGATTATCATAAAACACATATGCAACAAGATAAAAACAGTATTTCAGTGAAAAAACAAGATGAAATAAATCATGCCGAAAGTGAAGAAAATTTTTAGTGAATATGGTTTGGATTTTGACAATAACAAATATGGTTTTGGTCATAGTATTGAGTATGAGTACACAGACGGAAGTGAGACGCGAACTCATGAATCTATGAAATTTAAAAAGATATATGCGAGATACTTTCGTATTTGGGTTGGTAAAATCGTTGTGGTTATTGATTCTGATAAGCCACATTTTGCCGTTCACAAAAAGAAACGTTGGAATTTTAAAATTGTTTATGGGAAAAGCGGGATTGTGTAGAATCATAATTATAGCAAAAACGGATAAAATCAGTTAAAATATTTTATAAAACAAAAGGATATACAGGATGAATTTAATATTATGTGGTGGCGGTTGGGCAGAAAAAACTGTGATACCCAATAAATTGTTTGAATCCTTGATTGATGCAGCAAAACCGATTTTATATATTCCTCTTGCCAGGGGTCGTGGCGAAGATAATTATGATAGTTGTAAAACATGGCTGACTAGCGAACTCAAAGACATTAAACATGGCGAAATTGTAATGTTACGTTCTGCATCGGAAATAGCGGATAAAAACGTGTCTGATTTTGCAGGGGTCTTTATTGGCGGTGGAAACACTTATAAGTTATTAAAAGAATTGAAAGAAAGCTCTGCGGTAGATTGGTTAAAAAAGTATATGCAAACAGACGGGGTTATTTATGGTTGCAGCGCGGGTTCTATTATTTTTGGTCACGATATAGATTCTTGTTTGTATATGGATGAAAATGAAGTTGCACTTAAGGATGTAAATGGTTTAGATTCTATTTTTGGTTTTTCCTTTACAGCACACTACACAAATAAAAACGAAGAAAAAACAAAAAAAGCGACGGATTATTTAATAGAATATTCTAAAAAAATACCTGTTTTGGCATTGCCGGAAGAAGACAGTTTATACATAAATGACGATTTGGTAAAAGTGATAGGGACTAGACCATATTATATGTTTAACCAAGGTATGCGTACAGAATTTCAGCCAGAGATAGAATATACGGTTCAAGAATTTCAGAATCTAACAATATAAAAAGGAAATAACAATGCCCGAGATAATAGATTTATATGATAATACAAGACAGTTTGTTCGTTCTGTTGAACGCGGATCTGAAATACCGGATGATTTAAACAAAATATCCGTGCACGTATGGTTTATTAACAATAAACAGGAATTTTTATTACAACAACGTGTCGCAACCGCCAAAAAGTTCCCAAATATGTGGGGGCAAACCGGTGGCGGAGCCCAGACCGGCGAATCCAGTTGGGATACATGTGTTCGCGAATCTGTTGAAGAATTGGGTTTAAAACCCGATATAAAAAAATCTGTATGGGTCGGGACATTTAAACGCCCAAAAGATTTTGTGGATGTTTGGTTGGTTCATACAGATGCAAATATTGATGATTTAAAATTGCAACAGACCGAAGTTCAAAACGTAAAATGGGCAACCATAGCAGAAATTCAGCATATGCAGAATACCAAAGAGTTTATACCATCGATTATCCCATCTTTTAATATGGTGTTAAATTATCAAAAAATGATGAATGCGCAACCTGTTAATGCTCGGGATTTTCTGGGTAAACTGGTGCACGTTCAAATGGATAGACCCCAGGGCAGCAAGCACCCAAAGCATGGTTTTACATACGAAGTGAACTATGGTTTTATTCCAAATACTGTCTCGGGCGATGGCGAAGAATTAGATGCATATATCTTGGGTGTGGATGCACCATTGGCAACATTTACCGGCAGGTGTATCGCAATTATTCATCGTACGAATGATAACGATGATAAATTGGTTGTTGTACCAGACGGTCAAAATCTAACAAATGAATACATAGAACAAAAAACAGCATTCCAAGAACAATGGTTTAAACATACAATTATTCGGTAATATTATGGATAATCGTTGGACTTTTGATAATGATGAATTGTTTGATCTAGTTGCGTGTGGCAAAAAACGTGGCACGTGTTCTTTGTATGGTGGTGATGACCAATTATCAAAAATTGGTGATATAAACATAATTTATAATTCTAAAAATGAACAAATAAAGATTCAGATAACCAATGTCCGCAAATGCCGTTTTTGTGATGTCGATGAAAACTGGGCAAGAATAGAAGGCGAGGGCGATTTGTCGCTTGCATACTGGCAACGCATTCATCGTGAATTTTTCACGAGTTTAAAACCAGATTTCAAAGAAACTGATATGTTGGAATTGAACGAATTTATCTTATGCGTTTGATTTCCATGCCTACGACTTGTTCACGGGCTAATTCTTCGCGGGATACAAACTTAGTAATTGTATCCATAAGTTCGGCTATATCTTTAAACCCCGAACGTTTTATATCAATCTTTTTAAATAATGATTCAAAATCTGGAGCAACGTGCATATTTAATATTTCACAAATTGATTTGCGGAGTTGTTTATATTCCTATTTTATGGTATTATGAATGTATGGTGAAAAAAGAATTAGATAAATCTGCAAAACGTGGTATAAACCTGTTAAAACTGGGTTGGTTCTGTCATAACTTTATGTTGATTGTGCCTGTGATTGTATTG
The DNA here is from genome assembly GCA_046881825.1 of Alphaproteobacteria bacterium. GTDB lineage: Bacteria > Pseudomonadota > Alphaproteobacteria > Rs-D84 > Rs-D84 > Enterousia. The sequence goes on along the minus strand of JBKSMS010000014.1, from coordinate 88,255 downwards.
GTTTATACATCCAAGGGCGTGACTGTTGGCGATTTCTTTTTGATTCAGGGCATATTCCGATTGGCTGCCTTCCTATTTGAAATCCCATCTGGATATATGTCTGATTGTTTAAGCCGTAAAAAAGTTATGATTTCAGGGGCAATATTTGCATTATCCGGGTATGTTACAATCGCAGCAGCATATGGTTTCTGGGCTTTGGTTTTGGGCGAAGCATTGCTGGGTATTGCAAGTGCTTTGTTTTCAGGGACATTGGAAGCATACACTTACGATTTATTAAAACGAAATAATAGTCAGAAACAGTTCTTGAAAGAATTCGGCAGTATTCAAACTTGGGCTGGTATCGCCAGTTTTGTTGCTATGATTCTTGGTGGAATATTATACGGTCTTATTGGTGCAAATATATTGTGGGTTGAATCTGTTATCGTTGCAGTTTCTATATTTGCGTTTTTATTCTTGCCAGAATTATTGGAAGTCAGACGTGTTGTAAAACACAAAGAAGCAATTATGGATGCAATATCCATAACGACAACCACTTTGAAAAATCCAAAATTAAGAAACTTGATTTTGTTTCCGTCTATATTCGGGGCGTTCACGATTATATTATTTTGGATAATGCAACCAATTATGGAAACTGCAAATGTTCCTGTCAGCTTATTTGGATTTTACCTTGGGATAAATCAGTTTTTTGTTATAATTCTGTCAAAGTATGCGTACAAGATATGTGAAAAACTTGGCGAAATCCAAACATCTCTTATAACTATCGGAACGGTCATAATTGGCATAATGATGGGGTTAATAGCAACACATACTCAAAACATGGCGATTGTGTATATTACTTGTGCAATTATGGCTACGACACCACCGTTTAGAATGTTGAATAATCTGCAATATAATACTTTGATTCACCACAGCATTAAATCAACCGAACGTGGTACAGTATTATCAACCAGAGCAATGGTTTCAACAGTTGTAGGGGCAATCGGACTTATTATTGCTAAATTTTTAATGGATGGATATGGTATAACAACAACATTGTTATTTACATTCGTTTTGACAGGCTTGCTTTTCTGGTCTTTGAAGCATGTTATAAAATATGTCAAGTAAGGTATAAACAATCCTCCAAAACAAGTTGAGTTAAGCAAACGATTCTTAAAAAACAAGGTACAAAAAAAGAAGGATAAGTACATCCTTCTTATCTAACGTGATACTAAAAACAGAAAACATCAACCAAATTTTAGAGCTAACTTATCTGGTTTTGTCTGGCAACCCATTAAATCCATTCTTTGGTTTGTCTAATTCAACTTTTTTTTTGAGTTCCTGACTAGCTATTTCGAAAAATCCGGCTTTACCAACCTTTACTATAGTGCCAGATCCCATTTCGGGGACATTGCTTAAATCAATTTTTGTTCCGTTATAAAATGGATCATGAATATTTTGTAATCTAAAACATGGCTGATATAAATACACACCATTGTTTGGAATTTCATTTTTCAACAACATATCTTTAAGACCTGTTATTGTGGCGCTTACAAAATAAACGGAATTATCATGCATGGCCAACAATGGTGTTGGGTCTACATTTATCATACCATGCTGTTTGCAAGTATTAAAAAAACAATCTTGTATTTGTTGATGTCTATAATCCATAAGTGTTTCCTTTTGTATAAGATACAACGCAATATTTTTTGTTAAATAAATCGACTTTTTGTCTTATTTGAGTCAAATATTTAGATTTGTAAGATTGATTCCATTTTAATAAATCTAAAAGGGCTTTAAAAGACGATGTCTGGCTGTTATAGGTTTTGATAAATCTTTTTATACATCGCCATTGGCATATAAATAAAGGCGTATCCAGAAATATGATTTCATCCGCATGTTGAAAAACAGGATTGACCCAATCTGCACAGTAAACCCCATCAAAAATCCATGAGTTATTAGATGCGATGATTTCAGATATAGCATCTGTGCGTTCTTGATATGAACGACTGTGCGTATAATGCTTGAATTTTCGGTCGTTAATCCATTTTATGTCATCAAGGCTAAAGTATGGAATGTTTTGTCGGCGAGCCATCCCCATGGCAAAAGTGGTTTTCCCACTGCCCGCAGGACCAATCACATAAATTTTGTTGTCAACGGTCATATTTTTGTGTTATCGTAGCAAAGAAATAAGGAAAGTCAATAAATTAAACATTCGGAAACGGCGAAAATGAAACGAATTTTAATAATAGGGGTCGGGCTACATAAAAATTTTAAGGATGTTGGTATTTTGACCAATCTAAAGAAATTACCGTATGAAATTTTTCTGGCTGTTCCAATAAATACGCAAAACTGGACCGAAGAATTTATAGATGCAGGGCATGTTTTACGTTTGAATTTTGATGATTTAACGGATTGTATTGCCAAAATAGCAGAAGTTGGCGCAAATTCTGGGTGATATTCATAACGATTGCTCAAAACTTTTGCTAAATTATCGCCATTGTAATATGGAACATAAGCGCTGGTTCGCCATTGGCGGATATCCCACACGCAACTTATGCGTGCCGCGTTCAGCACATCCAGAAATGCTTCTGGACTTTTGCCACTAAAACCAATTGTAAATATCTTTGTCATATCAATACAAAAATAGTCCATTAAGCATTAAATAGCAATGATTTATCTTGTGTGTAAAAAATGTTCAATGGCAAACAGGTAACAACCACATAACTTCCGTTGTAAAAGCAAGGAATTGTGGTGCTATAAACAAATTATTCTTAAAACCGAACACAATATAAATTGAATTATAAAAAATACTGGCACGCCCAATAAAGGAATAAAAAATACCTTTTTTCTATAAATAGGTGCAAGAACATAACCAATCCACATCAACAGTCCAAGTACTATAAATATGCAAAAAATATCATTATTTGCCATCCAAACCTGTTGTTGATTCCCATTCATATGGGAATATGTGTTTATCCAAATGCTTTCATATTTTGCAATCCTCCTAAAGTAAGCTAAATCACACAAAAATGTATATAAAGTGCCGAATAAAAATCCGGCAATTATATACATAAAAAGGTACATTTTTTGTTTCATGGTTAATATTCTACATTGATAATCAAATCATGTCCATTGTTTTTGAACCAATCGGAAAAGTCGATATATGTTAATTCTTTTTAAAATAAAAACGACATCCATCTGATAATAAATAAATTGTATCCGGTGTAGATTCATAAAATGTTTCAATTATTTCATCGCCAGATTTAATAAAGAATTCTCGGGCATTTTCATCATAATCATATTCGCCGAAGACAATATGTGTATCTTTAATTTCATTTTGTGTATCATATGTGTAATATGTTTTTATAAAACTGGTTTTATCGATTTCGATATAAGAGTTTTTGTAAAACCGGTTCGCAGTATCTTTACAATCTGTAGTTATATGTCCAGCATATTCAAATTGTTCAAAAGACCACTTTCCACATAAATCACAGGATTGGCTGTCAGCAGAGTCACAGCCAACCAAAAACACTAAAAACAGCAAAATCTTGTTCATACGTCACAGTATAAATATTATTGTTGTAAAAATCAATATATACCTTGGCTATACATATTCCACTCGTTTTGTCTGCGGTTAATTAAACCGTTTGATATTTTACCCTGAGAACGATTCCATGCTTTCCACGCAGATTCTAAATTTGGATATACAGAACTATGAAAATTCGGATTGTTTATATATTTAACAACTGTTGAAGTTGCAAAATTTCTGGTGCCTATATTGTATGCTAAAGATACCAATGCGTCGTATTGATTTTGAGATAATGGAACGGTAATATTGTTTTTTACCGCACGTTCAGCTGTTGCAATATCAGAACGTAATAGTTCTGTGGCTACATTTTCTGTAATTCCATTTCTAAAATCTTCATCCGATTTTACTAGATGTCCATAACCAATAGTTGCGCCTTTGGGTAATGGTTCGTTTGTGTTTACTGGAAGACCCGTTTGGTCATCATAAATAATGTGATTGCCTAGCTTGTTCAAGACTTTATCTTCTTTGTCTTTCAACCAAGAAAGCCCTTTAGAACTGATTTTCATGTTTTTCATTCTTTCTTTTTTTAATTCTTCATTTATGTTTATTTTTGTCCAATGGCCGGTTTTTACGGCACTATTTTTGTTTTAAGTCACGTATCGCTCATATTAAAATCTCCTTTGTTAAATAAAAAAGCCCGCTTATCGGGCCCCGCAAAATTGCAAAATTTTGTGGGTGATATCGCGGACATAAAAAAACGGCACAAAATGTGCCATCAAACTTAAACTTATTATACCATAAAATAGCGTAAAAATCAATATTATATCACCAAAGCCATGATGGATTTTTGTCGAAAATTTCATATTTGGCTGATTAGTGGCAGATACCTTTCTGACCATTAACAGTGCTTTGCTATACCTGCCGAACTATAAAAAATTTTTAGTTTGATTTTTGGGATAGAGTATATGTATAATACATGTGCAAACGGACAAGGATATATTTTATTATTTTTTTTTGTAAAAAATGTTATACATTTGTTTTTTCTTGCGTTGGTGTTTTTGTGATGATATAATACGTGCAGATTAAGGTGGATTTATCCTGACTTGTCCTTACCTTTAAACGGACTAAACAAGGGGTTGTAATATGCGATTTTTCCGTGTTTTTATGGTTATAATGCGTGGAACATCTTTTGAATCCACCTTTGGTTCATCTTGCAAAAACCAAAGGAGTAAACTATGCAAAGAACAGCAGAGGCGGTGTCACTTGGACATCCAGATAAAACAGCTGATTATATTTCCAGTTTTGTTTTAGATAAAATAATCGAACAAGATCCAAATGTCAGATATGCAGTTGAAGTAATGATAAAAGATAATACTGTTGTCCTTGGTGGCGAAATAAGCAGTAGTGCAAGGTTGGATAAACCTGTTTATAGAAAACTTTGTGCCATGGGCATATCTGGAATAACGCAATAAAAACACCCCGCCACCAAGGCGGGGTATCTAGAGTTTGCAGATGTTTTTATTATTTGTGCTTTTGTCTTTGTGCCAAGAATTTTTTGCGTGCAATCACAGCACCGGCAAAACCGAGACCAAAGCCCAATGCAATTTTTCCAGCTGTTTTACGGCGATTTTTACTGCGTTCATCGCGTTTTTGTTGTGCCTCTTGCAAAGCTTTCTGTGCGGGCTTGGTTTCTTCGTATGCCAAAGATTGTTTCAAATAACGAACAGCTTTGTTATATTTGCCAGTAGCAGAATATGAAATGCCGATGTTGTAATTAGCGGCCCTTAATTGCAAGCTGTCTGTTGCCAATTCCAAAGCGGATTGTCCAGCTTTTAACGCCGTTGCATAGTCGCCATTTTTATAAGCAATATAAGAAGAATCATTCAAAGCCCTTGCCGACACATCAGCAAAATAAACTGTCTTTGATTTGCTGCTTGGTGTAAATGTGGCGTTTTCCGCCTGGGCCACCAATGCTGTGTCAATTGAATTCATGATTTCGCGCACAGTTTTGCGAGTAATCTTGTTTCCTTTTTTATCAACAGGATTTTTTGACCATTCTTTGAATTTTTTCAAAGCTGATGGATTTACTGTGATGCTGCCGTCTTTGTTTGTGTTAAACAAAGCAGATTTTTGTTTGCCGATAACACACCAAAAATCATACATACTTTTCATTGGTAAATCTAATAAATCTTTGTATGTGATATTGCCTAATGCTATTTGACCTTGCAACCAGCGACGCCAATAAATACCACCGCCTTCTGCGCAAAAACCGCCCAATGCGTTTGCCCATTCTGTTTCTGAACCACCGTTTAAAACCTTTCCAAAACTGGTTGGTTGAGAAATAGGGTATTCGGCAAACAAAGCTTTGACTTGTTCAGCGGTTATAGCATCACCATATTTTTCATATAATTCACGTAATTTTGCATTACGATTGCAATGATTTTGTGTATCGTTTGGGTTTTCTATGCAATTAGAATTGGAATTATACAACACAGATGCCAAACATAATGCTTTTTCCTTGGTATCTATGTTCAAATTGTCCATGCCTATCTCATAGCACCACATAAAGAAAAACGCTTCGTCATCTTCATAAAATTTTATGGATTTTTCCCATGCTTCTTTAAGCGTGATGTGTCGTGTATTTTTAGTGACAGGTTTACCATCTAATTGTGTTATACCAAATCCGATGGTCCATTTGTCCCATTTGCCGTTGTTCAGTTTTTTACGATATGGTTTGCACAAACCTTTGTTATCAAGTTCGACACCTTCTGTCAATATTGTTTCTATCATCGCTTGAGGTGTTATCGGAGCCATACAAGCTTTGAAGTCTGCGAAAACAGTATCGTTTTGTTTTTTTGCTTCGGTTTTTTGTTTGTCGTTATCTTTGTCGTTTTTGTCTTTGGATGAACAGCTGGGCGCCCCAACAACAAGTCCACCAGTCAACATAGCGCCTAAGAAAACCTTTTTCAAATTAGCCATATCTTATCCTTTGTTTTATATCTTATATGCACATGGTAATACAAAAAACATAATTGTCAAGTATTTGGTTGGGAAACATGATTTCTTATTATACGAAGAGACATTTAATGGCTTTGTGATAATACCACGACACCAAGACATATTAAAATCACACCGATTATTTTAAGCAGAGTGATTGGCTCATTAAGGATTAAATACCCCAAAATCAGGGTAAATAAATAGCCCAAACTACCCATGGGATAAGCTATGGATACTGGTAATTTTGTTAAAACAACAAACCATAAAAACACACTGGCTACAAAACAACACATACCACCTAAAACATACCAATTGGTAAAAATTGTTCCTAGTAATCTAAGCATGTTTGATGTTGTGATTTCGATACCCGCAAAAGGTTTTAAGCCGTATTTCAAAAGTAATTGCGCAAAAGTATTAAATAAAACACTAACTATTACGATAAAATAAGTTTGCATATTAAACTCCTTTTAAATCACTTTCGCTAACAATAATAAAACATAAATTGCCCAGAGCACGCATGCGCCGATTAATCCTTTGTCTTTAAGGACATTTTCAGTTGGGTCTTCGACATCTTTGTGTTTGTCCAAAATATACAAATACCGGAACATACCATAGATAACAAAGATAACACTGTAAATCAATCTGTTTGTCCCAAAATGTAAAATTGTTGATGGTTCCAGCGTATAAAGCGCATAACACATTATCGTCAAAGCAATCGAAATGATAATATACTGATTCACCATATCATTTGAATAGTTTTGTAATACTTTGCGTGCTGTTGAACCACAGTGCAACAATTCCATCTTTCTTTTTGTAAAGCCAAGAAAAAGCGATAAAAACAATGTTGTCATGAATATATAGCTGGATACAGGAACACCAATCGCATAAGCACCCGCGTAAACCCGCAAAACAAAGCCCAAAGCAATCATAAATACATCTATGATAGCAATGTTTTTCAATTTCAATGAATAGAAAATATTTATCAGCAAATACAAAGCAATGGTGATAATAACCTTGTCATTTTGCAGATAAAGCAATCCAAATACCGCCCCCAACACAAGTAATACCGCGATAGCCAGTGCCATTTTGACAGAAATTTTTCCGCTGGCGATTGGGCGAAATTTTTTAGTTGGATGTTGTGCGTCTTTCTTTCTGTCAACGATATCGTTCAAAATATACACAATGGACGAAACAAAACAGAAAACAAAGAAGCAAACAAAAGCGCTTTCTATACTGGCAATTTCCAAGAATTTCAAAGAAAACAGCAAGGGCGCCAACACAAAAGCATTTTTGACCCATTGTTTAACACGAATTAGTTTATAAATACTCTTTATCATTTTACATAACCTTTATGTATATGTTGATTAAATACAAAAACAAACCAGCATACAAACCAGCAAACACATCATCCAGCATAACACCCCATGCGTTAAGCAATTTTGTGTCAGCCCATTTTGCAGGTTCTGGTTTGATAATATCAAAAAATCTGAACAAGAAAAAGCCCAAAACATAAGCCCACCATGCGTCCAGATTATTTTGTAATAATTTCGCAACAAATACAAAAGCCAATAATTGACCGACTACTTCGTCTATGATAATTATCGATGGGTCGTGTTCTGTGTATTTTAACACTTCTTTGGAAGTAATTACACCGATTATAAAAACAAGTATAGAAGATATCACAATACCCCAAAATCCCCAAAAATAAGCAAACAAAAACGCAAAAGGCAATGTCGCAAAAGAACCAGCTGTTCCAGATGCAAACGGAAAATATCCAACACCAAAGCCAGAAACGGCCGCATAAGATATGAAACGATAAGCTTTGTCTGATTTAGTTGTTGGTGTTTTTACATTTTTTGGCTTTTCCCAATTTTTCATGATATTTCTCCGTTTTTTTTATTTTACAATTTCAATGCTGAAGAAAGCAAAGCCCAGCTTTCTGGAATCTGGACCATCGTTCGCTTTTGATGGTGATATTGGATTATGAATTTTAAAATTCAAATCTAATATATTCCCGTTTTCAGAAATATCTTTTGTTGGAACATAAACTATATTTTCAAAATCAGAATGTTCATGTGTAAATACCCAAGTTTTTAACAACTTGTCATTTCCAAAAATATCAATTTTCAGAGATTCTCGTTTCGGGGGCAAATACGGATAACCATCAATTTTTAACCCTATTTGTTGTCTGTTTTTGTTTAATGTTTTGAATTTTAACCGTATGTTAACTTGTTTGCCATCGCTCCACCGACCCCAAGGTTCTTTTACGGATAACCCACGAATATCTTCGTCTATTTCGCTGAATTTAATCTTTTTGTCTATTTCGACCGTTGGTCCGTTTGTGACGATTTGGTTGCGCGTCACATTGACATATCTGGGAACATCGTTTTTGAATTTTGACAATTGATTAGTATAAAAATCAGAATCTTTTATGGTATATTTTTCATTGTTTGGCAATTCAAGCCATGCGTCTTTGGTGGTCAGTATCTTGCGAATTTCCCCTGTGTTGTCCAAGAAAGCGACAAAACAAGAAAAGGCAGGGTCTTGGTGCAGTATTCGTTCTGTGAAAATTTCGTGTTCTGGGTTATAAAAGGCAGGGTAATTAGATAACATCGCTGTGGCAATAACATTATGTCGTCCATGATTATCGTCACCTTTAAACCATGAATTAGCACAACATAAAATAAACATGTTCGCGATTAAGATATATCCTAATAATTTCTGTTTAGTAAAATCAACCGAATACACAACATAAAATACAATCATTGGATAGAGCCAGACAAAATATCTCATAACGTGGCTCATCCCACTATTCCAATTAGGTGTTGTTAAACAAGATATAATCATTATCAATGATATTATAACCAATTCAAAATATTTAAATTTTTTCAACACAAGATTTTTTACAACCAACCATAAAAAGACCAGCAAAAGTAATCCAGAATAAACAATGGCCCCCTGATTTAAATCAAAGAAATAACTTAGAAATTTACCAAAGTTTATAAATTCAAGTTTTGATGCACCAATTTTTGCAATCAAATTTGGTGTGGAATAATTTATCCAATAAAACAACGGGGACAACAAAAGCGGAAGTGAACACAAACCCGTAATTATAAATTCACGAAAATCAAAAGTATGTTCATCAATGTATTTTTTATAAGTGTGCCAAAGATATAAGCATCCACACCAAACGGTGAAAAACAAAATAGGTGGATTTTGACATGCCGCCAATCCAGATAACAATATCGCCATTTGTAAATTTTTTCTGAAATAAAAAACCAAAGCCATCGCCAACAAGGATGCACTAAATACTTCTGGGGATGTCCAAATAATATACGAAATCAGGGGTGACATTGCCATTAACAAAGTTAGCCAAACTTTCTTGTCAGATGCGCTTAGTAAATAAACACACCACAACATGGTTAAATACAGCAAAGCATTGGTTATACCAAAAGCACGCAAAGGGTTACCATGAAATAATTCGATAACTTGTTGTATTGGGGATACGACCAAAGGATAAAGCCAAAAATGATAACTATACCATTTGTTACCAGCATTGCTTTCATAAAAACCATCGTGCTCTGGACGTAAATTAACGTGTGGGTTTTGAATTTTTAATTTTTCTTGGGCAATGGCGACATCTGTATCCAGTTGTTCTGGGGTTTTATGTTGTATAAAAGATTCAGTCATATATGTGTATTCATAACCATCACCCAGCATATCAGTTTTTTTTACAAACGCAAACAAACCTAAAACAAAAACAGAATAAACAATTAACGCTATTTTAAAGAATTTTTTCAACATTTCATTACCCATTAATAATTAACGAACATGTTAAGCAATGTATATGCCCCTGTCAAACAAAAAACAAGATTGCAAGATGCAAATTTTTATGAAAAAATAATAAATATGACAAGCAATATAGAAAATGATTTATTGGCTATGCGTGATGAAAAATTCGCAAATTTTAATGCGAAATTACTGCCGAATATTGCCACAGAAACAGTGTTAGGTGTTAAAACGCCGGCTTTGCGCAGGTATGCTAAACAATTATCAAACGCGGATGATTTTTTAAATTCTTTGCCACATAAATATTTCGAAGAAAACCAAATTCATGCTTTTGTGTTGTCTGATATACGCGATTTTGAAAAATGTGTGGATATGGTTGATAAGTTTTTGCCGTATGTTGATAATTGGGCAACCTGTGACCAAATGATACCAAAAGTCTTTGCGAAAAACACAGATGCACTTTTGCCGTGGATCAAAAAATGGATAAAATCGAAACATGCCTATACTGTGCGGTTTGCAACAGGATTGTTGATGCGATTTTATCTGGGGGATAATTTTGATATTAAATATGCAGACATGATTTTAAATATAAAAAGTAATGAATACTATGTTAACATGATGCGTGCGTGGTATTTTGCAACTGCGCTGGCTAAAAATTGGGATGAAATTATCGGTATTATTGAAAAAGAAAAATTAGATTTGTGGACACATAATAAAACCATACAAAAAGCAACAGAATCTTATCGTATTACTGTTGCACAAAAGAAATATTTGCGCGGATTCAAAAACAATAATTTAAAAAAATAGTTTTTTATGATATAATGATGTATCATGCTGCTAAATATTCTATTGCTTGTTATCGGGTTTGTTTTACTAATTCGCGGGGCAGATGCTTTTGTAGATGGTGCATCTGCCTTGGCGCGCCGTTTTCATATTCCAGAAATAATAGTTGGTTTAACTGTCGTTGCCATGGGAACCAGTGCGCCAGAAGTTGCGGTATCGTTTTCTTCTGCATTACACGGCGCAGATGGGCTGGCGATTGGTAATGCGTTGGGTTCAAACATAGCTAATATTTTATTGGTGTTGGGGATTTCTGCGATAATAACACCATTGATTTTCAAAGACAAAACAATACAATATAAAATACCGTTTTCCATATTTGTGACAATAGTTTTAATGTGGCTGGGGGTCAGATATGGCGCGATAACCAGGGGCGGGGCAGTCGTTTTACTTTTGTTATTTGTGGTGTTTTTGGGATATCTTTTTTGGAGGGCAAAACAAAAAAAGGTGAAATCACAAAAAATCCCGGAAATTTCCTTGGTTAAAACAATTGTGTTTTTGGTATTGGGTATAGTGGCTTTGATTTTCGGCAGTAATTTAACGGTAAATTCTGCTACTAATCTTGCGACTGTTTTGCATGTTCCAAATCGCACTATCGGTTTAACTATAATCGCGGTCGGAACCAGTTTGCCAGAATTAGTCACTTGTATAACTGCCGCCCGAAAAAAACATGTCGATTTAGTCATCGGAAACATTATAGGCTCTAATATTTTTAATATATTATTTGTGCTGGGGATAGCCGGTTTTGCCCATTCAATAACATTTGAATATGCTTTTGCGATTGATGCTGCGATTGCGGTGATTGTATCTATAATGCTTTGGCTGTGTGCGATATATACAAAAACACTAAGCCGAAAAATGGGCTGGCTGTTTTTAATCTGTTATGCTGGGTATTTGATATATTTGATTTGAAACGGGGTTGATTTTATTTTTTTATTTATTATAATTTTTCTGTTTTCGCGGGTATGGCGGAATTGGCAGACGCGCTGGATTTAGGTTCCAGTGGGGAAACCCGTAAGAGTTCAAGTCTCTTTACCCGCACCAATTCCTTTAATATACAGGATAATTACGTGGATAATCTGGGTCGTGTTCCAATGCAGATTTCACGCCACAACCACCCAAAACCAAGGCGCATAATAAAACCATACAAATCAATAAAAATATCTTTTTCATATGGCTATTTTAGAAAAAATTATCGAGATTGTCAATTTGTGAAAAAAAAACTTGATTTTTAGATTAGTTCATTATAATATAAGCGTTGCTCTGGGGTGTTAGCTCAGCTGGTTTAGAGCGTCTGCCTGTCACGCAGAAGGTCGAGGGTTCGAGCCCCTTACATCCCGCCACCTATTTTTTTACCGCCACTACGGCGGTTAAATTAAGGTCTGGCCCCATCGTCTAATGGTTAGGACACCGCCCTTTCAAGGCGAGAATCCCGGTTCAAATCCGAGTGGGGCTGCCAAAAATTCAAACCGACCTTTTGGGTCGGTTTTAATTTTTGCTCAACCCCAGGATTGGAACCGGGATCGGTCGGAGCGAAGCGCACGACCAATACGCAGACGAACAATTAACAACCATTCAAAAACGGATATGGTTGATAGAGTTTTTGCTTATGGTTGGTTTATTGTTTGTCAAGGGAGCGAGTGGGGTTGCCAAAAATCAAAACACCGCGCGAAGCGGTGTTTTTTTGGTTGGATTTTCAATACTTTCAGCAGTTCGTAAATCAGGTATCAAAAACAGCCACCGTTTTACACATTTACGAACTTTCAAAAAGAAAAGGTTAGAAATCTAACCTTTTTCATGGTTCGTGTTTATTGTGGGTGTTATTATTATTTTTCCAATATTTTTTACAAAATCGTGTTGATGTTGTAGATGTCTTGTTATACAATTCCTGTATATAATACAATGGAGATATAAAATGATTTATTACAATGTAAATGATATCGTTATCAGAGATATGGTTGAAACAGACCCCGAAATAATTACACATGAAGAACATTTACAAGGTTGGATAGACCAAAAAGTTGAAAAATATACACGCCGATTGAAAGATGTTGCCGAAGGTAAGTGTGTTGCTTTGGTGGCAGAATACAAAGGTAATGTGGCAGGATATTTCAATGTTTATCCAAATTCTATGGGTGGTTCATTTGGTGGCAAAGGATTACCTGAATTGGTCGATTTTGGTGTGTTGGCAAAATATAGAAGACATGGTATTGGGAATGTTTTGATGCAGGTTGCGGAAGATATAGCAAAAAGATATTCTGATACTGTTTATTTAGGTGTTGGTTTACATCGTGATTATGGTTCTGCACAAAGATTATATATCAAACGCGGCTTTATTCCAGATGGAACAGGATTATGGTGGAATGGAAAGAATCTAGAACCATATGCAGATATGAAAAACGATGACGAAACTGCAATCTATATGTCAAAGAAGTTATAATGTGTATCTAGGAACATCTTGATTCCTTTGCCGAATTGCAACAAATCTTTGATTTCATTAGTTCGCAAATTGTACAGATGGCCCTGCCAAAATAAAAAGACCACCGTTTGGTGGTCGTTTTATTTTTTTTTTTTTTGTTGCCACGTGTTTGTTTTTAATCTCGGGTAAATCCTTGCATAATTTTACGCAATGTTTGCGATGTTGCATCTTCATATTCGTGGCGCAAATGTCTTAATTTTTCTTTCAAGTCCGCAGGTATAACATTGTTTTCATCACGTATACCTTGTCCGTCAAAGGTCAAATATCCATTTGCTATTGTATTAAATATTTTTGAATACTGTTTTGGCGGTTCCCAATTGTGCATCAAAGTGCTTTCTGCATTTCTGGCCATAAATTTAAAACCAATCAGACCAGCAACTTGATTCACATGTCTTGGAATATATACAGATTTACGTTCCAACAAATCATCTATCCCATGAGAAACAGCATTGCAAACCTCTTTGTGGGTTGGTTTATCATGTTTCAAATATGCTGTGGCAAAGGCCGAAACCTCATCAAAAGCATACAGACCCGTCATTTCATAATAATTGGTCACAACAAACAATGGATTACCAAAACGGTCATTTTTCATGTGTTTGGCCTCATGTTTGATTGTGTTGTCCTCGGTTGCACGCATAAATTCTATGTTTTGGGTTATTTGGTCTTGCGCATCCAAATGCAAATCTGGGTCAATAACGTATCTGTAAACAACAACGTATTTGGCACCGTTCACATGATAACCACCGACAAACAGTGCGCGTCCGGAACGATATGCATCCACGTTGTTTGCGTTTATTACGCGTTCCACGTATTTTACCACCGGTTTATCATCTACAATTTTGGCAGGCATAACAACAACGGGCGTGTCTTTGACCGTCTTGCGTTGAAATAAATTAAAAAATCTGTTTATAATAGTCATACTGGTATTATAGACAAAAATAAATATATGTCAAATATTATTTTCCAATAAACAACTTAACATCTTTCCCAAATCGCAATAATTCACGCATAAAATCGGCTCGTGAATTGCACGAGACTCCCTGCCACTATGAGTAGCAGAGCGATTTATCGCGATGTGTTACGAACGCCGCACAGGCACAAAGTGGCAAGTGAAACAAGATAAAACCGCATTTTTGCGGACTATTTACACACCGCAGTATATGGAAACACTGATTTTTCTGTGTCTATTTCACCGTCACCGCAATCCATACAATTAAAGCGGCGATTTTGACTGTGTTCACGGTCTAAATCAACAACCATGTCTGCCAAAGCTTCGATTCCATCAATTCTTGATTTAGGCGAAAAGCCAAAATAAATAGCGCGATTTGGACCACTGCAGCTTTCTATGTCGTCATTATAACATGTTTTATCTGTTAATTTTGTTGGGTCTGGGATACAATATGTTGCACAGGTTTCTTCGTCAACAACCGCCATTTCACAGTCTGTACACGATATAGAACGAACACGCAATGTTGCACCCAGCCTCCCGCGGGCGCGTGGCGTTTTTGCCACATTATCGCATTTTTTTACGGATTTGGTTGCGTTCGGATCTTCCACACATTCCCATTGAAGAGCGCTGTAATTTAAGCGCGCAATCATACCGTCTGGGCATGTTTTGTCGCCAAATGGGTCAATGCATTCCCATATGTTATCCACCATTACAGCGGTTTGATTGTTTGCACAAATAGGCTTTCTGGTTTCATCTGCAACACATTGCATCGATACATCGTCCCAGATTGTATCGCCCGTGCATGAAATTTTATAATTATAGGTAATGCACTGCCAGCGTCCAAAACGATAAGTTTTCATTGTATCTGGTGGACAATCTATGTCAGAACCATCAACCACAGGGTATTCAATAGTCGCTTCGGGAATTTTATATTGCATAATATAAACTAATTGACCATCTGTTAATTCCGCCGCGTTTATGATTTTTTGCGGGATTTCGCGACGCGATATTGACTCCGCGGACATCAAATCAGGCGATATAAACACACCAAAAGTCCCCGCATCAGGATAATATTGTTCCAATATTTCCAACATATTATTGTATTCTGCGACGGGCAAAGGGGAACTGGTTGTTATTATGAAGTTATAAGTTGGGACTTTGCCGGCTTCTGCATCGCAAGAAACAACATTATATGAACGATTCATACATACATATTGACTGGTTATTTCGTATCGTTCTACGCAATTATCAACAAATTCTTCACCATACATAGCAGCATTTTGGGAAGATACAACACATTCCGCGATAGAGCGTAAATCTGCCTTTTTAATAGAATATTCGGTTTCGTGTTGGACTACGCGCTGGGATGGGCTGGACATAATATAGTATCCTGCCATGATTATGAAAGATAACAGAATTAAAAAAATATTCACTAATTCCCTCTTGCGATTTGTGAAAAGTGTAGCTAAAATTACATAAAAGTTCAACAGGAAAAACAAATGAAAAAAATACTTTTAATTTTGATGCTGACCGCGTGCAGTTTTAAACCTATATTTTCTGGCAGTAATACGGATATTTATGTTGCTCCAATAAGCGGTATTAATGGAATAGAATTGCGAAATTCTTTGAATAGCCAATTTGGCGGTATGCACGAACAGAACGCAAAATATACTTTGACTGTGAATTTACAAGAACCTGTGACACAATACAAGGCATTGGAACGCGCGGGGGATGCTGTTTGGCAAGAAGTTAAAATAAACGCTTCATATACCTTAACGCAGGGCGATAAAGAAATTGCCAAAGGTTCAGAATCAGCAGCGGAAAGTTATACTTTTGTGCGTTATCTTGTGGCAGCAAATGCTTCTTATAACAATGCTGTGATGAACACGATACATCAACTGTCTGAAAAGATAAGTATGCGTGCGATTGTGGAAATTCAAAAAGTGGAAAATCAATAATGAAATGGAAAGAATCAGATTTTAATTCTGGTATATCAAATATCACCGCTGTGTTGATATATGGACCAGATGCGGGTCTGGTGGATGAATTGTGTGACAATGCTATTGAAAAACTGGAAATAGACAAAGATAATTTACTGGCGATTGATTCAAATGATTTGCGCGAAAAACAAGATGCTGTATTTGCAGAAAGTTGTTCGCCGTCTATGTTTGGTGGTCGCAAGGCAGTTCTTATCGCTGATGCAGGGGACAGTGATACTAAAATTATATCAGAATTAGTGACATCAAATTCTTTGTGTGCTACTGTTATTGTGACTGCGGGTGATTTGCGCGTTGGTTCTTTGCGTAAATTATTTGAAGAAGGAAAAAATATCGCTGCTGTTGCATGTTATGCTGATGACAGTAAAACACTAGAAGCACTTATTCACAAAGAATTATCTGCCCAGGCGGGTATTCGTCAGGTGACACCTGATGCGATGTCTTATATGTTGTCGCATATGGGCGGGGATCGCGGTATCACACGCAGCTTTTTACAAAAAATTGCGATATATGTTTCTGATAAACATGTGGTTGAATTGGAAGATGTTGAAAAATGTTTGCCTGATACATCTGCAACCAGTGCTGATGATTATATGTATTCTTTGACTGCGGGACACATAAATCAGACTATGGTTGCGCTGGACAGATTGATATACAGTGGTGCAGATGCGAATATGTTGGTTCGTATGTTATATATTCATTTTTCAAAATTGTTGACAGCGGTAGTTGATGGACAATTACCAAAAATGTTGTTTTGGAAGGTTGCGGATAAGTTTCGCAATGCAATGAAAATATGGTCTGAAAATGAAATTGTAAATGTATTGGCTAAATTAAATGATTTAGAAAAATTATGCAGGACTAATGGTATGCAACCTGAAATTTTAATTCGTGATTTTTCATTGAAATTATCTGTAAGGGCTGCAAAATTAGCTTTAAAACGAAGGAAATAAAAATGTTATCATCTGTGTATGCTCCAAAAGATTTTAAAAGACTGCGTGTTGTTGGCGATTTAGTTGCGCGTTGTTTTGATTATATATCGCCTTATATTGTTGCTGGAATTTCAACCGGTGAAATAGACAGACTGGTCGCGGGCTTTTTAAAAGAAAATGGTGCGCGTTCGTCTGATTTGGGGTATATGGGGTATCCAAAAAGCATATGTACTTCTATAAACGAAGTTGTGTGTCATGGTATTCCAAATGATAATGTTATATTAAAAGATGGTGATATCATAAATATTGATTTAACCGCAGAATTCCATGGTTTTCACGGTGATGCTTCGCGTATGTTTATGATTGGTAATGTGTCGAACAAGGCGCGTGAATTGGTTCAAACTGCCCAGGATGCTTTGAATGCCGCGATTTCAGTTTGTGCACCAGGTGTCCCGCTTTCTGAAATTGGTAAAACCATAGAAGCTGTTGTGAAACCTCATGGTTTTTCGATTGTTGAAGATTTTTGTGGGCATGGGATTGGTAAAGTAATGCACGATAATCCAAACATATTACATTTTTACGACAAGGCTTATGATAAATTGATAATGCAACCAGGTTTTGTATTTACTATTGAACCGATGATAAATGTTGGGACACATAAATGCGAAATTGATTCAAAAGATGGTTGGACGGTCCGGACTGCGGACGGTGGTTTATCTGCCCAATGGGAACATACATTGGGCATCACAGAAGACGGTGTAATTATATTCACAGAAAAAATGTCAAATGATTAATTCAGAAGATTTAAAATCTTTACAACAAGGACACAGAGCAAGGCTTCGTAAAAAATTCCTTGATGGACAGTTGGCAGAATATGAAATGCTGGAATTATTATTGACTTATGTAATCCCGCGACGCGATGTTAGGATGCTGTCAAGACAGTTGTATAAAAAATATGGTAACATACACAGTCTTATGTCGGCGCCGATGGATGATTTAATCAAAAATGATGGCATCAAAGAAAATACAGCCACTTTTTTCAAACTGATTCATAAAATAACAGAAATGGAATACAAAGTGGCTTTGGATGAAAAACCAATATTCTATGATTATAATAAATTGACAAATTATTGTAAATTGATACTGGCTGATAAACAGATAGAAGAATTTCATGCGTTTTATTTAGATGGGGAACACAGATTAATATTAGACGAAAAACACAGTTCCGGAACAGTCGATTGGGCGGCAGTTTATATCCGTGAAATCGTGAAAAAGGCATTAGATTTAAACGCGCGCAGTATAGTCCTGGTTCATAATCATCCAACTGCGGGTGTTGCTTTTTCGTCACAAGATATCGAAATAACCAAAGAATTAGAAATTGCCTTGGATAAATTGGAAATAAAACTTTACGATCATTTACTGGTATCAGGTAATATTATTTATTCGGCCCGAAATATGAGATTATTGGACAATAAATTAAAATAACCTAGATTATAAAGATTTTTCTGTTGTGTTATTTGTAATCTGTGTCATCTGGTACCCCAGAATCTTTCATATCAAATATTTCATATAATTCATCTTCTGTAGATTTTGGTAACATTTTATTGCGTGCTTCTAATAATTCTTGGACAGCGGTCAGCGATACTTGCTTTCTTTCGCAGCCGCGTGCAAATAAATTATCGCCATATATAAAATTTACAATTGGTTTAACAACACTTAATATACAAAAAATTAAAATGACATTTTTAGCATTATGAAACAGGTCGTTTATTTTTACACCGTTTTTGATATATAACACCGCCCAACCAAACAGCATAAGCAATGTTAAAAACACAATAACAATCCATCCAAAATTTAATATTTTATCAAAAGCAGTATAAATACAAGACGGATCATCAAATTCTATAATGCCATTGCCCACAGTTATATTTTGCAGACCTGAATTTTTTAATAAAAGAACAATTTTAGCTATGTCCATGTTTTATTTTTTTGATGCGGCACTTGTAAAGAATCCTGGAACAGAGAAATCTTCATCATTAGCGGCCATCCCGGCCCACCCAAACAAATCGCCCAGTCCCGAATTGTCTTTGTGCTTTGATTGTTTAAATGGCAGAATGTTGCGTAATTTACCAATTTTGCTGCGTGTTGATGATTTCGATTCAGCGGCAATTTTATCTTGGGTTTCAATAAATTCTGTTGCCAATTGTTCCAATGTTGCATCAAAAATATCAGAAGTTTCTGTGACGGTTTTTTCTTTCCCAGCAAAAGGTTCTTCCAAAGAATCTTCTTCCAAAGGCGTCATTGCAGAAAGCAATTTTTCTAGTTTTACACCGTCATCATCATCATCAATTTCTTCCGTTTCAGGTTTTACTGTATCAACCGTTTCTTCTGGTTCTTCATCGGAAATTTCAGGTATTATTTCTATGCTTTCTTCTTCGGCAACAGGCGCTTCGTCAACAACAACTTCTTCGTGAGTTTCTAAAACAGAAAGTATAGGCACAATCTCTTCTTCTTTGACAGATTCGGTTTCTTCGACGATTTCTTCAACGTCTTCTTCTGCTTTCGCTTCTTTGCGCGGACGACCGCGTTTCTTTACGGGTTGTTCGATTTCCGATTCGATTTCTTCTTTTGTTTCAAGGACGGGTTCGATGATAACTTCTTTTGCTGTTTCAATTTCTGGTTCAGTTTCTTCGACAACCGATTCGATAATTTCAGGTTCATTTTCAGCAACATTTGTTGCCAAACCTGTATCTTCATTATCCACTGGGATACCAAATAAAACGGTTGTTTTGTCCAGATTCAAGGCATTACGGACTTCTTCAAAAGCAGCGCGAATATCTTCTATTTTAAAAATTTCGTTTCCAGAAATATAAATGATTTTAGTTTTCATACAACACTTCCCTTAACTTTAATAACGGATATATTATATCACATTTTCCGGTTGAACGCATATAAAAAATATCTTAAAATGCAAATATGGCAGATATCAAAGAACAAATCTTTCAAGAACTAGATGCGTTGGAATCTTTGGCGCAACATTTGCGCGCTGATGCCCAGTGCGCCAGCAAACAAACGGATTTAGAGGTTGCGATTTTAACTAAACAGGTTAAAAATCTGCGCGAAAGGAATGAAAATGCGCGTGCGCTGATTGAAAAATCTGTCTCGATTTTGGAGAAATTAAAGAAATGAGTGTCGTATCAATACCTATTGTTAATCGCAATTATCCAATGGGCTGTGAAGACGGACAGGAAGGGCGCCTTATCGAATTGGGGCGCATTGTGGATGCGCGTGCGCGTCAAATTTTGGATAAAATAGGGCCATTACAGGAAAGCGCGCTTTTGGCGACATTGTGCATTGTGTTGGTTGATGAAATCCAAAACAAAAGTGTCAAACCGGCAATAAGTGATGAAGATTTGCGTGAAATTTTGGCGCGTATCCGCGAAATCAAACATAAAATTTCATTGTAATGATTTTTTCTTTTCAATCGCTGTTTTTTTATGATATAATACCTGATGAATCCAAGAGATTGGGTTCGGGGCTGTAGCAGGCTCATACTGTTCGGTGCGAAAGCATCGTTAAGAAGATGTTCCGGTGTTTTTTGCACCGTAATATCCCCGATTATACATATGTCGGGGAGCCGTTGGTTATAAAACACGGGTAACCGGAAGACCATGGAATCACTAACAGTATGATTGCTAACTCCCCGGCCACTTTTTCTTGGTGGTCAATTTTTTTTGTAAAAAAAATCAAAGGAGAAAAAGAAATGAAAAAATCATTTTTAATTGTCAGTGCCCTTGGCGCGATTATTGCTACCAATGGGTATGCCGTGCAATCGGGTGGTGTTGGAGTTACTTTAAAATGTCCAGATGGATGTGTGCTTTATACCTCTCAAAGTGGTGGTAATTTTGAGGCGTATTGTTATAATCCAAGTACTTATAAAATGTGTAGTGGCCCTACGGTAAATAATTTTGGTATGTCGGCTGATGTTATGCGTGAAATAAAAAAAATGGAAGAACTGGATAAAACAAACGCAACAAAACAAACAAAAAAAACAAATACAGCACGTGCTGCAAAGATCGGAAAAAATGTCAACACTGCAGACATACCATCAACACCAATGGGGGCGACAGAAAAAGCATCTGTTGGGTCAGGGGAAACTGTTGTTACATGTCCTAGTGATTGTAAACTTGATTGTAAAACCAACGGTCTTAGCACAGTAATGATATGCAGGTGTAGAACACCTAATGGCGAGTTATGTCAAGAAACTACTGAAACTTTTGAACCAACAATTCACAAATAAAAATAATAACAAGTGAAAACCCCAAGGAATTCAAACTTGGGGTCGTTTTTTTACAAAGTTTTTCCAATTGCAACGGCTGTGTCGCACATACGGTATAATTCCCCTCCACCGGAGGGGGGGACCGCGTAGCGGTGGGGAGGGTATATTTCCAGATAGTTTATGTTTTTTCTGATACCCCCCTCCCGTCTCCGACGGCACTCCCCCGTTTGGGGGAGAATTAATAAAGATGATTTGTTTAAAAGAATTTTTACAACACCTTTCCAATTGCTACGGCGGTGTCGCACATGCGATTTGAAAATCCCCATTCGTTATCATACCATGCGGTTATGTGTAGAACATTATCTTCGATAACCTTGGTTAATGTTGCATCAAATATCGCACTGTGTTTATCGTTCGTGAAATCAATAGACACCAAAGGTTTATCGTTATAGCCCAAAATATCTGACTGTGCAGAAAACATTGCTTTGTTCACAGATTCTGGTGTTGCTTTCTTTTGTATGTTTAACACCAATTCAATAACAGAAACATCGGGTGTTGGAACACGAATTGCGATACCGTCCATTTTTCCATCCAATTTTGGTAATACCAAACCAATGGCCTTAGCCGCACCAGTGCTGGTTGGAATCATAGACAAATTTGCCGCACGTGCGCGTCTAAAATCTTTGTGGTTTTTATCCAATAATTGTTGGTCGCCAGTATAAGCATGCACAGTTGTCATCCAGCCATTTTTTATGCCAAATTTTTTATCCAAAACATTTAAAACAGGTGCCAAACAATTTGTAGTACAAGATGCATTTGAAATAATCAAATCTTTTTTTGTTATTTTGTTTTCATTTACACCGAAAACTATGGTTTTATCTGCACCGCTCGAGGGGGCAGAAACCAAAACACGTTTTGCACCGCAATCCAAATGAACACGTGCTTTATCAGCGGCGGTAAACAACCCGGTGCATTCCATAACAATATCAACTTTTAATTGTTTCCATGGAAGTTTGGCAGGGTCTTTTTCACATAAACATTTGATTTTTTGTCCGCCAACCAAGATATAATCACCTTCGGTTTTAACGGGCATATTTAACCGTCCATGCACAGAATCATTTTGCAAAAGGTATGCATTTTCCGCCAACGGTGCCAAATCATTGACAGCCACAAATTCAATATCTTTGCGTCCAGATTCCAAAGCAGAACGTAAAACCAAACGACCGATACGACCAAAACCATTGATAGCTATACGAATTTTTTTCATTTTTCCATCCTTTGTTTGAACATATTTTACCACAAAAACGGATAAAAAAACAATTTGATTTTTTTGATATACCACCTTGCAAACAGAAAAAGTCGTTTTTATAATAAGTTATATGAAACAGCAAGCGATTATTATTACTGGACCAACTGCTTCGGGTAAATCTGATTTTGCCCACAAATTGGCATTACGAATAAATGGAGCAATTATAAATTGCGACAGCGTCCAAATATATTCTGGAATTGAAAACATATCTGCATCGCCTTTTGCAGGGCAAAAAGTGTCAGATAATATAGACGGTGTTCCTTATAAACTATTTTCCGTTTTGCCATTGAATGAACATATCAGTGTTGCAGATTATATGGAATTGGCAAAAAAAGCATATGATGAAATTGTGGCAATGGGCAAAACACCAATCTTTGTTGGCGGAACAGGCTATTACATAAATGTTTTATTAAATGGGATATCTTCGATTCCTGAAATAAGTGAAGAGGTTAGAAAACGCGCTAGAGACATGGTTCAACAAGATATAGATTCTGTGCGAAAAATGTTGCCAAATGATTTTACGCCAACAGATCCACAACGCGTTGCACGCGCACTGGAAGTGTTTTTGGAAACAGGTAAATCATTATCAGATTGGCAAAAGCAACCACGAAAGGGGGCTTTGGTGCCAAACGCTTATAAAATTTTGGTTTTGCCAAAACGCGAAGTTTTATTGAACAGAATTGCAAAACGCATTCCAGAGATGATACATGGTGGCGCAAAGGATGAAGCAAAAAATATAATCGAAAAAGGTCTGGATGAAACGCGTGCCATTGGCGCGACCCAGTTTTGTAAAATGTTGCGTGGCGAATTATCTGAAAAAGACGCGATTGAAAATTGGATTGTAAAAACTAATCAATATGCCAAACGTCAACGCACATGGTTTCGCGGACAATATGATGCAGACTTTATAATTGACCATACTCCAAATGACGATGATATTAATCAAGTAATAAATCAAATTTCTTGATTCTTGTTCAATATTTTTTGATAAGCCATGCGCGTTGTTTTATCAAGACCGATTTTTTGCATTTTCTTGCGCACACGCACCAAGCCAATAAATTCTTTGTCTGTTTCTTTGTATCCCGCCCATTCCCAATCTATGATTCCAGTTATGACCATATTTTTTGGGTTCACCATAATATTACTGCACATGTCACCATGAACCCAAGAACAGTTTGGTGCGGTTGGATTTTTCTTTAAATCTTCGATTTCTTTTGGGTCAGCAAAAGATTTTTCGTATATGAATTCAGCCAATTGATTACTGATTTGTGTTTGATGCTTTTTGATTTTCCAAGTCGGCATATCAACCAGCATTTTACCAGGTATTCTGGCGGTTTCATAGAAAGTAAACCCGTCAGCATTGAAAAAGTTTATGTTTGGGATTGCGACAGTGCAAAACGGACGAATTGCATCAGTTATGCGCTTTTCATAAGTAAAACGGGCAAATTCTTTGGATTCATGAACATGCTTGCGAACCTTGAAAGTATCGTTGCCGATGATAAAGACCAATGAACCGCCACCTTTGGCCAATTTCATTTTACGGAAATTTAGTTCAGGGCGCGCCTTACGCAAAGCATTTAATTTGCGCCGGTAATCGAACAAGACTTTTTTACGCAGAAACACGCGCCATTTTTTTATTGGCACGACGGCGAATAGTCTGTCGCTGAATTCAAACAATAATTTCCACATAGCACACAAATGATTATTGAAAAAAAGAAAAAAAACAAGTATTTTATGATTATGTTTAAAAACGGCGATATTGTAAAAGTCCTGATTCCTAATGTCATAAACAGTGGTTATGACTATCGTTTGACGGTAAATGCCGATATTGGTGATTTTGTTCGTGTGACTGTTATGAACAAGCAATATATTGGTGTGATTGTTGGGGCGGGGGACAGTAATTTGGATGCCACAAAGATAAAGCCAATAATAGAAAAATGTAATCTTGGGCATTTATCGTCTGTTGACATAGATTGGATATATAAAATGTCTGGGTGGACTTTGATGGCACCGGGGGCTGTGTTGCGCCTTGTTATAAATGTTCCAGATGCTTTTAATCCGCCGAAATATGAACCGTTATATACTTTTAATTTTGAACACAATGCGAAAATAACAGAAGCGCAACAACGTGTGGCAGATGCTTTTCAATCTAATGATAACGATGCTATGTCTGTGAATGATATTATGAATATATCGCATGTCAGCAATAGTGTTGTCAAAACCATGATAAAAAACAATGTATTGGTGTTATCTGACAGGCGCGCAAAGGAAGAAAAAGATTTTGTTCATGAATACCATGATATGGGCAACATAGTTTTAAATTCGGAACAGCAAGCCGCAGCAAACACAATCGCGGACGCGTTAAATAAAAATGAATTTTCGGTTTATCTGCTTGATGGGATAACGGGGTCTGGTAAAACACAGGTTTATTTTGATGCCGCGTTGCGTGCTTATAATTCTGGCAAAAGTGTTTTGTTGATGATGCCTGAAATTGCTTTGACCGCACAATTTATGAACAGATTTAAACAAAGGTTTGGTAATCCGCCTGTTGTCTGGCACAGCAATTTGACTTCTGCGCGCCGCCGTAATATCTGGCGTGGTGTGGCGCGTGGCGATATAAGGATAGTCGTTGGCACACGAAGCGCTTTGTTTTTGCCGTGGCAAAATTTGGGGCTGATTGTGGTTGATGAAGAACACGATACTTCATACAAACAAGAAGATATGGGAAACTATCATGCGCGCGACATGGCAATATTGCGCGCTAAAATCGCGAATTTTACTGTTGTGTTGGCCAGTGCTACACCAGCCACAGAAACATTACATAATGTCGCATTGGGAAAATATAAACGCATCCGTTTAAATTCCAGATTTGGTGGCGCACAATTGCCAACAATTACAACAATTGATATGCGTGCTTCGCATCCTGAACCTTATAAAGTAAAAGATGATGAAGATGAAAAGCCAGGCAATCTTTCACCAGAATTATGTGATAAGATATCGGAAACTTTATCAAATCATAATCAGGTTATGTTGTTTATAAATCGCCGTGGATTCGCGCCAATTGTTCAATGTAAAAAATGTGGTTGGGTTGCAGAATGTCCTGATTGTTCTGTATCGTTAAATTATCATAAACATTTGAATAAATTGCTTTGCCACATGTGCGGGAAATCGATACCGTTGCCGTCAAAGTGTCCCAAATGTGGGAACAGTGTTTCTATGCGTGGGGCGGGGCTGGAAAAGATAGAAGAAGAAATATCAATTAAATTTCCGGGGGCAAAAACTGCGCTGGTGTCCAGTGATACTATGCAATCACGCGAAGCATTGGAAAGATTGGTTAAAAAAATGGAAGACGGCGACATAGATATAGTTATTGGAACGCAAATTCTGGCAAAGGGGCATCATTTTCCAAACCTGACATTGGTTGGTGTGGTTGATGCAGATATGGGGTTGTTTGGCACAGATTTTCGCGCGGGCGAACATACTTTTCAACAGCTGTTCCAGGTTTCAGGTCGTGCCGGACGTGGCGCAATTCCGGGACGCGTGTTATTACAGACTTACCAGCCGGAACACCCTGTGATTCGTGCAATTTGTGCGGGAAACAGGGACGAATTTATGGGACAAGATATGGAATCAAGGCGCGTTGCAAAAATGCCCCCATTTGGACAATTGATAGCGATTATTGTAGAAGGCAACAAAGAAACAATACTTAAAAAATATTGTGATGCGCTGGCAGGGGCGGCACCAAAATTAAATGGTGGAAAAATAATGGGGCCAATACCCGCCCAGATTTATCAAATAAGGAATTGGTATCGTATGCGATTTTTGGTTGCGGGTGATGCGCGTGCGAATTTGCAACCAATTGTGCGCGATTGGGTAAATCGTGTTAAACAGCCCGCAAATATTCGCCTGAAAATAGATGTGAACCCACAAAGTTTTATGTGATACCCAAAAATGGGGCAAGGATGTTCCCAGAAAGTCCGTAATAAAAAATACTTTTTTTCACATAAAAAATATGATATAATTTCTGTATTAACAAAGGGAGCAAAGGGATGAACATAACAACATACAAATCGTCTGATATGCGCAGGGCGCTTTGCCTGGGTGGTTTGTTGTCGATTTTGTGTGTGCCGTTATGGGGCGCAGATCCCGATATTGCAAATAATGTGACGACACCGTCTTGTGATGACAGTGTATTAAATACTGATACTGGTCCCGCGGACATAGAAATTAATTGGGCGCCGAATCATATAACACTTAATTGGTACGAAGACAGCAGTGCCACAACCCCAATGACCGTTGGGACGGCTTCGCAATCTTGTGATTACGATGGGGCATTGACTATTCCGGCCCCACCCGCCGCAAGAACAGGCTATACATTCAAGGGATGGCGGGTAAAACAATGCAGTTTAAGCGGTCTGGATACATCAATAAGTACATCTTGGGACGCAACACATACCAGATGGAAACCGATAGACCCAACAGGCACACAAACAATGGCGCTTTATTTTGGGACCGAAAACAACAGTGATTTGAATAATGGTGAATGGGCGGTAACATTCAGCTATGGCACAGTAAAAGGCATGGCGAAATGCAGTGCCAAAAGAGGTGATCATAACACTTTTACATGGTCTAATGCCAGTTCAAATTGGAGTGCGACAGAAAGTGATTTAACATCAGCAAGTGGTGAAGCCAAATATTGTTGGTGTCATGCAACAAATTATACCCCGAATGGGGGTAATCGGTGTAATGTCGCGTCCCCTTCGTGGGTGTTCTACGCCCCCATCCAGTCCGCGTCTGATTGCGCGGACGAGTGTGCGCTGGCCTGCGCGAACCTCGTCATGGACAACGCCGATTTCCGTCGGGCGGTGTTCGGGGTAAGTCAATAATCATTTTTACCATATAAAGCCACAACAAAAATTACAAAAAAACACCGCCGATTGGCGGTTGTTTTGTTTTCTTTGCTTTCTTATTTTGAATATTCGTTGCCCCTTTTGCGAATGGAAAATTTATTCATTACATTTCTTATTCCGTTTAAAAACTTTTGTCTTTTGGACGGTTGGTTTGCGCGTTCTATTGCCGCATCGTGTTCCGGCAATTCTGGTTCTTTGACCAATGAATGATTCTTTTTCATTTCGTTCAATAGCTGTATTTGATACATAAATATATTTGCCGCGTATCTGTCCCGCGCAACACCCATTTCATCAACAACCATTGGTTCCAATTGGTTTATTTCGTTTATTTTGGCATCTATGATGCGGTCAAACAGTTCATCATTGATTGATTTGCCGTTTTCATCAATGGCGTTTGCTTGTTTTAATTCGTTAGATAAAGCTTGTCTTATTTTATGAATCTTTTTTTCAACATCTATGTGTTCCATGTGTTTGCTCCTTTGTTTTTTATTAAATTATAAAAGTCTTATACAACCTCTGTCACTGCACGTAATGTGCCGTCCCTTGATAATTGGACAACGCGGATTTTCTTTTTCATTTCCGCAATCAATTCACCGCGGTCGTATGCCGGTTGTGTATGTAAAATTCTGTCTGCAAATGCAGCATAGGCTGCTTCTGCGCTTTCTGCATGAATAGTAGTATAAAAATGGTCGTGTCCCGTCCCCAACATTTCCCATAACACAGACGCATTATCAGTCGATATTTCCCCGCCAATAATTACATCTGGTGTCATACGAACAACCAAATCTAAAAGACGAGCATAATTAAAATCGTTTGTTTGTTCTGTTCTGGATAACACAAAATGAACGCGATTTTTTTGTGGAACGCGAATTTCGCGCGCATCTTCGACAGTAATCACACGGCTGTTTTGGTCAATCAATGTCAACATATGGTTTAAAAATGTTGTTTTTCCCGTAGATGTTGCACCAGATACCAAAATAGGACTGCCGTCGTTGATGGCAGACATCAATCTGTCGTATGGGTCGTCTGGGCGATTCGAAACGCGTGGTTTTACTTTTAATAATTTTTTCCCGCGTTCAAGATGATAGTTTTCAAAGCTGGTTTCGCTAACCCCGCCACCACGAATATTAAGTGCAACACCACCTGTCACATCATTTTCATCATATTGAACATTTGGTCCCGCAATAGCAGAAAAACGATGATTCCCCGGCAAAGTCGCATATACCACCGGCATTCCGTGAATCGGGTCAAATGGGCGTTCGTAAATGTTCGCAACAGTATGAATCAAATCAACCAGATATTGTTTGGATAATATTTCTGCATGATAAGAAACCCATGGAACGCGACCACCATTAAGTCGCATCCATACTTCGCCTGGGCGATTTATCGCGATTTCTTCAACAAACGAAGGCGAATAAAAATCTGCCAAAGGTTTCAACAAAGATTCAAGAACTATATTAGTCATTTTTAACTATTATAACACAAATCGGCTCTTGAATCAAAAAAGTTTATTTGCTAGAATAAAAAAAAGCAAAGAGAAAAAGAAATGAAAAAATCTATATTTTATTGTTTAACTGTCGGTTTGTTGGTCGCTGGATGTGCTTCTGATAACGGCGGTTTTTACGGCAAAGTCACTTCCGAAGTTTATAACGAAACGACCAGTGAATACATAACTGATGAAAATGAATATTCACAAATCGATTCGTATAAACCAAAAACAATGGCGGAAAGAACAGAATCTTCGAATCGCTGGAATACTGCACGTAAAGAAACCAGATGGCAAGAGTATAAGGGTGCAATAGTGCGCGTAGAAATC
The DNA here is from genome assembly GCA_046881825.1 of Alphaproteobacteria bacterium. GTDB lineage: Bacteria > Pseudomonadota > Alphaproteobacteria > Rs-D84 > Rs-D84 > Enterousia. Next base: position 58,453 of record JBKSMS010000014.1, on the reverse strand, counting down.
TTGCTGGGCGATACAGAGGTTCGTGAAATGCGCCTGCGCTATATGCAAAGTGCCGATGGCAAAGATGTTGATGCCGATATGCGGACTGTTTTGGCGCGTGTTGCCGATTATGAAATGAAACGCGTTTGTGGTCGTAATGCAGAAAGCATAGCGATTATTTATGACCGTCCTTCGTTCGAAGTGATGCGGCCAACAACTTTCTTTGATTACCGTGTCGAATCCGAAGGTGCAGCGATGCGCGAATATGGATTTAGATGCGTTTATATTCAATAGAAAAAACTAAATAAAAAGGAGTAAAAAAATGAAAAAAGTAATGGGTATATTAGCCTTGTGTGGTGTCGCTGTATTGGCAGGTTGTGAAAAAACAGCTAAAAATGGCGATACAGTTGTTATTGATTTTGCTGGCTTTTTGGGCGAAGAACAATTTGCTGGCGGAACAGCAAATGATTATTCTTTGAAATTGGGCAGTGGCACTTTTGTTCCGGGCTTTGAAGAACAATTGGTTGGTGCCAAAGTTGGTGAAACACGTGATGTCAATATTACTTTCCCAGAAAATTATGTTAAAAACTTGGCTGGCAAAGATGTGGTGTTCAAAGTGACAATCAAAGACATCAAAAAATAAAGTATATTAAAATAAAAGAAACCGCCGAAACGGCGGTTTTTTATATTGCTTTGATAAATATTTTTGCCTTGTTTGCGGCGGCTAAAACCGCGGGTTTATCAATGACAAAGCAAGTTTTAGCATTTACAATAATTCCATGTAATTTTGCATTCGCAACTGCGCGGACTGTGTCAACACCAATTGCTGGGATATCTATGCGTAAATCTTGACCCGGTTTAGTCATTTTCGCAAACACGCCACCAGATTTACGACGATTTTTTCGCATTTCAACAACGCGTTCCAGCATGCGTGCAGTGCCTTCGGCTGCTTCGACAGCGATAACTTGTTTATCAACCACAACCGAAGCACCAATATCTTCGCGCCCAATAGTATGCGAAACGGCAATCGCGCGTTCTATGTCTTTTAAATCAGATTTAGATGGTTTAACCTTGGTTTGAATACCCGGTTTTTCAAAAGTTAATTCCGGTGCCAAATCTTGTACAGCGACAATTTCGTATCCGCGCGCTTCAAGCGCCTTGTTAAAAGCAACAGCCATAGAATCATACCCCCGTTGATGTTTTAAAACACTTAGCAATACAGATATAGACCAAAAATCAGGACGAATATCAGACAAATTTATATGTCCCAATGCCCCAACAAAAGCTAGCTTTTTTATTCCGCGCTTTTTACATTCGCGTGCTGCTGTTCCGCCACCACCCAATCTTATAACCAAATCGGGTTTTAACGCGGGATCATAAAAGTTTTTAAGTCCAATAACAAAAACTTCCCATCCGTGATTGTGCAAAGCATCGCGTGCCAGAAACGGCAGGGCCAAAGCCCCAGCAAACAAAGCAATCTTTTTATCTGTATTTTTTTTCATATCTTTATAATAATTTTAAAACAAATTGGAATCAAGAAAGATTTTATGCTATGATGAAAGTATGCAAATGAAAAAGTGTCCTTTTTTGAATCTTTGTGGCGGATGTAAATATGATTTTACTGCCGAATCTTATCGTGGGGAAAAATTATCCTTGTTGCCGAATTTAAATTATACACATGATGCAATCTGGGGCAAAGCAGGCAATCGCAGACGTGCAGATTTTGCTTTTGTGGATGGGCGTTTTGGCTTTTTTAAAAAACAAAGCAAAGACATAATTGATATAAATAATTGTCCAAATTTAACTGATGAAATAAATGATATCTTGCCATATGTTGCGAAATTGCCATGGATGGGGGCAGGCAGCATTTTAATAACAGCTTGTAAAAACGGAATTGATATAGTTGTTGATTCTGTTGTTCCACATTTCAATGCTGAATTTAAAACAGCTGTGGAAAAATTGCCACCGCAGATAATAAGATTCGTCTGGAACGACAAGGTGGTTCGGAAATATGCAGAACCAGAAATAAAATTTAATGATAAAGTTTTGAAATATCCACCGCGTGCTTTCTTGCAACCAACCATCGAAACTGAACAAATCTTGCGTGATTTGGTTGTTAAATATGTTGATGGCGCAACAAAAGTGGCTGATTTGTTTTGTGGGCTTGGTAATTTTACATATGCTACGAGGGCAACTGGTTTTGATATATTTGGAAATGGTGTAAATCGTGATTTATTTAAAAAGCCTTTGCTGGTTAAACAATTAAATAATTACGATGTTGTAATAATGGACCCACCAAGAAATGGCGCAGAAAAACAGTCCAAAGAATTGTCTAAATCAAATGTAAAAAAGATAGTTTATGTGTCTTGTAATCCCAAAACTTTTGTTCGCGATAAAGAAATGTTGGAACAGGGTGGATATAAAATGACCGTTGCAATCCCAGTGGACCAGTTTGTGGGTTCTGCGCATTGGGAAATATTTTCTGTTTTTGAAAAATAGTTTTTTGTTGATAAAAAATACCGCCGTTGCCGGCGGTATTTTCCGGATGCCCTGAAAGGAAGGAAAGGAGAAAAAGAAATGGGCATCCTAAACTGATGTTTGGGCCCAAAGTCCAGAGGAGAGAGAATGTAGGAGGGAGTCTGAAAACTCTGGGCCCGATAAAGTCAAACGATTTTCATCCCTTGACGAATCGAAATATAATACACAAAAAATGATTTGTCAAGTATTTTGTCAAAAATTTTTTTAGGGGGTATTTTAGTGGGGCTTTTTCCTAGGAAAAGGTACTGTTGTTGCCTGATTGAATTTATTCAAAAAATCTAATATAATTAGAAAGTTGAATTGGAAAACCAATAAGACACATAGGAGAAATATCATGACACATGAAGATGTATGGCGTGCAATCGAAAAATTCGCAATGGAACATCACATGTCTTGTTCTGGCTTGGCAAAGTGCAGCGGTTTAGATCCAACCACATTCAACAGAAGCAAACGTTGGTCCAAAGAAGGTCAACCGAGATGGCCTTCGACTAACAGTATTTCTAAAATTCTAGCATCTACGGGTGCATCACTGGAAGATTTTACTAAATTTATTCCATCGCGCGATAATACCCTTTGAAAATACAATAAACAGTTGCATAAAGCCTGGTTTTCAGCTATTGTAAGAATATGGCAGAAAACATAAAGATTTATGCAACTGATTTATGTTGGCAACATATTCTTGCCGATTTGGGGGCTGTACTTGTTGAATCACCAAATGTTGCTGATGTGGTGTTTGATGATTTGAACATCCAAGAACCGGTTTCTTTGTCGCACTTAAAAAGTATAATTTTTGATTCTTTGGATAATCGCGATATTATCAAAAGCATTTTCGGGCAATTTGTTATGTTGCCTGCTTTGCAACATAAAATAGTGGTTTTACTTTATAAAAATCCAGATATATCTATTAATGAATTAAAAGAATTATTGGGTGTTTTGCCAAATGTGACCACGCACACTGTGGAAAATGCTATTTATCAATTGCGCAAAAATTATGGACATGATTTCATTATAAATGCCAAGGGGAAATATAAGATTGGACACATATAAATTATTATCTTTTGATAAAATATCTTCTACACAAGATTATGCTCATGATTTAATCGCGCGCGGTGATGCGCATAATAAAACAATTATTCAAGCACTGGCACAAAGTGCTGGGCGCGGCAGATATCGTCGAACGTGGGTTTCACATCATGGTAATTTATATGCTTCTTTTATTTATAAAACAACGGAACGTGATCCAAAATTATCTTATGCTGTGGCGGTCGCAATTGCTGAAACTTTGATTGCTTTGGGAATGATGCCAGAAATAAAATGGCCAAACGATGTTTTAATCAAAGGTAAAAAGATTAGTGGTGTTTTAATTGAATATTCTCAAAGTTTTGTAATTATTGGTATCGGAATAAATATAAAAACTTGCCCGACAGTCAAAGAATATAAAACCACCAAGATAAACAATTTTGTAAAAGACGCTGACATAAACAATGTACTTGGAATTTTAATCAAAGAAATGGATAAATGGCGCAAAGTAAATTTTTTAACTGTGCGTGAACGTTGGATGGATTTAGCAGCTGCATTAAATAAGGTTATACAATATCACGGCAAACCCGCAGAATTAATAGGACTTAACGAAGATGGGGCATTGGTTTTGCGTGATGGTTCGCGATATATTTTAACATACGGTGATGAAATCAGTATTTAATTGCTTGACTTTGATGCCAATTTGTGATATTATGTAAAACATCAAGAATAGAAATTCTGTCCGCAATATTTGCGGCTTTTTTTATTCTTTGTATTTTATCCCGCACAATTTTGTGCGGGATTTTTTTAACCAAAACAGGAAAAGCAAAAGTCATGCAACTATTTCTTATAAAAAATCCAGACGATACACAAATTGTCCCGTATAAACTGGCACGAATAGTGTTCGCTGAAACCCAAGGTGCTTCTTTGCAAATAGCAGAAGCAATGGCATCAATGATTTACAATATTCATATAAAATATGATAAATCGTTTGAAGATATATCAAACGATAAAAATATATTTGATGCTTTAGATGAAAAATCTAAACGACATAAATATATGAATGTTGATGTTAACGACAGAAAGTTTCTTATGTGTTTGCGTGTGATAAAAACTATGATGCATGGTTGTTTATCAGATTCTGTTTTTGGGGCTACGAAATTTCATCACGCAGATATTATTCCGCAATGGGCGATTGCACGCGGATATATCGCGGAATATGAAGACATACTGTTTTATCTATAAATAATAAAAGGGTGTACAATGAACAAGATAATCAAAGGTGGATATTTAAAAAATCGCAAGACTTATGTTGTGTCTACGGTTGGTATTGTGTCCGCCATAGGTGCTTACTTAATTGGTGACGAAGATATTTTTACAATGATGCAAACTATATTTACTTTGTCAGGTATTTATTTTCTTAAACAAGAATCTTCAACCAAAGGGAAAAAATAATGGAACAAATACCAGAAAAATTCTTAAATGAAAATGGCGAATTAAATACTTCTGCGTTGGTTAAATCTTATTGTGAATTAGAAAAAAAGATGAGCAACATGGTTACAATTCCAACTTCGGACAGTGATGAAAATATTAAACAAAAATTTAATCATGCAATAGGTGTACCTGATAATGTCGAAGATTATCCTAAAAATTCTATGTTTGATGACGAATCGGTTCGTGAAAAATTTCATGAAATTGGATTAACTTCAACACAAGTTGAAAAAATTTATGCCATCGCAGAAGAATTTTTACAACCAACTTTAAAAAATTTATTTGAATTACAAAATCAAACAAACGCGATAAATGAATTGAAAAAATTTTTTGGTGATGAAGAAAAAATGAACAATGCTTTGCGTGAAATAAATGCGTTTGGTGAAAGGTTTCTTCCCCATGATGCGTTTGATGAATTATGTTCTACACCCCAAGGAATTCAAGGTGTTTACAGAATGATGCAATCAATGGAACCTGATGTTTTAACAAATAAAAATGAAAGTGAAAATTTAACTGATGAAACATTACGCAACATGATGCGCGATCCAAAATATTGGCGTGATCATGATGAAGAATATATAAGAAAAATTGAAAATGGTTTTAAAAAATTATATTCAAAGTAATTTTATTCTTTACTATTTATTTCATTTCATATAAAATAGAATCAAGAACAAAAAAAATTTTGTTCTATCCAAAAACTTAAAAGGAGAGAATTATGTTCTTTGGTTCTAAGAAAAAATGTGCTTGCACAAAAACAGCTGCTAAACCAGCTGCAAAAAAAGCACCTGCAAAAAAAGTAGCTGTTAAAAAAACAGCTGCAAAAAAAGTTGCTGCAAAAAAACCAGTTGCAAAAAAAGTAGTTGCAAAAAAGCCAGCTGTAAAAAAAGTTGCTGCAAAAAAACCAGTTGCAAAAAAAGTTGCTGCAAAAAAACCAGTTGCAAAAAAAGTTGCTGCAAAAAAACCAGTTGCAAAAAAAGCACCTGCAAAAAAAGTAGCAAAAAAACCAGCTGCTAAAAAAGTTGCAAAGAAAAAATAATCACATGTAATTGTGTTATTTATCCCCAGAATCTTTGATTTTGGGGATTTTTTATTTGTGATAAATTTTTCAGTTAGATTAAACAGGTCTAACTGAATTTTTTATTGGATAATCCATTTTTGTGGACCCTTGATTTGTTTTTTATTTATGGCGCAGTTTTTTTTGCATAACCATTGATAAAAAATTTTTAATTTTAACTCAAAAACAAAAAGGATTTCTTATGTCTATGTCTGTAGATCAAGTGTTTATAAAACAATTTGAAGCAGATGTTCATTTGGCTTATCAGCAAATGGGCACAAAATTACGTTCTACAATTCGCAGCAAATCTGGGGTTGTGGGCGCTTCTACCACTTTTCAAAAAGTTGGTAAAGGTATCGCCAGCACTAAATCGCGTCATGGTATTGTACCAGTTATGAATTTGAATCATACACCTGTAGAATGCACATTACAAGATTACTATGCTGGTGATTGGGTTGATGCATTGGATGAATTAAAAACAAATGTTGATGAACGTCGAGTTGTTGCTTCTGCGGGCGCTTATGCATTGGGACGCAAAACAGATGAATTGATTATTGCTGCTATGAACAATGCTACCCAGTATGTTGGTGATTATTCTACCGGATTAACCAAAGCTCTTATTATGTCTGCACTGGAAACATTGAACACAAATGATGTTCCAGATGACGGACGCAGATTTGCTGTGGTTGGTGTTCATCAATGGAACGAATTGTTGAAAATATCTGAATTTGTTTCTGCTGATTATGTTGGCAATTCTTTGCCATTAGTTGATGGTTGTGAATCCAGAAAATGGTTAGGCGTTAATTGGATTTTGTGCAATGGGTTGCCATTAGCAAACACAGATGACCGTGATTGTTTTATCTATCATTCGTCAAGTATTGGTCATGCGTGCGGGCAAGAAGTTAAAACAGATATTACATGGCATGGTGAACGTGCTGCGCACTTTATCAGCAACAGCATGTCCCAAGGCGCAGTCCTTATTGATGCAGAAGGTATAGTTCGTATCAAATGCGATGACGATGCAGCTTAACAATTATAACCAAAAGGAAACAAAATGGCTTTTCAAAATAAAAATTTGTCTGTAATTGCATACGCAAATGGTTTTACCTTGTGGCATTACAAAGAAAGTGCAACATTGGCAACTATTACAGCTTCGGGATATTTTTCCAGTGTAAAAACCTTGATGAACAGTGGTGATATAATTTTGATTAATGGGTCAAATGGTACAACAATCAAAGCGATTTCCATTTCAGAAGGTGTTGTCACCGTTGGGGCTTTGTCTTAATTGTTTTGTTTGTTCATATAACGGGCTGGTCCCTTCAGCCCGTTTTTTAATAAATGGGTGAAAAATCATGTTTACAAAAATAGATTTATGTTCAATGGCTTTATTAAAACTAGGTGAAAAACCTATTCAATCTTGGCGCGAAGATTCTGCAGCTGCGCAACTGGCAAGAACCCTGTTTGATCCTGTTGTAGAAACTTTGTTGGCTATGTTTCCGTGGCGCTTTGCGACACAATCTTTGACTTTGCAAAGAAATTCTGACGGAGATTTTTTAATTCCGGCAAACGTCTTGCGCATTTTAAAATGCGAAGGTCAAATTAATGGAAATAAAATTATTACGAACAGTGATGCACTTGAAATATCTGCGATAGTCAAAACAGAACCGGAAAATTTTCCAGGATATTTTGCTACATTAGTAGCAGCTAAGTTAGCGGTAGAATTTTGTATCCCGATATTGGGGGATGTGAATATTTTGCGTATAATGACTTCATTGTATGAATCAGAATATCAATCTGCAAAATTTGTAGATAGCACTTTGGCACGACAATCAAATATTGATGATTTTTCTTTGATTAATTCCAGATTTTAACCAAAGGATTATGTTATGGGGAATTTTCTTAAAACACAATATGCTTTTTCTAGTGGTGAAATAGCTCCAGAATTTTATGCAACAAATAATATGTTTGGTGTGTCTTTGTTAGAAAACATGGATGTTTTGCAATCTGGGGGATTAAAACGCAGACCCGGATTAAAAAAAATAAAAAGTGTCGCTAGTAATTCTATATTGGTTCCATTTGTAATCAGCGAATCAGAAAAATATTTATTGGCAATTTATCAAAATACCATAGATGTTTTTCAAAATGATGTAAAAATAAAAACTTTGTTTGCGCCTTGGATGGCATCAGAATTAAAGAATTTGCAATATGCACAGCGGTTCAATAAGATATATTTTGTTCATCCAAATCACAAGCCACAGATTTTTTCTAAGACATCTTCAGACTTTAATATCACAGATTTTAATTTTTATATGAATGCTGATCTTAGTATAAATATACCTTTTATAAGGTTTGAAGACACCAGAAATATTGATATTACTATTACAAATGGTGATGATAATAATCATGCGACTTTTACTGCTAGTGGTGATATGTGGGATAATACTTGGATTGGAACAAGATTATACGCCAACAACAAACAATGGTTGGTCGAATCTGTTCAATCTGCGCGTGTAGCAATTGTTCATACTAATGGTAATTTTACATTACCAAACGATCCTGTTTCAGATTGGTATGAAGCTGCGTTTGGAAATAGACGCGGATGGCCAGTATCTGTTTCTTTTCATCAAAATAGGTTGGTTTTTGGCGGAACATCATCTGTACCAAACAATATTTGGATGTCTAAAATTGGCGAATACAATAATTTTGATGTAGGTACAGGTTTGGAAGACGAAGCAATTTTTGCGACTTTGTTGTCTGCGCAACACCATCAAATATGTACAATAGTCAGCAGTTATGCTTTGCAAATTTTGACTTCGGTTGGTGAATGGGCGATATCAAATTCTCCGCTAACGCCGTCTAATGTTGATATAAAACAGCATACATCTGTTGGATGTATAACGACAGGCTTTTTGCCACCACAACAGATAGATGGTTCAACAGTGTTTGTTTCTGCATCGGGCAAAGATATCCGCGAATTAGATTTGGACACATTAAATGACAAATATAATTCAGTAGATTTATGTGCTTTTTCAAAGCATTTAATGAATAATCCTGTCAGCATGGCTTATAATTCTGGAACTCACCAATTGTTCGTTGTTATGGATAATGGCACGATGGCGGTGTTTAATAAATATGCTAATACAGAAATTGCTGCGTGGGCCAGATACACAACAGATGGGCAGTTTAAATATGTATCTGTTATGAACAATGAAACCTATGTTGTTGTGAAACGTAAAAACACCAATTATCTTGAAAAATTTGATAATTCTTGTTTGATGGATGCTGGACAATATGGCTTTTCTTATCGTGTATCAGCTTTGCCAATGATAGTCAATGGACATGCGCCAAAGAAAATTCGATTAAGAAAAATATCTTTGCGCGTAATGAATACAAAAACATTGTTTGTAAATGATTATCGTATGGAAATACCTAATTATGCTTATAACGAAGGCAGTCAAGGATATACAGGTGATTTATCAATGAATTTATTAGGGGTTCAACGCGAAACAATGGAACCCTTGTGGTCTATATCCAGCAGCGAACAATTGCCAGTCACAATATTATCTGTGACAACAGAAGGTAAATATTTAATATAAAAACCAAAGGAGATTTTTATGGGACAACTAGTATCAGATGTGACAAAAGTTTTAGATTATAATAATTCTAAAAAAGAAGCGAAAAATCAGCGCCAAAAAATATTAGAACAAATTGCATCTAATGAAAACACCAAAACAAATTTGATAAAAAAAGTATTGTCTGAACAGCGCGCAAAATATGGCGCCACAGGTAATTCTGGAACAAGTTTATCTGAAGATGCTGTGCTTAAAAGATTGCGTTCAGAAACAGCTCAGCCATACGAAGAAAAAAAGAAAACAAGTCTTGAACAAATGAAAAAAATAAAAGTTAAAAAGCCAAACCTTTTAAAAACGTGGTTGTCCAAGGTAGATAAAATAGCAGGATAGGGGGCAATTATGTATAAAATATCGTATACCGGGGACGGAATAACTACGGAATATTCGTTTTCTTTTCCTTTTTTTCAAAATGCAGATGTCAAAGTTTCTGTTGATAACCAATTATTGGATAATACAGGATACGATGTGAATCCAAATAATGATTTTATTGGCGGAACAGTGATATTCAGCACAGCACCACAATCAGGAAAAAATATTGATATATTCAGACAAGTTTCTTTGGATAGAGTTATTGATTACCAGCCAACATTGAAAATTGATCCAGAAGATTTAAATTCTGATTTTAATTTTTTGCTGGCGGCATTGAAAGATATGAACGCAATCAATATAGATTTGTCACAATGGGCGAATATTCATGAAACTGTATTAAATCAAATGAACTATGTATTACAAACCATAGAAGACAAATTGTCTGGTGGGGCGGTTCTTGGGTTGTATAATAACCTGGTATCTGTCTTGGATAACGCTTTGCCAAATTTGATAAATGATTACGGTTCTATTACAGAAGAAGCGCCTAATGAAAATAATGACGATTACGGAAGCTTATGATTTTTTAGATGAATGGAATAAAATCTTGGGTTTTTCAACACCGACACATCATTATCAAATAATGCGATTTTTGGTTGATGTGTTAAATAATGAACCGCATCGTGGTTTGTTGAATGCATTCAGACATTCTGGAAAATCTACAGTTGTCGGTGTGTTCGCAGCATGTGTTTTATATCATAATCCGAACACCAGAATATTAATATTATCTGCTGAATCAGGATTAGCATCACGGATGGTTTCTCATATAAAAAATATTTTAGAAAATCACCCGTTTTGCTTCGAAATATTACCAGATGTAAAAAAAGAGTGGGGCAGCCATAAAATAACTATAAAGCGTCCAGTTGGAATCCGTGAACCATCTGTGATATGCCAAGGTATAACAGGAAATATAACAGGTATGCGCTCAGATTTAATAATATGTGACGATGTAGAAGTTCCAAATACATGCAACACATATCAAAAACGAATAAATTTAAGAGAACGTTTACGAGAGTTAGATTTCATACTTTCCCCAAAGGGTGCGCTTGTTTATATCGGGACACCACACACAAAAGATACGATATACAAAACAGAATAATTACGGTTGCTGTGATGACATAAATGTCCGTAATCTGGATAACATTTCTTTGCCAGAATCACCAAACATAGGCAAATATGTTTCATATTCTGGCATATCCGCTTGAATCTGAGCACGATTTCGTTCGGTTAAAGTTTCAGACAACAATTCGCGTGCAGAATTCCAGATTTTATAAGCTTTATCTGTTTGAATCACAACATTCCATTTCGCCAGCATGTCAGGTCTAGATATAATTGCTGCCTTGATATCTTGTGCCCAATCATTGCCAAATTTGCGCACAAGAGGCGTGTTTTTAATGTTGTTCAGGCTTTCTTGGGTTGGTTGGAATTTATCTAACGCACTTTTAAGTTCATTAAATTCTGCATCGGTCAAAGAAAAACTTACTGCAATACCAGTCATCAAACCACCATACGGCAACAAATCTTTGTCTATGGTATCCATAGGTGTTTTTTTTGTACGCAAATTATTTATATGAGCAACTAACTTTTTCCCAGTTGGCATGTTTTCTAATTCTGCAATAACTTGGTCATCATTAGATTCTGCAATAAAAACCTTGTTAACAGCAGCCCAACCACCTTCAATAACATGCTCTTGGCGATAAAGATTTAACAACCTTTGTGCAATAATGTGTGCTTGTTGTGACATGATTTTCTCCCCCCATCAATTGTTTGAATCTAGCGCATAACAATCATAACAATTTTGTGCATCGTCTGGGTATTTACCTTTTCTTCTGGATTAGATATATGCCCGTATGTTTTGCCGTGTGTGTCTTGGCGAATCAGGGCAATTTGTGCTTCGACAAATTCATCTGATTTAAGTTTTGAAAAATCAGCATCTATACATACTGCCAAATCGCCAGATTTTGGTTTTATATTAGCATCTGCGAAAACATAAGCTGTTTCCGGTATAAAGCCACTTACGCGTTTCGAATTAGGAACCACCGCATATATACCGCTGCGTCCTTCCAGAGTAGACGGCGCAACAATCATTGTTTCATCAGATTTTTTCAGTTTGATGCTTTTGCCGTTTGGAGTGCCAAACACAGGAACCAACTTTTTGCGTGCATTATCGTATAATTGTGCACCATACAAACCACCGTTTATGTCAAGACCAGAACTTGGGTTGCGAGGTTCAATGACAGATTTTACGCGTTCTGTCACTTTGTTAATTTGTTTAGTCAGTTCACCGTTATTATAAAGTTTCGCGATTTCATCAAATAATTGCGAAGCTGTATAACCAAAAGCTTTTGCAAGAACATCAATTTCATTTTCATAAACTTCGCGTTGCCCAACTTCTATTTTGTGATAAACGGACAATGTCATGTTTGCAGCATGTGCAGCATCAGCAATAGTCTTTTCAGAACGTTGGCGGATTTTACGAAGCCCAGAACCGAACACCTTTAATCCGCTGCCTTCGTTGTCGGTCAGACGGCGTTTTATTTCTTTTTGCCAATTTTGAGCAACCGCATCTGATTCGTGAATAAATATGTCGGATAATTTGCAGCCCAATATTGTGCAGACATTTAATAATTGTTTCTGATTCAGTCTGCGGACACCTTTTTCAATTTTTGAAACGGCAGACAAAGACAAATTGGCGCGTCTAGCCAATTCGGTCATTTTCATGCCCCGGCTTGCGCGAATGTTGCGTATATTATTCGGGAAAATGATTTCTTCTTGTGCCATGTGCAAACTCCTTGTATATATGTTGACAAAATAATAGTCAATTTTTATAGGATTAGCAAGAAAAAATTAAATAATATCATCAGGGATATCATTTATATCAATAACATTTTGATTGTTTGTATCTGTGGCTGGCGCATATTGAGGACCAAAATCAGGTTCTGGGACAGGTTGTCCGTTGAATTGCAAATTATCAAACAATGAAAATTCGCCATTGAAACTTAAATGCACAGTTTCGGGTTTGCCATGACGGTTTTTGGCAATTATAACATCAGCCTTGTTTCTGGCGCGTTCCAAACGGTTTTGCCAATGTTGTAAAACATTTTCGGATGCATTGCCAGATAATCTTTGTTCTGGTGAATGACCTTCCAGGTAATATTCTTCACGATAAGTGAACATAACAATATCCGCGTCTTGTTCAATAGACCCAGATTCGCGCAAATCAGAAAGAATAGGGCGTTTGTCATCACGATCTTCAACCTTACGCGATAATTGAGACAACGCAATCACAGGAACATCTAAATCTTTTGCCAGTATTTTCAAACTGCGGGTGATTTCAGATAATTCTTGAACGCGGTTGTCGTTGCGTTTGCCGCCCGGGGCGGTCATAAGCTGAAGATAGTCAATCACAATTAATGCTATACCGTCAAACTGTCGCGCAATACGGCGTGCACGTGTTTTTATCGCAGGAACAGAAACTTCTGATGTGTCGTCAATAACAATAGGCACTTTTGACAGCGCATCTGCATATTGTGACATTTTCATAAAATCTTCGTCTGTTAAATTACTGCCTTCGCGCATGCGGGACGAAGGTATCTTAGATTGAGAAGATAATATTCTTGCGGCTAATTGAGGATAAGACATTTCTAAACTGAAAAATGCCACCGCACCTTTGTAGTTTTTGTTTGCGCGACCGTTTAATATGGCATTAGCGGCATTAAAGGCGATGTTTAATGCCAAAGTTGTTTTACCCATTGCCGGACGCCCAGCAATAATTATTAAATCAGAATGATGAAGCCCGCTTATAGATTTATCTAAATCGTCAAGACCAGTGGTCAAACCAGACAGCTTGCCATCTGCTTTATAAGCAATTTCTGCTTCTTTCAAAGCACTTTTTAACGCGTCGCCCAATGTGACAACATTGCGTTCCGACTGACCAGTAGAAGCCAAATTGAACAATTTTTGTTCCGCAGATTCTATCTGGGAATTGACGGGTTTGTCTAAATCTTCGGTGTATGCGTTATCTATGATGTTTTGTCCCAAGTGGATTAAATCACGACGACGAGCATTATCAAAAACTATTTTGCCGTAATGTTCAATATTTACAACGGTTGACCCGGCAGAAACTAATTTAGATAAATATTCTGTGCCACCAACAGATTCCAGTGTTCCTTGCTGTTCTAGATAGTTTTTTGCAGTGATTATATCAAATGGGATACCCAATGCGAATTGACGCAAAGCCAATTTGTAAATTTCTTGATGTGCAGGATGAAAGAAATGTTCTGGTAATAAAAATTCAGACACAGATTCCAAAGTGCGATTGTCCATCAAAACCGCCGCAATAACCGCCTGTTCGGCTTCTAGATTAACTGGTAAAGTTTTCGGGGTAAAGTCCATGTCTATTAGATTAAACGAAAATTTTGATAATTCAACACCTTTTTTAAGGGGGTATAAACAAATTAAAATACCCATAATGGATAATGCCGGAAATCCGGCTTGGCCAGAAATGTTTCCGCCAGAAAAAATACATGAACTTGAAACTATTGTTGGGCCACGACATTTTTCGGCTCAAATGATGTTGGAATACGTCCCAGATGAACATGTGTATCTAGATCCTGGGGCAATTAATTTTTATTGTGATAAATTTGATAATCATTTTGTACGAATCGCAGGACATGAAATTTCTGGTGTATCGTTTTATTGGGACCCTTCGGTCGGGCGTTCTAAATCTGACGGCAGTGTGTGTGCGTTAATATATCGTGATGACAAGACCAGCACATTCTTTGTCCATGACATCTTGTATATAACTGTTTCTGATGAAGATTTACATCCACTTGCCAGTCAATGTGAACGGGTTCTTGATTTTATGCAAAAACACAATCTTGTAAGAATAGGTGTTGAAATAAATGGCATTGGTAATGCGCTGCCAGAAATTATTCGAAATGTAGCAATAACAAAGCAAATGCCAATAAATATTATTCAAATTGCTAATCATACAAAAAAAGAAACCAGAATTTTAAATGCAATTGAACCAATTTTGACCACAGGGCGTCTTTACATGCATGAAAGAATAAGACAAACGATGTTGTTGTCAGAAATGCTGGCTTGGACACCGATGGGATCAAACGAACATGATGACGGATTAGATGCGGTTGCTGGAGCTTTGACAATGGATTCATACCCAGTAAGAGCAATCAATAAACGAAATCAAATTATTCAAGCAAATACATACTTCAAAGTATAAATAACCAAAAGGAAATAAAATGCAAAAAAATCTTATGCAATTATATAAACGTGCGCTGGATGAAAGGGATGTCTGGTTGTCCAGATGGAAAACTGCTATGCGGTATACTATCCCAACAGATGATGCAGATGTAGCGACTTTGTTTGATTCGACTGCCGCAGATGCAGTTGATAATTTGGCGGCATCAATGTATTCTTTGTTGACACCACCAGAATCACTTTGGATAAACTTGGTTCGTGAAAGTGATTTATCACCAAATGCGGAAGTTGCAACAAATGTGTTGCGGGCGCATTTGAACGATTCCAATTTTTATACAACTATACATCAATGCTATATAGATTTAGTCGTTCTTGGAACCGCTTGTTTGTTTATGGCTGAAAATCCACTGGGGGCAGATTCAGCGTTTTCATTTACTGCAATTCCTATGACAGACATAGCGATATTGCCAGGCGCAATATTTCATACTACATCTATGCCGGCATGCGATTTGATGGAAAAGTATCCAACATGGACACTGCCAAATAATATGAAAGAAACAGTTAAAAATAATCCACAAACACCTATTAGATTGGTTCAATCTTTGGTTGGTAAAGATTTTACGGCTTGGATAGATGCAGGTGGTGATTTTGAAAACAATATTGTTGCGCGTGGAACATTTGAAACCAATCCTTATATTATCTTTCGTTGGGCATTGGTAAGCGGGGAACAATATGGTCGTGGTCCTGTTTTGCGTGCTTTGCCAGATATAAAAACAGCTAACAAAGTTGTAGAATTAGTATTGAAAAACGCAACTATCGCGGTCAGTGGTATATGGCAGGCTGATGATGATGGTGTCATAAATCTTTCTAATATCAATTTAACACCTGGGGCAATTATACCAAAGGCGGTTGGAAGTTCTGGTTTAACACCTCTTTCCAGTGGTGCTGATTTTGATGTTTCACAAATAGTTTTACGCGATTTGCGTGACAGAATCAGACACAGCCTTTTGGCAGACAGACTTGGATTGTTATCTGACAAAGAAATGACAGCTACAGAAATATTAGCACGCAATGCCGATATGGTTAGAATATTGGGTGCAACATATGGTCGCTTGTTGCACGAATTCATAAGACCTTTGTGTGAAAGAGGACTTCAAATTTTATCACGTCGTGGATTGATAGATAAAATATCTTTGCACAGTGACGCGGAATTAAAATATATCGCGCCCATAGCGCAAATGGCTCGTGAAGAAATGTCAATTTAAAGGAACAATCACAATGAACGAAATTGAAAAACAATATGCACGAACTTTTGCTACACCTGCTGGCAAAGAAATTCTTAAACACTTAAGAACTCTTACCACAGAACGCATCATCGGACAAAATGTCAGTAATGACGAATTGCGCTGGTGGGCGGCACAATGTGCTTTGGTTCATCAAATAGAAAATTTTATAAAAAGAGGAAATAATCCAACATAACAAACAAACAACAATTACATATTGCCGCATGTTTTTATGGTAAATTATTAAAAAACAATGACAAAACAGCAGAATTTTTTTAATTTTATAGACCTTTTGCGCGACAGTTGGTTTTTAATAGCTTTTATTGCTGGACTGATTTATTGGGTTGCGCGTCAAGATTCTTCTCTTTCTGAAATTGAACGGCAAGACCAGCGAATAACCGCATTAGAAAACAGAACTACAATTTTAGAATCTGGTATCGGTCAATTACAATTAAAAATAGACGGAATTAAAGAAGATGTCACTTTGATTAAAAGCGCAGTGATAAAAAATTAAATTGTATTTTTTGCCCAATATATCTTATGACCACAAACCACAATCACATCAAAGCGCGCATCGCCAGCCCAATGATTTTGTATCAAATAAGTTTCTGCGGCGCGACGCAGACGAACTGATTGTCGTGCGGTGATGGCTTCCCAAGCGGCATTGGTTGTTTTGCGCGCTTTGACTTCGACAAAAACGATAGTGTTTTTGCGTTTCGCAATAATATCTATTTCTGCGCGGTTTGTGTTTTTGCCCGTCACATATCTGCTTTTTAATATGCGATATCCATGAAGACGCAAATATATGCGCGCCAAAAATTCAGAATATAATCCAACCTGATAAGATGTCTTGTTAGAAAGCATAAGGTTTCGCCTGGAAATTTTCGCGCGCCTTTTGAATGTTCAATGAAGAATCTGTTGTGTTTAAACCGTTGTCTATTAAAACCAATTGCCCATAATATGCCTGCATCATTGGGTCATAAGCATTTCCAGAAGACAACCATTTATCTTCGCCAGAATTTGGAACACCATATTTATCTATGATTCCTTGCCAAAAAGCCAAAATCTTTTTTTCACGAATGTTTTCAAATTTTTCATTATTACCTTCTGTTATGTTCACATCATTAGAATATACAACTTTCCAAACAAGGTTTTCTGTGGCATTACTTGTAAAATAAACATCAATTGTTTCGCCAGTAAATGTTCGTTCCAAATGTATTTCAGATACATACAACAGTCCGCGATTTTTTGCCAAAGAATATATGCACCTTTCCAACTTTTCAGGAATAAAAATATTGTTTTGACGACATTCGTAATCAAGATTATATTTCCATTCTTTGTTTATTGTGTAAATAACACTGTTTCTTTTGCGTGGCGCATAAAGCCCAGAACGATTAAAGAACAAATTATATACTTCATCATAATCCATACCTAACATTACACCAGCTATATCAAAGTGTTTTACATCCACAGGTGTCTTACCATAATCAATTGATACACTGTCTGTGTTCATGTCCATATCTTCGCTATCAACAGTGGCAAATTCGTCAAAAGACAAATCGTCATATCCACCATCTTCGTATTCGTTATAAAAATCATCGTCAGCAACCAGAACTGGCGAATAGAACATGATTGAACATAAAGACATTAAAAATAAAATATTTTTTATCATTTTTTTGTATTATCCCCAATGTTTATTACACGAAATTTGAATAATCCAGCAGGATTTTTCCCAGATTTCAAATATTCCCGTATATTATAACTGTGACCATCGATTGTTTTGCGCAATCCCGGTTCAAATTCTATTTCCAAATATAATGTCCCTTGTTCATAAGTTGGTTCAATTTCCAAGACATTAGATTCCGCCCAAGTAAGCATATGGTACCGAACTTTGTAATATATAGTGTTTGTGCTGTCAGAATTTTCATTTTCGTTTTCCGGCTTGTTGTATGTTGCAATACCATCATCGTGAACGCGCGCAACACGAAACATTTTGCTTGCAGACATTTCAGTAATAGCTTTTGCCTCTGTCTTTTTCCAGTATTCAAAAGCATTAGGACCTGACATTACCCATAATGTTTTGCGATTCAATATATCTGTGTCACCTGGAATAACCTTGAAATATTCAGCCACATATTTTTTAATCAGTTTATTACGCAAATCAACGGCAGATATATCATCCAAACTTTGTAATGTGCCAACGCGTTGATTAGCATTGTTCGCAGTTTGGAATATATAAGATTTAACAGAAGATCTTTCCCCGGCGCGATAAATAAGCGCCGCCAAAACAATCATCACAACAACTGCGATTAACAAAAATATCCCGACAAAAAATGCCTTTAACTTATTCATTTTGCCATCCGATACGAATTAAATTGTTTTATGTAATATCCGAATGTAGCAGGATATAAATTGATATCTCTTTCTATGTCAACAAAGATTAACACATCAAAACTTTGCATTACAGATGAATTTATTGTCGCATAAACCTGCCATTTGCTGGCGCTTTCGGATACCATGGCTGGGTTAATCAATAAACCCTTTGCCTGAACAGACCATTTTTCTTTTGCTTGGTCGATTCTAGCGCGATAATTAGGTATCACATTTTCAGCAAAATCATCAAATACAGCAGTTTCAGATTTACAAGATATTGCACACTTTTTGTTGTTTGGATTGAATTGTTCTGAATCACCACATTCTTCGGCAGAACATTTTTCCCATATGGCTTCATTTATTTTCATATCATCAGATATAGTGAACCAATCTTTGACGAAATCATGAACCAGTTTTTCTTGGATATATTGATATTGCGGTATTGGTTTTTCTTTTTCGCCAGGATACGCAATGACATTCCAATCTTCTGTCACAGGGTTAACTGAAATTAAAAATGGAAAATTTGTTCGCAAATGTATATTTAATAACAAAAAACCACATGCCACAATAATAAAGAAAAACACAACAGAAAGCCAAATAGAAATAGTGCGGGTAAAAGCAATAGTTTTGCCCGCAGGAAACGCAGGTACATTAAAATTGTTTGGGTAATCCAATCAATCCCCCCATGTTTTTAATATATCAAGCCTGATAAACCAAGATGCAAGCGCACGGGCTTAATTTTAATTCGTTGTTGTCGTATCCAATGCTGACCGGTTCGCTGTCGTAAATTTGACCGCAACCAGACAAACCAAAACCAACAATCGCCAATGTCAGAATTATCAAAAGTTTTTTCATTTGGTTCTCCTTTTCCTTTTCTTAAATTATAAGAAATATCAATCCCCCGCGTCAAGACAAAACAATCAGAACTGTGTCGCAAAAGATAACAAGAATCTGCGTTCGTCATCGTATTTGTTAACCTTTAATGGCCATCCCCACGAGAAATTCATCGGTCCCATCGGCGTGTTCCAATAAATTCCAACACCCACAGAAGTCCGCCAATCTTCATCAATTATGTTTGAACGACCTTTGTATTCGTATTCCCTGCGCGGTGGTTTTCCCAAAATACCATAATCCATGAATACAAAACCCTTGATTTGGTATTCATCAGGAATAAATATTGGGAAATTGATTTGCGTTGAACCATTTGCCTTCCACAATCCACCCAAAGAATAAGTTCTGTAATACCAGTTTCTTGAACCAACACCCGCGACATCAAAACCACGCAAAGATTCGCCGCCCAAGAAATAACGATAAACACGTGGAATATAATTATCGCTTTCCAAAGATTGTAAATATCCAAATTCCCAACCTGTTTTAAATTGCCATCTGTCATCA
Organism: Alphaproteobacteria bacterium; assembly: GCA_046881825.1. Lineage (GTDB taxonomy): Bacteria > Pseudomonadota > Alphaproteobacteria > Rs-D84 > Rs-D84 > Enterousia. Next base: position 38,102 of record JBKSMS010000014.1, on the reverse strand, counting down.
AAGAATTTCCATAATGCCGTGATGTCTGCAGTGTATCGCATAAAAGTACTTGTTCCACCAAATCCAGTATATGCGACCCCTAAATCACCAACAATCCCAGTATGTGTGTTTTGTTGGAAATTAGAGTGTAAATTATAATAACGCAAATTTGTCCCGAGTGTATATAGATTCGCCTTGTGCCACCCGCCCAATTGTAAATCATAGTTTTGATCGAACGAAGCAGAAAGTCGCATTGTCTGTGTCCAATGGTCTGTTAACCTCCATCCTAATCTGCCTGCTACAACAAAAGAATCACGATCGTATCCATATCCGCCCAATTTAGAATATTCATATTCCGTATAAGACACATCAAATCCGCCAGACAATTCACGATTGAATAAATATGGTTCGGTAAAGCTGAACAAAGCTTGACGTTGATATTGTGCGATAGAACCTTTGATTTGAACAACCTGACCACGTCCCATAAAGTTGTTTTCAGTAATTCCAGCATCTACCATGAAACCATTTATCGTGGACCACCCAAAACCACCAGATAATTCACCAGTTGGCTGTTCTTCGACTTTTACATCCAAATTCATCATATTGGCATCCGCCAATCTTGTTGGAACCATTTGAACATCTTTGAAATAGCGGGTGTGCATTAAATTTTGACGACCTGTTTCAATTGTTTGCAGGGAAAAAGGATCGCCTTCACGCATAGGCAAATGATGTTCAATCACATTATCAAAAGTCCGAACATTACCCAGCAAATTGATATTGTTGATATAAATACGATTTGTCTTTTGAATTTTAAAATTCATATCGACAGTTCTGGTGTCTTCGTGTTTATCAGGAATTGGTTCAACAGTAATAAAAGCATAACCGTGATCTGCGACTTTGCTGCGCAATGCGTTCATCGTAGCTTCTACTTCGTCAATGTTATAGACATCTTTTTTAGATATTGTCAAAGCCTTTTTTAATTCTTTGTCTGGAACATCAGAAAAAGGATTATCTATGGTCACATTACCAATTTTATATTGGTTGCCTTCGTCAACAGTATATTTCACAGAATAATATTCACGATTTTGAGAAAATTCACCTTTTGCATCAATGACTTTAAAATCAAGAAACCCATTTCTTAAATAAAATTGCTGTAATAATTGTTGGTCATATTGAATTCTATCTTCATCATACACATCAAATTGTGTCATAAAACGCCACCAAGCATGTTCACGAGATAATATTTCCCCGCGCAAAGTGCGTGAGCGAAATTTTTTGTTGTTTTCAAAATCTATGTCTTTGATATAGGTTGGATGCCCTTCTTTGATTTCATAAACAACATTTACACGGTTATTGTCCAAATCTATTTTCTTTGGGTTTATTTTTGTCCCAAAAAATCCCTTGCGTTGATAAAGAGTCAGCATGCGTTGCACATCTGCACCAATCACAGATTTATCATAAGATGTGCGTTCTTTGGTTTTTATTTCCTTTTTTAAATCATCAGTATCAATTTCATCGTTGCCTTCGACTGTCACCATGTTGACCAATGGCGATTCATCAACTTTGATTTTAAGAATACTGCCATCCAGATAAGCATTTACTGACGAAAAATATCCGCTGGTTTGTAATTTTTTAGCGACTTCATTTATCGTTTCAGAATTTACATTATCACCAACTTTGACATCAGACAAAATGCGCACAGATTCAGCATCCATACGGTGATTGCCCGTCACATCAATTCGCGACAATACCGTCGCACAACAAGCATCAATATAAATAATACCACAAACAGATAACAAACAATATGCTAATATACGATGTTTCATTTTATCTTGCTCTTTTTACGCGTTCTGTATAATATTTTAAATCCAATTTTTGACGATATTCTTCCAGTACCTTATTAACATTTGTATTTTTGTTTACGAACATGACAATATCATTAAGCACAGCCATAACCGTGCATTTGTTATCTTTTGATTTTTGAATTGCACGAACCAAAGCTTCTTTGATTGTCAACCCAGCAACAGGAACATATGTAATAACCATGTCTTATCCTTTTAATTCCACCCAAATACGCGTGCTATGTCATTCCACATTGTAAACGCGAACAACAAAGCAATCAAAATCCAGCCGATTATAATCGTTATTTCCATTGCTTTGCCACCCAATTTACGGCGCGTTATCGCTTCTATAATCAAAATCAATAAATACCCCCCGTCTAATACCGGCAATGGTAATAAATTGATTACACCTAAATTCACAGAAAGCAGGGCGATTATAGACAAAAATACGAAAAAGCCCGCTTCTAATGCATGCCCAGACACTTGGGCGATAGTGATGAATGATCCCAACTGCTTAGAAGATCTTTCCCCAGTTATAATTTGTTTTAACACTATTAACAAAGTTTTTGATTGATGATATGTTTCGCGCAAACCAGAATAGACGGCACCAAAAAATCCTTTTTTACGGAACATAGTTTTGCTGCCATCTGCGATAAGTCCCCATCTTTCCGCGGGTTGTAAAGTGACACGAATCAATTTATCTTTGCGTGCCAATAAAACATCAGCATCATGCTTATCAGCCAATTCTTTGGCGATAATCAATTCACCCCAATTTTCAATGTTTGCGTTATCTATTTTCATTATAACATCGCCAGCGCGCACACCCGCCTTGAAAGCGACACTGTCACGAACAACCTGACCAACAACAGGCAATTGAACTGTGCGAGTTCTGAACATAAAATCTGCAGAATAAATTACCCATGCCAACATAAAATTCATAAATACACCAGCACCAATAATAATGAACTGTTTCCAAGCAGGAACGGATAAATAATGTCCAACCTTTTTGTCTTTTGGTAATTCCTGGTATTTTTTACGATTGAACATGTCTTCTTGGCCATATATAGAAACATAACCGCCCAATGGCAAACAACACAATTTCCATAATGTTTTATGTTTGTCGCGCCATTTAAATATTGCCGGCCCAAAACCAATAGAGAAAGTATCAACACGCACACCCGCCCAGCGCGCAGCCATGAAATGACCCGCTTCGTGGACAAAAACCACAATTCCCAGAACTATTAACAAAGCAATTATTGTCACAAGTGTATGCATGTTTTTCTTCCCTTACTTCCTTTTTTATTTAAATAAAAAACCAAACGAAAGGCAATACATAAATCCAGCCATCAAATCTGTCCAGTATTCCACCGTGTCCTGGTAAAATATTGCTAAAATCTTTGATGCCAAAACATCTTTTGATAAAGCTGGCGGTTAAATCACCGTATTGTGATAATAACGCGATTGTACAGCCAAATAAAACAGCAAATAATGCATCTTCGCCAAATGGTTTAAAATAAAGGAAAAACAATACAGACATTGCTGTCCCGCAAATAATTCCACCAATTTGTCCAGACCATGTTTTGTGTGCAGATAATCTTTCCCACATTTTGTCGCCACCGAATATCATCCCAAACAACCATCCCCCAACATCAGCGCCAACAATAATCATTAATAACCATAACATAATCCATGGGTGTTCACCAACAAAATAGGCAGAAACCAACATCAAAAACAGCATAACAGTAAAGATTATGAAATATGATGCGTGTTTGCTGAACACTTCTGCATTGACATTTTTCAGACAACGAAACATTTCGTAAATTGCGCCCAAGACAACTATTACACTGACCCAGCGGACAACATGAATATAAGGAACCCATGATTCCAAAGCAATTATTCCAACCAGTGCCAATGCCATAACACCAGCAGATATAAATCTTAAAACATTACTAGGTAATTCAGATGTTTTCATTTTTGTTTCCCCGAATAGTTTTTCTTTTTTCCACCACCAAAACGGCGATCGCGTTTTTGGTATTCTTGTAATACATGTTGCCATAATTTTTCAGATTTGACCAATTCAGGCCAATGTTCTGGTATGAACAACAATTCCGCATAGGCTAATTTCCAAAGCAAGAAATTAGAAATTCTGTTTTCATTACTGGTGCGAACCATTAAATCAACAGGCAATAAATCGCCAGTGTCTAAATATGTTTCAAAAGTTTCTTTGTCTATTGGTTTGCCATTTTCAATTGCAGTATTCACAGCACGTACGATTTCATCTTGTCCGCCATAATTCAATGCGAACACAACTGTTCCATTTGTGTTTTCAGCAGATTTTTCTTCTAATTCATCGCAAAGCTTAGCCAATTTTTTTGGTAATCTATCGCGAGAACCAATAACACGATAACGTAAATTCTTTTCCATTGCGTTTTTCAAATTCTTGCTTAATTCAGTATAGAATAAATCCATCAAGAAATTGACTTCTTCTTCAGAACGATTCCAGTTTTCTGTTGAAAAGATATAGAAAGTAATTGTTGAAACACCGCGTTTCATAAACCAATCAACCAGATTTTCAAAATTAGATATTCCTGCCCGATGACCTTCCAAAGGTGGCATACCACGACTTTCTGCCCATCTGCGATTACCATCACATATAAAAGCGATATGTTGAGGAACCTTTGTTAATTTTGTTTCGTTTTTTTGTGTTTTAAAAAATTTGAACATGTTTTTCACCTTTGGATATAAAATGTTAAGTTTTATATTTTGTTTGTTTTATACAGACATAATATCTGCTTCTTTTTGTTTAAGCATAGCATCAACTTCGATACCACGTCCATCAAAAACCTTTTGAATATCTTCTTCGTATTTGCGTTGATCATCTTCGGAAATTTCCTTATCAGCCACAGCGCGTTTGATTTTTCCCATTACATCTTGACGAATATTACGCATAGATATTTTGGCTTCTTCTGCGTATTTACCAGCAACCTTGGTTAATTCACGACGACGTTCTTCGGTTAATGGCGGCATGTTTAAACGAATAACACCACCCGCAGTCATTGGGTTTAATCCCAATCCAGAATCACGAATCGCTTTTTCAACAACACCTGCATTTGTTATATCCCAAACTGTCACAGTTAATGTTTGGTTGTCCGGGGTAGATACAGTTGCTAATTGATTTAATGGCATATCAGAACCATATGCCGGAACGCGCACCCCGTCCAGCAAATGAACGGATGCGCGCCCAGTACGCAATCCCGCAAATTCGTTTTGTAAGACTTCTAATGTTTGTGCTGTCTTTTGTTCTGTTTCTGATTTTAAAAGTGTATAATCCATAAAAAACTCCTTAAGAAAAATATACCTTAGATAAAAGATTAGCAAAATGATTTGACTTTTTGCAAGAAGAAATATAAAATACTTTTCTGCCTGGGGTTGTAGCTCAGTTGGTAGAGCACTTGCATGGCATGCAAGGGGTCGTCAGTTCGAGTCTGATCAGCTCCACCAAAAGTTATGGCGGGTGTAGCTCAGTTGGTTAGAGCGTCGGTTTGTGGTACCGAATGTCGCCAGTTCGAATCTGGTCACCCGCCCCATCCGTCTTTGCCGATGGCAAAGCCGCGATAGGGGCTTTGACACGTTGCAAAACGGAATGCCGCGGCTTTTTTAGTCGCAGTTTTTTATAAAAACAAGACAAAAAGACGGGCGCAAATGTTTTATGTCTATATTTTACAATCTGTCCCTTTTCCTGAAAATTTTTATATTGGATTTACAAATGACTTACGAAAAAGGTTGCACGACCACAACGCTGGATATTCAGCACATACAAAAAAATTTATGCCATGGATATTAAAGAACTATATTGCTTTTGATGATGAACAAAAAGCGAAAGATTTTGAACAATATTTAAAAACTCATTCAGGACGCAAATTTTGTAAAAATCATTTCTAGCGAACGAGCCAAGGGAGCGTAGTCCAAATGTAATTTGGACGAAGCAATCTGGTCACCCGCCCCATACTTGACGATCGCCCCTTTGAAGCATATTTTCAAAGGGGTATCTTATTGAAATTACCGGATTTTTGTCTTCGACAAAAAAGTTCGAATTTATCAGTTTCAAAATTGGGCATTCCTATAAATAAGATTTTTTGCAATGGTGTATTGACAATATATAATATTTGTCTATATAATATATGGTACAAAAGGGTAAAAATGACAGATATAAACGATCAATTATTTGATGCTATAAAAAAACACCAGGATGTAAAACAATATTTGGTTGCTGGTGCTGATGTTAACGCGAAAGGCTCATTAGGTAGATCCCCGTTACATTTGGCGGTGCGAGAGAAAACAGCAGAAATAGTAAAATGCTTGATTGCCTATGGTGCAGATGTGAAAGCAAAAGACGATTGGCGTAATACTCCATTGCATTTAGTAGAAACAGTAGATATTGCCGAATGTTTGGTTGCCAATGGTGCTGATGTTAATGCAAAAGGTATGTTTGGGAGAACTTCCTTACATTTCGCAAAAACAGCAGAAATAGCAAAATATCTGATTGCTAATGGTGCAGATGTAAATGCAAGAGACAACGATAATAGAACACCTTTGTTTGGGGCCGTTCGGGCGAAAATATTGGAAGTTGTAAAATGTTTAATAGCCAATAATGTGGATATAAACGCTAAGGATAATGAGGGCAGCATCCCTTTGCATCTAGCAAAAACAGCGGATATAGTAAAATATTTAGTTGATAATGGTGCAGATGTAAAGATAAAAGATATGTTTGGGAGAACTTCCTTACATTTCGCAAAAACAGCAGAAATAGCAAAATATCTGATTGCTAATGGTGCAGATGTAAATGCAAGAGATAATATTGGAAGAACACCTTTGTTTTTTGCTGAAACAGCTGAAGTTGTTGAATGCTTAATTGCTAATGGTGCAGATGTAAGTGCAAGAGATAATGATGGAAGAACACCTTTGTTTTTTGCTGAAACAGCTGAAGTTGTAAAATGTTTAATTTCCCATGGTGCTGATATAAATGCAAGGGATAATTTTGGAAATACCTCATTGCATTTGGTAAAAGCAGCAGAAGTCGCAGAATGTTTAATAGCTAATGGTGTGGATGTAAACTCAAAAGATATTTTGGGGAGAACGTCCTTGCACAGAATATTACAGTCATATTGGAGATTGATAAAAATAGAAGAAATAGTAAAATGCCTAATTGCTCATGGTGCGGATGTAAACGCAAAAGATAATAATGGTATGACCCCTTTGTTTTTTGCCGAAACTGCCGAAGTCGCAAAATATTTAATTGTTCATGGAGCAGACGTATTCGCAGAAGATGCTCTTGGAAGAACACCTTTATATTTTGTTAAAACAGCTAGAGTTACAGAATGTTTGATTTCTTATGGTGCAGATGTACATGCAAGAGATAATAATGGTATGACACCTTTACATTTGGCTACAACTATAGACGTTGTGACATGTTTAATGAGTCATGGTGCTAGTACAGAAGTAAGAGATAACAATGGCAAAACACCGTTGGAAGTAAGCAATGAGAAATTAGCCAAGATTTTATTTGAAGAAGAAATTAAAAAAAGCTTGTTATAAAAAGTTATTATATGGGAGTCGCTACGAAAGCATAGATTTGTACTTTTATTATGTTAGTAATGGATAAGGATTTTTGTTGTTATATAACTTGATTTTTTGAATTTCAGAAATCAGCTTATTTATTAATGGTGATAAATCAATAAATTCCTGGACTCGTTCGGTTAGAATTGTGTCGGGTTTCGGGCCCCATAAATAAAAAAACGCATCGAATGGTGCGTTTTTTTATTTATCTGGTCAGCCGATGCCGATTTTTATCGCGGCATCAGCGATAATTGAAAACGAGCATGTTTTGCTGTACACCAACCAAAATATATTGACAATTATATTTGGTAGTTTACCATTTACAATGAACCAAGCAAAAAAGGGCGAAACATGAAACAAAAATTTACGAAACAACTGAATTGTGTAAAGAATCCTTATAAAAACCATATAATTTGTGCTATGGTTGTTTTTTTATTAATTGCTTCTGCCATAGGTGTTTCTAATCATATAGAAAAGAACAGGGAAAAAAGAATTGTTTACACTAGTGATACTTTAAGATGTCATAAAGTATATTTTGACGAAGATTATAATTTACATTTGGTTTCTTCTGATAAGAATGATAAATGGTTTGATGATAATTTCGGTTTGAATTCTGAGATTAACAGGCGCAAAGCAGGCAGTGTTATCCGCGGTGATACAATAGTTATAAAACACGCGTTTTTAGATGGAAAACCCTATCCAACCAAAAACGAAATTGTCCGTAATATCACCAGGGAAAACATATTAAATAACAATTTTCAAAGATAGAGAATATTCATACATCAAAAAAATAATTGCTTTATATTTTTTATGAATCTATAATCCTTTCAACAACGAAAGGAGAGTCGCATGAAAATATCAGAAAAATTCAAAAGTTTACCGATAGTTTGGGTTATTATATTGGCATTCGGCGTTGCGCTGGGGGGATTTTTCATTGGAAATGGTGTCTATAAATCTATGGCGCGCAGAACAGTGACGGTAAAGGGCTTGGCGGAAATGGATGTTGTTGCTGATACTGCGATTTGGAACATTAAATTTAATCGTGTTGGTGGTGATTTAGCAAAGGTTCAGGCGGCTATCGACAGCGATATTGAAAAAACTCATAGTTTCTTGATTGATAATGGTTTCCACGAAGATGAATTACAAAATCTGCGTATAACAGTGCGCGATAAATATGCTGGGTACAGTGATGCGCAACGCAGTGGTCAAGACAGCAGCGACAGATATGTTATTGAAACGGGTGTTATGGTTCGTTCTAACGAGGTGAATTTGGTTGATGGTGTGTCGCGTAAAATGGGGGATCTTGTGCGGCAAGGTGTGACAGTAACAGAAGATTATGCTGGTCCAATATATGTCTTTAATGGACTTAACGATATCAAGATAAAGATGATAGAAGAAGCAACTAAAAATGCGACTGCGGCGGGGGAACAATTTGCCAAAGATGCAAATGCTAAATTGGGTAAAATTCAATCTGCGAACCAGGGATTGTTTACCGTAACGGCACGCGATCAAACAGATGCATGGTCTGATAATGAAAAGCAGTCCATAAACAAACGCATCCGCGTGGTATCAACAATAACATTTTATTTAAGATAAATTTCATGGTTCTGTGAAAACAGGACCATATTTTTTATTTTATATCTTGCACCGTGATTTTTGTTTTTCTATAATGTCAGTATGGGAAAAACACCAGACCTTTTTACTCTTTCGGAGCACGCAGATTTGCTGAAAAAACTTAATGCGTGGGATGTCGCGTATCATCAAAATGATGCGCCGATTGTTGACGATGCTACTTATGATGCTGCGAAATCGCGTATACTGGAAATAGAAAACGAATATCCAGAATTGGCTAAAAATGGTTTTTCTTCACATGTTGGGGCAGCGGTGTCGGCAAAATTCAAATCTTATCCGCACGTTGTGCCAATGTTGTCTATTTCTGATGTTTTTAACGAAGACGAAGTTTATAATTGGTTTAAAAAATTGACTTCCAAAGATTTATTTATAGAGGTCAAGGTTGATGGTCTTTCTTTTTCCGCGCGATATGAAAATGGGGTTTTGGTTCGTGGCCTTACCCGGGGCAGTGGCACCATGGGCGAAGATATCACTGCAAATCTTCGCACGATTCCAGATATACCACAAAAATTATCTGGCAATTTCCCAGAAGTCATAGAAGTTCGTGGCGAAGTTTATATGTCGCGCGCTGATTTTATTGCTTTGAATGAAGTTTCTAATAAAAAATTTGCTAATCCACGTAATGCGGCCGCGGGTTCGTTGCGTCAATTAAATCCTGAAATTACGGCGGCAAGAAAACTTAGTGCGTTTGGTTATACTTGGGGTGATTTGTCGGAACGCACATGGGACACCCAAGAAGAATATTTTGAAAAGCTGGAATCGTGGGGATTTAAAACTACGCGGGCATGGGCGCGACGTGTGGGATCTGTTGCGGCTGTCCAAGAATTCTATAATGAAATTATGTTAAAAAGGGATGAAATTCCTTTTGATATAGATGGCTTGGTTATAAAGGTAAATTCTGTCGCAACCCAAGAAAAAATGGGCGCGCGTGCGAACAGTCCGCGTTGGGAAGTTGCTTATAAATTTCCTGCTGCGCGGGGTATAACAAAATTAAACAATATAACAATTCAGGTGGGACGTACCGGGGTTCTTACGCCTGTGGCGGAATTAGAACCAATAAACATAGGTGGGGTTTTGGTATCTCGTGCAACTTTGCATAATGCGGATGAAATCGCACGCCTTGGGGTTCATATTGGTGACAAAGTTATTGTTCAACGTGCTGGTGATGTTATTCCACAGATAGTGTCGGTCGCTGAACGCGGTGAAGACACAAAAGCGTTTATCTTTCCGGACATCTGTCCTGTTTGTGGTGGTGCTGTCGTGCGCGAAAGTGGCATGGTGGCATATCGTTGTGTAAATTCTTTGTCGTGTCCTGCGCAAATTCGTGGCGAATTGGAACACTTTGTGTCAAAGCATGCTTTTGATATCGAAGGTATCGGAACAAAACAAATAGAATTGTTTATGGGCAAGGGTTGGATAAATAGCGCGGCAGATATATTTACTTTGATTGAAAAACATGGTTCTGAATTATTGAAAATGGACGGTTTTGGGGCAAAATCCGTGTCTAATTTAAAGACCGCGATAGATAACGCGCGTAGCATTGATTTGCATCGTTTGATTTATGCGGTTGGAATACCTGATGTTGGTGAAGTGACGGCAAAAATACTGGCGCACAAATTCGGAAGTCTTGAAAATCTGCGTGATGCAAAATCATGGCAGTTGCTTCAAATAGACGGCATTGGCGATGTGATGGCAAATGAAATTGTGTCTTTTTTCAAAGACGAACATTCAGCGCGCGCTTTGGATAACTTGTTGCAATATATAAATGTTAAAAATCCAATCAAAGTTGTTGTCAAAGACAATGTTTTGAAAGATAAACGGGTCGTTTTAACTGGAACTTTGACTAAATACACCCGCGATGAGGCAAAAGAAATACTGGAAAACCTGGGGGCAAAGGTGCAGGGCAGTGTGTCTTTGAAAACTGATATTGTAATTGCTGGTGAAGCAGCTGGTTCTAAATTGACAGACGCACAAAAATTGGGTATAACTATATGGAACGAACAAGATTTTGATAATGCAATAGGGGAGAGGTAAAATTGCAAAAACAATATGAAGACACTGAAAAGAAAAAGAAACCAAAGCGTTCGTTTCGTGCGCGTGTTTTGATTTTGTTCATAAATTTATTACTGATATGCGTGGCATGCGTGGGGTTTTATGTGCTGTTTGTGTTTTTACAAATGCCATCCCTTGATTCTGTTTTGCATGAAACGCGTGAACCGGCGATAATATTTTTAGACAAAGATGGTCGTGAAATCCGCGCTGACAGTCGTATAATGGGGACACCTGTATCTGTTGATACTTTGCCCCCACATGTATGGCAGGCAATAGTTGCCATTGAAGACAAAAGATTTTTTAAACATGGCGCGATATCTTATCGTGGGACTTTGCGGGCGATATTTATAAATCTGTTTGATGGTAAATTTGCTGCGGGGGGGTCTACAATAACTCAACAAACTGTGAAAAACATCTTTTTGTCCAAAGACAAAAAGATTTCGCGCAAAATCCAAGAATTGATATTGTCTATGTGGTTGGAAAACAGATTTGATAAAAATCAAATTCTTGATTTATATATGAACAGAATTTCATTGGTTGGCGGAATGCGCGGGATTGATGCGGCGGCTACGAATTTGTTTGGTCATGGTGCCAACGAATTGACTTTGGCGGAATCTGCCCAAATTGCTGCTATGTTAAAGGCACCAACTGTGTACAGTCCTTTGAAGAATCCGGAAAAAAATATAAAACGCGCAAAAATAGTTTTGAACGAAATGGCAAATCAAAAATATATCACATTGGAACAGGCGCGTGAGGCAATTAAAAATCTTAAACCAGCATCCCAAACGGCAGATAAAAATATGTATCGTTATTGGACTGATTATGTCAAAGATGAAGTTGAATCGCGCGTGGGCGAAATAAATAAAGATTTGTATGTGTATACCACGCTTGATACACAACTACAAAAACGAGTTGCCGCGTCTTTATCGAATAATATTGGCGAATATCAGGGTGCAATAGTTGCAATTTCGCGTGACGGTTCTATTACTGCGATGGTTGGTGGCTATAATTACCAGGTCAGCCAATTCAATCGTGCGACCGCGATGCGTCAGCCAGGATCCGCGTTTAAGCCAGTGGTGTATTTGGTTGCGCTGGAAAACGGAATGACACCGGAATCGTATGTTAATGATTCCCCATTTTCTATTGGTGATTATAACCCAAAAAATTATGATGAACGGTATTATGGCGGGATAACTTTGGCGACAGCTTTTGCAAAAAGTGTAAATTCTGTACCATTAAAATTGACCAAAGAATATGGCATAGATACAGTGTTGAATATGGCGGCGCGTCTGGGGGTTGGGGCTAATTTAAAGCGTGAATATTCGACAGTATTGGGTGCTTCGGAAATGAGTTTGGTTGATTTAACAACAATATATTCAGTAATTTGGAACGACGGGCAATCTGTTCATCCGTTTGCAATCACAAAAATAAAAGATGGGGCGGGGAACATAGTCTATTCGCGTGACCCGTCTGAAACAATAGCTATATTACAGCCGCAGACGGTTGAATATATGCAACAATTATTACACGAAGTCGTGACCAAAGGAACAGGAAAACGCGCATATACCCCCGATGTTTTAGGCGGAAAAACGGGAACCAGCAACGATAATCGTGACGCATGGTTTGTTGGTGCGACCAAAGATAATGTTATTGGGGTTTGGGTTGGGCATGATGACAGTCGGCCGATGGATTCCAAGATTACAGGTGGTACATTACCAGCGACAATTTTCCATGGTATAGTAGAATAATTTCCTTGCTTTATATAGCACTTTTGTGTAAAATTTTTTCGCGTAGGCAAGGGAAGATATATCATGAACAAAAACACAAATATTACATCATTACCAAAATCTTTGTGGCGTTTTTATTGGGAATATGGTGTCAAAAATTACAGACTGTTATTGTTTGGTTGGATGTTTATGGTTTTGGCGATGTTTTCTGGTGGTGTTATTTGGCCAAATTTTAACAGATGGGTTGTCGCTTTGTTTGAAAGTCCTGTTCCGGCAGATGTCACATTTGTTAAATATGCAATACCGACAATTTTATTGATAACATTTTTGAATATGTTTTTGACGGCCAGTGAATTGATGCGGGATACTATATCTTCACACTTGTGGCCACGTGTTGTGAATCAGATGTCAGAAGTTTTGACAACATACACGCATAAACAGTCTATGTCGTTTTGGACTGGCAAGATGTCTGGGTCTATAAACACCCAAATTGATTATATTATTAATGGACTGGTTAATGGTGGACTTAATGAATTATGGTATTGTCTTGGTCGTTTTTCTGTGATTTTGATAAACGGTGTTTTGTTGTTAAAGATAAATAGATATGTTGCATATTTGTTTGTTCTTTCATTGTTTTTCAGAATAATTTATGCGTATTTTATGCGTAAACGTGTTAAAAAGGCCAGTGAAGCAGCATCTGGTGCAAACAGTGCATTGACCGGTAAATTGATAGACAGTTTTTCAAATTTTTCTATTGTAAAATTGTTTGCCGGTGCTGAAAAAGAAAAAAAGATATTAAAAGAGCCACGTGAAAAACGTATCAGTACCCAAATGTATTCACGATATACAATGCGACTTTTTTGGGCTGTCCCTGGTTTTTTGTGGGATTTGTTGTTTGGTGCGACAATACTTTTCTGCTGTTTGCTTTATCAGCACGGATTGATAACAGTGTCAGAAATTGTCTTTACTATATCTGTTTATATTGAAGTTATGGGGGCTGTTTCTGGTTTGATAAATCGTTTTCCAGAAATTATAGATAAAACCGCTGCTGCGAAAAAGGCTTATCGTGAATTGGTTGTACCACTGACTATTATTGATAAAGAAAACGCAAAGAATTTAAAAGTGAATCGCGGTGGAATCGAATTTAACGGTGTCTATTTCAAATACAGAAATAAATATGTTTTGAAAGATTTGTCTTTGATTGTTAACCCTGGGGAACGCGTTGGAATTGTGGGGGCAAGTGGTGCTGGTAAAACAACATTGGTGAATTTGTTGATGCGTTTTTATGAACCGCAAAGTGGAAATATATTGATTGATGGGCAAAATATCGCGGATGTAAAACAAGATTCTTTGCGTGAAAACATTGCTTTTATTCCGCAAGACCCCACTATGTTTAACCGCACGATTGGCGACAATATCGCGTACGGAAAATTTGGTGCCAATATCACGGAAATAAGGAATGCAGCCAAGAAAGCTTCGGCAGATAAATTCATAATGGATACAGAAAAGGGCTATGATTCTGTTGTCGGTGACAGGGGTATAAAATTATCCGGTGGACAACGACAAAGGATAGCAATCGCCCGCGCTTTTCTTAAAAACGCACCGATTTTGGTGTTGGATGAAGCGACCTCTGCGCTGGACAGCGAAACCGAAAGGGCTATTCAAAAATCTTTCGAAAAATTGTCAAGGGGGCGCACAACTATCGCTATTGCACACAGGCTTTCTACACTTCGCAACATGGACAGAATCATAGTCTTGGACAAGGGGGTAATAGTAGAACAAGGTTCGCATCAACAGCTTTTGCGCAAAAAAGGCAAATATTACAGTTTATGGAAAATGCAATCTGGCGGATTTATGCAAGAAAAATAAACAATTTGCTTTTTGTTTTATGGGGTGCTAAGCTTAACCCTTGCAAGAGAAAATAAATGTCAGCAAGAACGAAACGTTTTTTTAAAAAATTAATCAGTTATGCAGGTTTGTTTTTTTTCGTGATTGCCGCGGGTATGCTTTATTGGCAGCTTCGCAATTATTCATTGATGGATATTGCACGTGCATTATGGAATATACCGTTTATTAATTTGGTGTTTGCATCTATTGCATGTTTTTGTGGATACGTCGCCTTGTCACTTTATGATTTTTTGGCGCTGGATTATGTCGGACGCAAAGTTTCTTGGTGGAAATGGATGTTGGCGGGGATGCTGGGGTTCGCAATAAGCAATAATGCTGGGCATGCAGTGGTAAGTGGTGGCGCAATAAGGTATCGTTTATATACGCGTTGGCGTGTTCCTGGGGCTGATATTATAAAAATGTTGACTTTTTCGGGCTTTACATTTTTTCTTGGCTATGCCGCGATTGTGGTAATTGGGTACTGTTTGGTACCGTCTGATATGTTCGCACAAAGTGCGGGCGCTACGGTTGGTGTGAACGGATTGTTCATCATGTGTATGTCTGTTTTATTGGCATATTATGCTATTTCAATCATGTTCAGCAACAAAAGTATTCGTATTGGTGAAATAAAGTTTTCTATACCATCATTTGGTATGTCCATAGTTCAAACTTTTTTGGGAATTATGGATGCGCTTTGTGCGGGGTTGGTGCTTTATTTCTGTATAAAGCCGTATATAGATATGCCGTTTGGCATCTTCATAGGTCTTTATGTTATCGCGATGGTGGCTGGTGTTTTCAGTCAGGTTCCTGGCGGTATTGGTGTTTTTGAAACAGTGTTTATGATGGCTTTGCCTGATACGGTGGACAAAGCTAATATTTTTGGTGCGTTATTGGCGTACAGAATAATTTATTATGTGTTGCCATTGATTGGTGTGGGTGGCTTGTTTTTTATTTATGAACGCAATTTGCGTGCAAAGATGAAACGTTGGCTGGAAGAGGCTAAACAAAAGATGCCGCATATCCCGATGCCTCATAAAAAACACAAAATCGAAGATAAAAAATAAAAACACCTTGCCTTTGGAATCTGTGTCTGTTATTCTTAACACCGTTGTATAAAATGGGGTAAGATAAGTGTTTATATTATCGCTTTTTACATTAATCCGAGTCGCGCTTTTTACTATCGTTGCGTGCATCCTTGGCATGGGCGGGATTGCCCCACGGGAACGGATTATGTCCATTTTTTACACCCACAACACAAAAGGATTATTAAATGTCAAAAAAGATATATGTGGATGGTGTTCATCCAGAAGAAACACGGGTGGTGGTGGTAGATTCATCTACGAATCGTGTGTCTGATTTTGACGTGGAAACAACTACTAAACCCCAGATAAAAGGCAATATTTATCTGGCAAAGGTGATAAGGGTTGAACCATCACTTCAGGCGGCTTTTGTAGATTATGGAACTGGCAAGAACGGATTTTTGCCGTTTTCAGAAATTCATCCTGACTATTACCAGGTGACCCCAGAACAAAAGAAAAAATTGATAGAATTGGCGCATGCCAATATCGTTGATGATGACGAAGACCCTGATGACGAAGCAGACGAAGTCGCTGAATACGATGACAGCAATGCGGGCGAAGATAACAAAGAATTTCTTAAACGCGCGCGCGAATTTAAAATTCAAGATGTTATTAAAACAAAACAAATCTTGTTAATCCAGGGTGTCAAAGAAGAACGCGGACAAAAAGGCGCGTCTATGACGACTTATTTGTCTTTGGCGGGTCGTTTCGCGGTTTTGATGCCTAATTCCAGAAAACGCAACAGCTATGGTATTTCAAAGAAGATATCTGATAAAGCAGAACGCGCACGTTTGCGTGAAATCTTGCATGGTCTTAAAATACCAAAGGGTATGACAGTTGTATTAAGAACAGCTGCGGCTGGGGCTTCTGGTGAAGATATTACCAAAGATTACGAATATTTGACTGCCCTTTGGAACGATATTCGTAAAACAACTTTGGAATCCGTTGCGCCTGTGATAATTCATACCGAAGATTCTTTGTTGCGCCGTGTTGTTCGTGATTTTATTGCCGACAAAGATGATGTTATGTATGTCCAGGGGGCTGAAGCTTTTGAAGAAGCCAAGGCTTATTTTCAACAAATGTATGGTCGCGCACCACGTAAACAGTTGGTTCAATACAAAGATGCGGCTGTTCCTTTGATGACCAAGGCCGGGGTCGAAAAGCAGCTGGAAGGTTTGCATGGTCCATATGTGACTTTGCCATCTGGTGGTTCTATTGTTATCAATCAAACCGAAGCTATGGTGACAATCGATGTTAATTCTTCTCGTGCGATAAAGGAAAAAGATATCGAACAAACTGCATTAAATACTAATTTGGAAGCAGCAGAAGAAATTGCTCTTCAATTAAGATTGCGTGATTTGGCGGGTATTGTTGCGATTGACTTTATTGATATGGAAGAAGAAAAGAACAATCGTAAATTGGAACAAAAAATGCGTGAAGTCATGAAACACGACCGTGCCAGAACCCAGGTTGCAAAAATCAATGCTTTTGGCGTTTTGATGTTGTCGCGTCAAAGATTGCGCAGCACATTTATCGAATCTTCATATGTTGTCTGTCCACATTGTATGGGGGCTGGTGTTGTGCCATCTATTCAAACGGCTTCAATCATATTGTTCCGTCATTTACAGGAAAAATTACTGGCCAAGGCAGCGCAAAAGATAATCATGACCGTCCCAAGCGATGTCGCGATTTATTTGCTTAATCAAAAACGTGCTGAATTAGCATCGATGGAAAAAGAATTTAATACAGAAATTGTTATTGTTGGTGATGACAGTTTGATGAATATTGATCAATATTCTATTCAACGTGTCACACCAGAAACAGTCAAGACAGATGATGTTTTAAATGCACACGAACCATCAACTGATGCGAAAAAGAAAAACGCACAGCATGTAGAAGCTAAACGTGTCACAACATCTGCACCGCGTCATCGTAAACCAATCAAAAAGCAACAAAAGAAGAAATCTTTGTGGAAGAAATTGGTTGGATAAGATTAAACCGCCCCAACGGGCGGTTTTTTGCGGTCTGGTTTCTTACCCCCACCGGCTGGCGCTGAAGCACCATAATTAATTATCCCCCTGTGGGGGAGGGGGGTAAAAAAATACTTTTCAAGAATAAGAAAATATGATAGAATAGGGGCAAGAAATGATTCCCCGCCTGGGGCGGGGGGAACCGCGGAAGCGGTGGGGAGGGTGGCATTCCAGAATGTTCATTTGTTTTTGAACCCCCTTCGTCACCTGCGGTGACACTTCCCCGGTGGGGCAGAATAAAACAAACAAAGGAAAAAGGAGAAAAATATGTCAATAAAATTTGTCAAGCTGGAAGCCGCAGAAACCTACACACACACACACACACACACACACACACACATGTAGTTTATTACTAAGCTTTTTGTCAATAATTTTAATTTCCGCACCATCATTCGCCTATGTAACAGATTCATCGCAATGCGATAATGATGTTTTATCAACATATACTGGCCCTGCAAATTTAACAGCGAATTGGCAAGGAAACAATATATCGGTCACATGGTATAACGGCGATACAGAATACGACAGTAATCAGTGTACATATGGTGGCAATTTAACAATGCCAAGCAGTATCCCAACAAAAACAGGATATACATTTAAGGGATGGCGTGTAAAATGCATTTTAAGCAGTTTAAGCGGTCTGAATACATCAATAAGTACATCTCAGGATGCAACACATATGAGATGGAAATCGATAGACCCAAACGGAAGACCAATGGCGGATGACTTTGGGACCGAAAACAGCAGTGATTTGAATAATGGTGAATGGGCGCTAACATTCAGCTATGGCACAGTAAAAGGCATGGCGAAATGCAGTGCCAAAAGTGGTAATAATAACAGTTTTACATGGCCTGCATCCAGTTCAAATTGGAGTGCGACAGAAAGTGAGTTAACATCAGCAAGTGGTGAAGCCAAATATTGTTGGTGTCATGCAACAAATTATACCCCGAATGGGGGTAATCAGTGTAATGTCGCGTCCCCTTCGTGGGTGTACCGCTACTTCTACGAGTCCGCGTCTGATTGCCCGTACGGCTGTGCGCGCAGCTGCGCGTACGGCGTCCAGGTCTACGCCGATTTCCGTCGGGCGTTGTTCGGGGTCCCTGGCGATTATGTTGAACCTGACTACGGTGGCGATGAAGACATACAATAACAAGGGAAAATGGTTCCGGGGTCAATAGGACGAAGTCGGGGAGGGGGGTGACCCTCCCCACCGCAATGCGGTCCCCCCTCCCTCCGGTGGAGGGGAATTTTGCTCTCAGGAGTTGCGGACTTACATTCCCTCGATACACAATAAAAAAAATTATGCGTTGTTCCCTGCAACAAAACCGCTGGAAAAAGCCCATTGGATATTGAATCCACCCAAATCGCCTGCGACATCTAATACTTCGCCCACAAAATAAAGTTTCGCACAAAGTACAGATTCCATTGTTTTTGATGATATTTTGTCTGTTGATATGCCACCTATCATTACTTCGGCACTTTGGAATCCAATCGCAGTGCCGTCATTTATTTCAAAATGATTGATAGTGTTTGCAATTTGTTTTAATTCACTGTCGCGAATATCCGCGATATTTCGTGTGTCATCACACAAAAAGTGCGCCAATTTATTTGGTAAAATTGTTGCGATTATATTAGATACAGATTTTTTACCGTTTTTTTGTTTTACGTTTTTTAATGTTTCAAAAGCATCTATTTCTGGCGCAAAATTTATAACCATCTCTTTTGAATTTATAACTGTTGCCCGATAGACCGCCGGCCCGCCAATTCCAAAATGAGTGAATAATAAATTGTCCGCTATTTTTTGTTTGCCAACTGTTATTTCAACTGGCAAAGATATTCCTGCTAAATCTGTGCCAAAGCTTTTCGTTTTTATAGCACAAAGTGCGGGGCGAACTGGTTCTATTTTGTGTCCGAATTTCTTTGCGATTTTTTGCCCAATATCTGATACCCCAAGATGCGGGTAAGAAACGCCACCAGTTGCCACGATAACAGACAATGCGTTAAAGACACCGTGATCTGTTTTCATGACGAATATATCACCAGTTTTTTCAAGATCAATTACATTTGTATTATATTTTATGGGTGTGTTGCCAATATCGCACAAAAGCCCATTAACAATTTCATTAGCACCATTTTTGCAGAAATATCGTCCGGGTTCTTTTTCAACATATTCTATGTCATGCGATTTTACCCAATTTAGTGTATCGCGTGGTGAAAACTGGCTAAGCGCAGACATAACAAATCGCGGATTTTTCCCAAAATAATGTGCGTGATCAGCGCGCATATTGGTAAAATTGCAATTCCCACCACCAGAAATCGCAACCTTTCGCGCAGGATTATCACCCATATCAAGAATCAATATTGATTTTTTGCGTTGCGTCAATTGTATCGCCGCCATTAAACCAGCTGCCCCAGCACCAATAATAATAGTATCAAATATTTTCATAAGTATAATTGTATCGCAAAGATAGAAATTGGCAAATAAAAAAGCCGCCCAAAGGACGGTTTTTTATAAGTGGTGGGTTAGGTAGGACTCGAACCCACGACCAAAGCGTTATGAGCGCTCCGCTCTAACCAACTGAGCTACTAACCCACTGCGGAAGATATTATATATTTTTTATTTTATCTTGCAAGTTAAAAATTAACATATCTTGCTTTTTATTGTGGTTTGTGCGAACATGCCTTTATGGCAACAGCTGTCCCGATTTTAAACCAAAGTCAAATGGATGCGTTTAATACTATTGAACGCACGCGCTCTAATATTTTAATTTTGGGGCAGGCGGGGACTGGTAAATCCACATTTGTCCAATATTTAAAATCAGCATCCGCAAAACGCATAGTTTGCGCATGTCCAACCGCGGTGTCCGCGTTAAATATTGGTGGGCAAACAATACATTCGCTGTTTCAGATTCAGCCGCGCGATTTTATTATGCCTGAACTGCTTAAATTAAAAGCAAAACCGCGCAATATATTAAATGCCACTGATGTTTTGGTGATTGATGAAATATCTATGGTTGCACCAGATTTGCTGGATGCAATCGACATTTTAGCACGTCAGGCGCGGCATAGCAATGAACCTTTTGGCGGAATTCAAGTTGTTGCTATTGGAGATATGTTTCAATTACCCCCAGTTATAACACGTGACAGCGAACAATATTATGAAACTGCTTATGAACATAAAAATGCTTACTTTTTTGATGCTAATGTTTATAAAAGGGCAGATTTTATAAAGTATGATTTTAATACGGTTTATCGGCAAAGTGACGATGATTTGCTGCAAAACTTGGTTCGTTTGCGCGATGGTGATGCAAATGCTTTGGAATTTTTCAATGGCTGTCGTATTGATGAAGAAAGTGTCCGTAAAAACGCGGTTATAATTACACCGTTTCGTGCGGTTGCAGAACGCATAAACACTGATAAATTAAACCAGATAATGTCGCCTGAAATCATATATAACGGTATATTATCTGGAAACTTTAATGCGAATGATGTGCCGGCACCTATGGAATTGAAATTAAAGCAGGGGGCATTGGTAATGTTTGTTAAAAACGGCGATAAATGGCATAATGGGTCAATGGGAATCGTTGAAAATCTGGGGGGAAAAGAAATCATTGTTCAATTATTAGACGATGATAAAAACGATTTGGTTGTTGTGAAACCAGAAAAATGGGAAAAAATAGAATATTCCCGTGATGAAAACGACAGGATAGTCGAAAACGAAATAGGTTCTTATAAACAATTTCCGTTGACACTTGGGTATGCTATGACGATACACAAAGCCCAGGGTAAAACTCTGTCAAAGGTTGTAATTGATATTTCGCGTGGGGCATTTGCGCATGGGCAAACTTATGTTGCATTATCACGAACAAGACACGCAAAAGATATGCATATTGTTAAACCATTAACGCATCGCGATGTGATTTTTGATAAAAGAATTTTAGATTTTGTAAGTGAATAAATTATATGTCTTTGGACATCAAAATTGCGTCCACACCATCATAGTATTTTGGACGCAAACCAACCGTTTTGAAGCCCATGCTTTCGTATAATTTTTGGGCGGGTATATTGTTTGAAGCAACTTCTAAAAATAATTTTTTAACAGCTTGATTTTTGAGTGTTTTTTCAATTATTCCAATCATAGCAGAAGCGATGCCGTTGCGTCTAAAATCTGGGTTTACACCGATGGTTATTATCTCTGCTTCGTCCACCGCGATTCTGTATACAACAAACCCATTTTCAGACATAATAATTTCGCATCCGGAATTCTTTAAATCACGAAAATCATCTGCCGACCAAGGCTTTGTTGGAAAACATTTTTTATGAAGATTTGATAATTTTTCAAACATTATTTTTCAGCATAACTTGGTCGTAAATACATTGGTATAACCGGTTCAATTTTTTTGTTTTTTAATTTTTGTTCGACGATATTTTTTGCGAACACTAAATTGTAGGGTTTATGACCAACGGTCATTGGACATTTCATTTGTTCTGTTTCTAATTCATCAATTGTCATTGTGCATGGCACATGCATTTTAGAAGCAACAAAGAAATCGCCACGACCAGAATCAATCGCTACAAAAGCATCTGGATTTTCATATAAATACAATTCGAAAAGATTCACAGGGACAACTGGAATATTCAACCCAATACTTAAACCCTTAGCATAGGCAATCCCCATGCGAATACCAGTAAAAGACCCAGGCCCCACAACCACACCAATTGCCTTTAAATCAGCCATTTTGACATTGTTTTTATCCAGAAAATTTTCAATCGCAACGGGCAAGGCAATCGCCTGTTTTTCAGCATCCATATGTATAAATTTATCATCCAAGACCAAATCTATACCATTTCCCGAAGTGTTTATAACAAGAATCATGTGTTTTGCCTTTATATCCGTGCGCTAAATCCGATTTTATTAGACATATTTGCGTTTTGGTGGACAGACAGCAATTCATCGATTTTGTCGATTGTGAATTCTGTTTGGATATCCGTGCCATTGTTTTGAAGCAAACTGCGGCGCAACAGGGCAGCAATTTCGCGTTGTAATTCACGAACACCATGTTCAGATGTAAAGTTGCGAATAATATGTCGCAAACCATCGTCAGAAATAATAATATTTTGTATATCCCAGCCAGTATCATTTGCAGCGCGTTGAATCAAATGTTCGCGGGCGATTTTAACTTTTTCGTCTTCGCTGTATCCCGGAATTTCAATGATTTCCATACGGTCTTTTAGTGCCGATGACATATTCAAAGAATTAGAAGTAGCGATAAACAAGACATTAGATAAATCAAAATCAACCTCTAAATAATGGTCGCGGAAAGATTTGTTTTGTTCCGGGTCCAGAATTTCTAACAAGGCAGATTCTGGATCACCACGCCAATCGCGTCCCATCTTGTCAATTTCGTCCAATACTATCACAGGATTATTAGATTTGCATCTTTTCAAAGCATCCATAATACGACCACATTGCGCACCGATATAAGTTTTGCGATGTCCGCGAAAATGTGCTTCGTCACTTATGCCACCCAAAGATATTCTTTGATATTTGCGTCCTAATGCTTTTGCAATAGATTTGCACAGTGAAGTTTTACCCACACCGGGTGCACCAACGAAACATAAAATGCTGCCACTGTTTTTGCCTGTTTTTTTCATTACGGCAATGTGTTCCAGTATGCGCTCTTTCACAGCGTTCATTCCGGAATGTTCAGAATCTAAGATATCGCGTGCGTTTTGTAAATCAATTGTTGTAGAATCAGATTTTCCCCATGGCATCGCCAACAATTCTTCAAGGTATGTTTTTAACAAAGCGCCTTCTTGAGACATAGGTGACATAGCGCGCATGCGTTTAAATTCAGACAAAGCTTTTTCTTTGGCATCATCTGGCATAGAAGACATAGCGATTTGTTTGCGTAAATTATTTGTTGTTGCGCCTTCATCGTCTTCGCCCAGTTCTTGTTGAATAGCGCGCATTTTTTCTTGCAATATAGCCTGTCTTTGTCCGCCTTCCATTTGTGTTTGAACGCGGCGATTTATGCTGGCTTCGATTTTTTCTGTTTCCAAAGTCACCATAACTTGTTCCAGCAAAGTAATCAATTTGTCGCGCCAAGTTGGTTTTTTCAAAATTTCTACGGCTATGCCGGTTTCAATGTGTATCATCTGCATCACAGCATCAACAAACGCAGGTACAGGATAATTTTGAATAATAGCCTGAATTTTATCGATTTTTACCTTGTGATGTGTCGATAAAATCTGTAATTCATCCATAATTTTGTCGCGCAGCGCGATATTTTGATCTGAATTATAATCGTCAGATATTTCTATGGGTAAAATTTCGCCGGAAAATACACCGCGATCGACAGTAATATCAGATAAATTCACAACAGTATTTGTCTTTATTATTGCGTGTACAGCACCATCTGGCATGCGTAAAACCTGGGCAATTTCGCCAAGTGTCCCGACAGTAAAAATATCGTCTGGGGTTGATGGATATGTCCAGCTGTGCTGGGGACACAAGACCAAAGTATGGTTTTGAGAAACGGCTGATTCAATACAATCAATAGACACAGGATTATCCACATACACCGGCACAGTAAGTCCCGGATGAACAACCAAATCACGAACAGGTAAAATATATTCTTTCATAGCATTTTAAATATAGAATATTTTATAGATTTTGCAAGCCATAAAAAAATCCCCCGCAAAAGCAGGGAATCTTCAAAATGTTTTATCGCTATTAACGACGGCGAAATCCGTTGTTGTGTGCTTGCGCATTGTTGCTAGATTTTTTTGACAAATAACGCGCAGCAATCAAAACCAACCATTCAACAGCCAACAACGCCAAACCGATAACTTGTTCTTGATAACCGTCTAAATACGCCAACACATAAACAAATTGAGCGATATAAGATACATACAAAACGCCAAAGACGCCTGTAAAGAATATTTTTTTAATTTTTCCAAACATTTTTTGTTCCTTTTATTTGTTCATATTTAGTTATCGGGTTTCTGGTGCCAGGTACCCGATGAACCCCGCAAAAGCTAAGCGAAATATATCAACAATTGCCAACATATTTCAAAGCCATCTTAGGCAGCCATTGCAAAGCGAACATTGTCGTTCGCAGCGATTCTATCGCCATTCAGTTTTTATTTAGTTTTTACGGAACCACCCGGATTCAATCGATTTGCCTTTACTTCGCCTGTCGAAACTATGTCAGCCCCATAAAGAAATGGTGGAGCTGTGGGGTACCGCCCCCCAGTCCAAAACGATTATTCCGCAACGAATTCAGAATCATCACCATTTTTCAACGGCAATGTATATTATAAATATTCTTACTGGAAATTGCAAGTTTTATAAGTTATAATAAACGACAAAGGTTATAAAATGAAGTTTTTAGACAAAGCAAAAATTTACATCAAAGCAGGCGATGGTGGTAACGGCGCTGCCTCTTTCAGACGCGAAAAGTATATTGAATTTGGTGGACCAAACGGTGGCGATGGCGGTCGTGGTGGCGATGTGGTTTTTCGTGCTGTGCCAAATGTGAACACTTTGATAGATTACCGCTATAAAACAAAATTTGTTGCGCAAAGGGGACAAAACGGCATGGGAAAAATGCGCACTGGATATTCTGGGAAAACATTATATTTGCCTGTGCCAACAGGAACTGTGATTTTGTCAGAAAACGAAGAAATTGAATACGCAGACCTTAATCAAGATGGCATGGAATACCGCGCCGCGCGTGGTGGAAATGGTGGATGGGGCAATTTGCATTTCAAAAGCCCGACTAATCGCGCACCGCGTCAGGCGAACGATGGTTTACCGGGCGAAGAAAGAACAGTTATATTGCGTCTTAAATTGATTGCTGATATTGGGCTGGTTGGTTTTCCTAATGCGGGGAAATCAACGATATTGTCTGTTGTGACTGCCGCACGACCAAAGATTGCTAATTATGCGTTTACGACATTGAATCCACAACTGGGTGTTATGTATGCACACAATCGTGAATATGTTATGGTAGATTTACCTGGATTAATAGAAGGTGCACATACCGGTGTTGGTTTAGGGGATAGATTTCTGGGACATGCGGAACGCACAAAATTAATCTTGCATGTAATTGACGGTTCTGAACCAGATTGGGCATCGCGATATGCAGCGATAAGACATGAAATGGATTCTTATGGTGGTGGGCTATTGGATAAACCTGAAATAGTGGTTATAAATAAAATAGATACATTATCTGATGATGAATTGAAAGATAGATTGAAAGAGTTTAAAAAATCTTTTGGTCGCAAGAAAAAACCAGAAATTGTCGCAATAAGTGCGGCTGGTCACATTGGTATTGACGATATGATATTGGCAATAGAAAAACAAATGTCCGTATTGAATTAAAAGGGGTAAAATATGATGGAAACAATGAAGGTTAAAAACCCGCTTTCTGATTTTTTGAAATCACCAAAGGACGGCAGTAAAAACACATGGGAACAAGCCACGGCGCTTTTCATTGTGAATTTTTTACAAGATTTAAACCAAGGTGTCTATGCAGTGGATGAAAAGTTAAATAAAATCGAATTGGGTGAAGAAGGTGCAGACCATTACAATGTGGACAAAGTCGCAGGATTTTGGCGCATTCAAAAAAAACTGCCGTATAAAATTACCCGTGTTCGTGACAAAGATATGGTTTTAATAAAAAAATTAGACAGGGTAGAAAACACATTGTTTGATTTTTGGTCTGCGAAAATGGTTAGCTATAATTGCTATGGTCCATTTATAATTGATATTGCAAATGTAGATTACATTGTTGCACAATATGAAACAGACAAAAAAACATACCTTGGGTACGGTCGAACAATAGAAGCGGCGCGGGCATACCTTGGGTTAAAACTTTATGATGAATACAAAGATGTCATAAACGCAATTGCATGTAAAAAACAAGTAAAACAACTAACCAAGTAAAAAAGGAGATTTTTATGTTATCTTTAAAAGGAACCAGAACCGAAAAAAATTTATTAATTGCTTTTGCTGGGGAATCTCAGGCGCGTAATCGTTATTCTTTCTTTGCATCTGCCGCCAAGAAAGAAGGTTATGAAGCAATCGGCAAAATATTCGAAGAAACCGCTGAACAAGAACGTGAGCACGCAAGTCGTTTATTTAAATACCTTGAAGGTGGTGTGGTTGAAATTACTGCTGCTTTTCCAGCAGGCAAAATCGGCGATACGCTTGAAAATTTAAAGGCCGCGGCTTTTGGTGAACACGAAGAAAATACTGATATGTATCCACGATTCGCTCAAATCGCCGCAGAAGAAGGCTTTGTTGCTATCGCAGAAGTATTAAAAAACATTGGATATGCAGAACGTTATCATGAATCAAGATTTCGTGCTTTAAGCGAAGCTATCGAAAATGGAACATTGTTCAAATCTGATACAATCGTGATGTGGCGTTGTACAAACTGTGGAAACTGGCACATTGGCAAAGAAGCACCAAAAGTTTGTCCTGCATGCTTGCATGGCCAGGGATATTTCATCAGCGAAGGTGTTATTTCGCGTTGTGATACTAACGAAGGTTTTTGTGAATATGCAAACAAAGATTAAGAAAAATCAACCAATGACAATCGCGGAATTCGCTGAATATTTGGTTGATAAAGATTTGCAAAAAATTGAAAAACTTCGTAAAGAATTATCCAAATATTTATCAAGATAAAAACACCGCAATCGCGGTGTTTTTTTATTTTGCCAAAATTAACAATTCGGTATTTTGTTTGTTTGGTTTTGCAACCTTTTTCTTTGGTTGCGCAGGCTTTTGTTCAACATTTGGTGTTTTCATTTCTAATTCGTCTAAAATAGCATTTAACTTACGCAAAGAAGAATTTGCACATCCGCGTCCGCGCCAAGACAAAATTTCTGTTCCGGTTTTCTTGTTTGTTATGGATAAATTAAAATTCCACCACCAGAACCCATTGAACATACACCATATAGGTCGCAGAAATTCCTTGCGTTCTTTGACATAAACAACATATTGCGTTTTCTGTGGTACTGTAAATGTTTGGATATCCCCATCATCAAATGCACTTTCTGTTTTAAGAGAACCGACACTTACATTATAGCCGCGTTTGTCCAGAATTTCTTTTACGGAACGACGCATAGAAAATCCGCCACGTGTGGCATAAATGGATTGAGATTTATCCAAAGTGCCTGGCTTCATATAGATACTGTTGCAACCAGATAAAGATAAACACAAAATTATAAAAGCAAACGAACGCATAATTTTATTCCTTTTTTTGTGATTTATAACACTGTGGGAAAATAAATCAAGCACAAAAAAGACCGCCCAAGGAGGAGGACGGTCAATCTAATCAAAGCCTGCTAAAATTAAATGCTGTCTGCATTAATCCATTTGCCAGCCTTTAACAATCCTGGAGACATGCCTTTGTCGCTGCGCAATGCGTCAATAGTGCGACGCGCGCCCGCTGCATCAAGGTTAATTATACGAACCTTGTACATATCATTTTCACGAACAACAGTTGCATTACCATATGGTGCCAATTCACGAGCCAAAGCATTAGCATTGTCTTCGCTGTAGACAGCAGCAACTTGGACACTGTAATCGCCTGTTGCAATCGGTGCTGGTGCTGGTGCTGGTGCCGGTGCAGGTGTTGGTGCTGGTGCAGGTGTTGGTTCAACAACGGTTGTTTCTTGAACTGTTACTGTTTCTGATTTCGCTGTTTCACCCAATGTAGCATTTTTTACAGCAATCGATTCGTCTGATAAAACCTGAATTTGAACCTTTGCTGTTCCTTTTAAACCAATCTGTTCAGCCGCAGCAGATGACAAATCCATAATACGAGTATTCACAAAAGGTCCACGATTGTTTACGCGAACTGTCACCGCACTGCCGTTGTCAAGGTTTGTCACCTTTACAATAGAAGGTAATGGCAAAGTTTTGCTGGTTGCGACCAATTGATTAGAATCAAAGATTTCACCATCACTGGTCTTTGAACCGTTCAATTCCATTGGGATTATCCCCGCAACACCAGTTTGATTATATGTCAAATCTTCGCCTGGGATATATTGAATATCTTCAACCTTATAAGGACTGCCGATATAATATTTTGGTGCAGCCGCCATCAGATAGGCATTTTTGTTCAAATCGTTATCAGCCGGCACCAATTGTTCTTCGGCAAAACCATCATAACCGTATGTAGTATTATCCTTGGAATTTAAATCCATACACCCAGCAACCAAAGCGGTCAATACCGCCAAAGATACCACTTTTTTCATATTCTCACTCCTTTTGTGGGATATTCCCCGTTTATTCTTATGTGTTTATTATATCACAAATAAAAGCGACTTGCAAACTTTATTTTATGATAAATCTATCGATAATAAACGCAATGGGTAAGTATAAAATCCCAAAAGCACAAATTGCGATACCCAGCGTCCAAACATTATCTATGTTCATCATCGATAATAAAAACCCAAACGCCACAGAAAGAAAAGTGAACACACACATTGATAAAATTGTTTTTTTGTTTGTTTGAACCAATTGGCGTTTGCGACAGACGCGTCCCAAAAGATAGTTTTTAACATAACCGCTTATGACAACACCAACAGGTATGGATAAATACCCCACAACTGGGAACAGCGCCAAATAAATCACTGTCGCGACACCCAAAGAAATCACACTTGTCCTGACGGGTGTGTTTACATCTTGGGACGCATAAAGAGTTTTGCTGTAAATCTGGCTTATCAACATAGCAGGTAATACCAAACATTGAATCTTAATCGCTAGCGCAACGGCATTGGTAGATTCTGCCGTCCAAGCGCCATGTTGAAATAAAATTCTTATAATTGGTTCTGCCAACACAAACAAACCAACCACACAAGGCATAATTAACATCATAGATCGGCGCATAGATGAATTTTGTTGCAGATAAACGCTGCGCATGTTTTTATCAGTCAGGGCTTTTGAAATAGACGATATTAAAACCGTTCCCACCGCCAAACCAATCATAGCAAACGGTAGTTGAACCATGCGGTCTGAATAATAAAGCCACGATACAGCACCTGATTGCCAGCTGGCAACCAATGTCCCAACGATAATAGTTATTTGGTAAAAGCCAGAACCAACCAAGCTGACCCCAAATCTTTTGAACATGTTTTTTATTTGACTGTTCCAATGTGGAATTATCAAACGCAGACCAAAATGTTTACTGCGTATTCGTTTCCAAAGAGTCAAGAATTGAATTATCCCAGAAAGAACCACTGTTCCCGCCATCACATAAATTATGTACTGGTTTCCATACCATATTGAACCAGCCAGCGCACATATCAACATAATATTCAATAACACCGGCATAAAAGCAGCCAATATAAAACGTGAATGTGCATTTAATACAGCTGACAAAAACGCAGCACCACAAATAAATATAACATAAAAGAACATAATACGCGCAACAATTACTGTTAATTGCATTTTTCCCGGGTCTTCAGAAAACCCAGGTGCCAGCGCCCATATAACCAACGGCATAAAGATTTCAAAAACTATCGTTATTCCCAACAAAATAACCATCAGCCAAGAAAAAACATTTTTAGCAAACCCTTCGTCTTTTTTCATATCGGTATACATTGGAATAAATATAGCGGACAAAGCGCCTTCGCCCAATAAATCACGAAACAGGTTAGGTAATTTAAATGCCGCAAAAAATATATCTGACATGCGTCCGGCACCCAAAAAGCGGGCAATTAACATATCGCGAACAAATCCAAATATGCGGCTGATACCAGTCATTGCGCCAACACCGAATATATTTTTTCCTAATTTCATAATGCAACCTATTTTTTTCTTTTATTTTTGAATCTGTTTTATTATACTGCGAACAGTTAAGGGAATTCAAGTATGAAAAAAATCATTTTACTATTTTGTTGCGCACCAATGCTTTATGCGTGCAGTGGTGGCGAAGAAATCAAAGTTGACAGACCTTTGGAAGAAATTTATGCGGATGCTTATAAAGAATTTAACGACAAAGATTATGATGTTGCCGCGGAATTGTTTCAAACTGCTGAATCACAATACCCGGCCAGTCCATGTGCGGCTGATGCGCTGGTTATGATGGCTTATTCAAGATATATGGATAAAGATTTTGCAGGATCTATATTGGCTATTGACAGATATATGCGCTTTCATCCTGGACATCGTGATGTTCCATATATGATGTATTTACGTGGTATGTGCTATTATCGCCAGGTTAGCGATGTTCGTCGTGACCCGGGAATGTCTGCGTATGCTCTGCAACAATTCCAACAATTGGTTGACCGTTTTCCATCATCTGAATATGCCAAAAACGCAGAAAACAAAATATTGATTTTAAAGAACTATATCGCGGGCAAGGTTATGTATGCTGCATACGAAGATATGCAACGCAAAAATTGGACAGCTGCGATATCACGATTGCAATCTATTGTCGCGACTGCCCAAGAAACAGTTATGACACCAGAAGCGATGTTCAGATTGACAGAATGTTATACTGCGATTGGTTTACCGGAACAGGCAAACGGGTATGCAGAAATGTTGCGCAAAAATTTCCCAGATAATGAATGGACCAAAAAGTTAAAAGATTAAAAAAAATGCCCAAACGGGCATTTTTTATTTGCTTAAAGCTTTTAATTGTTTGTTCCTTATACTAGTTAGTTGCGATTTTGTAAACAAGTATTTCTTTGGAATCGCTTGATAGATAATACCGACTTCGTCAAACATTTCAAAGGAAATACTTAATTCGTCGCGCCAACCAGCGATACCTTTTTTGCTTTTATCTAAATCTATGTACCATACTTCTTTGATCCCGGCATTGGCAATCATTTTTGCACAATTTGGACATGGCGGTTGAGTTACATACAATATGCTACCATCAATTTTTGCGCCGTTTCTACCTGCATTAATTATAGCATTTGCTTCAGCATGAACAACGCGTGGGTATTTTTGTGCGCGATCATTCAATCTTTCAGGGGTATCTGCCACACCACGTGGAAAACCGTTGTAACCTTCGGACAAAACAAATCTATCTGGAGAAACGATTATACAACCGACTTTGGTGCTGGGGTCCTTAGAGCGGGTTGACATCAGTTGTGCTTGTTGCATGAATGCGACATTCCAATCATAATTAAAACTGAATTTCTGTTCCATAATTTAACCTTTTTGTTCAAGTTTGCGGGGATTATAGAATACTTCTGTGTTTTTTCAAGGTTTTTGTTGTTTTTGCAAAATGGTGTGCTATGGTTTCTATTATGACAAAGACATATTCTGGATTTATAGCAATTATTGGACCGACAAATGCCGGTAAATCTACACTTTTGAACCAAATTATGGAACGCAAAGTATCCATTGTTTCACACAAGGTGCAAACCACCAGGACACGTTTACGTGCAATTAAAATGGTCGGCAATAGACAACTGGTTTTTGTTGATACGCCTGGTGTTTTTAAGCCTTCACGCAGATTAGACCGCGCTATGGTTGGGGCTGCTATGTCTGCATTGGATGATGCGGATGCGGTATTGTTGGTAATTGATGCGCAAAAGGGCATAACCCAGACGGTGCGTGATTTAATTCAAAAAATCAAAAATCACAAGAATTTATTTGTCGCTTTGAACAAGGTGGATTCAATTCACAAAGAAACACTTTTGCCAATGGTTGCAGAACTGTCTGGTATGGCAGAATTCAAAGAAATATTTATGATATCTGCGCTCAAAAACGATGGGATTAAACAAATGTTGGAATCGCTGAGCCTTGTTATGCCAGAATCGCCGTATTTGTTTGAAACGCGTGATGCAGTTGATGTCCCTGATATGCTGTATTTGGCAGAATTGACACGTGAAAAGGTTTATAAGTATATTCACCAGGAATTACCTTATCATATCAATGTGGTAACTGAAAAGGTTGACACAGATTCCGAAGGTGTTTTGGAAATATATCAAAAAATAGTTGTACAAAGCGCGGCACACAAAAAGATAGTTGTTGGTCGTGGTGGCGCACAATTAAAGAAAATCGGAACAGCGGCGCGGCACGATATTCAAGATCAGTGGGGGGTAAATGCGCGTCTGCATTTATTTGTGAGGGTAGAAGAAAACTGGGAAGATACAGCAGAAAACTATATCGACCAAGGATTAGAATTTAAATAAAACAAACAAAAAGGAAAACACAATGAAAATATCATATAAAATAGCTTTTGTTACACCATTATTGGCAATTACAATGGTTGCATGCAAAACATATATTAATACTGTCACAAATGTTTATGACGGTAAAAAAATCTTGATGGAAAATGCCGAAGGCGAAGAACGTATGATAGATTGTTCCAAAAAAACGGCACAAACAGAACAATTGTTAAAAGATATTCCTTATTTTCATTATGGGGACCAAATTAAATTAAAACAGGCAAAACTGTTTAAAAATAATTACAATGGTCGTCGTGTGTTTACTACCGAAGATTACAAAGTAATTTATCCACAAGATACTATACAAATCAGAAAAGACCAAGAAATCATCGCGAAAGAAAAAGCTGCGCATGTCCGATAATGTATCACACATCTGATTTTGATTTTGAATTACCGACCGAATTAATCGCGTCCCATCCTTTGGAAAGACGCGATTCTTCGCGCATGCTGGTTGTTGGTTCCAAGATAGAAGATAAACATATTCGTGATTTTCTTGATTATTTACAGCCAGGTGATGTTGTTGTGTTTAATAATTCGCGTGTGATTCCTGCACGTTTTATGGCGGACGGACACGAAATAACTCTGCATACATCGGTGAATGATAAAGATTGGTGGGGACTGTGTAAAAAATTCAACAAAATCAAAATTGGCGATGTCTTGACTATGGAAAACGGCACAAAATTAAAAGTTTTAGACACAGACGAAGAAAGTGGATTGTTATTGCACTTTGATTGTGATAATGTTTTTGAAGTCTTGGACAAAGTTGGCAAAATGCCGTTGCCCCCATATATGAAACGCGAAGAAGAATCCGAAGACAGAAACAGATATCAAACGGTCTATGCGGAGCCGCTTGGTTCTATGGCGGCGCCAACCGCTGGGTTGCATTTTACAGATGAATTAATGGATGAAATCGAAAAACGCGGTGCAAAAATAGTCAAAATAACATTGCATGTTGGGGCGGGGACATGGATGCCTGTTAAAACAGAAGATTTGGACGAACACAAAATGCACAGCGAATGGTGCTGTATCACCCCAGAACAGGCAGATGTTATCAACAATGCCACGCGCGTGATTGCTGTTGGAACAACATCTATGCGAACACTTGAAAGCGCACATCAATTGGCAGGTAATGAAAATAAACGTGTCCTGCCAATTTGTCAAACAACAAATATATTTATTACGCCGGGATATAAATTTGGTGCTGTGGATGTATTGTTGACTAATTTTCATTTGCCTAAATCAACGCTTTTTATGCTGGTGTCTGCTTTTGCAGGACTTGATGAAATGAAGACAGCATATAAACATGCTATCGACGAAAAATATCGCTTTTTCAGTTATGGCGATTGTTGTTTATTATTTAGAAAGGATGCAAAATGATAAACAATAAAAAATATCCAATTGATTATAGAAATAGTAAAAAGGCAAGAACATGTCGTTAAAATTTGATTTGATTAAAGTGGACGGAAAGGCGCGCCGTGGTTGCGTGCACACTGCGCATGGCGATTTTCAAACACCTGCATTTATGGCAGTGGGGACGGCGGCCACAGTCAAAGCGCTTACCATGGAACAGGTTGCCGCAACTGGAACAGAAGTTATTTTGGGGAATACTTACCATTTAATGATGCGTCCAGGCGGTGATTTAGTCGAAAAAATGGGCGGGCTTCACAAATTCAGTGGATGGCATGGTCCAATTTTAACAGACAGTGGTGGGTTCCAAGTCATGTCTCTTTCTAATCTTGTAAAGATGAAAGAAGAAGGTGTAGAATTTACTTCACACATAGATGGTGGAATAAAACATTTTCTAAGACCAGAAGACAGTGTTCATATTCAACATCAACTTGATTCCAATATCACTATGGTTTTGGATGAATGTTTGCATCTGCCTACTACTCGTGAAAGGGCGGAAAAAAATGTTGATATGGTGACGCGTTGGGCAAAACGCAGCAAGGATGCTTTTGTTGACCGTGCGGGATATGGGATTTTTGGCATAGTGCAGGGCGCAGATTTTAAAGATTTGCGCATAAAATCAGCACATGATTTAACCGCGATTGGATTTGATGGTTACGCTATTGGGGGGCTTGCTGTTGGCGAACCCCAAGAAGTAATGTTTGATATGATTGCGACTGTCACACCACATTTACCAACAGACAAGCCTAGATATTTAATGGGGGTTGGGACACCGCTTGATATTTTGGGTGCGGTTGAACGCGGTGTTGATATGTTTGATTGTGTTATGCCAACGCGCGCTGGTCGCACTGCCCAGGCTTTTACAAGATATGGCACAATGAATATGCGTAATGCGCGTTTTACAGATGATGACAGACCAATAGACGATAAATGTGGGTGTCCGGCATGTAAATTATCGCGTGCATATATTCATCATTTGGTAAAATGTAATGAAATTTTGGGCGCAACATTATTGACACAGCATAATCTTTGGTTTTATCAAGATTTAATGCGTGATATAAGAAAAAATATAGAAAACGGAACTTTCCAACAATTTAAAGAAAATTTTATAAAACAATATACAGAAGGTGATAAAAATGCAATTAAAGAAAAATAAGAAAGTAAGAAATTATTACATTCATTATGACATAGCAAGATTGCCGGTTGATAAATCGGTTGATAAATCGGTTGATAAATTAAACAGAAAAGGCATAGGCAAAGTTCAATACAAAATAACGATTAAATATTTTGTGTATCACGGCAATGCAATAACAGATTCAGATAGAATAGCCAGAAAATCTGTAATTGTTTCTGGAAATCAAGTTTTTAAGAGAGTGAACGCAATTGATGAAAATATCAGCAACACAAAAAGAACTATGGTTGGTGAAATGAAGCGCGATGGTGTGGATAAACAAACAATGACTCTTATAATGGCAAAAAAAGGATTCGGACATGCCGCAAAATAATAAAAAAGAAACTTATAAACCGATTTTATCATTAAACATGGATGATAAAATATATTTGGCTGTATCAAAAGATTTGACTGATAAATTGTCGTTTGTTTATACTTTGGCGTGTTTAAAGCAGAATAAAAACAGCAACATGTATAATATGTTCGCTACGCGTGAAATACACGCCTTTAAAAACAAAGATGCAGCAAGTGTTTATCATGATACAATTGAAAAAATCATAGATAAAAATGCGGGAGATGAAACCAAACAGGATTTGTTTTCCGCTAATGAAAAATTAATAGAAAACTTTTTAGGAAACAGTCGATAAAAAACAGTTGAAATCTATATAGTAATTTTTATACCATTGTATTCATCAAAAAGGAGAAAAACTATGGCAAAAAAAGAAGTAGAAGTGATTGATCGTGGTGGTGCAAAAACTGTCGCGAAAAAAACATCTGTTATTACGATGACAAAACGTGTTTTTGCAATCATATCTGTTATATGGTTGATTTTTGTGGCGTGGTTTCCATTGCATGTAAAAAACACTTATGCTGGACCAATTAAGAAATCTATGGTTGTTTCAATGTTCTTTGATTTGCAAAGAAATATTGTTGAACAATATGAAAGATTGTTGGCGGGTATCAAAGATTCTATCAATCTGGAAAAGCCAATTGGTGTTGCTATTGAAAAAGTAAAGATTGTTGAAAAGCAAGTGGACAAAGTGACGGATACTACGGCTAAGGCCAAAGAGCAAACAAATAAAGTTAAACAAGAAACGGCAAAAGTATCTGCGCTAACTGGTTTGGCTAATAAATTTGGTATTAAAACAGATGGTGTTGATAAAGCTGTGGGCAAAGCTAATGATGTTGTTGCAGCTGCGGATAAAAACATCGCAAAGGTTGATGCTGTGGCAGACCAAGTAAATAAAAAACTTGATTCTGTAAAAACCGAATTAGTAAAGGTTTCTCAAATCGAAGTTGATAAAATGATTGACGAAGCAATCAAACATCAACTGGATAAAAATTCTGGTGGGCTGGGAACCACTTTGTTGACCAATTACGGAATAAAGCATGTGTATCCGTGGCGCCCATCTAGCTGGCCTGTGGCGGTTAAAATATATAATGATTTGGAAAAATCAAATGTTGGTGTGGTTCAAATATTGACTAATACAGTGAATAAATATTTTGGCTATGTCGCATGGGGATTGGTAATCGCCACATGGGTTGCCGGGTTTATTATTTGGTCGTTCGCGTTCAGCAAGGTTAACGCGTCCCTTAAACCATTCTTGGTGTGTCCGCGTTGTGGTCATACAATTGCAGATAAACGTACAGGAATGGGACTGCTTAGTGCTTTCCAGCCGTGGAAATGGTTTTAGTTGAAAATCAAAAAATCAAACCGCCCAAACGGGCGGTTTAAAATTCTAGCTTGTAATTTATCGTGTTTTTTTGTAAGATGTTTGTATGAAGTTAGGAAGGAATGCATTTTTCGTTTGTATTGCTTTATTGCCGGCGGTTTCTGTCGCTGATGTTTTGCCACTGGATGATGCGTTGCGTGCAACATACACCGCATGCGTTGGCATTGATGATGAATTGGCAGATTTAAAAAAAATGGCGGGGATAAATACGGCGATAACAGGTGTTGGAACTGGGCTTGGTGCCGGCGCAACAGTTGTCGGTATTGTAAAAGCAAGCAAAGATAAAAGAATTGCAGATTTAGAAAACAGATTACCTAATGTTCGTGAAAGTTATGGACAGACTTCGTATGATGTTGATGATGCAACAGTTCGGTTAAAACAAGCTTGGGCGACTAATACCGGAACAACCGAAACAGAAATCGAAAGATTAACAAAACAATCAAAAAGTTTGGGTAATTGGCGAACCGGTTTAATGGCGGGTGCAACTGCGACCAATATTGCGGGTGCTGCGATTGCTGGTGCTTCGTTAAAGAAGGGCGACATTCAGGGGCGGATTGATGATTGTTTAGCGACGGTGTCTGATTTGCGCACATCGATTGCAAAGGCAAAGACGGAAGGAATTGATGTCCGTGAAGCGCAAACGATAGCAAATGCGTGTTCCGGATATATAGGTCAAGATGTATCCAAAATACAAAAGCAAGCCAAGGGTTCACTGGTTTCAAGTGTGATTGGTGCGACAACAGG
>JBKSMS010000013.1:0-47888 GCA_046881825.1 Alphaproteobacteria bacterium | reverse complement strand
CAAAGGCAGTTAAAGAAGGCGTAGCAAAAGATGAAGCTGAAAAAATGAAAGCTACAATCGAAGCCGCCGGTGCCAAAGTTGAATTGAAATAATTCAACCCAGAACCGACAAGGTTCAAAAAATCCGCCATATGAAAATATGGCAAAAACGCCGCCCGTGTGGGATGAAAATCCCATACGGGCACAAAGGCGTAAAATACAGACAATACGATAATATCGAAAATCGTTTGCACAAAACGCACAGAAAAAAGGACTAAAACCGATGGCAGTAATCCAGAAACTTAGAAAATCTTTTGGTAAAAGTTTTTTGCAAACTCCGCTTCCTGATTTGGTTGAAATTCAGTACAATTCTTACAAAGATTTCTTACAGGCAGACGTGGCCCCAGAAAATAGAAAAAATATAGGGTTGCAAAATGTTTTCAAATCTATGTTTCCAATTAAAGATTATGCGGGAATTGCAGATTTGGAATTTATTGAATATACATTGGATAAACCTGTATACAATGTTCAAGAATGTATGCTGCGTAATTTGACTTATTCCAGCAAACTGAAATTGAAGCTGAGATTGATATTATGGGATATCGCAGAAGATGGTAAAAAATCTTTGCGTGATATCAAAGAACAAGAAATATTTATGGGCGATGTTCCGTTAATGACCGAACGTGGTAGCT
Organism: Alphaproteobacteria bacterium; assembly: GCA_046881825.1. Taxonomy (GTDB): domain Bacteria; phylum Pseudomonadota; class Alphaproteobacteria; order Rs-D84; family Rs-D84; genus Enterousia. The sequence continues at coordinate 47,218 of JBKSMS010000013.1, read as the reverse complement.
TTATCGCAGCAGGTGTGGAACGTGTTGTTGTATCGCAAATGCATCGTGCCCAAGGTGTTGTTTTTGGAACAACAAAAGAATCAAAAATTGCCGGCAATCCGGAGACTTATACTGGTCGTATAATCCCAGAACATGGTTCATGGATTGATTTTGAAGAATCCAAAGGAATTATTTATGTTCGTATCGATCGCAGACGCAAAATCCCAGCAACTGTTTTGTTGCGTTGTTTGCCATCTGCTGCGGACGAAAAGAAATTTGCTGCTGATCCACGCAAAGTAAATATTGCCGGGATGAGTGGCGAAGAAATTTTAGGCGCGTTTTATAAACAAATTTCGTTGTCATTTGATGGCAAAATGTGGATTGGCGATGTTTCTGCCTTTGAAGGTTTAGAAAAATATCGTTTGAATTATGATTTAATCAATCCAAAAGATAAAAAGCCTTTGGCATCAAAAGGTGATCGTTTAAATGCTAAACGTTTATCCAAGATTGCAAGTGTTTCAAATAAATTTGGTCTGCAACGAGATTCTTTGATTGGTGAATATTTATTCAGTCCAGTGAAAAACGGCGATGATGTTTTATTTGCCGAAGGAACAGAAATCACAGAAGAAGTATTAAATGAACTGGAAAAATTAGGTGTCAAAAATATTTCTTTGATTGCGATTGATAATACTACAATAACTGCCCATATGCGTAATACTTTGATGGCGGATAAAACTTCGAATCGTGAAGAAGCTTTGATTGCGATTTATGATTTGATTCGCCCTGGCGAACGTCCAACTGTCGAAGCGGCATTGAATTTGTTCTTGCGTCAAGGATTTGACCCAGCGTATTACGATTTGTCTGCGGTCGGTCGTTTCAAAATGAACAAACGTTTGAAAATCGATTCTGGTAAAAAACCAGAAGATGAACGCACTTTGACCAAGGCTGATTTCTTGGCAGTATTAAGAACTTTGACGAATATCATTGATCATAAAGATGTAATTGATGATATTGATAATTTGTCTAATCGTCGTGTTCGTGCTGTGGGTGAATTGTTTGAACAGACTTTCCGTAGTGGAATGTTGCGTATTGAAAGATTGGTTCGTGAAAGTTTGACTTCACCAAATATTGCAACAATGCAACCTCAAGATGTTATCAATGCAAAACCATTGATGTCTTTGGTTTCTGAATTCTTGGGAACTTCACAGTTATCTCAATTTATGGATTCTTATAACCCATTGGCAGAAGTTGAACACAAACGTCTTATCTCTGCTTTGGGACCAGGGGGCTTAAACCGTGAACGTGCCGGGATTGATGTGCGTGACGTGCATCCAACTCATTACGGCAGATTGTGCCCAATTCACACCCCAGAAGGTGCGAATATTGGTTTGATTTCTCACTTGTCTGCGTATGCGCGTGTGAACCCTTATGGATTTATTGAAACACCATACTATGTTGTGAAAAACAGCAAAATCACAGACGAAATGGTGTATTTAACTGCTGATGAAGAATTAGGCCATAAAATTGCGCAAGGTAATACACCAACAACTTCTGCCGGGGTTTTGGCGGAAGACATGGTGACTGCGCGTGTAGATGGTGAATTCGTTATGGTTCCAAAGGGCGAAATCGATTTAATCGACGTTGCCCCGCGTCAGGTTGTATCTATTGCGACTGGGTTGATTCCATTTGTTGCGAACGACGACGCAAACCGTGCTTTGATGGGTTCAAACATGCAACGTCAGGGTGTTCCATTAATGCGCGTCGAAGCACCATTGGTTGGAACAGGTATTGAACGCGAAGTGGCACGTGATTCCAGAACGGGTTGTGTTGCAAAACACAGTGGCGTTGTTGAATCTGTGGATGCAAATCGTATTGTGGTTAAATGTATGAATTCACGTAATGTAGTGACCGGGGTTGATATTTATAACCTTGAAAAATTCGGTCGTTCAAACGGTGAAACATTGGTTCATCAAAAACCATTAGTTCATGTCGGCGATAGAATTTCTGCTGGTGATATCATCGCGGACGGTTCATCTATGAATTACGGTGAATTGGCATTGGGCCGCAATGTGTTGGTTGCTTTTGTTCCATGGCGTGGTTATAACTATGAAGACGCTATTGTGATTTCTGAACGTATATCGCGTGATGATGTTTATACATCTATCAAGATTGTTGAAAAAGAAATCAAGTTGCGTGATACACAATTGGGACCAGAAAGCTTTACCCGTGATATTCCAAATGTTGGTGAAGAAGCGCTGAAAAATCTGGATGAATCTGGTATGATTTATGTTGGTGCGCGTGTAAAACAAGGTGATATTTTGGTTGGTCGTGTTTCTCCGAAATCTGAAACATTATTGACCCCAGAAGAAGCATTGTTGCGCAACATCTTTGGTGAAAAGGCTTTGAATGTCAAAGATACTTCATTAAAGGTTGGACCAAACGAAGAAGGAACAGTTATTGGCGTTAATGTTTTGACCAGACATGGTGTCAAAAAAGACGAAAGAACGCAAATGATTGAATTGCAAAAAATCGAAAAAATCAACAAAGACCGTGATGAAGAAACGGCGATTGTTGAAAAGGGTTTTGCAGACCAGATATTCCAATTGGCTGAAAATGCGACAATTTCCGCAGGTACTGGCAGTTTGAAACCTTTTGTTGGTAAAAAACTGACTGCTGAAGTGTTCGAAGGTATTCGTGCATCTGATATGAAAAAACTGGTTGTTTCAAATAAAGAAATTCAAGCAAAAATTGATGAATTGCGTGAACAACATGTTTTGAAATTGCAAGAATTAAATGAACGTGCAGATGCTGAAATTGCCAAGGCAACAGAAAGCACATCTTTGGCTGCTGGGGTTTTGAAAGAAGTCAAAGTATATATCGCTCATAAAATGAAATTGCAGCCTGGTGATAAAATGGCTGGTCGTCATGGAAACAAAGGTATTGTATCTCGTGTTGTTCCTATTGAAGACATGCCACATATGGAAGATGGAACACCAATTGATATTGTTTTGAATCCATTGGGTGTGCCAAGCCGTATGAATATCGGTCAGATATTTGAAACACACCTTGGTATGGCTGCGCGCGCATTGGGTAAACAAATCGGTGATGTTTTGGACGAAGTAAAACAGAAACGTGCTGTGACTGATGATTTGCGTAATGTGATGGGCAAGATATATGGCAAAGCCGTTGCTGAAAAACTTGAAAAAATGACAGACACAGATGTTCGTGCCCAGGCTGCGCTTTTGCGTGATGGTGTTCCAATGGCAACACCAACATTCGATGGTGCGACACCTGCAGAAATCAAGGCAATGTTGAATTTGGCTAAATTGCCAGAATCTGGTCAGTTTACATTGTATGATGGTGTGACTGGCGAAAAGTTTGCCCGTCCTGTGACAGTTGGTGTAATGTACATGATGAAATTGCATCACTTGGTTGATGAAAAGATTCATGCTCGTTCAACTGGTAATTATTCTTTGGTGACTCAACAGCCTTTGTCAGGCAAGGCACACATGGGTGGTCAAAGATTGGGAGAAATGGAAGTTTGGGCATTGGAAGCACACGGTGCTGCACACTTGTTGCGCGAAATGTTAACTGTTAAATCTGACGATATTGTTGGAAGAAATAAGATGTACGAAGCAATTATTTCTGGAAACAACGATATTCAAATGGGCACACCAGAAGCATTTAATGTTTTGGTGCGCGAATTGCGCGGATTAGGTTTGGCATTAAACCCAAAGAAAATGGACTAGTGGCCGGGCCATCGGGCGATTTGAAAAAATCGCCTGCCGGCCACAAGGCACTTTTAGTGACTTAAAAGGAGCAAAAACAAATGACAAATATGTTGCAAAAGATATTTGGACAAATAGAAACCAAGGAACAATTTGATGCTTTGCGTATTTCTATTGCGTCCCCAGAAGAAATTCTTTCCTGGTCGCATGGTGAAGTGAAAAAGCCAGAAACTATTAATTATCATTCCTTGAAACCAGAAGCCGAAGGTTTGTTTTGTCAGCAAATTTTTGGACCTGTGAAAGATTATGAATGTGCATGCGGAAAATATAAACGTATCAAATTCCGCGGTGTTGTTTGCGAACGTTGCGGTGTAGAAGTTGGGTCTTCTGCTGTGCGTCGTGAACGTATGGGGCATATTAAATTGGCTATTCCTGTTGCGCATACTTGGTTTTTACGCGAAGGCAAAATTGCCACATTGTTGAATAATTTGCCACAAAAGAAATTGGAACAAGTTATTTCTTATGATGCATACATTGTAACAGAACCAGGTTTAACCAGTTTGAAACAATATGATGTCATCAGCGAAGATGAATATCAGGCTGCGGTTGAAGAATTCGGTGAAGATTCTTTCCATGTTGGTATCGGTGCAGAAGGTATTCGTTCCATAATTGCTAATCTGGATATGGGTGATGAAAGAACGCGTTTGCGCGCTGAATTAGCAGAAACAAAATCCGAATCAAAACGCAAATCAATCATAAAACAGTTGAAATTGGTTGAATCATTTTTGGATTCTAAAACAGAACCACAATGGATGTTGCCGGATATTATCCCTGTTATTCCACCAGATATGCGTCCACTTGTAAATTTGGATGCGGGGCATGTTGCGGCTTCTGATTTAAATGATTTGTATCGTCGTGTGATTATCCGTAATAATCGTTTGAAAAGATTTATGGAAATGCATGCACCTGAAATCATCGTTCGTAATGAAAAACGCATGTTACAAGAAGCGGTTGATTCATTGTTCGACAATGGGCACAAAGCACGTCCAATGGTTTCCCAGAATCGTCGTCCATTGAAATCTTTGTCTGATTCTTTAAGTGGTAAACAGGGGCGTTTCCGTATGAACATGTTGGGTAAACGTGTAGATTATTCTGGACGAAGCGTTATTACACCTGGACCAACATTGCGTATGCACCAGGTTGGTTTGCCAAAGACAATGGCATTGGAATTGTTTAAGCCATTTGTTTATGCGAAATTGTTGGCTGGTGATTATGCTAATACATTAAAGACCGCTCGTAAAATGGTTGAAAACGGCGAAGACATTGTATGGGAAATTTTGGAAAAGGTTATTTATCAACATCCAGTGTTGTTGAACCGTGCGCCAACTTTGCACAGATTGTCTTTGATTGCGTTTGAACCAGTTTTGATAGAAGGCAAAGCAATTCGTTTACATCCATTGGTATGTGCTGGATTTAATGCGGACTTTGACGGTGACCAGATGTCTGTCCATGTTCCTATTTCTTTGGAAGCACAACTGGAAGCGCGCACATTGATGTTATCAACAAACAATGTTTTGTCGCCTGCAAATGGTAATCCTATGACTGTCCCTACACAAGATATGGTTTTAGGTGTTTTCTATATATCTTTGATAAATGGTGAACACGATGAAAAGAAATCACCGCGTTTTGTGAATATGGACGAAGTTAAAATGGCATTAGAAAATAAAACAATCACTTTGCATACACCAATTTATGCGCGTGTTAATGGTCAGAAATATGCTACTACGGCTGGGCGTATGATATTGGGTGAATTGTTACCAGAAGGCATGCCATTTGATTCTGTGAACAAAGTTATGCCAGCAGGTGAAATTAAAAAATTGTTGGCTGCTACATACGAAAAATGTGGTGACAAAGCAATGATTTTGTTGGCTGACGCATTGAAAGATACTGGCTTTGAACAAGCTGTGCGCAGTGGTATTTCTATTGGGTTTGACGATATTGTTATCCCAGAAGACAAAGAAGCGATTATCGAAAAATCTGAAAAGGCAGCGGCTGAAATTGAAAACCAATATCAAAACGGTTTGTTATCCAGTGGAGAACGTCACAATAAATTGATTGATTTGTGGCAGCATACAACTGACGAATTGGGTGACAAGGCATACGAAGCTTTGGGTAAAACCGAAGGCGACAATTGGAACAGTATTTACATGATGGCTGTATCTAAGGCGCGTGGTTCTAAGGGTCAGATTCAGCAGCTTGCTGGTATGCGTGGTATGATGCAGAAACCAGACGGTTCCATTATCGAAGTTCCAATTATTTCGAACTTTAAAGAAGGTTTAACCATGTCTGAATACTTTACATCTACCCATGGTGCTCGTAAAGGTATGTCGGATACAGCTTTGAAAACTGCTACTGCTGGTTATTTGACACGTCGTTTGGTTGATTTGGCGATAAATACAGTTATCACAGAACATGACTGTGGAACACATGAATTTATTACCGCGAAACCTGTTTATCAGGGTTCTACATTAACCGTTCCATTGGGGGATGTTGTTTTGGGGCGTACTGCGGCACACGATATTATTCATCCTTTGACCAAGGAAGTTATTGTTCCTGCGGGCGAATTGGTGACCAAAGCTGCTGCGCGTCAAATCAATGAATCTGGTTTACCATCTGTGGACATTCGCAGCGTTTTGACATGCCAAAGTGATGGTTTGTGTGCAAAATGTTATGGTATGGATTTGTCTAGAAATGCGCTGGTTCATGTCGGTGAAGCAGTTGGTTTGGTTGCTGGGCAATCAATTGGTGAACCTGGAACTCAGTTGACTTTGCGTACTTTCCACATTGGTGGTATCGCTGAAGGTAATTCAGAATCTCACTTTATTGAAATGCCAGTCGGTGGAACAATCAAATTGGAAAATGTCAACACCATTACAAATTCTGCATCTCGTGTGGTAGTATTGTCCAGAACAGGTAAAATTGGTGTCGTAGACAAAGATGGCAAAGAATTGTTCTCGGCCGCGTTGCCTTATGCATCAATGTTATTGGTGAACGATGGTGACAAGGTTGAAAAAGGACAAAAAGTTGCAGAATGGGATCCTTATTCCAATACAATCATCGCGGAAAAAGACGGTATTGTTTCGTTCAACGATTTGATAGAAGATGTTTCCTTCCAAGAAGAAGTTGACGCGATTACTGGTATCGTTTCGCGCAAGGTTATAAATTGGAAGACCAATACCAAGAAAGCTTTGAACCCATCAATAAGATTGGTTGATGACAAAGGCGAAGTGATATCTCTTGGTGGTAAAAAGATAGCAGAATATTTATTGCCGACATATTCTACATTGAATGTGTCAAATGGCGACAAAATACATGCTGGGGATATCTTGGCGCGTATTCCTGTTCAAACCAAGAAGACAGGCGATATTACAGGCGGTCTTCCACGCGTTGAAGAATTGTTGGAAATCCGCCGTCCTGCAAATCCTGCATTATTGGCAGAAGTTGATGGAACTATCGAATTGGAAGATGCAAAATCTAAAATTATTATCCGCATCGAACCAACAGACGGAACTGCGCCTGTTGAATATGCTGTACCAAAAGGAACTAATTTATTGGTTCGCAGTGGTGACACTGTGCGCAAGGCTGATAAATTGGTTGATGGTGATCCTGTGCCACAAGACATCTTGCGCATATTGGGTCAAAAAGCTTTGGCACAATTTATGGTTGAACAGGTCCAACAGGTTTACCGCTTGCAGGGTGTGTCTATCAACAACAAGCATATTGAAATATTGATACGTGAAATGACTCGTCGTGTAGAAATCAGCGATCCAGGTGACACTACATTCTTAAGTGGCGCGGTGGTTGATCGTGTTGATTTCGAAGAAGAAAATGCACGTGTTGCCAAAGACAATGGTCGTGTTGCTACGGCTCAGCAGGTGTTGGTTGGTTTGACACGTGCATCCTTGACTTCGCGTTCATTTATATCCAATGCATCGTTCCAACAGACAACCAAGGTGTTGGTTGATGCAGCAATCAGTGGTTCTACGGATAAATTGGTTGGTGTAAATGAAAACTTGATTGTTGGTCGCCTTATCCCAATCGGGACAGGTGCATATGTTCGCCGCGTTCGTGAAATTGCAAAAGAAGAAGAACGCGCTGAAAAATTGGCACGCGAAGGTGGCAAACAACAACAGTTGTTGGATATTTAATAAAAACAAGAATGCCTGGCAACAAATGCCGGGCATGGTTCAAACAAATTTTTACTTGCAAATGGGTAAGAATTGAATAGAATTAAGAGAGCTAAATAAAAGGATTGTAAAATGGCAACTCCAAAAAGTAAAACAAGTAAAGCACGTTCTGCACAACGTCGTTCACATGATGCTTTGTCTGTGATGCCGGTCAGTGTTTGCAAAAAATGTGGCGAAAAGAAACGTCCACATCATGTTTGCCCTGCGTGTGGTTCAAAATAATCTTAACAATATGGGATTAAAAGGGCATGGAAATCTTAATTCACTTGCCCTTTTTACATTGAATAGATGAATGAATCTAAAAAAATCATTTCAATAGATGCAATGGGCGGGGATTTGGCACCGACGGCTGTGTTTGGTGGCATGAACCAGTTTTTGTATCAATATGGTGAAGACAGTGCCTTTTTTCGTGTCTTTGGACCGGAAAAAAGATTGCGTTCATTATTAAAGAAATTTCCACGTGTTGCGCGTAATTGCGAAATCATCAATGCGGACGAAGTGATTTCTGGAACAGATAAGATTCGCGATGTTATTCGTCATGCCCAGGGGACATCTATGTATATGGCGATAAAAGATGTTCGCGAAGGTAATTCTGCTGCGGTTGTATCTGCGGGGAATACTGGGGTTTTGATGGCGCTGTCTAAATTAGCATTGAAAACGGTTGACGGGATTTCCCGTCCTGCGATAACAACAATGTTACCATCTGGCGATGGGGATACGCGTGTTGTTGGTCTTGATTTGGGGGCAAATGTTCAATGTGACGAAGAAATTTTATTTGATTTTTCTATTATGGGCAGTGTTTACGCCGATATCATCGGTGGTATGACGCGTCCGCGCGTTGGTATTTTGAATATCGGCGAAGAAGAAACCAAAGGCAGTGAAACATTGCAAAGATTGAATAAAATTTTAACAGAACATATTGATGAATTGCCTTATGAATACATCGGCTTTGTTGAGGGTAACGATGTTACTAGTGGCAAGGTTCAAGTTGTCGTCACAGATGGCTTTACGGGCAATGTTATGTTAAAAACGGTAGAAGGTACCGCAAAAATGATTTCCCGCATTGTCCGGGCAAATTACAAGCGTTCTTTGATTGCTATACTTGGCACCTTTTTCCTTATTCATTTGTTTAAAAGGTTAAAGAACAAAATAGACCCACGTTCGTATGCTGGGGCTGTGTTTTTAGGACTTAACGGATTTTCAATAAAAACGCATGGAAACAGCGATGCTTTGGCATGGTCGCATGCGTTGGAATATGCGGCAAATTTGTGTAAATCTGACTTTTACGGCAGAATCCGCGAATTAACCAGTTCTCTTTCTAAGATTAAAGAAGAATTAAAGAACAAAGAATAAAAAAACGCCATCGGCGTTTTTTTTGTTGTGTAAATTTGGTTAAATACATATAACAAAAAAGCGTTGTTCTCCAACGCTTTTTTATCATGCAACGACTATTGTGAAACTTTTTCACATGTCACAGTATTATTGGAGCCGCTACCGTATCCACATCTTACAGAATTGTCAATACACGTATAATGAGAATCACCTGTATTAAATGTTACGGTCCAATCACCACCAACCAAATCATTGTTATTTACAGAATACATAGTATAGCCATCTGGACAGGTACAAGACGCCACACGACCACCAACAGAAACCATTGGAACATACGATGGTCTTTCTCCTAACACTGTATCGCTTGATAAAGAATTAGCATTTATTGGGGCATAATTATCATCACCTTCATAGTCGGAAGAGAATTTACCATTTGCATCAACAATAGCCAACACCTGAGGGCAGCTCTTGCAATATACATGACCTGTACCGTCATCAACCAAGTATTGGTTTTCTGGGCAAGTTAACATGATACTTGCAACCCAATCAGACATAGCCCGCAATGTTAATCTTACGCCTTCGGTGATTTGATATCCGCCAACAGACATACATGTTGTGATTTCTGCCGCACAAGCATTAATTGCTGTTTTTGTTGCAGTTGAATTAGGCGCACTTTCATCATATCCATTTGTCGCCAAACAAGAAGTCACATCGTTACGGCAATCTTCAGCATAATCAGCAATGATTGCATCTTGTTGAACCTTAATCTTTGCCAATGTCGCGTTCAAATACTGACGAACAACTTCGTTATCTGGGATATAAGATTTCTTTGACCTTTTGGTTGAAAATGTGTAATCTTGGCATTGTTTCATAGTCGATGCACACATACCATGAACTTTGTCATCAGAATCGATATAACCAATCTTTTGCAACAAATACATTGCCATGTTGTCGGTATATGTTTTGCTTTCAGATCTTTTATATTCAGATTTCCATGTATCTAAATTAGTATCAATGTATCCACCCAAGCTTTCTTTTTCGCCCATACTCCACGCATTTTTGGTGCCACCATCTTTATAATCCCATGTGGAATAAAGGTTATACATACCTTCACTGACCCATTCATTCTTATCTTTACAATTAGAGCAGTATTGGGTTAAATCATTAGTATCATAAGCAGTATTCAACGAATTGTCATATGTAGTATCAGAGTTACCATATTTTGTACATGCTGTTGCACACATTACATCATCTGTTCTTGGTTGACCGCCGGAAACGCCAGGTGTTCCACCCTTTACAATTTCACCATTTGCTAAATATTTACCGGTTGGGTCCAAGCATAATTCATAATCTGGACCACAGACATATTCGTCTTGCATACATGAATCGATTGCCGCGATACATCCGCGTAAATCATAAGAATTCTTGTTTTGTGCCAACAGCAGACGTGCCTGTTGCAAAATAGTTGTCGCATTTGTTACATTTTGCTTCATTTCCGCGTTGGCATCGTTTAATGCGCGTTCATACAACACACATTGTTTATCGATTTCCAAATCATAAGCATTAGTTATGATGTTGGCATCAATACCCTGGGTTGTGCAAGAATTCAAAACAGCCGTTCTGCAACGTCCCGCCGCAGTTTTATACAACTGGTCACCGCGTTGATTAGAAACACTTGTCGAATTGTTGTTCATATTCAAGAATGAATTCAAATCAAAACCTTGGGAAAAATCAGCTGTCAATAAACCATTCATATCCAAAGTCAAACCACTGGTCACAGTCGAAGCCGCAGACGGTGTCGAAACATCAACGATTTTCTTTTTGATGCTGTCCAGACTGTTCTTTAGACGCGAAGAATCTGTTGTAGATTTCATGGTAAGTTCCGCTTCGGTTTCTGTGAACAAAGCTTCGATTTGGTCAGATGTTAAACCAATATATCTTATTTGTTGAACAACATTTTGAAATTCTTCAGTAGCGGCAGCCAATGTCTGTTCTGTCTTTTCATAATTTTTTATGTTTTTGGAACAAGAACAACGACCCTGGTTGTCGTCTAAAATATTGCAATAATTATCCATACAAGCCGCATATTGAGCCTTGCAATAATCAGTCAATTCAGCGATGTTTGTCAAATTGCTGGTTGTAGCAGAAACATCTTCTTGGGTAATAGTTGTAGTTGTCGTGTTAGATGACACAATTGGTGTAGAAAGACGTGTAGATGCACGACGATTCGCAACACTGATACGTGGGTTTGCATTATACACACTGCCAGTAGTAGAAATACTGGGGGTTGTTCCAATATAATTACCGCCCCTGGAGCCTGATACAACATAATCACTTACCACACCAACACGTGCCGCTACAGGCTTTGTGTTTTTGGCAGAACGCGAAGTCACCGCACGTGAAGCATTTGAAGTGCCACGTGTTGCGGTTGCAGATGTTTTTGCTGTCCGCGCCACTGTTCCGCGTGTTGTACCAGATGTAGCCGTCCTTGGCGAAGAAGCAACCGCGCGCGAAGATGTATTTGTCCGCGAAGCCGCATTCGTTCCCGCAGCAACCGCGCGTGACGCGGATGTCGAACGATTAATGTTTGTTCGCTGTTGAACATTTTTCTGTGCGACAGATTCAACAGAATTTTCAGCATTAACTGCATCATCAGTATATTCAACAACATCGTCGTAATAGACTGGTGCAACCTCTGCAAACGCAGGTAAAACAAGCAAGCCACTTAATACACAAATAAATCTTTTCACGGGCAACTCCCTTTCCTTTTTAACTGATTTTATCATATTACCAAAATTCGCGCAAGCACAAAAATACATGTTTGTGAAAAATTTTTTACCCCCACCCGCCCCGGGCGGGGAATTTAGACTGCAATGCGGTTTTATGCCTCGATGAACAAAAACTAAAATCAAAAAAATCTTGTGAACTGCGATTTTTTAAAATTTTATTAATTGTTCATTCTCGTATTCGCTCGCTCACACATTTTATGTGTGGCTGTGCGGCAATCGTAACGATTTCACTTCGCTTCGCTTGTAAAATCTACTCCTTGTCTGCCCCATGGGGTAAGTCCGCCAACGGCGGGAAGGGGGTAAAGAAAGTTTGTAATGACACAGTGCTTGATGGTAAAATAACGACCTTTCTTTCCCCATAAATCTGCGATTTTAAAATTTTTTTTGAAAAAATTAAAATTTGCTCTTGACCTGCGATTCGTTTTTATTCTAAGATGATTGTATAGACAAACGGAAGGAAGGATTAAGACCCCGGAAATCAGGCAAAAACCAGAAATCTGGGAAAAAATAACAACCAGGAAAAAATAAAAATAAAAAATTGTAAATACACCAGTAAATACAATAAAAAGTTTATTTTTTTCTTACAAACCAAAGGACAGGAAGGGAGGAACCAATGTCAAAAAATATAAAAGAGATTATGATTGCTCTGGACAAAGTTTTGACAACGACTGTATGGGTTAACGCGGACAGGCAAATCGTTTCGCTAAGTGATGAATTGCATATTGGAAAGAATAATGCACCTCGTTCTATCGAAGATTTGTCGCGTGCTGCGCTGATTGGCGCATATGTTTCGTTGCAAATACGGACAGACAATTTTGATGTAGCCGCTGAAACTTTGGAAACATCTGATTTGGCTTTGCGTGTCAAAGAAATGGTGTTTGCCGAAGCCAAGAAAATTATGGATGCAGACAGAGAAAACAGTAAATCTGCAAATCGTATGGCTGCATAAACTCAGTTTCCGCTATCTGCGGAAGGAAGGGAGCCCCGCCACAGTTTTGTCCATACTGTGGCGGTTTTATTTTTATCGACCACTATTTAGCATACGAACATCATCAAATTCAGGATGCTGAGTAAATATTTCAGAAATATACGGGCATATTGATAAAATTTTTCTGTGTTGTGCGCGTGCCATCGTGATTATTTCTTGGACTAAATATAATTCGATTTCACGGGGTGGATATTTTGAATCTATTTCAGCGTCTGAAATTATAAGTTTGTCATTACCAATGCGAACAAAAAATATGCTTCCAATTTGTTGTCCGTTGGAAAGCGCATAAAGACGATAACCATTATCACCAATTTGAAAAGTTATATCTTTTCTGTTCATAAAAAAATCCTGCGTATGTTGATTTTCAATATATCACAGGATTTTTACGGGTCTATAAGATTGATTTCTTTTACATTGAATCAAAGTTTTTTCTTATGATTTTCGCGCTTTTGCGAAGGGCACTTGTTTCTGTCGCGTTCATCTTTGGATGTAAATTCATTATGACACCGTTCGAACCAATAACGCGGGGCAGAGATAAAGCAACTGCTTCTTTGCCAACACCAGAAACAACAGATGTAGTAAGTATGCGTTTTTCATCGTTCACGATTGCGTATAACAAATCAACAACAGCTGCACCAATACCGTCCCAAGTCGCACCGCGCCCTTTGATAATTTCATAAGCTGCGTTTTTTACACGATGTTCAATACTGTTGCGGGTTGTTTGTGGTAAAGATATTTTAGCTTGCTTGCAAAAATCATCCAATGCAATTCCCCCAACACAAACCGAAGACCAATTTATAACCGAAGAATCTCCGTGTTCGCCTAAAACATAAGAAGTTATAGAACGTGTTGATATCCCAAGATGTCTGGATAAAATAATTTTAAATCTTGCAGAATCAAGCATTGTTCCGGTTCCAATTACGCGCGTCGCTGGCAATTTAGATAATTTTTGTGCCAACATAACCATAACATCCAGCGGATTTGTGACAATGACAAGTTTTACTTTTTTACTGTCCACATTTGCCATAACGCGTGGAATAATATCTTCAATCACAGCTGCGTTTTTGTTCAGCAAATCCATACGTGTTTCGCCGGGTTTTTGATTTGCCCCCGCCGCAATAATAACTATCTCAGAACCTTTGATAGCACGATAGGTGCTGACCGCGGTTATTTTAATATCATAAGAAAAAGCAGATGCGTGTCCCAAATCTTCAGCGGCAGCGCGTGCGCGAATGCCATCACGATCGAATAAAACTATTTCATGCGCCAACCCCGTCTTTTGAACAGCGGTTGCGATTGCAGAACCAACCGTTCCCACACCAATAATTGCTATTTTCATATATCTCTCCTGATTTTGTTGTAATAATTATATCACAAAAAAGTATTTGATAAAAATATTTATATTTTGCTATTATTCCCGACATCGAAAAGGACAAAATTCATGAAAAAAATTTTATGCTTTGGTGAAGTAGGCGATAAATATAAAAAAGCAATTGAATCAGCAATGCAAAAATGTCCAGATTTGGCTGGCTGGGAATCTGCGCCAGATGGTGATGAATTACCGGTTTGTGATGATGAATTGGTTTTGATGAAATGCGATATTCATTCTGACGATTTTTTGCGTCGTGTGATTGCGATAAATAAAAAGTTTATGAATGGTGAAAAATTTTATTTAACACATTGCGCGGTGTTTTTTGATAAAGCGGGTGTGCGACCACCGTTTGTTTTGACTGACGCGGCTTGTGTTCCGTATCCAGATGAAAATCAACTTACACACATAGTAGAAAATGCGGTTTATCTGTTCGGTAAATTTATTGATAAAACGCGCGCGCCTTTTGTGTCTTTGATTTCTGCGGGTGGTGATACAAATACAAAAATATCTCCATTATTTCATTCGTGGTCTGGTGCACATATAAACGAATTTCCAAAAGATACATTAAGAATAGAACAATTAGATGTTGCGCTGGATAAAAATATCCGAATCGAAAAACATTTAACTGGAAATATCGCAGACATCATTGTTGTAGATAACATAAACACAGGCAACGCAATATTCAAATCTTTGTCCGTGGTTGCAGGAACATTCGAACCATTGTGCTTTTTAATGGGGGCAAAGAATACAATAATTTTAAATTCCCGTGGCGCAACAACGGAAACATTGGCGGATAATATAGTGCTGGCAGTTAAAAATTAAACATAGTTATAAAATTATTCTTGACAAATATATATATTTGTATTATGTTGATACTATATCAATATAGCAAAGGCATAAAACATGAACAAAAAGTTTTTAAAAAATCTTAATATTTCGCCAGATGTCAAATCGGATATCAAAGTATATTTTTGGGGTATCCTCATAGGTGGTATTATGACTACTGGTTGGGTTTGGAGTATGGTTGCATTGTGTAATGACACTTGTAGAAAAAACGAGATATTATCTAATGAACAATGGAAAATGAAAAATGAATTAAATCAATTAAAGAAAGCGGAAAAGAAAGATCACAGTGCTATTAATGAGTTAGAAAGTAATATCAAGCTGTTAGAAGAGAAGGATTTTACAGATTGCAGGTATACAGAATTGAGAAGACAGATATTAAAAGAACACAAAGAGAAAACCAAATAAAAAAAATAATATAAACAAAACATCGCCCGAACGGGCGATTTTTAATGTTGTGATAATTTTGAAATAAAATACCACTTTTTTATCGCGGCTTTGCAACGGCAAAGACGGATTAATAAGATTTTGCAACGAATACAAAATTTGGGTCTTTGTCGTCAAGACAACGACGGGATATTTTATATTTTTCAATCAACCCATCAAATTCTTCGTTTGTGGTTAAATCGTATTTGATACGGAAAAATCCAATCTTTCCAGATTCCAATGCGGATTCTAATTCTTTTAAATCTTTGACATCGTGAATCATGGTTTTATTACGTTTTTCAACAGCAATCAACATATCGTGTTGAATTGTATCCAACATATTTTGTGCATCGTTTATAAAATGTTCCACTGCAACAGTTGTTTTGGATGATTTTCCCAAATCACGGCGCGTCACGGTCAATGTATTATCCGCCATTTCTTTTGCACCAATTTCAACGCGCAATGGAACACCGCGTTTTATCCATTTCCACATTTTATCAGGTGCACGCGCATCAGTATCATCAACCAAAACACGAATGCCCTTGGTGCGTAATTGTTCTGCTAATTTATTCGCACAAGCATTTAATTCTTTTTCATTTTCTTCACGAGTTATTGGAATAACAACAATTTGATATGGCGCAACTATTGGGGGTAAAATCAAACCATCGTCATCAGAATGTGTCATAAACAAACCACCCATCATACGGGTAGATGTTCCCCAAGATGTTGTCCAACCGTGTGTTAATTTCCCATCTGTCCCCAGATATTGAATACCAAAAGATTTTGCAAAATGTTGTCCCAAATCGTGTGAAGTCCCGGCCTGCAGTGCCTTGCCGTCTTGCATAATTTGTTCAACTGTATAAGTGTGGTCTGCACCAGCGAATCTCTCTTCAGGTGTTTTTTCGCCCATGATAACAGGTATCGCCAAAACATTAGCCATATATTCGGCATACATTTTATGCATTTTACGCGCGTCTTCATTTGCCTCATCATGCGTGGCGAAAACATTGTGTCCTTCTTGCCAGTTAAATTCAGCGGTGCGCAAGAACAATCTTGGGCGCATTTCCCAACGCATAACATTTACCCACTGATTTAATTTCAATGGCAAATCACGATAAGATTGAACCCATCTTGACATTGCTTCGCCGATAATCGTTTCAGAAGTTGGACGAATTATGTATGGCTCAGTCAGTTTTGCTTCTGGGTCTGGTTGCAGTGTTCCGTCAATCATTTTTAAACGATAATGTGTGACAACGGCTGCTTCTTTGGCAAAGCCCGCGACATGTTCTGCTTCTTTATTGAAAAAATTAATAGGTATCAACAATGGAAAGTTCGCGTTTAATACACCACTTGCCTTTATGCGTTTATCCATTTCATCGCGCATTAATTCCCAAATTGCCCAACCGTATGGTTTAATGGTCATACATCCACGCACAGGTGAATTTTCGGCCAAATCCGCCGCCACAATTAAATTTTGATACCATTCACTAAAATTTTCACTTCTTGTTGGTGTAATCGCTGTTTTCATTTTTTATCTACCTTAATTATTAGTTTATTTATTTTTCATATATTCTTTTGAAATTATTTCATGCAGGTGTTCTGCCATTTGTTTTCTATCCATACCCGACAAGTCGGGAACAGGCAATACATCTATTTCAACCAAGAAACCGCCCAGGCACATTATATGAAACGCCTGCATAAACGCGCTGCGTTCCACCTTGCAGTGTGGACCACAATCCATTTTTGCGTTGGAAAAATAAGCAAAATGATTTGCCATGTCGATGTCGCTTATTTTTGTTCCGTCTTTTAAACGATAATGTATAACCAATGGTTGAATGGTGATGCCAGTTTTTTCAACAATATCAAACATCGATGATTTGAATTGTTTTACGTATGCACCGTTTGTCGATGTCCCTTCGGGAAAAATGAACATTGGATAATCAACAGAATCTAATTCGTTTTTAATTTGATTTAATGCCTCAATCGCATGTGAAGGACGGCGGTCGATAAATACAACACCAAACTTTTTTGCTATCCAGCCAACCAATGGCCATTCGCCAATTTCTTTTTTGCCAAAAAACGACCCACCAAAAGCCACAGGTATTGTCGCCATTTCAAAAATAGAAATATGGTTGCATACACAAAGCAGTGGACGCTTTGATGTTAATTTACCATGCACTTTGAATTTTACCCCCATCATAAAATTAAATTGACGCATAAAAAATTGCATGTATTTAACAGACAATTTTCCCCTTGGAATAAAAAGCAAAACAAAGGCATTTATAAACACCATCAACCAAGCAATCATAAACCATAAAAATTTTATTGTTTTAATAAAAAAGTTTGGTTCGCGAATTTGCATTATTGTTCCTCTGTGTTTTCGGTTTCGTCTTTGTCGATGTATTCAATATCATCAGCATCTTCACGCATAAACAATTCACCAAATGCCTTTATTGCCTTGGCTGTCCCGGTAAACGGAGACATTATTATACGCGTCAAAAGATGCAATGGTCCTTCTTTGATATCAAATTCATCAAAAGCGGTTTCCGAACCAGCAAAGTGTTTTTGGAATATTTTATCAATTTTCTTTGTTTGAACAAGAACGAACACATCGTATGTCCCAAAAGGTTTATCAATAAACACGCCGCGACCAAATGTTGCACCAAGACGCAGATAGCCCTTAATCAAAGGAGTCATTTGTTTTCGTGCCTCATCTTCGTTAACAAAAGCGCGTGGCAAAATGTTCATTTGTGTCATACGTGGGTCAACAGATGGATCTAAATTTTCTTTTAACACAGTTGCCAACAAATGCGATGGCGATAAATAGTTATAGTAAAGATAAGATAGTGCCTGAGCCGATTGTGCAGGATTCGTTCCAACAAAGGATGGCACACCGAACAATAATACAACTTTGCGCTTTACGACATATTCACATAATCCCGCCCAAAGCAAACGAATAACCAAACCGTCATCGCGATATTCTTTTTTAACGCAAGCACGCGACATTTCTGCAATATTGCCTTTTACTTTTTTAATCTTAGATAAATTAAATTCACTTTCAGTATAAAAACCGCCCATTTTTTCCGAGGCATCTCTGTCGATAATACGGTAAGTCCCAACGATTTTACCATTGTGCAAAACCGCCATATAATCAGCATAAGTATCATAGGCATCGTATTCTTCACCCAGGTTTTTTTGCTCTTCGGTTGCGGACGCGCCTTCTTCCAAACAGAACACTTCATAACGCAATTGGCGCACTTGTTTTCTTTCTTCTTTGTTGCGTGTAAGGCGCACTTCGAAATCACGAACTTTTATAGCCATAATTAAATATCCTTTGTAATAACAAGGCTAATGATACCAAAGAAAAACTTCACAATCAATTGTTTTTATTTCTGCTGGACTTTTACGATTTTTAGTATAAGAGAAAGTTTTTATTTCAATTTATCAGACAATTCGGCAATCGCGATTGCATACCAAGATGAATTGTTCCACTTTTTTATTCTGTAAAAATTTGGATATGTTAAATATGCCTTTATTACAGGTGTCGGTGCAACATCTGTATCAAGCGATTGATTGGTATCCATTTGAGAGTCAATTATTTTATCAATATTCTTTACATCAGCAATCAAACCAACAACTGTATCGCCCGCATCCAAAGGTGTTCCGTCAAGATTCATAACGCCCATCTTTGCCCATTCCGTGAAAGTCTTTTTTGTATCACCATTCATAACATCCCGGTCAAAATCAGCAGGCAATATTACACGATATACGATTGGTTCGTTTTTATTCCAACCCAATTTATTCAAATAATTCCCAGCGCTGTACATAGCATCACCAACACTGTTTATAATATCAACACGACCATCGTTATTACCGTCCATGCCGTATTGGGTCAATGTAGTCGGTATAAATTGAAAATGCCCCATCGCGCCCGCCCAAGAACCATGAATACTATTTATTGCCAGTTTGTTTTTATCTGCGATTTTCATCAACGCAATCAATTGTTTAGAAAAGAATTCTTCACGGCGACCCTCATAAATCAAAGTAATAAAAGCATGTGTCAATTGATACCTAGATTTTACAGCACCATAATTAGATTCCATTCCCCAAAAAGCCAATGTCACATTACGCGGAATTCCAAATTGTTTTTCTACATTTGATAATAATGTCGGATAAGTAGCGCGCTGCTTTTTTCCTTTTTGAACGCGTTCAGCACTGACCGTGCGATTTAAATATTGTTCCAAAGTCAATTTAAATTCAGATTGATTTTTGTCTGATTTAACAATTCCGGGGATAAATACAGGTGATTTTAATGTTTCATCAATAACAGATAGGCTGATTTTTTCAGCAGCTGCCTTGGCGCGAATATCCTGCATTACTTTGTCCCATCTGTCCAAATCAAAAGCACCACGTTCTGCGTGCGCCATATTGACACAAAGCGCAAACAACAACCCACAAACCACAGGCAATTTATATTTCATATTACCCCACATTAATTAAAACGAATATTTCAATCCAAGATGCAATCCAAACGACCGCCATGTTCCTTCTTTCAAAGCTTCGTTGACATGTTCTGTATAGGCTGGGATTGTTTCTGCAACCCAGTTACCTGGATTCAATTCATCTTCGTAATACACAACAGATTCTGCGACATACAATTCACCAGAAATTTTGCCAATATGGAAATAGTTGGTATCGGCAGTCAAAGATAATTGCATACGATCAGACAGTTGATAAGAATACTCCAATTCTGCTTCATAAGCAAAAGCACCATTGTCACCTTCGTCCAGAAAACTTGGGTTTTGTTGCCAATCGTCACGATTTGGCCATGTTCCTTCGGATGAATATTTCGGCATGCTGACTTGGGCATAGAAACGAAGTTTATCTGACAAAGTCATCTGCTTTTCAATTTCAAGTCCAAGATAGAAACCACTCCACGTAGTATTATAGATGTGGGTCGTCCCTTCAACTGTGATTGTGCCATCGCCACCGATAACAACGCATTCGCCTTCGGCAACACCCCATGGCAGATTACCCATACTGGAACTGTAATCAACCACAGTTAAATTTGGTCCCAATGGATACAAAATGCCATCAATGGATGTTTCACCAGATGGTGCAAGAACAACCTTGATATCTTCGGGACCCATACAAACCTGGCGAAAATTGGGGTCATCAGGAACAGTCACATTTGTTCCAACCGCATAATAATTGCCGTCTATGGTGTCACCAAACACATAATCACCAGAACTGGTCATCAAAGGTAAATAAACCCCAGGATTTGGATACAAATGATTAGACATTTTTAAATTGTGTTTGAATATTTCATATCCAATATGTGGACTAATTTTCCATCCGCCTAAATTCCAGATATGATGCGCAGCAACACCAACTTTTAATTTATGGGTATAACCGCTTTGGTCACCCATGGAAATAGTGAATATCCCTTCAGTTGGGATAGCATAATCGTATGGTTCCAAATCATAATCCATAGACATACCACCAGCATACATAGAACCATAAGTATAATCGCCGTACACAGCCAAATCAAAACCACGAATATCAAAAACATGCTTTAACCCGACATTGAATTCATGAAACCACATGTCATCCCATTCCAGAACAGAATTTACACCAGTTTTGAATTCAAAATCAGCATAACGAACCCCGTATCCACCATATATACTTGTTCTGTTTTCACTGGCAGGTTTAGCAATACCATTAGTTGTCTTTTTCCCGGGAATATCATACTGTTTCACATCATATACATAGGTTTGCTGTTGACGTGGAACCTGGTAAGAATATTGACGAGTGCCAATAACCTGTTTTTTTCCAGATGGTCCAACATATCCGGTGTATCCATAATCTTGATATTTTCCGTATCCTATTTGATTAGCATTGGGATAGCCCCTATCTGCATAATATGCAGGCACCCCTTCATTCGATGCAGCGCAAGCGAAAGACGGCGCAAAAGCAAGTAAAAAAGCCAAGAAATTTCTTTTCATCTTCCTTTCCTTAAGGCATCATAACACAAAAAATATTTTTAAGTAAAGCATTAATTTAGATTGAATTTCATTTTTTTAGAATTACTATTTTTGATATGGCTGTCGCACATAATATTTACATACATGTCCCGTTCTGTGTTTCTAAGTGCAATTATTGCGCGTTTTATTCTTTTGCGTGTTCTAACCCTGATTGGGACAAATATTCAAACGATATATGTGGCGAAATAAAACTTTGGTCAATGAAAATTGGCAAAATAAATATACCTACTATATTTTTTGGTGGCGGGACACCATCTTTAATGCCGGTAAAGACTTTTGAAAAAATAATCAACTGTATAAAAGATTCATTCGCATTGGACGAAAATTGCGAAATAACATTAGAATCTAATCCTGGTACAATAGATAAAAATAAATTATGTGATTTGGTGTCTTTGGGTGTAAACAGATTATCTGTTGGCGTTCAATCATTAAAAGACGATGAATTAAAATTTTTGGGTCGTATTCATAATGTTAAACAAGCTATTGATTTATTGAATGTGGCACAGGATATGGGATTGCGTGTGTCTGCTGATTTTATTTATGGACTGCCCAATCATAATGTGAAAACAGTTATTGATTTGTGTAATGACATAAATAAATTAGGATTGAACCATGTATCATTATATGAATTGACGATTGAAAAAAATACTCCGTTTGGCAAAAAGAATCTAAAAATGCCAGATAATGAAACAATGGCAGATATGTATATTGCAATCGGTGAACATTTATCTTTGCCACGATACGAAGTTTCGAATTATGCCACACCAGGTTTTGAATGCAGGCATAATCAAAACATATGGAACGGCGATGCTTATATTGGAACAGGTCGTGGTGCTGCGGGACGTGTGTTTATAAATAATATTTGGTATGAACAACGCGGAAACAATGAATTATTTGAACCAATCAGTAATGATACGCGCGCTATGGAAAAGATTTTGACAGGGCTGCGCACAATTCGTGGTGTGAAATTGACAGATGATGTAAAAAATCAAATAGATTTTAATTGGGTAAATGCGCACAAAGATTTGGTTGAAATTGAAAATGAATATTTGCATACTAGTGAACATGGTTTATTAATATTGGATGAAATAACAGCGGATATAATAAAATGAAAAATAAACTATTAAATATAATTGGAATTGTTGCTGTGTGTGTCATGGTGATAATTGCGTTTTTTATTACAAAGGGGAAAACAATGCAAAGTGGTATTAAAACAGAGAACATGGATATAACTGTTAAACCAGGTAACGATTTTTATGATTTTGCGACCAAGGGTTGGCGCAATAATAATCCATTGCCAAACGATTATACGCGATTCGGTTCTTTTGAACAATTAGATGAAGAAAACAACAAACGTGTTCGTGACATAGTTGAAAATGATAATGGTAAAATAGGCATGCTTTATAAGATTGCAATGGATGAACAAAAATTAAATGCAGATAAAACAAAGCCTGTGCAAAAATATCTTGATGAAATAGATAACATAAAAAATAAAAGTGATTTAGTAAAATATTTGGGAAATGCGCATAAATATTCATCTGCATTTTGGGGTGATGGTGTTGGATTGGATGAAATGGACAGCGAACATTATCTTTATAATATCGGTCAGGGTGGAATTGGTTTATCGCGCGATTACTATTTTGATGACGATGCTAAATCAAAACAGATTCGTAAAAAATATAAACAATACATCAAAGATATAATGAATAATTTTGGTGTAAATGTGGATGTTGAAAAATTATATGCGCTGGAAGAGGCTATGGCGAAATCTTTTTATAAAAAAGAAAAACTGCGTGACCCATTGGCGAATTATCACAAAAAATCTTATGATGAATTAAAGGCGGAATTTTCTGGTTTTGATTGGGATACTTATTTTAATTTGCGCGGTGTGAAACCAGAATATATAAATGTTGCCCAACCCGAAGCAATATCAGAATCAATTAAAATAATGAATAATACAGATTTGAATTTAATAAAAACTTATTTGAAATATAAAATTGTAAATGGTGCTGCATCTTTTCTTGATGATAAAACATACGATATAGCATTTGATTTTTATAATCGTGAAATGAGCGGTCAAAAAGAAAAGAAACCGCGTTGGAAGCGCGCAGTTGCCATGATAGATGGTTCGCTTGGTGAAATAGTTGGACAAATTTATGTTGAAAAATATTTCCCAGCATCTGCTAAAAAGCGTATGGAAAAATTGGTTGCTAATTTACAACGCGTCCTGGGGGACAGAATTAAAAACTTAACTTGGATGAGTAATGATACAAAAAAACAGGCTTTGCAAAAATTGCACACCTTTAAAGCGAAAATAGGATATCCAGATAAATGGCGTGATTATTCGAAACTCATAATCAAAAACGATTCGCTGTTTGAAAATATGATGCGTGTTGACGAATTTGAAGATGCATTCTGGTTGAACAAAGTTGGCAAAGAAAAAGACCCGACAATTTGGTATATGAACGCACACCAAGTTAATGCATATTACGACCCATCGACGAATGAAATATGCTTCCCAGCAGGTATTTTACAATATCCGTTCTTTGATATGAATGCGGATGATGCGTTTAATTATGGTGCGATTGGTTCTGTGATTGGACATGAAATGACACATGGATTTGATGATTTTGGTCGTCATTTTGATATGGATGGTAATATGAAAGATTGGTGGAATGAAAGTGATGCCAAGCTTTTTGAAGAACGTGCAAATATAATGAAGGAACATTTTAATAATATACTTGTTGCGCCAGACACACATGCGAACGGCGAATTTACATTGGGTGAAAATTTAGCTGATTACGGTGGGGTCACAATCGCGTTTGATGCGTATAAAAAATTTGGGGAAAAATCTGAAGATGCACTAGGATTAACAAGTGACCAAAGATTTTTTGTTGCATATGCGATGACCGAAGCCAGCAACATTACAGACGAAGCATTACTGCGTCAAACAAAAACAAATGAACATTCGCTTTCGCGTTGGCGCGTAAATGGAATCTTGCCACATGTAGAAAAATGGTACGAAGTATTTGATATCAAACCAAATGATGCAATGTATATCGCACCAGAAAAAAGGGTGAGATTGTGGTAAAACAAAAACCGCCATTTGGCGGTTTTTTGTTTATTTTGTTACGCTGGTTTGTCCAACAATAACATCTTCTTCTGTCACGTCACAATTTTGACCATCAGATGTTTTGCATTGACAGAAAAGCACATTGTTCAGAGTCCAACAATCTGGGGTGCAGTGACCAGGGCAATTAATCACAACTACACCACCATCAGCGCGTTTAGTTTGGGACGTTTTGTCAACCGATCTTTTTTTTGTGCTCTGGGTATCTTTGGCGGCACGTGCAACAGTCACGACCATATCTGGAGTATCGTCTGCTTGTGAAATCACAATATCAGCATAACTGTTGGTTGCGCCAATACATGCGATAAGTCCTGCAATTAAAAAAGTTTTTTTCATTTCTTTTTCTCCATTTTTATTGTTAACAATAAACCGCCGAATAAAAATCAAGCGGTTGGGGTATTTAACGTCCTTTCAAAGACGCACTTCAAACGGGTTTCAACACCCCGTCGGCAAAACCTTTGCCGACATGTGCATTGTATCACATTATTCCAAAAAAGAAAAGTTTTTTATTTTCTGGAAACTTTTTTTCTAAATTCCGCGCTTGGGTGGAAAGATGCAACGCGACGCGCAGATATTACCGCCGGGACACCCGTCTTTGGATTGCGACCAATACGCGCAGATTTAGATAATATTTTAAATGTTCCAAAACCAGTGATTTTGACATCTTCGCCATTTTCCAAAGATTGTTCTATTTCATCAAAAATAATATCAATCATTTTATAGGAATCAGCTGCAGTTAAACCGAAACGATTCTTCAAAGCATTTGCCAAATCTAATCTTGTTATTGTCGCCATAGTTTTTAATCCTTAGTTATTCGTATTATACAAGTGCTTTTAAATATTGCAATTACTAAATGTTGATTTATTTTTTTATTGATGTAAAATCAATCGCGATTGTCCTCATAGTTCAACAGGATAGAACAAATCCCTCCTAAGGATTAGATGCAGATTCGAATTCTGCTGGGGACGCCACCGATTTTCAACGAAGCGAAGCGAGGGCTGAAAATCGAGCCTGTCTCGGCGTAGCGAAGCGCAGACGGATGTCGCGCCGTAATTCGCCCCCACTGGGGGAGAGAGCCGCGAAGCGGAGCGGGGGGTAAACTTCCCCACTGGTGGAGAATAAAAAAAGGAACAAACCATATGAAAAACAAAGCTGTTAAAATTGGAATTATTGCGTCAATTTTGCCACATTTATTTTGTTGTGTTTTGCCGATTGTCTTGTCTTTGGTTGGGTTGTTTGCCCCAGAAATAGCGCATTCTTCTTTTGTTCCAGAATGGGTTGAACCGTGGTTGTTTGTGTTTTCTGCATTAATGTTGGGATTGTCTTGGGTATTGGTTTTGCGTGATTGTCCATGTGCAGAATGCGGTAAAGAAAAATCTCATAAAAGACAAAAAATAGTTTTATCTGTTATAACAATTTTGTTTGTAATCAGCATCGTATTACATATGCTTTCGCACGGTGCTTGATGTTTTTTATTTGTTTATACCACTAGTAATGGGGACCATTATATCCTTTTGTATCGGCTCTTTCTTTGTAATGCCAAGTGGAATTTGACCGATTGTATCACCCTTTAAAGCATCCAGTGCATCAGGATTTGTATTCGCGTAATAACACTTTTGACCCTGTCCTGCATTGGCTTCAGCAAGATTCATGCTGTCCGGGACATAAAAATAAGTCCCTGTTGAATCTTCAAATGTATCCATATAACAATCTGCGATAGTGTAAAATTTCCACGAGCCAGAAATAACGGAATGATTACTGTCTAATTTAACAGATGATAAAGGAATTTTTGCATTATTAGGACATTTTGCACAATATATTTCAGTGTTGCTGTCATTTGGGTTACAAATGTTGTTTAAAATTGATTCCCTGTCTTTTAACAACGTGTTTTCAGGTGTATTTATAAGAGAAAAGTCTTGATAATGTCCAAAGAAAATCCGCATTTTTTTTAATAATGTAATCATGTCATCGTCATTGCCATAATAATCACCTGTCGTGTGATATTCAATTCGGTATAAATCTGGACTAGATCGTTGTAAATCTGGCACCTTGGCGCTTTTTAACCAGTTAAAACCAACACGATAATTATTGCAAGCTGCGACATAGTATCCTGTGCTGTTTGGGCCGCAAATAAACTCTTCAATTCTCTCAGTCGCTGTTTCAAGTGCAGGTGTCAATGTTTCCAGTTGAACCCGAACAAATTCACGAGCTGCCTCGTTAGAAACCGTATAGACGTTATCCCTAATATTAACCCCAGAGGTAGAATTAATATCTGCCAGATTTGCCAGGGCAATTTCTGTATCAATAACGCCATTGTCAGCATAAACACCATGACACAAAAATATCATGGAACCTACACATAAAAAGCGCAAAACATTATGATTAGACATTGCTTCTTTTTCTCAACATGATTATTTTAATATATTTTTAATTTTTTAAGCAAGAAAAAAACAAAAAGTTCTTGCTTTTATTCTTGTAATTTTTCTATAATCAACTTGCGAAATAAGAAAGGAGTCAAAAAACATGAAAAAAATATTATTTGCTTTGATGGGATTGGTTTTAGTTGGTGGCGTAAATGCTGCAGATATAACAATTTTTTATTCACCAACATGTCCGCACTGTCATCACGCGCGTGATTTCATAAGTTCTACATTGATTTATGAATACGGTGATTTAAAGGTTTCCGAAATAAATGTCACAAATGCTGATAATCGTCAGGCCTTTGTTGATGCGTTGTTTAAATGCGGTTATCAAAGGGGTGGTGTACCTGTTTTGGTGATTGGTGAAAAATGCTTCCAGGGTTATGCAGATTCTATGCAGAATGATTTGCGCATCGCTATTGAAGCTGATTTGACCGCAGAACAAAAAACTGCTGCTGCGAATAACAAGGCAGAAATGGCAAAAGACAAAGATGCTTTTGTCGCAGCGCACGCAGACAGAAAAAATGCAATTGCTGAAAAAGAGCCCGCAAAAAAAAATTAAATAAAATCGCGAAATCTGCCGAAATGATACTTTTGGCAGGTTTCGTAATACTTTTGTTTGTCGGATTGTTTTTTGTGTTTAAAAAGAAAAAATAAGGCACATTGATGTTTGATTTAACTATCCTTGATTACATTTACGTTGTAGTTATCATTGCATCTACCATATGGGCTACAGTGCGTGGTGGTGTATACGAAACAATTGCGACATTATCGTGGATTGTTGCGGCGGTATCGGCAAGATTTGCTTCACCATCTTTGGATAAATTATTACAGAAATGGTTCGAAGTGCCAGATTCTACTGTTGTCACATTGGTTGTGTCTTATTTCATAGTATTCTTTGTAATTTTGGTTATCGTTGGATTTATAAATCACAAAATCCGCGAAAGAATTCAAGATAGTTTTTTATCCGTTGTTGATAAAACTTTGGGTGTTATATTTGGTATCATTCGCAGTATTATTGCAATGGGTTTTGTGTATTGGGCGCTGTTGTGGTATTATTCAGATATGCCGCGCGGATTGCCTAAATGGGTTGCGGATGCCAGAACACGTCCTGTTATGCAATTAACTGCTGTTAAAATGGATAATTGGTTCTTCTTTGGCAACAGCAAATTGTTGAAAAACGATACGGACCAAGACAGACAACAACATGCTAATTTGATAAATCCAGCAGTTGCGAAAAAAATAGCTGCGAATAACGAAGCTGCAAAGAAAGACCCTGGTGAAACAGGATATAAAAATTCCGAACGCGCAGCATTGGAAAATCAGTTGTTGCAAATAGAATCTGTTGCCAACGCAATTCAAAAAGAAAATTAAAATCCCCCGCCACGCGCGGGGTTTTTATTGCGAATACAGTCCTGTTATATTGATTGGTGCATATGATTATAATAATTGTATGCGCAAGATAAAAATTTTTATAACGATATTGGTTTTGTATGAATTTGTAATATTGACTGTATTACAGATTTCAAATTATTGTAATGCAATTTTTAACAATAATTTTTGTGCAACTGATAATTTTAAATATTTTTTGTTATGTGTTATGTTGCCTGTTTTGGTAATGCTGTTTTTTTGGTGGATGCCAGATATAGCAAGACCTTTTTGTAAAAATAAATGCCAATGCGAAGAAACGCATTTGGAACAGACATCAAACATAAAAGAATCACGGGAAATAATATCGCGGGATGATATGGAACGATTGGTTACAGGGGCGATTATAATGGGAATACAAAAATTTGCATCCATGCATCCCAAAACTACCAAAGCGTTTAATAACATTATCGACGCATTACAAAACACCAAGAAAATAAAGAAAAAGTAAGTTTAGATAATCCAAAAACATTAAACCCACACTTTTTTGTGTGGGCTAGTAAATATGATTCGCCCGCCTACGCGGGTGCTTAATTTCTCTGTCATAAAAAATTTTTGGAAATTAAAAAATCTTTAATATTCGTCAATGCTACGGCGCGGCACTCAATTTTATTAAACAAAAAATCGCCAATGGCGATTTTTTATTAACGAAAATTGGTGGTGCCGGTTGAGGGACTCGGACCCCCGACCCTCTGATTACAAATCAGATGCTCTACCAGCTGAGCTAAACCGGCGATGTGTGTTTATATTATATGTTTTATTTTACAAAATCAAGCAGTTTTTTCAAAAAGTTGCTTTTGGGGTAAATTATGGTATAATAACAACATGATGATAAAAGGAGCATCAAATGTTTTTCGTTTTTAGTAAACAATTCAGAACCGAAGAAAAAATCTTTTCTGAATTGGCAAAGAAAATCAAAGAATCTAAAAAAATTACACAATCTTGGGCCGGTCTTGCGGAAGTTTATAAACTTGATACCTGCAGAATAGAATTTATTTCTGATACACCTGCACAAATTTTGGTGTATGACAAATCGGGTAAAGAAATTTTGTCTTTGAATTGCGAATATGATAATGCTGACAGAATGCAACGAGTCAGATCTAACTGGTTTTCTAGGGTGTTGGCAGATGCAAGAAAACGTTATGAAAAAGATACTGGTAAAGAAAAAATGCGCAAGGCAACCGCCAAAATAAAAGTCCAAAAAGAACAGGAAAGACACGAAGCGGCAATGGTCAAGGCATTAGATAAAATAAAAAGTTTATAAAATAAGAAAACGGGCGAAAAGCCCGTTTTTTAATATTGAAATCACAAAAATCATTGCTACAATAAACCACATGAAAAAAATACCAGAACTTTTGGCGCCGGGTGGAACATTAGACGCATTTAAGACCGCGATTCTTTATGGGGCGGACGCTATTTATGCGGGCTTGCCCGGGTTTTCCATGCGTGCGCGCGCTAAAATCACTGTTGATGAAGTAAAGCAGGGAATAGATTTTGCACATGCGCATGGCAAAAAGGTTTATCTGGCGTTCAATTTATTTGCGCACGACCGCGATTATGAAAATATGGGGCGGGTTAGCGAAGTTTTGAATTACCTTAAACCTGACGCACTTATTATTTCTGATGCGGGTGTTTTAATGTGGGTAAAACAACATCATCCAGATATCCCAATTCATATATCAACCCAGGCGAATATATGTTCTGCAGCAACTGTGAAATTTTGGCAACAAGCAGGCGCAGTTCAATGTGTTTTGGCACGCGAAGTATCACATGATGAATTCAAATCAATTCGTGAACAGTGTCCAGATATTGGTCTTGAAATATTTATTCATGGTGCAATGTGTATGTCTTATTCAGGGCGGTGTTTGCTGTCGAATTATATAACGGGGCGTCCTTCTAATCGTGGTGCGTGTGCGCAACTTTGTCGTTGGAAATATGATGTGATTTTGCGCGAAAAAGAATCTGGTATTGAAATGCCAATCGAAGAAGATGAACGTGGCGCCTATATAATGAACAGCAAAGATTTATGTTTAATGCCACGACTTCGCGAAGTCATAGAATCGCATCCAGACAGCCTTAAAATCGAAGGCAGAAATCGCAGTGAATATTATGTCGGTTCTGTTGTGCGTGCGTATCGTAACGCGATTGATGCATATGTGCGCGACCCCGATGGCTTTGACCCACAACCTTTTATGAACGATTTAAATGTATTGGAATCGCGTGGGTATACAACCGCTTTCTTTGATGGACCACTTCCACCAGAAGCACATGATTACGAATCTACACATTCAAAATCAGATTATCATGCGGCTGGTGTTATAACCAATATAGACGATAAAAATATAATACTGGAATTGCGTAACGAGATAAAGCAGGGTGACGAAATTACTTTTATCTTGCCATTGACCACTGATAAAGTTTCTGTGACACTAGACACGATTATAAACGCAAAAAACGGTGAAGAATTACCAAAGATGTCTGCGGGGCAAAAAAATTCGTTGATTATACCGATTGAAAAAATCCCAGAACAATATCGCAATAAAATGGTCCCTTTGGTTTTGGCATATAAACGGAAATAAAAAAACGCCAAAATGGCGTTTATTTATTTATCAGTCTTTAATGCCGGGATGTCAGCATAATCGTTGTATTTGGAAAGGAATCGCCCACCTGTTGTGCACACGAAATTAGACAGAGAATCTTCGTATTCGCGCAATGCGCTGGTCCAACGTTCGGAAACTTCGCTTTGTGCGCCTTGATACCCAGCGAACCCGCCCAATGCACCCCCAGCCGCGGTTCCAACAATCGTTCCTTTGGCACGTGCTTGATTAGATAAATCTACCAATCCACCGTCATCGGCTTCACGTGAAGACGGTTCAAAATTAGCCACAGCATCGTCATCTTCAATTAAATCGCCAACGCCACCACCACCATAACGATAATAAATCTTTGGTTTTTTGGATGACAATTCTTCCCATGTTTTATATCCAAAAGCCTTTTTAAGTGGTTCATTAAACACAGCATATGCGTGCTGCGTGTTTGCAACTTTTGCTGCCGAATAAATTACATAATAATTATTGGCGCCATCGCCACCAGAACCTTGGGTAAATGTCTTGTTATCTGTTGTTGACCA
The DNA here is from genome assembly GCA_046881825.1 of Alphaproteobacteria bacterium. Taxonomy (GTDB): domain Bacteria; phylum Pseudomonadota; class Alphaproteobacteria; order Rs-D84; family Rs-D84; genus Enterousia. The sequence continues at coordinate 15,362 of JBKSMS010000013.1, read as the reverse complement.
GATTTCAAACTGATCAGCTTGGTCTAGTGACATTTGTTTCGCTTTTTGACAATCTACAGAGTCCTCTTTATAGTTCTCTGTTTTTATCTGAACCTTGCCAATACCTCCGCTTTTTGATTCACATGTTGTTTTACCATCAGAAGTTGTACACCTCTTCAATCCGCTACTACAGCTTGAATTGTCCAATTTTACAATGTAAAACTCTGAATCTTGATACGACAATGGTTCTCCATATGTTTGATAATTTCCAACAACGCAATCGTGTTCAACGTTATTGACAGAACATTTAGTTATCGCGATAACGTCGTCGCCACCGTTGGCACCAGCCATCATATTTCCAATAATCATCCCAGATGCCGCATTGACCGCCGTAGATTTAATTGTGTCGCCCGCGACTTTGCCACTATACGAACTTGCCGCCATAATGCCAGCGCCAGCCGCTGCACCAATAGCGGTATCTATCAGCTGTGTTTTTCCAGTCCCAAATGGAATTTTACCACTTGTGTCTTTGCTGGTGTCTTTGGGTGCCAATAAATTTCCCGCAACCCCCGCAATAATAGCGCCCGCAGCAATTTTTAAACCCGCGTTTTGCTTTTGTTCTTGGTTCATCACCGCAACCACATCTTCCATAGTTGGGGCATTATCCGCAGGTAATTCAATTTTCGACAGGGCAGACATATTATAACTGCCCGAAGGGAAAGAATCTATGTTGCACTTTATCGATTGCCCAGCCGCCACAGTTGTCGAAGCCAACAAAGCATTAGAATTAGCATCACGTAATTCAACAACAGCTATGCATTGTGGGTCATGATTAATTCCAGATTCTGGGCGACCCCATTTGAAATTCCCGTTCACATAAATCATTGAACACGCTTCCAATTCAGAAAGACTTGGCGCACCGGCTTCACCATTCACAATAGAATTTGCTAATTTTTCATCTGTCACCATAACAGGCAATTGTGCAACAGCCGCAGCTTGGTTTTCCGCGTAATATTCTTGCTGGGCACGCAAAGCATTAACAGCCTGATAAGCGGGCGCATAAGCGCGACTTGAATTTTTTGTTTTAACAGCAGCACCCACAGGCATAACAGAAGCACATGCCAAAAGTATAGAAAACAAAGATATTTTACAAATTCTCTCTCTCATTTTTTTATTTACCCTAGAATTCCAATCTTATTCTGGCACCAACATCTAAACTTGATAATCTGCCACTTTCGGTCCAATTAGTATAATGGAATACGCTGTCATAAGGTGCTTCATATTCATCGCCAGCACCATCACTTATCCATTCTGTCTGAGATACAACGATTGAACCAGATGTTTTAATCTTTCCCAAATTGGCATAGCGAACAAAGAAATCAAGTTTTAAACCATCACTCATCGCTGTGGTTACACCAGCTTCTAGTTGAAAAGCCAACTGTTCTGTTGTTCCACCATTATGATATCCATAAACATCGGAAATAGCGGTCAATCCGCCACCTTCAATAGCGCCAGGTCCCAAACCATCTGTTTCATCATAGAAAGTGTCGTCAAAAATAACATAATCGCCAATAGTATTTAATGCGACACCGACGCCCGCGCCAATATAAGGACGCAAAGATCCACCCGCGACATAACCAGTAAATGAATCAATGTTGTAATACACATTTAACATTGTTGAATTAGATGTGATTGCGCCACCCGAAACCTTGGCATCAGTGTATTCGCCATTACCCTGGGAAGTTTGGGCATTCACAGCATAAGAAATATTGGAATAACGCAGAAAAGAAAAATCAATACGCACATCACTGTTTATCGCGGCACCAACAGAAATCTGCAATGGAATCACAGTATCAGCTTCAAAATCAGATACACGGAAAGACCCAGGTGCAAAAAACGCATTGTCTTCGCCGGCATAATCAGCGGACATGTTACCTTTGACCATAACGCTGTACGCGGCGGATAATCCGATATATAAACCACTGTCCGCCAATCTGTCATAATCAGCAGGTTGATAATATTGACGTCCCGCATTAGTCGCAGAAGACCCCACACGTGGCAAAGCACCCGTCACCCGATTAGGGTTTGTCGCAGCCACATTTGTGATAATAGGTTGCCGATTAGCGGCTGACGCAGCAACCAGCTGTTGCGAAGTGATGTTTGCGCGTTGTCCCGTTATTTGTGGTTGCTGATATGTATTGATAACATATCCCTGGCGCGCCAACTGTTGTGGATTATATACTGGGTAAGCGGCATCTGCCACAAATGGCAAAGACGAGACAAAACCCGCCAATACCGCAAGAAACTTAGAATTTTTCATGCCGTTTAACTTCCTTTTGTAATATTATAGCATAATTTTTTTTTCAAGGAAAGTATTAAATACATATCTGGCGAAATAAAAAGCACCCCAAAAGGGGTGCCATGTCCAATATAAAGTTAATTTTTTTGTCAAAACTAGAATCTGGCGTTAAATCTTACCCCAGTTTCCCATTTGATATCCGTTCCGTTCTGAGAACCAGAATGAGAATCGTCAAATGTGTATTCTGTGAACAAAGTCAATTGCATGTTATCAGTCAATTGATTTGCAACATTTAATTTCAACACATATTCATCCCATCCGTCACGCATATTAGAAAACTTTTTTGACAAACCTTGGGCAACTTGTTCTGATGTTGCATTAGGCATTTTTGTATGAACACTTTTCACACCATTATCGGCATGTTCATAGTATTCAAACCCAGCACCCAAAGACCAAGTATCTGTGATTTGATAACCAGTATCAAAACCAAAACATGTTTCGTGCGTTGATTTTAAATTCGCTTCGATTTCTTCAGGGAATTGAATCATGCCCATAGTATACGGAGTTCCTGAAACAGGGGCATCCCTGGCAATCGAAATTTTGTTATTGTGATTACCAAATGTTTGTAAATATTCAAAGTGACCAGCTAATGTAAATTTGTCCCAAGTTTTACCCAATCTTGTTCCAAAAATAATTCCATAGCGACCATGTGAATAATTGTCGAATTTGAAACCTGTTGTTGTATATGTACCTTTCATCGCAGTTATGCCTGATAAAAATGCTTCTGTATACAAATCCAAAACGATTGGTTGTGCGTCATCTAAAACACGATACATTGCACCCAAGCGTCCACGATGCATACCTTTGCGGTCAATGTCATCGTCATGAGTATAACCGAAACGACCAATCAAAGCCAATCTGTCAGTTATACCATAACCTATGTCTTCGGCAAATCTCCATATAGGAAATTCTTCTGTATGATCCAAACCCCTTGCTTTTAAAGCAGGTGTATCATCTGTTTTTTTATACATGACCGCCGCACTAGTTTTCAAATAAACTTCGCGGTTTTGAGGCATGTAAAGTGGATTTTCCATGTTTGATGCTGCGAAAGCTTCGGCTGAAACAACAGAAGCTGTGACTGCCAACAAACATTTCAAAGACTTTTTCATCCTTTTATCTCCTTTTTTATTTGATGAAATAACCAACCCCCATTATTGGCAAGATTGGTGTTATATCCACACCACCCATTATTGGCAATAGTGCGCTTTGCGATATAACGGACATATTGTTATACATTCTGTATATAAATGTCAAAAGATAAATTATGTTGACTTTTAAGTTAAAATGTGAAAGAGGGGGAAGGGGAAATCATACAACAAAAAAATTCAAATTTTTCACTTGAAACGATTGTGATAAATTTTCTATGATAATAACCGGGACAGGAGAAAATATTGTTGGTGTCGGGTCACTTCGTATACCAGGGGTGATATATCAGAACAATATAATGATTTACCGTGGGTTTATGCTTACGATTTTTCTTCTAGTAATTGTAATAGTTCTGGTGGATGTTTGGAAAAATGTGGTTCTATATTGTACAATGGCAATAACAGTACTTTTCAGAACGCCCTTTTTGGACAGTAATTTTTGATAAAAATTTCTTGTTGTCAGATTGGGTGGCAACAGATAGCGAATTAACATCGGCAGGTAATGGCGCATCATGTTGGTGTGGTGTAACAAAATATTCTCCCGTTTCTGGGACCCAATGTATCAAAACATCAATTAACTGGGGATTCCATTTTACATATACTTCCTATTCTCAATGTTCTAAAGATTGTTCATATTCGTGCGCTAATGATATAGAAGGCAAAGCGAAATTCAGAGCGGCATTATATGGCATAACCAAATAATCTTTGTATCAAAAAATTATTTTTCGTCTTCGTTGGTTTTGAATTGCATATCGTATAACATTTTATATGCGCCACATTCAACCTTTAACAAATCGTTATGAGTTCCAGATTCTACGATTTGACCATCGTTAACAACAATAATCTTGCTGGCATTACGAATAGTTGATAAACGGTGCGCGATAACAAATACTGTTTTATCATGCATCAGGTTTTCAATAGCTTTTTGAACAACAGCTTCTGATTTATTATCCAATGCTGATGTAGCTTCATCCAAAACCAATATCGGTGCATTTTTCAAAAATGCACGCGCAATCGCAACACGTTGACGTTGACCGCCCGATAACAATACACCGCGCTCACCAATTTGTGTATCCAAACCGTCTTTTAATGTCTTTAAAAATCCGTCCAGATAAGCCGATTTTATTGCGCGTTGTAATTGTTCTTCGGTTGCGTTTTCGTTTCCTATCATAATGTTTTCACGAATAGTTCCGTCAAACAAGAAATTATCTTGGAATACCACACCAATATTTTGACGCAAAGATTTTAATGTGAAATTGCGAATATCAACACCATCAACCGTGATTGCGCCACTTGTCACATCATAAAAACGTGGCAATAAATTTACCATAGTAGTTTTACCACCCCCAGAATTACCAACAATCGCGATTGTTTCGCCACGATTGACTGTTAAATTTATATTCTTTAACACAGGCACATCAGGAATATAATTAAACGAAACATCTTCGAATTTAATTTGTTGATGAATCTTTGGCATTTCAATCGCATCAATTCTGTCAACAATCTTTGGAACAGAATCTAACATTTCAAAGCAAACCTCTATCGCCCAGAAAGACATAATCACAGAACCATAAGTGTTACCGATGCTTTTCATAGGCTGATACAACAAAATCAAAGCCGTCAAGAAAGACACAAAACCACCAGGCGTTAATTGACCTGTTAAAATCAAGTGTGAACCAAACCAAAGTGCTAATGCTATACCAACTGACAATATGATGTGCATAACAGGTGTCAACCAACGCGTTCTTTGGAATACTTTGATTTGAATATCAAAGTTTTTGTTCAAAACATTCATATATCTGTTTTCTTGGTATTTCTGTAAATTATAAGAAATAATTGTTCTGTTCCCAGAATATGTTTCATTATATTTCGTTGTCAAAGTAGATAAAACCGCCATCGCATTATTAAGGACAGGCGCAACCCGTTTCTTTAACGAAGCCATTGGTAAAAACGCAAATAACAAAATCGCAGTGGTTACCAAAGCCAGTTGCCATGAATTGATAAACAAAACAACTGTTAACGAAAGTCCTGTAAAGAATTTTTGAACAAAAGATTTTAAATTGCTTAACAGCCCAGCGCATGCGCCGTCTGCATTAGAATTAAATCTTATCAATATTTCACCAGAATTTTTAGAAGTAAAAAATTCTGTTTCAAAAGTTAAAAGTTTTTTGAACAAATCAGCCTTTAACGCATTTGTGATTTTTCCACCAACCCATGTGTTTAAATAATTTAATACATATGTCAATCCACCCTGAACCGCAGTAAATCCAACGATTAAAATAGGAATATACCAACTGGCAGCCAAGTTTTGTTGAACCATAACTGCATCAGTATAAGGTTTAATTGCCCACGCAATCAAAGCATCCATAGATCCAACCGGAATTGCCAACAATAATGTTAACAATGCGCGAAACCATACAGGCTTTATATATGGCCACATACGCTTGTAATTTTTAACAAACATGTTTCCTAATACCTGCCGTCTCATAGCAGAAGACAATTTTTCCATTTTTTGTTTACCTTTTCAAACCACGCACAGATTAGCCGATTTTTATTGAAAAGTCAATACTTCTTAGAAAATCATGAATAAACACCTAGGATTTACTATAATGAAATTTTTATCTGGTTACGCAGCGCGTTGACGCCTTTGTTGTTCCAAAATTATCTGTTGCAACATCTGTTGTGTTCTATGTTGTGCCAACTGAAATTTCACAGTTGCTGGTGTTTGTTTGTTGTCTTTTTCAGGCATGTATTTTTTATACATTTCGTTCATGTTTTTCATACATTGTTGAAATATCTTGGCAGATTCAGTTGACCATTTTTTCGCCAGTTCTGAATTCATGTTTATCGTTTTATCAGAATGTTTATCTGTCATGTTATGGTATGAAACTTCGCGATTAATTTGACTGTTTATTGCAACCAGATATTTGTTCATAGGGTGTGCGATATTCGTTTTTGTTTTTACATATGAATTCATTTGTTCCAACGCATGTTGACGCGCAATCCCCAGCTTTTCCCCATTGCACCAACGAATAGTTGCCAAAGCAAAATACATTTTTTGATAATTTTGTGCTATTTTGTTTTCTTCGTCTTTTGTTAATTCCAGCTTTTGGTCTTTATTTTCACCCATTAACATCAACATTCTTTGTTGGATATCAGGATGAGAAAGAATTTTGTTTTGATTTGCAGATTTTATAAAATCATTATAATTTAATACATTGTCCATCATGTCTGACCCCTTTTTTGATGGGCACCATTACCCTTGCACATTATATATAGGTCGTAATTGTTTAATTTCAAGGGATGATAATTTATTTTATACTTGCTTTTGGCAATATTTTCTATCAAAATACGCCGGGTTAAATGTAAAAATAATAAGGAGATACCATGGCAAATAAATGGGTTTATACATTTGGAAATGGCTCTGCCGAAGGTCGCGCAGATATGCGTAATCTGTTGGGGGGCAAAGGTGCTAATTTGGCAGAAATGAATTTGGTTGGTCTGCCTGTTCCTGCGGGTTTTACCGTCACAACAGAAGTTTGTACATATTATTATGAAAACGGACAAAAATATCCATCTGACTTGATGGACCAGGTAAAGGCTGGAATTGCTTACATTGAATCTATTATGGGCAAGAAATTCGCAGATAACGAAAACCCATTGTTAGTATCGGTTCGTTCGGGTGCGCGTGTGTCTATGCCAGGTATGATGGACACTGTTTTGAATTTGGGTTTAAACGATGAAACAGTAAAGGCTTTGGCGCGTGCTGCTAATAATGAAAGATTTGCTTATGATTCTTATCGTCGTTTTATTATGATGTTTAGTGATGTTGTGTTGGGGGCAGACATTGATTTGTTTGAACACACATTGGAACGTATGAAAGAAGACAAAGGGTACAAAGTTGATACTGAATTAACGGCTGATGATTTGAAAGATTTGGTTGAACAATTCAAAGAAATCGGTGTCAAAATTGGCAAGGTTTTCCCACAAGACCCATGGGAACAGTTGAAATTGGGTATTGGTGCGGTGTTTGGTTCTTGGATGTCCAAAAAGGCTATTACATATCGTAAATTGAATAATATCCCAGGTGATTGGGGAACGGCTGTAAATGTCCAAGCAATGGTGTTTGGTAATTCTGGTGACGATTCCGCAACTGGTGTGTGCTTTTCACGTGACCCAGCAACTGGCGAAAATAAATTCTATGGTGAATATTTGATAAATGCCCAAGGTGAAGACGTTGTGGCTGGTATCAGAACACCACAGCCTATGGCCAAAGATGGTTCTGGTCGTGTATCTTTGGAAGAGGCTATGCCAGAAGTTTACGCAGAATTGGTAGATGTTCGTAACAAATTGGAACAGCACTATAAAGATATGCAAGATATGGAATTCACAATTGAACACAAAAAATTGTGGATGTTGCAGTGTCGAAACGGCAAAAGAACCGCTGCTGCTGCTGTGCGTATGGCTGTGGAAATGGTTGAAGAAGGCTTGCTTTCCAAAGAAGAAGCTATTTTGCGCGTTGGTGCAGACCAATTAAACCATTTGTTGCACCCAATGTTGGATCCAAATGCAGAAAAGAAAGTTATTGCAAACGGTTTGCCTGCATCCCCAGGGGCTGCGGTCGGTATGGCAGTGTTTAACGCCGAAGATGCAGAAAAATGGAACAGTGAAGGTAAAAAAGTTATGCTTATCCGCGTTGAAACTTCCCCAGAAGATATTGCGGGTATGAACGCGGCCCAAGGTGTTATTACTGCGCGTGGTGGGATGACTTCGCATGCGGCGGTTGTGGCACGTGGTATGGGAACGCCATGTGTGTCTGGTTCGCCTGATATAAAGATAGATTATGAAACAAAAACAATGAAAACCACATCTGGTGTTGTTATTCACGAAGGTGATTGGCTTTCTATTGATGGGGCAAAGGGTCAAATTATCGAAGGTGCTGTCCCAACAGTATCTGTAGAATTGACTGGTAATTTTGGAACTTTGATGAAATGGGTTGATGAAATCAAAGATTTGACTGTCAAAGCAAACGCAGAAACACCAAAAGATGCAAAACAAGCACGAGATTTCGGTGCCGAAGGTATTGGTTTGGCGCGTACAGAACACATGTTCTTTGACCCAAGTCGTATCCAAGATATGAGAGAGATGATTTTGGCTGATGATGTGGCGGGCAGACGCGCTGCGCTGGATAAATTATTGCCATATCAACGTGCTGATTTTGTAGAATTATTCAAAATCATGGACGGTCTGCCAGTGACGATTCGTTTAATAGATCCACCTTTACATGAATTTTTGCCTCATACCGAAGAAGACATGGCAGAATTGGCAAAACATATCGGCAAAGATATTGAATTTGTAAAGGCACGCAGCGAAGCATTAAAAGAACAAAATCCTATGTTGGGACATCGTGGTTGCCGTTTGGCGATTACATATCCTGAAATTTGTGAAATGCAAACACGCGCGATTTTGTCTGCTGCGATTGAATGTAAAAAAGCAGGCATTATTGTTCATCCAGAAATCGAAGTTCCATTGGTTGGTTCAAAGAAGGAAGTTGACATCGTTAAATCAGTTATTGATGCCACAGCTGCGTCGTTGTTCGCAGAATTGGGCGAAGAAATTGAATATCATGTTGGTTCAATGATAGAATTGCCACGTGCTGCGGTTTTGGCTGATGAAATTGCGCAAAGTTGCGAATTCTTTGAATTTGGAACAAACGATTTGACACAGACAACATTGGGTATGTCGCGTGACGATACTGGTAAAATCTTGGATGAATATCGTGCGCGTGGTGTTTATGTGGCAGACCCATTTGCATCTGTTGACCAATTGGGGGTCGGTTTGTTGATTAAGGATGCTGTGTCTAAGGCACGTGCGACCAAGGGTGAAAACATTCATCTGGGCGTATGCGGCGAACATGGTGGTGACCCCGAATCGATTGAATTCTTTCATAAATTGGGATTCGATTCGGTTTCTTGTTCACCTTTCCGTGTGCCAATTGCGCGTTTGGCGGCTGCACAAGCGGCGGTCAAACACCCACGCAAGAAATAATAATATGATTGACAAATCCCCGGGAAACCGGGGTTTTTGTTTGGCGCAAAGATAAGCTTTAAAAAAAAATGCGTTTGACATTTTTCTTTTGGTTTTTTTTGTGATACAATATGTATACGAGGAACCTTTTGATGAGAAGAATCTTTTTGACTTCGGGGTTAGTGTTATGCCTGGCATGTCCTGCATTTGCGGATATTGCTGCCGGGACTTCTTCAGCATCTTGTAAAGAATCGGTTCTGGGGTCGACGACAGGTCCCGTAGATTTTGCTTCTGAATGGCGCCCAATGATATCCGGGACAATCAAATTGGATTCTCAAAGGTACACAAGCAACGACGGGTCCCCAGTAACGCCGTATACGACAAATCTCTCAGTTCCAGAGGCATTATATGCTGTATACGGGGTTGGTGTATATGCTGCACGACCGACTGTCGAAACATTATCGAATTTCACAACTGATAATCGTATGACGTCTTTGACTTCTACACCAACGAGGACAGGCTATAATTTTTCGGGTTTTTATACAACAAAAGCAACGGGTGGAACCCAGGTCATAGCCGCAAATGGTAACATCATATATCCTGATGCTTCAACACAGGTTACTACCGAAGGGGCTACCCCCGCTTGGCATGCGCGTTGGACCCCAAATAATTATACTGTCACTTATAATGCGGGGCTGCATGGTTCTGGCTCGGCTGTGTCATATACAGGTGCTGCTAATGGTGGTTTGACGTATGATGCAACATGGACAACAAAGACCTTTGCTCAAACAGGGTTCAGTGCGTCATCAGGTTATAGTTTTTCTAAATGGAATACCAAGGCAGACGGCAGCGGGACTGATTATACAGCTGGCACGGCACAATCAGCATGGACAACGCCGGGTAATTTGACTTTGTATGCTGTTTATACTAATGCATATCCAATTACATACAGTTGTGGTTCTGGTTCTTGCGGAACGCCACCATCAAATGGCAGTGCATATTATGGTCAATCCTATAATTTGTCTTCAACCTATGGTTCATGTGCCAAAGAAGGTCATCATGCAACCGGTTGGGATTGTTCTGGTGGTGCTACTTTGAATAACGCGACGGGGTCCCAGAATGCGAATACATGGTCCAGTGAAGAGACTATTTCATGTTCTGTCCATTGGGTTGCGAATACTGTGAATCTGAATTATTATCCAGATACAACGCAAAATGGCGGAAATTCAACGTTTACAACGGGAACATGTACATATGGTTCTACATTTAATTTGCCATCAACCAATTTGCCAACAAAACCAGGTTATCATATCAACGGATGGAATATCCGTGGCAACGGCAGCGCATCCGCATGTGCCGATTGTAAAACTTTGCAAAGTTTAGCTGCTGAAGCATATAACGGTACCAACATGTATTTTGCAATAGGATTGGCCGATGGCTCCAATAATTGTTTCATTAGTGATTCAGATGGCAACGGTGACCCATCATTGTGTAGCAATGGTGAATATGCTGATTTAACAACATATGGCTGGAAAGTAGAAAATAACGTTGATGGTTACTGGTTATACGGAACATCAAAATGCAGCGCACATTTTGGTGACCATCTTGGATGGGATATCGGTGCTTTAGAGGAATGGACTGCAACAACCAGTCAGTTAACATCCGCCGGAAATGGACAATATTGTTGGTGCAAGGCTGTTGGATATAACACAGATGGTGAATCTTCGTTATGTAATACAGAATCCCCAAAATGGGTGTTTATAGAAGAAAGAGGAGATAAGACTGATTGTGCTGAACATTGCGCACAAACTTGTGCAGAAGCAGTTCGTACACCTGATTTCGATGGGTTCCGTAAAGGGCTATATGGAAATTATGAGTGATATAACTGTTAATAAAACCCCGCTTTGTGCGGGGATTTTTGTTTTCTTAACGGGGCTAATGATGGTTATCCCCTTACGATTTCCAATAATTTATTTGGAACTTCATCTGTTTTAATACGAACCTGGTCCATGCTGTCGCGATAGCGCAATGTGACAGTTCCATCTTCCAAAGTTTGATGGTCAACAGTTATACAAACAGGGGTACCAATTTCATCATGACGGCGATAGTTTTTACCGATATTACCAGAATTTTCCAATTCTATTTTGCCGATACCCAACTTTCTTAAATCATCAACGATTTTATTTGATAAATCTACGATTTCTGGGACATTACGAACCAATGGTATAACAGCCGCCTTGACTGGCGATAACCAAGGTTTCAATTTCAACACTGTACGTGATTTTCCATCGCCCAAGTCTTCTTCGTCATATGCTTCTATCATAACCGCCAACATAGCGCGATTTACACCCATAGCTGTTTCAATTACATATGGAACAAAGTTTTCACCTGTTTGGGCATCTGAATAAGACAATTTAGTTGTAGAATCTTTGTTTTCCAAAACCTTTGCCGCCAATTTGAATTCGTTTTGTGATTTAGTATGTGAACCCAAATCAAAATCTTGGCGATTGTGGACACCTTCGACTTCGTCAAAGCCATCTGGAAAAGCGTATTCAATATCAACCGCAGCTTTGGCATAATGTGCCAATTTTTCGTGTGGTAAAAATCTTAATTTTTCAGCGGGTACACCCAACACATTTATCCACCAGCTTAGGCGAGTGTTCTTCCAATATTCAAAATATTTTTCGTCTTCTGCTGGATTTACAAAATATTGCATTTCAGCCTGTTCAAATTCGCGCATACGAAACACGAAACCACGTGGGGAAATTTCGTTACGAAAAACCTTTCCAATTTGGGCGATTCCAAATGGTAATTTGTGCGGTTTAGAATCAAGAACATTTTTGAAATTCATATATGTAGTAGTCGCCGTTTCTGGACGCAAATAAGCATTGATTGCACCATCTGCCATCGCACCAATAGAAAGTCCCATCATCAATTGATATGCGCGTGGTTCTGTGATATCGGTACTGCCACAATTATCGCATTTTGTTGGATCTTTCATTTTATCTTGGCGCATGCGGGCACCACATTTTTTACATTCCACCAATGGGTCAGAAAAGCTGCCTTCGTGCCCAGAATATTTCCACATTAAACGATTAGATATCAATGCTGCATCCAACCCTTCGATATCATTGCGGGCATATATCATCGCGTTCCACCAAGCATTACGGATATTGCGCATCAATTCAACCCCATATGGACCGTAATCATAAGCACCACCAAGACCCCCATAAATTTCAGAACCTGTAAATATAAATCCGCGTCTTTTGCAAAGTGCAACTATGTCATTAACCGATTTCGCTGGCATTTTTAACCCCTGTTGTATTTCTTTGTTATAAATCTGGTTCGATTGCGTTTACTGGGCACACCGCAGTGCAAGTTCCACATCCCATACATTTATTTTTATCAATAACGCATTTACCAGAACCATCATCTGATATAGCCATAGCGGGACACACCCCCATACAAGTATGACATCCCAAACATTTATTTTTATCTATTTTATAAGCCATTTTGTTTCCCTTTTTATTATTAATTTCTGCTGTTCAACAATCCTAAAAGATATTCAAACATTGCAACGAAAGATATGTACATATGTAATGCCCCCAAAACCGCCAGTTGGTCTTTCTGTTCGCCGTTGCTAAGTGTGTAATAAGCATTTTTTAATGTTTGCATATCATATGCTGTAAACAAAGCAAAAACTAATACGCCAATCAGGCACACGATGGAACTGAAGGTAGAACCAAATGTAAAGAACATTGAAACAATACCAACCAAAATCAAACCAATCATTCCCATGAATAAAAATATCCCAAGAAAAGATAAATCTTTGGCGGTTTTATATCCAAACAAAGCCATACAAGCAAACATTACTGCCGCTAAAATCAGCGCGATAATGATTGATAATCCGCTGGATACCAGAACCATAGGTGTGACTGCAATACCCATGAAAACCGAATATAAAAATAATAACAATGTTGCAGTTGCAGGTTTCATTGAAAAAGCACGCATTTGTGCCCAAATAGACAAACCAAATCCCGCGAACACAATTATATAATAGGCAATAGACAAACTGCCGTTGCTGATTAACGCGGCAGCTGCCTCAGTCTTCAGCATGATAAATGTAGTCAATGCAGTGATAATAACAGCGCCTGTCATCAACCCAAATATGCGCTTAAGATACGATTCAATACCGCCACCAATTTTTGAAACAGCTTTTTTCATTTGTTTTCTCCTGTTGTTAAAGTTATTTATATGTGTGAAATATAATACACGATGGGTAATAATTCAAGCGATATAAAAACATAATTTATTTATTTTTTTTGTTTTGGCTCTTGACGAATATAAAATTGTCAACTATAATAAGCGAGTAATGTTAAACCAAAAGGAGTAAAACATGGCAAATAACAATAAACTTTACGGGGGTAAAAATTTTGGAACATTGAAACCAGAATATCATTCTGGCCTCACAGTCAAAGGCAAAAAATACGCTTTGGTTGCTGATTTTCGTGCAAAATTGAGCGAAAATCAATCTTTGTTGAATGAAATGAAAAAATATCAAGAGTCTTTGAAAGAAAAGGGCAGAGATTTGGATGAAAAAGATCAAAAACGCATGAAAAGATGTGAAGAAATCATTGCTAATTTGAAACGCATGATTGATGAACAAGTGGAAATGTACAATTTGAAAATAGATCAACACACAAAATAATTAAATGTTTTGTAAAGGTCGCCAAATGGCGGCCTTAAATTTTGGTTGAAAACAACCAATTTTTGATAATAAAATACAGAAAAAGGAATTTTTATTATGGCTATTGTTATTAACCCAATTAATCCTGTCGCTTTTTCTGTGTTTGGTTTGCCGATTCGTTGGTATGCGTTGGCGTATATCGGTGGGTTTGTTGCAGGCTATTATTTGTTAAGATATTTAATTGGAAAAAAAGATTCTGCATTTTATTTAACAAAAAAACAGTTGGATGATTTTTTTACCTTTATAGTATTGGGTGTGATTATCGGTGGACGTTTGGGATATGTGTTGTTCTATAATTTACCGTATTTTATTGAAAAACCACTGGAAATATTTGCGCTTTGGCATGGCGGGATGAGCTTTCACGGTGGATTAATTGGTGTAATAGTTGCAACATTTTTATTCACATACAATAAAAGTTTTTCCGATAAATCTGTTTTGCGTAATTCGTTCAGAATTCTAGATGCGTTATCTGTGGTCGCGCCAGTTGGATTGTTTTTAGGGCGCATAGCGAATTTTATAAATATGGAAGTTATGGGACGTCCAACAAATTCACCGCTAGGCATAGTTTTTAATGGTGTTCCAGAATACGCGTATCCCCGCCACGCCAGCCCGCTTTACGAAGCAACCCTGGAAGGATTGGTGTTATTTATAATAATGTGGTTGCTGTATACAAAAACAAATCTTAAAAACAAGCCTGGCGCAATAAGTGGTTTGTTGTGTGTTTTGTATGCGTCTTTCAGAATATTCTGTGAACAGTTTCGTCAACCTGATTCCCAAATTGGCTTTTTAACATCGTGGGGGCTGACCATGGGACAAATGTTATCTGGGATAATGTTTGTTGTTGGTGTAATTATTTTTTATTGCGCAACAAAAAAGAAATAATTTGACATTTTGTGTGTTGAAATATAAACTTGACAAGAACAGTTTAAGGATGGTTGGAAGCCGCGGTCGAATGCGACGGTCTTGACTGCGAAGCGAGGTCAGAGCAAACAAGGTTTGCGCATGACCAAAACCGCCGGTTTGAAAGAGCTGTCGCGAAAAAAGTTTTGGATGGTTGGCAGAGCGGTCGAATGCGACGGTCTTGACTGCGAAGCGAGGTCAGAGC
>JBKSMS010000012.1:0-101946 GCA_046881825.1 Alphaproteobacteria bacterium | reverse complement strand
ACAACTTCTGGTAATGATGAATTATTAGATGTAATTACTGGGCATCCACACTTCATTGCTTCTAATGGTGGCATTCCAAAGCCTTCGTATTGTGATGTATAAACAAAAAATTCAGCACCACTATAAAGCGCCGCTAAATCTTCATCCATTATATACCCAGCACGAATAATTTTATCTTTGTATTCACCTAAATCTTGTATTTCTTTTTCTAATTTACCAATAAATTCCTTCCAATGCGCCCCACCCAAAACAAATACCATATCATCAATTTTATTTTTTTTGATAAATTCTATAAATGTTTTGACAGCGCGAATTAAATTTTTACGCGGTTCCAGTGTACATAATGAAAACACATACTTTTTATCTGTCGGGATATTATATTTTTCAAGAACATTTTTAATTTTTTTACTGTCTTTTTCTTGATAAAAATTATCATTAGCAGCCAAAGGCATAACAGTAATATCGTCAGGCTTTATACTTAACAAGCGAACAAAATCATTTTTTGTACAAACTGAATTTGAAAAATATTTACATTTATCATCAGATTTTATATATTTAGTCAACCTGTAAAACCAATGTTTTTTATCACCCCTTAACAAATAATATTCTGGCAATAATAATGGTATTGTATCGTGTAAAATAATGTATTTTTTATCTGCTTTGATTTTTGAAGAAAAAGCATACATAGGTGATAAAGCAATATCAAATTTTGGTAAAAAAACAATCTTTTTACCCAACCAATTCAAAGGTTTTCTTAAAAACACATTAAACAATAGTTTAATTATATTATGATGATATTTTCGTAATCTTACATCCCAACAAAACATTTTATCTGTTAAGTTATAAAATTTATTACCAAAATAAATTGATATATTTTCACCAAATCTTTCTTTTACAAAATCAACGAATTTAACATTATTAGAATTTGCATTACAATACAAAGAAATATCAAATTCACAAGATTTTATTAAACAATTTAATATATTGATTGTCACAAAAAAGATACCAGACCTGCCACTGCCACCACTAATATTTTCAGCGATTCCAGAAGCATCAAAAATCAAAGTTTTCTTTTTCATTTTTCAAATTCACTTTTATTTGGAAATTTTGTTTCAAAAAATTTTTTATTATGTTCATGTGTTTCTTTTGTATTGTAAACACTGTCATTTATACAAACTATTGGTGCATTACAAGATGATACTTTTGATTTAATTGCATCATTACAAAAAAACACAGAATTTTTAATTGATTTCCAGTTCACTAAGTTATACAAGAAATCCAGTATTATATTATGTCCAACATGTTTAGAATGTGAAATTATCACTTTTGCACGCTTCATCACAACATCATACAAATTAAAAATCAAATGATGGATATCTTTTTCATCACGAAAACGATTATACCTTGTATTATTGATAAATTTCGATAAAACAGGGTGTTCACAACATTCCTTCATAGAAGATTTTATATATGGATCTATCCCATGTGAAGATTTTAATTCATACATTTTAACACCAAAAGCATCTTCAATAGCCTTTGCAGAATTTATTAATAATTTTAAATATATACTTTTTTCATCACGAACAGATTTACCATTTTTACGGTATATACAGCGAAATTTAGTATGACCATCTTTACCAAAAAAATAATCTGGTTTCACAAATTTATTAAAAAACATATCATCATTAGAAAGTATAAAATGTTCCGATAAATTTGGAATATTACAAAGACAAGCTTCTATCGCACAAGAATTAAATATTGGACCAGCGTCCGATGGTAAAATCGATTCTTGTGGAACAATTGTCACTTTTGGATTTTTAGTATTTAACCACGATGGCACCTGATTTAAAGCGGTTACAATGTAAACATGATTTATCCATGGCGCATTTTTTTCAACAGACCTTAATGAAAATTTTAATTCATTATTTTCACAATAAATTTCATCCCTTACATCATCAACATATTTATCGATATTTTTTTTACTTTCTTTCAAATATTTATTTTTAATCGAATTAAACTTTTTATCACAGCCATCGACCCATAAATATACAATATCTATTGGAAAAAAAGTTTTTTTATCTGTCATGTTGAACCTATTTAAATCTAAGGCAAAAATTTTAGACCAGAAAATTAGACAAATCAAGTTTTTAAAACAAAAAAACACCCTTTTTCAGGGTGTTTTTGACTTTAATCTTCAAAATACGGGAATTTAGCTTTAATTTGGCTAACTTTTTCCCTGCGTTCGTCAATAAGTTTTGCTATTTTCAAAGCAATTTCTTCTGTTTGATTTTCATCACGCAAACGAGATATATGTGCTGTCAATGGGTCAATTTCCGCCGTATACAACATTTCACGCATCTTAGATTGATAAATATTATCTGGTTTCGGTGCAAACCCTTTTATGTAGATTTCTCCTGTATACGCGATTTCTATATCATCATCAGTATATTCTTTAATACTTTCATCTACAGTCTTTTCTGAAAATATTGGTATATATATACCGTCTTGATTTTTTACTAACATCAAAGCAGTTTTATGTAATATATCACGATTTTTATCTGTTAAAATAAATTTTTTATTTTCATCAATTATTCCGAACATAAATCACCTCTTTTTATTGTGCCCCATTAGCATAAACAAAAGCTAAAAATTCAAAATTAGCAGAAATTCTGCCGCTATAACCCAAATCAAGTACAGAGCCCTTAGAAGCCGGTATTGCATAACTGAACTGCCGTTGTGATGGCATTGTCCATGCCAAAGCCAGCTCAGATATAGATATTTGAACAAATCCGCCAGAATCTATCAAAAGCCTTAGCCAAAAATAACCATCAGCTGGCGCGGTGTATCTTGTCCCACTAGCACCAATCGACAAGCTTGTTATATTCCTACTTGGCATTGACATATTGGCAATATTTGATTTACCAGTATTTGTAAAATTAGTTGCATCTTTATTTACTTTTTCTGACAATTTTTCTGTTATTTTTGTTTCATTTAAAATATTATGTCCACCAACTGTTGACCCATCATGAACGCGCAAGCTGTTATTTGTTGTATCCATTGTAATTTCACCAATTGCACCGGTAAAATCATTATGCTCTGCGGCTGTGCCGCGCCTTATTTGTATTTGTCTAGACATTGTTATTTTTACTCCTTTTTTATATAAAAAAACGCCAAAAATTGGCGATTATAAAAAAAAATGGCGGGAATTTTCCGCCATTTTTAATGTAAGAATTATATCATAAATTACAAAAAAAATCAATTATATTGCTTATACATTAAACAAGAAATGGCAAATATCACCATCTTGCATAACATATTCTTTGCCAACAAGCCGCATTTTACCTGCTTCTTTCACAGCAACTTCACCACCATATTCAATGTAATCTTTTGGCGAAATTATCTCTGCCCGTATAAATCCACGTTCAAAATCTGTATGAATTTTACCCGCAGCCTGTGGCGCTGTCATTCCCTTGGTTATAGTCCATGCATGAGCTTCTTTTGGTCCAACTGTATAAAAAGTCTGCAACCCAAGTGTATCATAACCTGTATGTATAACCTTATCTAATCCAGATTCATTTAACCCTAATTCATCTAAAAACATCTTTCTTTCGTCTAAATCGACAATTTGTGCTATTTCCATTTCTATTTTCGAAGATATGATTAAAACAGGTGCCTTGCCAGAAAATTTTTCACGAACCATATCTGAATATTTATTTCCTTTACTTGCAGCGTTTTCTTCAACATTACATACATAAATCACAGGTTTACTTGTTAATAAATTAAAAGGTTTTGCATCAACATCTATATCACGTGCCGGGATTGATTTTTCCAGTCCAGATTTAATAGCAAGCGCATCAGATAATAACTTAGCAGCATTTTTATCTAATCCATGAACTTTTTTTTCTAATTTTTTAATTTGATTATCCAAACTTTCTATATCAGCCAACATTAATTCAGTTTCAATAGTTTCAATATCAGCTAAAGGGTCTATACGACCATTTACATGGACTATATCATCATTTTCAAAACATCTTACAACATGAATTATAGCATCAGTTTCTAAGATATTAGATAAAAATTTATTTCCTAACCCTTCACCAGCAGAAGCACCTTTAACTAATCCAGCTATATCAACAATTTCCAATTGTGTTGGTATAATTCTTTCTGCCCCAGCAACACGCGCCAGATTATGAAGTGTGTTATCTGGCACAACCACACGACCAGTATTTGGTTCTATTGTACAAAACGGATAATTTTGCGCATCTGCCGCTGCACTTTGTGTCAACGCGTTAAACAAAGTAGATTTCCCAACATTTGGCAAACCAACTATTCCACAATTAAATCCCATAATTTTTCACCAATTCAGTTGTTTTTAATTATTTTTTTATATATGATAAAACATATAACAAGTTTAGGTTTAATATGTCATACCTTTGGCAAGAATTCAATATAAAAACTTTCCCGGCGGAAACCTTGGTTTTTCGCAATGGTATTTTTTGCCCTGACCTTTCCGAATATGAAAGTGTTAAATACGATGAAAATAAAAATCTTATAAAAACCATAAAAAAATCGAAATTACCGGTCCATATTATATATATTGGTGAAATATCCGGTAAAATCGACATTAATATAGATATAAATATAGAAAAAAGCCGGTTTTTTATGACGGCAAAAATTTCTAATAAAAAGCCGGCTTTTTTGAACATTTTTATCAAAAACACCGGGAAAAATAGTTTTTTTGACGGTAAAATTATTGCTAAAAATACCGGTATTTTAGAAATAAATGAAATATCTGAACATATATCGTCAAATACCGGTATTTTCTTAAAAAATCGTGTGGTCGCTTATAAAAATTCTGAAACAGTGTTAAAAGGATATGCCAAGATAAAAAAAGATGCTGTCGATTGTGATTCAGATATATCTTTTTCTGTACTAGCTGATAACAAGGCTAAAATAACCATGGTCCCAACACAATATATAAATTCAGTTCCAAAATCAGCATCACATTCGGCATCACTTTACAAACCAACTGAAAATCAAATAAATTACCTTCGAACATCCGGGTTGTCGGAAAAAGAAATAAACTATATACTTGAACAAGCATTTACAGAAGAATAAAAAAAATACCCAGTATTCTGGGTATAAAAAACATTATCCAATCGGATTTATTATTTTTTCTTGAAACCCTGTTTAGCCTTTAACTTAGGATTAGAAGGGTCAATTAATATAACTTGTTTACCACGGCGAATTTGTTTAATATTACCGCGTTTTTTCCAAGCCTTTAAAGAACTTAAAAATTTCATATTTGTATCCTTTTTACCGCATGATTATAAACCAGTTTTCTAAAAAATCAAATATTTATTATTATTTATTGTTATTTTTATTATGCCTGTTTATTTTATTAAAAAACATTTTTAACATTAAATTAACAGTTTTTAAACAAAAAAAGCCAAGATTTACAGCTTTTTTAGAAAAAAAGTTGAAATTATTATGGTAAATATATACATGTTAAAAAAACAGTGTTTTTATATATTTTTAACAATTTTCAATATTTTTACTTTTTTGCTTGTTGAAAAAAGTTGAAATTATTATAATACCCTTAACAGGAGAGTGAATTTGAGGCAAAAAGTTCTGAAAGCTTTGGCAAATCCGCCGCGCATATTTTATGTGCCTTATAATCTTGCGATATTAAATTTCTTTTTCTGGTTCTTGTTATTTGTAATTTTAATAATAGTGTTTTTAGTTTTGCCTCCTCATGAAATACCTATGTGGTTTCCGATTGTATTTTTATGTATTTTATTCTTAACACACAGTATTTTAGGTTTTTTTTCAAAAAAAGACTCACAAATTGCTCAAATTATACTTTCTGTGTTAAATATATTCGGTAAAAGAATACCAAAAAGGTTAAATGTATAAAATGGAAAAATTATTTAGTTATTTTGCTGGTAATAATGATTCAATGACATTGACTTTTGTTATTATAGCAATGGCAGTTGTACTGGTATTTTTAGTTTTATTAATTTATATACCAATAATAACAAAGAATATATTTCCTAAATTTGGATATACTGATTATGCTGATTATTTACCATTTAAAAAAGTATACAATGATAATTCTTTATCTACAACTGATGGTTCTTTGGTTCGTGTTTATAAAATAAATGGTATTCAAACTAATATTATGGATGATAAAAACAAGGAAAAATTACTAGATTTACGTGCGCAATTATTTAATCAGATTCAAGATCCTGATGTATATATGCGTTTTTTTACAATTCGCGACCATATAAACGAAAAAACAGATTATGAATTTGATCAATCTACATTACAAAAAATATATGATAAATGGAATAACCAAGGATTAAAGATTTATAACAACAGTTATTATGTAGTTGTATCTGTTCATAGTGGAAATCGTGATAAATTAAATCAATGTTGTAATTATATAGAATCCATGTTATCTGCTTATAAACCGGAATTATTAAAAAATGACAGTATTAATAATATGGCTACATTTTTTGGTCGTGTTTTATCACCTGTGTCAAAACCTATAATAAGTGTATGTGATAATAATATATCACAAAATGTTGCTGTTGATAATGTAGAATTTAATAAAAATGGTATTATTGAATACAGCAGTGGTGATAAAACTTATTATGCTGCGGCATTATCTTTTAAAGTATCACCTGATTATATGGATGAAGAATTTTTTGATACAATATCTACAATTCAATGTGAAATGATATGTATGAACGGGTTTCATGTATTAAGATCAAGTGATATAGATACATTGATGCGTCAACATAAATCTACTATAACGGATGAAAATGAAGAATCTACCATAGAACAAATAAGTGAAGCACAATCTGAAATGGATGAAAATATAGCTGGAAATCAAACTTTGATTGATTATTATCCACTATTTATATTATTTGGCAAAAGTTCAGATGAGTTAAATGAATATATTGGTGAATTTAAGAAAATATGTGCTTCGTTTGGGATTTCACCTGTGGTTGAACGGTTGGCATCCAAAGTTTCATTTTTTGCACAACTTCCTGGATTTGATGTTTTCCCGCGTATATTTAAAATGTTATCTAAAACAGCAGCAATCAGTATACCTTTGTCATCTATGCCGCGTGGTGTTGAAAATTGTGATTGGGGTCCGGGACCATTGGTTGTATTCCCGACTGCCCAAGGAACACCATATCAATTTCAATTTCATGTATCTGATAAACCAGCTGCGGTGGCACATACTTTGACAATTGGTCCAACTGGTGGTGGTAAAACAACTTTGTTCTCGTTTTTAATATCTCAATCTTTGCGTCATCAAAAGTTAAAAGCATTTTTCTTTGATAGAAACAAAGGTGCAGAAATATTTACTTTGGCTGTTGGTGGAAAGTATATTACTATGAACGGCAAAGAAAAAGACGCCAGTAAAGACACATTTTTAACTAGATTAAATCCATTAAAAATGCCAGACAGTGCTGCTAATCGTGCATTTTTACGCAGATGGTTTTCTATTATAACTGGTCAAAATGATGTTATATCAATGGATGAGATAGCACGCGCTGTATCTGTGAATTTTGATTATTTACCAACTAAAGACAGGTTATTAAAAAATCTTTATGAAAGCTGTTTTTCATCCGCTGGACAGATGCGTGGTGAATTAAAGAAATGGATAGACCCATTACAATATGGTGATATTCTTAATGAAGAAAGTGATACACTTGATTTAAATGCCCGCCTTACTACATTTGATTTTACAGAAATTTTACAAGATGAAATTTTAGCACCGGCTGTTATATCTTATATATTACATAGAATAAATAATATAACTGTATCTGGTGGAAATCCATCTCTTATCATGATTGATGAAACAGCGCCTATGTTGGAAAATAAAATGTTCCGTGAAAGTTTTATTGCTGGATTACAAGAAGGTCGTAAAAATCGTCAAGCTTATATGGTTGCGTTCCAACGCGCAAATGTTTTAGATAAGCTTGGGATTGGTGATGTTGTTCGTGGTCAGGCACAAACAGTTCTGTTTTTCCGTAATCCTGCGGCTGATGTAAGTGATTATGAAAAATGGAATTTGAATCCATTAGAAATGGCATTTATCAAAGGTCAAGCATATCCAAATCTTAAACGCGCGGTTTTATTATCGCGTCCTGTTAATGGCGAATCAGTAATTTTAAATACTGAACTTGGTGGACTTGGGAATATGTTGAAATTATTTGAATCTGGACGTTCTTCTGTGTTATTAGCCGAAGAATTATATAAAAATTATGGAAATAATTTTGTTGAAGAATATCTTAAAAAACAAGGTTAATTTCGTGTCATATTTTAATTTATATAAATTTTTTTTAGTTTGTTTTTATGTATTTATTCCTTTTGCTGTGTTTGCAGAAGATATTTGTTCAAAATATAAATTTGATGTGGATGTAAATGTTCAAAATAAAACTGTATATAATCCTGTTATAAAAATGTCAGAAGAAAATATGGTTGGAAAAATGGGAGAAACGCTTTATCAGACTTCGTATGCATCAAAAATTTTACTTATAAATATACCTGTTAAAAATGGATTTTGTGTGTCATTACGAAGTGTTGATATAGATATAAATGTTCCAGAATTTACTATAATTCTTGATAAAAGATTAAAAAAATATAAATGCGCTTACGATATAGTATTATCACACGAACAAGACCATGTTAATGTTAATAAAAGTGTTATAAATAATAATATTGATAATATTAAAAAAGCTGTTTTATCAGCTGTAAGTGCTATAAATCCTGTTTTTATAACTGATATTAAAGACGCAGAAAAAATTCAAAAAGAAATACAAGAAAAGATAGAATCTTTTAAAGATGTCAAAGATATACAACAAAAAATAAAGACAGAAATGGATAAAAATAACGAAGATATTGATACGCGTGGTGATTCGTTTAATGTGTGGAAATGTGAAGATTTTTATAAAGAAATGAAAAAATTTAGTGATACAATAACAATAGATTAAAAATGAAAAGCATAATTTATTTATTTTTATCACTATTTGTATCCACCGCATTTGCTGGGGATGATTGTTTGGGATATAAATTAAAACCAAATATAACAATTAAATCGCCAGATTGGACCAAGAATGTGGTTCAACCTTTACAAAAAATGGATGTTTTTCATGGCAAAGTGATTGCGACATTGGTTGATGAATTTGATATAACCAGTGATATTACTTCCATAGAAGATGGATTTTGTGTGGCATTAAAAAATATAGATGTGATAATTGGATATTCTGATTTTTTGGTGCAAATAGATATATCTCATAAGCCAAATACTTGTTCTTATAATGCGATAATACAACACGAAGATGAACATATACGGGCATATTTATCTGTTATTGATGATAATCAATATTTATTAAAACAATCTATTGAATCTGCGGCGAATTCAATAATACCTGTGTTTGTCAAAAACGAAGCAGACATAGAATCTGCTATTGATGAATTAAATAATAAATTACAAAATCACCCAGATATAATTTTATTAAAACAACAAATCAAAGCTGATGAAGAAATTCGTAACAAATATGTTGATTTAAATGACACAGGTGAAACATTAAAAAAATGTTTTGAATAATTTTTTGTATACGGCGTATTTTAACGAACAGACTTATTTATTAACATCTAATAATAATTCTAATTTATCTTTATAAAATTTTAATTTATCATCAATATCTTTTAATGAATCTTTATCATAATCTTTGCCGTTTAAGGCATTTGATAATAATTCTTTTTTATTTTTTTCTAACTTTTTTATTTCAATTTGTAATTTGAAAGAAATTATGAATTTTTCTGCTTCTTTAATGCTTAATTCCGTATTTTTAACATCTTCATCAAAAGATATATTTAATGATACCAGAAAATCCATATATTTTTCAGAAATTTCAGGATATGTTTGAACAATAGATTTTAAGATATTTATTGTCATTATATCAACATCAGGAATTTCAATTTCATTTTTATATTCTTGTTTTTTCCATTTGTGCCATTGATTAAATTTTCGATTATTATATTCTTGTTCAATTTCATTTTGAAAAATTTTATCTTGAATTTTTGATACACAATCTTTTAAATATTTTTCGGCCTGTGCGCGTCCCCCAGGGGTATTAACTAGATAATTTTTATTGACACTGTCCCACAAAAAATCAACCAAAGGCATGGCATTATCTATGATTTTACGCATAGCATCAACACCAGAATTTTTAAGAATTTCATCTGGGTCTTTGCCACCCGTCACAAAAGCAAATCTAACATCACTTGTATCGCGTAAAAACGGTAAAACTATTGTACACGCCCGTACAGCGGCTTTTTGTCCGGCATTATCACCATCAAAACAAAATACGATATTTCTATTAGATTTACATAAAATAGCAATATGATCTTCGGTCAGTGCCGTCCCCAATGGTGCGACAGTTTCACCAAATCCATGATTTTGCATTTGAATTGCATCTATTTGACCTTCGACAACTATACTACGGTTTTTACGGTGTATAGCATCGCGCGCAAAATTAAAACCAAATAAAGTTTGACGTTTGTGAAATAATTCTGTATCTGCTGTGTTGATATACTTTGGTTCGCTGCCGTCCAGCGAGCGTCCAGAAAAAGCAACAATTTGATTGTGTGCGTTAAATATAGGAAACATTAATTTATCACGGAAAAAATCATATGGACCATAGCTACCAACACGAACAAGACCAGTAGCCGTCAATTTATCAATTTTTATATTATTAAAAGTTGATGAAATAATATCACTTTTTGGTGCATAGCCTATTCCATATTTTTTAATCATTTCATCACTGAAACCGCGTTTTTTTATATATTCCAAGGCATGTTTTCCAGCATCACTATATAATAAATCTTGATATTTTTTTGCGGCTTTTTCAGTAATTTCTATGTATGTTTCTTCTGCTTTGATTTGTTCTGCTGATTTTTGTTTAATTTCTGGCATTTTTATTCCAGCCATATCAGCCAATTTTGATATAGCAGCCTTAAAATCTATATTTTCAGATTTCATGGTAAATGAAATAATATCGCCATGTTCACCGCATCCAAAACAATGATAAAACCCTTTTTCTTCGTTAACCGCGAAAGAAGGTGTTTTTTCATTATGAAATGGGCAACATCCCCAATAATTAGCACCGCGTTTTTTTAATGCCACACGGCGAGAAATAACATCCACCAAAGACAATCTTTGTCGCAATTCATCAGTAAAAGAATTATCAAATTTAGACAATTATTTTGCCTTTTTTGAATACCTTGATGTCTTTTTATTATTTATTAAATCTATCGCTTCTTCTAAACTTGGACGCTCTTTCACAGAAACATTGACACGGTTTGATGACAAATATGGACCATACCTACCGTCTGGATAGTAATAAATAGGTTTATCAGTTTCTGGGTTTTTACCCAAAATAACAGGTTCTATTTTCTTTTTGTCACCATTTAATAATTCGCGTGCAATATCCAAAGTGATTGTGTCAGCTGTATATTTTTTTGCAGAAACATTTTTTGTCCCATTTGTCACATAAGGACCATATTTTCCAATCTTAAAAAATATACTTTCACCTAAATCTTTTTCTTTTTGTAAATTATTCTGTTCGGCTGTTTCCGCCGTAGACGCTTCATTAGTCAATTTAATTGTATAATCACATTTTGGATAATTATTACATCCAACAAAAGCACCAAATTTGGATAATTTTATTCCAAGTTTTCCACCACATTTTGGGCATTTATCACCTTTTTCATGGAATAAATGAAAATTCATAAATTCATTTATTTTATCAATAATATCACCTGTTTTTATTGTGCGGACAGATTCAATAGTCGCATTTGTTGGTGTCCAGAAAGATTTCAAAGATGATAATTTATCACTTTTACCATTTGATACATCATCCAGTGTATCTTCTGTTTTTGCGGTAAAATTAACATCAACCAAATCTTTGAAATAGTTAGATAAATAAGAAATTAAAACCCATCCAGAAATTGTAGGATGAAAACGATGTTGTTTATCTTGTTCAACATATTTTCTGTCAACAATAGTCGACATAATAGTTGCATATGTTGATGGACGACCAATACCAAGTTCTTCAAGTTTTTTAACCAGTGATGCTTCGGTAAATCGTGCCGGTGGTTGTGTCCAATGTTGTTCTGTTTTTAATGATTTTATTTCGATTTCATCGTTTATATCAAGATTTGGTAATTTTACATTATCGTCATCTTGCTCATCTTCGTTATCTTCAATATAAACCTTCATAAACCCATCAAAAGTTCGTGTTGTTCCAACACAATGAAATACAGAATTTTTAACATCTATATCAACAGACACAGAATCAAATTCAGCATTACTCATTTGGCAAGCAATCGTTCTTTTCCAAATCAAATTATATAATTTTAATTCATCACCAGAAAGTTCTGCATTAGCGCTTTCAAAATGTGTAGGACGAATTGCTTCGTGTGCTTCCTGGGCATTTTTAGATTTAGTCACATATATATTTGGCTGTTTAGGCAAAAATTTATCACCGTATTCTTTGGAAATAAATGCGCGGATTTCACTAACTGCTTCGTTCGACAAATTAGTAGCATCAGTTCGCATGTATGTTATAAATCCTGCTTCATATAACTTCTGCGCAGTTGCCATAGTGCGTTTAGATGAAAAATGTAATTTGCGTGCAGCTTCTTGTTGCAAAGTCGAAGTCGTAAAAGGTGCATATGCATGTCTTTGAACTTTTTTCTTTTCTATATTAGATATTTTGCCAGATAATGGTGTTTTCAAAGACGACACAATTTTATCAACCATTGATTTATTTTCAAGGGTCATTTTTTCAATTTTTTTCCCATCAAATTTTATCAAATTAGCATCAAAATTCGTCTTGTTAAAATTGCAGTTTGCGATAACACTCCAATATTCTGTTGCGTTAAATTTTTCAATTTCTTTTTCACGATCAACAACCAATTTCACAGCAACACTTTGAACGCGTCCCGCAGATTTACCAAGATTTCTTTTCCAAAGTAATGGTGAAATTCCAAATCCAATTAAATAATCAAGAATACGGCGAACAAGATAAGCATCAACCAAGTTATTATCAATTTCACGAGGATTCTTTATAGCATCAAGCACAGCATTTTTTGTTATTTCATGAAAAGCAACACGATATACATTTTTTCCTTTTAGAACATCGCGTGCTTTTAAAATATCGTTTATATGCCATGCTATGGCTTCACCTTCGCGGTCAGGATCAGATGCCAAATATACATTGTCAGCTTTTTTAATTTCATCAATTATCAGTTTAATTTGTTTTTCCTTGCCCGGCATTATTTGCCATTTAGGTTTAAAATTATGTTTTACATCCACACTGCCATTTTCAGGGACTAAATCACGAACATGCCCAACAGACGCAATAACGCGCCAACCAGAGCCCAGATATTTTTCAATAGTTTTTGCTTTTGATGGTGATTCTACGATAAGTAAATTCATTTTTTAAAACCCCCTGGACGATAGTTGTTGGTCTTTGTGTATATGAGCGTTTTGACACAAACCAAACCCAAAAAGTAGTGATATCAAACTGCTGCCACCGAAAGACATTAACGGCAAAGGAACACCAACCGTAGGTAATATTCCCAATACCATAGAGATATTTATAAAATAATAAATGAAAAAGTTCAACATAAAACCAAAACATATCAATTGCCCAAATCTGTTTCTGCATGTTTTTGCCGCCCAGAACAGCATTATCACGATAAAAGTGTATATCATCAGCAACATAAATGCGCCCAAAAAACCAAATTCTTCACCCAACATTGTAAATATAAAGTCCGTTTGTTTTTCAGGTAAAAACGATTGTTGAGATTGTGTCCCAGATAAATACCCTTTGCCGATAATACCACCAGAACCAAAAGCTATTTTTGCCTGATTTATTTGATATCCAGAACCTTTTGTATCCAATTCCGGGTTTATAAAAGTGATAATTCTATTTCTTTGATAATCATGCATACCACCATACCAAATAACTGGTGCTGCCAACAAAGCAAGTATTCCACCGATTACGAACCATTTTTTATTAGCCCCAACAATATAAAACATTCCCAATGTAATAAGCGCCAAAGAAATTCCTGTCCCCAAATCTGGTTGAGCGCAAATAAGAACAAATGGAACAAACAACATTAAAATAGGAATCAGATAATTTTTAAATTGTGATAATTCAACACTATTTTCCCATGCAAAATATCGTGCCAGTGCTAAAACAAGGGCGATTTTAATAAGTTCTGATGGTTGAATATTTATAAAACCAAAAGACAACCACCTTTGTGCACCCATACCAACATCACCAATAAAAGTGACCAATATTATTAAAATTAAAACCACCGCATAAATAGAATAAGCAGATTTTATCCATATTTTTATGTTAGAAAAAGATACAATGAAAAATATTATCATACCTAATGCTATTTTTGATAATTGCGACAAAGCAAAAGGTGTCCATGAACCACCGCCAGCACTGAATAAAACAATCACAGAAAACAATAAAACAACACACATAGGTATAAATAACACCCATGAAAAGCGAGATAGTTTTTCACCAAAACTCATCATATTTGCATTAGAAACGCGTGTTGTTATAGACATTTTATTTCAATAATTCCTTCATTACATCAGCAACTGCATGTGCTGCAGGTGACGAACCACCGGCATGTTCCATAATCACGCATACGGCATATTTAGGCTTGTCCGTTGGGGCATATCCAACAAATAAACCGTGATTGCGCAAATTCCATTGTAATTGTTCTGTTTTTAAAACACCGCTTTGACGTTCAGCTTTAGATATATTTCTGACCTGGGAAGTCCCGGTTTTTCCACCCATTTTTTTGCCGTTTACATTGATTGCGCTGCCAGAAGCGGTGCCACCTTTTTGAGTCACTTGTTCCAAACCATTTAATACATGTTTTATGTTTTTTTCTTGTAATCCCAAAGATTTAAAATTTGGATTTTTATCAGAATATATCAATCGTGGTTTAACTTGTTTATTTGAAGCAACCCGTGCCATCATTACCGCTAGCTGTAAACAATTAGTTAAAATAAATCCCTGACCAATTCCGGAAATAATAGTGTCCCCATGAACCCAAAAAGTGCCGACATTTTTTTCTTTCCATCGTCTGTCCGGCATAATTCCAGGCATTTCATGTACCAAAACATCATCCATATATTTTTGATTTAAACCTAATTTAAGCGCCATGTTTTTTATCGCATCAATACCAATGCGCAATGCAAGCTGATAAAAATATATATCGCAAGAATGTTTTAATGCGCCATATAAATCAACATGCCCGTGTCCCTTTTTTTCCCAGCAATGGTATTTATGGTAACCATATTCCCAATATCCTGGACAAAATACTTTTTCATTTGGATTTATAGCGCCACTTTCCAATGCCGCCAACGCAACAACTATTTTAAATGTTGAACCTGGGGGATATAGACCTTCGATAGTTTTGTTCATAAACGGTTTTGCGTTATCTTCCAGTAATGTTGAAATGTATTCTTCGCCATCATCAGTTTTAAAATTATTTGCATCAAAACTGGGGGTCGAAGCCATCGCCAGAATATTACCGTTTTCAATATCCAGAACAACACCGCATCCCGCACGATGCATCGCCAGTGAATCATATAAAACCTTTTGAACATTATCGCGTATGGTCGTTTTTATATCTTTTCCTTCGATTGGTTCTATGTATTGTGATTTATCTTCGCCAGTAATGCGCCCCACTGCATTTGTGACCAATACAGTTTGTCCGGCGGTTCCAGCCATATCGTCATTAAATCTTTTTTCTAACCCATTTACCCCAGTTGTAAAAAATGGGGTATTAGGCATTGGTTTTTGTGGTGCACCGACATAACCAAATACTTGTGCCCCGGCAGGTCCCATTTCATATACACGCGAAAATCCATTTCCAATATAAATTCCAGGTATATTTTTCGCAGATATTTTTGCTAAAACATCCCAATTTAAACTTTCTGTGACCAGAACAGGTTGAAAAGGTGCTTGTTTTTTTATGGTTTTCCATATTCTTTCAACGGTTTTTTTACGCAAATTTAAGTCTTTTTCAACCAAATCCACCGCAGCATTTATATCTTCGGTTTCTTCGGGAATAATATATATTCTGTATATAGGCGCATCCCTGGAAATCACAGTCCCAGATTCAGACAAAATATTCCCGCGTTTTGGCATAATATTTTGAATACGAAAAGAATTATTCTCGCTTTTTTTCAAATAAGTTTTGTATTCAAAAACCTGCATTTGCAACATGCGTAAAATCAAAACAGAAGTTAATACGGCACCACCTGTTAAAAACAGGGCGCTGCGTCTGTCAAAAGTGCGAGAAACTTCTGTATCTATCATGGTTTTACCCAATTATCTATTGCCGTTATTGGTGTATATAAAACACTCATCCATATAAACAACCATACATTATTTACCAGATTTGTCCAACTCAATCCAGAAAATATCAACAGCAGAAAACCAACCCCAATAAAAGACATAAACACATATAATGCGTTATTATCTGTATGTTCCATATCTAAAAAGTTTTGTAACCCATTTATCGCATAAAACAAACAATAAAGGCAAGTCCAAAACAAAGTCAAATTAGAACGATAATCAATCAAAAAACAAAACAGTAAACCGAACCAAGTAAACCCATCAACTGGTCGAACAAAAGTATAATAAAAAATTGGTATCAAAGCCAAAATTCCTGCTGGGTTCCAGAAATATATAGACATACGCCACAAAAACAAAGTTATTAAAAATGGCGATAATTGTTTAAAAATTGATATAAATCTATGCATTATTTATATGAACCCTGATTGTCAAATTCCAAGACCATAACACGCGATATATTATTAGGTTTTAAAACATTAACATTTTTATCGTCACGCATTTCGCCAACATATATGCCTGCTGGTAAAACACCACTGATATTAGAAGTTATAACTTTTAACCCTTGGCGACCTACAAATTCTGTATCATTGAAAAAACCGATTGTTGCACCTGATTTTCCGTTTCCTTGTAAAAATCCGGATACATCAGAACCACTTATGCGAACGGCTATTTTTGTATTTGTATCCATTAATGCGCGAACGCGGCAAAATTCAGAGCCACAATCAGTAATTATCCCAACCAGTTGATTTTCAAAGGATACGACAACCATCCCCTTGGTAATACCGTCTTTTTTTCCACGATTTATTAAAAATGTATTGTAATGAAAAACGGCATCATCAAATTGGATATCTGCGATTACAGTTTTAAAAGGCGAAGCCTGTTTTATGTCAATTTCGCGTTCCAGTTTTTTGTTTTCTGCTATGGCAATATCACAATCATTTTGTTTAGCCAATACTTCATCTAATTTAATACGCAGTTTTTTGTTTTCGTTACGTAAATTAGACATTTCTTTTAACCAATGTGCGCCTTGCCCAATTGCACGAACAGGCCAAGTCACAGCAGAACCAACCCCATGAGCGATTGGTAAAAAGAAGTGCGCCAAAGAATTAGTGATGGTATAATCAGGCTTTGCCACCATGATATAGATTATAATTATTGGAACCGCCGCCGCGGCCAATCCCGCTTTGATAATACGATTTAATCTATAAGATGATTTGTCCTTTATCATGAAAAACACTTTAAACGCAAAAAAAGCAATATTCAATAAAAACTTGATTTTTATTTTTTATATGTCAAAATAGGCACATCCGACATGGCAAGGCATTGCCACGAGGTATTAACCAAAAGGATAAAAAAATGCCAAAAATGAAAACAAAATCGTACTTGAAAAAACGTGCGTCTATGACGGCTAGCGGTAAAATTCGCGTTGCCAGAAACTCTCACCACAAATGCTTGTTGCACAAGTCCAAACGCGCTAATAAAGCGGGGGCAAAACCACAGTATTTGAACGATAACATGATGGGTCAGGCTAAAATCTTGGCTCCGTATGGATTGAAATAAGGGGGTTAGATTATGGCAAGGGTAAAACGCGGAACAACCGTTAAACAAAAACATAATAAGATTCTTGACAGGGCCAAAGGTTATTTGGGTCGTCATCATTCAACTTATCGTGCTGCACGTGAAAAAACCGAAAAGGCTGGACAATACGCATATCGCGATCGTCGTCAAAAGAAACGCGATTTCCGTTCTCTTTGGATTGTTCGTATAAATGCTGCTGTTCGTCCAAATGGTTTAACATACAGTCAATTTATGAATGGTTTGAAGAAAGCTGGTGTCAATTTGGACCGCAAAGTGTTGGCTCAAATGGCATATGATGCTGATAAAAACTTCAACACTTTGATTGAAACAGCAAAACGATTTATCAACGGTGGTGTAAAATAACGCTTTACGGCACTGTTTTGTTTTGTCACAATAAGACCGTAAAGTATTACGGTCTTAATTTTTTATGAACGGGGTAGATATGAAGAATAAAATTGAAAATATAGAGTCTTTGGAAGAATTACAAAAATTATATTCTGATACATTTGGTAAAAATGGCACTATGACTGCTAAATTAAAGAATATGAAAAATTTATCAAATGAAGAACGCGCAGAAATAAATGCCGAAAATGCAAAATTGCGCAATTTATTCAAAGAAAAACAAAATGAATTAGAATTGGCGGCATTGAATGCGAAATTGGCAACTGAATATGTTGATGTGACTTTGGATTGCAGTCCAGAAAATCGTGGAACATTGCATCCTTTGACACAAAGTTTAAAAGAATTAGCAGCCATAATGGAATCGTTTGGTTTTACACTTTGGACTGGGCCAGAAATTGAAGATGATTGGCATAATTTTACAGCGCTTAATACCCCACAATATCATCCTGCGCGTGATATGCAAGATACCTTCTTTTTAGAAAATGGTAATGTTATGCGGACACAAACATCTGCGATTCAAATTCGCGCCATGGAAAAACAAGGTGCGCCAATTAAGATATTTGCTATTGGTTCTACCTATCGTAAAGAATGGGATGCAACACATGCACCAATGTTTGGTCAAATGGAAGGTTTATATGTTGATAAAAATATAACTATGTCTGATTTGATTGGAACAATGCGCGCCCTGCTTTCAAAGTTTTTTGAACGAGATATTGAAATTCGTATTCGTCCGTCTTATTTCCCATTCACAGAACCATCTGTTGAATTTGATATGAAATGGGACAATGGGAAATGGCTTGAAATTTGTGGTGCCGGCATGGTTCATCCAAATGTGTTAAAAAATTGCAACATAGACCCAAATGAATATCAGGGTTTTGCGTTTGGTTTTGGTTGGGACCGTATGGCAATGTTGAAATATGGACTTAACGATATTCGCCCCATTTATGACGGTGATATACGTTGGTTGAAAAATAGTGGTTTCTAATAAAAGGGGTTAAAAATGAAATGGTCTTATGAATGGTTAAAACAATATTTAAAAACAGATTTAACTCCGGAAGAAATCGCAGACAAATTAAATGCTGTTGGGTTGGAAGTTGAAGATTTATATAATCCAATATTGCCAATTGCTGCTAAAATCGTTGAATGCAAACCACACGAAAACAGTGACCATCTACATGTATTAATGGTGGATGATGGGACTGGTATTTTGCGTCAGGTTGTGTGTGGTGCGCCAAATGCACGCGTAGGATTGGTTTCTGCATTGGCAATACCTGGTTGTAAAATTGGCGATATGGTGATTCAAAGCGGCAAATTGCGCGGTGTATTATCAGACGGCATGATGTGTTCTGGCAAAGAATTGGGAATCAATGATGACCACAGTGGTATTATCGAATTAGATGAAAAGCAAGAAATAATCGGGCAACCTATATCGGCATTGTCTGGTTCTGCGTCTGCGATTTTGGAAACTTCCATAACACCAAACCGTCCTGATTATCTGTCAGTTCGTGGAATTGCGCTGGATTTAAGCGCTGCGGGTGCTGGTGATTTTATTGATGAAAAAATAAACGAATTAAAAGAAGTCAAAGGAACACGCAAAGTAAATCTTTTGGCAAAAGACGCATGTCCAACTTATAGATTTTGTGAAATTCATGGAATTAAAAATGCGCCATCAAATAAAACGATTCAATCGCGTTTGTTATCTGCCGGGATAAACCCAAAAAATGCACCTGTGGATGCTACTAATTATATATGTTATGATTTGGCACAACCTATGCATTGTTTTGATGCAGATGAAGTCAAAGGTGATATAACGGTTCGTATGGCAAAAAAAGGCGAAAAATTCAAAGATCTTTTCGATAACGAACATGAATTATGTGATAAAGATTTGGTTATAACAGATGACGCTGGAATATTGGCATTGGCTGGTGTTATCGGCGGAAAACGTGCATCAACCACAGATAACACAAAAAATATTATCTTGGAATCAGCGTATTTTGATCCTGTATCTGTTCGCAAATCATCAAAAAGACATGGTGTATCAACAGATTCTTCATACCGATATGAACGCAATATAAATCCAGATGGGACTTTGCATGCTTTGTCCAAAGCTGCAAAAATAATAATGGATACATGTGGTGGAAAAATAGTTAATGTTTCTGTTGCAGGATGCGCTTCCTATACGCCAGAATCTGTCGTATACAGCCCATCTATATTTGAAAAGAAAACAGGTATAAAATTAGATGCAAAAACACAAAAAGATATACTTTTAAAATTACATTTTGAAATCAAAGAAGATAAAAAAGGTAATTGGATAATCACACCAAATCCACAAAGAACAGATGTTGTTATGCCTGAAAACATAGTGTCCGAATTGGTGCGTATTTATGGTTATGAAAAAATTGGTTTAAAGGAAATGCCACAAAATACTATGAATGTGGTTCACAAAGATATGAATGTGTCTTTAAAGCAACAACTTGTTAATCGCGGGCTTAATGAAGCGATTACTTTCGGTTTTGGTAATTCGAAAATCGAAGAACTGTTAACAGATAAACCAATTGTTAAAATAGCAAACCCAATAACCGTAGATTTGGATACAGCAAGAAATAATTTATTGGAAAATCTTTTGGTTGCTGTCGCAAACAATGAAAAACGCGGTTTTTCTGATTTGAATATGTTTGAATTGGGAACAGTATTTGATGGTGACAAACCTGGGGAACAACATTTTGGTCTTTGTATTGTGCGTTGTGGTGAAACATCACCAAAACATTGGCAAAAACGCAATAGAAGTGTTGATGTCTTTGATGTCAAGGCTGATATAATATCCCTGCTTGGTGCACAAAAATACACAATTGATACAACAAATGCACCGCGTTGGGCGCATCCTTATAAATATGGTAAAATTGTTCAGGGTAAAAAAGTATTGGGTGAATTTGGTGAATTACATCCATCTGTTGCGAAACAGTTGCATATTAAAACCAAAGTATATGTGGCAATTGTTGAAAATATTGATGATTTACCGCAAAATCCAAAACACAAAAAAATCCCAATGACAGATTTTATGCCGATTACGCGTGATTTTGCATTTGTGGTTGAAACAAATTTTGCGGCTGAAAAAATAATAGCAACTGCGATTAGTTCTGATTCAAAGATTGCGGATGCTGTTATATTTGATGCATTTGATATGGGTGATGGTAAAAAATCTATTGCCTTTACAATTACGATTTATCCTGATGCTAATATGTCTGACAAAGAATTGCTGGAAATTCAAGACAAGGTAATCAAAGCAATAGAAACAAAATGTGGTGCAAAGCTGCGTGCATAAGAAAAACCGCCGTATTGGCGGTTTTTTTATCTTATCTTTAAATTATGGTTTGATATAATCAAAGATTCCATATCGCGATTTAATTCACATGCGTTTTTAATAGACAAAGCATCTTTGCCATAGAAAGTATAAGTTCCTGACTTTTTACTTGAAACCATGACACCGCTGCCTTTTACCAGTTTTCCATGTTTTTCGGTTCCTGGTAATTCCATTTTTTTAGCTAATTCAAAACCTTCGACAAACCATTCATTATAAACGATTTTAAGGTTTTTTGGTGTGGTATATTCGCAAGTTAAAACTTCTGCGCAATCTTTTTGACCATAATTAGTATTTCTGAAAATCAAACATTGTGTATTTTCGTCTTTGACCATATATTCAGCCAATTCTTTAATTTTATCGCGTTGTGTGAACATAAAAAAGCCCTTTTGTTTTTATCACACTCTCAACTACGCAGGATAATTCTATATGAATATAACAAAAAATCAACAGATTACTTGATTTTTATTAAAAATAATTGTATAAATAAGGACATGAACAAAAAAACAATAATCATTATTAAATAATCAGCAACTGCGCTTTGGCGGGGGCTGGGGCGCATAAGCGCTCTTTTTTAATGCAACAAAGGTAAAAAACAATGGCATATAAAAAAACAGAACCAAAGGCGAATTTTGCAGAACTTGAACACCAGGTTATAGATTTTTGGCGCCAAGACGACACTTTTCATAAGTCTTTGAATAAAACCAAAATGGGGGAAGAGTTTAATTTTTATGATGGTCCACCATTTGGAAATGGTTTGCCACATTGGGGACATTTAGGTGTGTCGTGTATTAAGGATATGGTTTCGCGTTATCAAACAATGTGTGGCAAACATGTTGTGCGTGAATTGGGATGGGACTGTCACGGACTTCCGGCTGAAAATTCTGTTGAAAAAAAACAGGGTAAAAGTGCGAAAGATATTGTCGCAACAAACGGTATTGCGGCTTTCTGTGATATGTGCAAAATCGATGTTATGACATATACCAATGAATGGTCGCGATTTATTGAACGTATTGGTCGTTGGGTTGATGGTGGTGACGGGTTTGGATACCGCACAATGGATACTAATTATATGGAATCTGTAATTTGGGGCTTGAAACAATTATATGACAAAGGTTTGCTCTATAAAGATTTCAAAGTTAATCCATTTGATTGGAAATTGGGAACTGTTTTATCTAACAGCGAAGCATCAAGTGAATACCAAGATATCGTTGATGATACAGTGACAGTTTGGTTTGAATTGGAAAATGGCGACAGGGCTATTGCTTGGACAACAACACCATGGACGCTGCCGGCTAATTCTGCGTTGGCGGTAAATCCAAAAATGAAATATTTAAGACTGCGTCATGAAGACGGACATGTTTATGTTTTGGCAGAAAGCCGGTTAAAAGCTTATGAAAAAATATTTGCAACATCTGAAAATTTAGGAACTGTTTTGGGTTCTGATTTGGTGGGCTTGCATTATAAGCCGATATTCCCATACTATACGGATTTGGCAAAGGATGGTCATGGGCTGTATACGGTGATTTCTGGGGATTATGTATCGGACAGCGATGGAACTGGTATCGTTCATATTGCACCTGCATATGGTGAAGATGACTATTTTGTGGCAAAGGCGGTTGACCCAAAATTCCCGGTAATTTTGAATGTTGATGATTATGGTAATTTTGATTCTACTGTCACCGATTGGGCGGGTGAAAATATCTTTGTTGCGAATCCAAAAATCATAGATTGGTTGCGCGACAATGGAATCTTGGTTAAAAAAGACCAACATAAACACAGCTATCCGTTCGGTCCGCGCAGCCATGAAAAACTGATTTATCGTGCAACAGATGCGTGGTATATTGATGTTCCAAAGATTCGTGAAAGATTGGTTGAAATAACAAAAAATGAAACAACATGGACCAGTGCAGGAAATCGTTTTATGGCATGGATAGAAAATGCGCGCCCTTGGGGGATTTCTCGCAACAGATTTTGGGGTGTTCCATTACCGATTTGGGAAAAAGATGGTCAATATAAAATCTTTGGTTCAATCAAAGAAATAGAAGATTTCTTTGGTGTGAAAATTGATGATTTACATCGACCAACTTTGGATAAGTTAGAAAAAGACGGCTGGCATCGTATATCTGATGTTTTGGATTGCTGGGTGGAAAGCGGCTCTATGCCATTCGCTCAATTACATTATCCATTTGAAAACAAGGATGTGTTTGAAAAAACTTTCCCGGCAGATTATATTATCGAAGGTCAAGACCAAACGCGTGGATGGTTTTATGCCTTGATGGTTATTGCGGTTGCATTGTTTGATAAACCGGCATTCCGTGTTGTATCTGCTAACGGTATGATTTTAGATGAACAGAAAAGAAAATTTGCCAAATCGTTACATAATTATTCTGACCCAAGTGAACAATTTGAAATATATGGCGCGGACGCAATTCGTCTTTTTATCCAGGGCAGTAATTTTATGAAAGCAGAAGGCGTTTGTGTTGATAAAGAAGGCAAGGTCTTTAATGATTCTATAAAGACGATTTTAACACCACTTTGGAACGCGTATCATTTCTTTACGCTTTATGCCAATGCGGGAAAAATCACCGTAGAGAAAGAACCAGATGATGAAAATTTATTGGATAAATATATTTTATCTGAATTAAATGATTTGGTAAAAACAACGACGACATCATTAAACGAATATAAACCAGATATCGCAATCAAAGAATTTGTCAGATTTTTGGATGTGTTGAATAACTGGTATATTCGTCGTAATCGTGACAGATTCTGGGACGAAGACGAAAGTGCTTTTGAAACATTACATTATGTGTTGGTGACATTCTGTAAATGCCTTGCGCCTTTTGCACCGTTCATAAGTGAATACATATTCAAGAATTTAACAGGCAAAGAATCTGTTCATTTGGAAGATTGGCCAACTGCAGCGGACACAAACGAAAATATATTGAACGATATGCGTCGTGTTCAAATGATAGTATCGACGGGTAAACAACTTCGTGAACAATACAGATTGCGTAATCGTTTGCCGTTATCAGATGTCACTATTGCTGGTGTTGATATGGCAGAATATGCAGATATTATCCGTGATGAATTAAATGTCAAAGAAGTCAAATTTGTTGATAATATCAAATCAGTTGCCGATTCTTTTGTGTATCTAATTACACCAAAAATTGGTTCGCGTCTTGGTGGTGCATTAAAAGATATTATCCCAGCGGTTAAACGCGGCGATTACACAATTGATGGTGACAAATTGGTTGTTGGTGAATATACACTGAACAGCGATGAATTTGAAAACAGATTGACTGTCAAAGAAGGTGTAACTGGTGCTGCCCTGCCCGATAATACTGCGGTGGTTGTTTTGAATACCGAAACCAATGGCGAATTATTAGCCGAAGGCTTGGTGAACGATGCTTTGCGCTTTATTCAAGATTCACGCAAAGCCGCTGGATTGGATGTATCGGATAGAATAAAATTGACCGTAACGGCTGATTTTGCGCTGTTTCGCGCGATAGAAGCACACAAAAAACGCATAATGCACGATGCGTTGATTGTTGAAATGAATCCAGGTGCTGCGGAACAATTCACAACAACTATTGAAGAATATAATTTTGCAATCGATATTGAAAAAGCATAAATGACAAAAAAGAAAATAACTCTTACACCGGATATTTATTTTGAAAATGTTCCAAAAACATTGAATATGAATATCCGGTCAGAGTTATATTCGATTAACGAATTTACTTTTGCGGTAGCTGTAATTTTATCAGCCCAGGCAACTGATAGAAAGGTTAATGAAGTAACCCCAAATCTGTTTAAAATTGCGCCAACACCCGATAAAATGCTGGAATTGGGTTTGATTGAGTTAAAAAAACAAATCAAAGTAATTTCTTTTTTTAATAACAAGGCAAACAATATCATAAAACTTGCTACGCAATTAAAAGATAAAAACAGCAATGATTTGAACTATAAATTTCCGCAAAAGTATCATGAACGCAGTGAATTGATGAAATTGGCGGGTGTCGGTCAAAAGACAGCAAATGTGATAATGAATGTTTTGTGGAATGCGCCAAACATCGGGGTTGATACACATGTGTTTAGATTGGCACACAGATTTGGTTGGTGTGATGAAAAAGAAAATACCCCAGAAAAAGTGGAAGCAAAATTATTAAAAATAATCCCGAAAAAATATCATGCAATCGTCAATCATGTAATGGTTTTGCATGGACGATACACATGCAAAGCACTTCGTCCAGATTGTCAAAATTGCCCGGTAAATAAGTGGTGTTGTGCAAGTGATAAAAAACATTAAAAACACCGGCAAAAGCCGGTATTTTTAGTATGTTACGTCATAAACCCTAGTTTCTTTTCCTTTCTCTGTTTTTACATATCTAATTTTATATGTATATGTCCATGTTTTACCATTTGAGAACAGAACGGTTCCTACACAATTTCCATCGTTATCATCATATATATCTTTAATTTGTACGGCTTTATAATTAGAGGTTTTCATAAAATCAGGAGAATTTGTATCGTTATTTGTTTCCGTATAATCAGTATCGTTTAATAAGAAATCTTTCGCTTTTTTGTCCCAACATTTCGGTTGTTGGAAAGAATCGCAACCTGTTAAAACGATAGTTGCCAGTAATAAAATAATTTTTTTCATGATTTTTCTCTCCTTCTTTTTATTCTGGTGCCGGTTATAGGACTTGAACCTACGACCCCCTCATTACGAATGAGATGCTCTACCAGCTGAGCTAAACCGGCGAATGAGAAAATCATAGTATATATTTTTAATTATTTCCACATTTTATTTTGCGTAAAACTACCATTATCCCAGCCGGGGTAATACCCGGAATCCGCGATAATGCCGCGATGTTTTCAGGACGCGCTTTTGTCATTTTTTCAATCAATTCATTTGTTAAACCGGATAGTGATTTATAATCAAAATCAGCGGGAATTTTTAATTGTGCATCCCGTTTATAATTTGCGATTTCGCGTTCGTTTCTTGCGATATAGCCTGCATAAAATTTGTCATTTTCTTTTGCTGTATTTTCGCGCAATTTTTTAATTTTTTTATGTAAATCTTTTGAAATTAACCCGATTGATTCACTAATTTCGCCTAACCTTAATATTGCGTTATCTGCACGTAAGTTTAATCTATATTCGGCACGCGAAGTGAACATACGATATGGTTCATCAACCCCCAATGATGTTATATCATCAATCAAAACGCCAATCATTGAATTAGTTCTGTCTAATACCAGTGGTTCAATATTTAATGCGAATGCAGCAGCATTTGCGCCTGCAACAATACCTTGGGCGGCGGCCTCTTCATAACCCGATGTTCCATTGATTTGTCCAGCAAAAAATAAACCAGGAATATCTTTTGATTCTAATGTAGATTTTAACATACGTGCATCAATAGCATCATATTCAATTGCATAACCATAACGCGCTATGCGGGCATTTTCAAGCCCTGGAATAGTGCGTATCCATTTATCTTGAACATCTGCACCAAAAGATGTTGAAATACCGTTTGGATAAATTAAATCGCTGCCCCAACCTTCGGGTTCTAAAAATACATGGTGTGTTTTATGTTCTGGGAAACGCATAACTTTGTCTTCCAATGATGGGCAATACCGTGGACCAAGACCAGTTATATCGCCGTTATACATTGGCGCTTTTTTAATGTTTTTGCGAATTATTTCATGCGTTTTTTCATTTGTATGTGTAATAAAACATTTATCATTTATAGTATTTTTTTTATCGCCTAATCCAAACCAATCATGTGGTGTATCACCCGGTTGTTCTTCGCATACACTAAAATCAATACTGTCGCGATAAATACGCGCAGGTGTTCCAGTTTTAAGACGAAATAATTCAAATCCTGCCTTTTTTAAAACAGAAGAAATATGTGTATCGTTTTCTTGATATTCGCCATTATCCATTAAACGGCCAGATGGAATTTTTTCATTTCCCCTTGTCACCAAACCACCCAAGAAAGTCCCAGTAGTTAAAACGATGGATACAGCACGATATTTGCCATTGACGGTTTTTCTTTTCAAATCTAAATCAACAACAGGTTCAAAAATCACATCTAAATTTTTTGTTTCTTTTAAAATTTTCATCACAGCATCATGATAAAAATTTCTATCTATTTGTGCGCGCAAAGCCTGAGTTGCGGCGCCATGCGTGGCATTAAGTGTTCGCCAATGAATACCAGACGAATCTGCCGCAAACGGTATAACACCACCAAATGCAGCTATTTCAGCAACCATTTGAGATTTCCCAGGCCCCCCAATAGACGGATTGCAAGACATAGCGCCAATATCACTTTCGCGCATAGTCAACAAAAGTGTTTTTGCACCACGACGCGCAGATGCAGTTGCTGCTTCCACACCCGCATGTCCACCACCGATAACAATCACATCATATTTTTTCATTTATTTAGAATCTTCCCATACCACCGTTTACATGAATTGTTTGTCCGTTTATGTACGACGCTTCATCGCTTGCCAAGAATACGCAAGCATTAGCGATATCAATTGGTTCACCAAAACGCCCAGCAGGTATTTGTTCTAAATACTTCTTTTTTAATTCTTCCGATAAAACATCTGTCATTGGTGTTTTGATAAATCCTGGGGCGATTGCGTTCGCGGTAATACCACGCGAAGCCACTTCGGCAGCAATAGATTT
Source organism: Alphaproteobacteria bacterium (assembly GCA_046881825.1). GTDB lineage: Bacteria > Pseudomonadota > Alphaproteobacteria > Rs-D84 > Rs-D84 > Enterousia. The sequence continues at coordinate 73,428 of JBKSMS010000012.1, read as the reverse complement.
AGACATTGCAATAATTGCGCCTTTGCTTGCCGCATAATTAGCCTGACCCGCACCACCAACAACACCAACGATTGATGCCATGTTTATAATGCGACCGTATCTTTGTTTCATCATTGGCATTAAACATGCGCGGCACAATTTAAATGTTGCGCGCAAATTAGTGTTCAAAACATTATCAAACTGTTCATCAGTCATACGCATCATCAAAGTATCAGCAGTAATCCCAGCGTTATTGATTAAAACATCAATGCGACCAACCTTTGCAATAGTTTCATCAATCAATTTTTCAGCCACGCCATCAACAGACAAATCAGCCACAATTTTTATAAAAGAATCATCAAAATTGGATAATTTTTTTTCATCGCGTCCAGTTAAAACAACAGTTGCCCCAGCTGCTTTCATTTGATTTGCAATAGCACCACCAATACCACCTGTGGCACCTGTGATTAAAACAACTTTGTCTTTTAATTCAAACATTTTATATCTCCAATTTTTCTGTTTTTATTTTATCTGTTGTGCGGGAAATCAAACCAGACAGAACACTGCCCGGACCGATTTCAACCGCTGTATTTATACCAAGATTTACCATTTCCAAAACACTTTCGCGCCAACGAACACCATGTGTTAATTGATAAATCAGTGCTTCTTTTATATCATCTGGATTTTCAATAACAGCACAAGTTTTATTAGAAATCCATTTTGATTTTGGTATTTCTATTTTAACATTTTCAAATTCTTTGCGCATAACTTCAACAGATGGCTCTTGGTCGCGACAATGCACTGGCGCAGATAATGCCAGTGGCATAACGCGACGCGCACCAGCAGATTTTAATTTTTCACTTGCGCTTTCAACCGCACCCTTTAATCCAGAAATTACAACTTGACCCGGACAATTATCATTTGCCATATCGCAGCCACATTCATCACAAATATTTTTGACTGTATCTGTATCCAATCCCAAAACTACAGATACCAAACCCATGCCAACCGGAACAGCAGATTGCATAGCATTTCCGCGTGCGCGAAGTAAACGCGCAGTATCAGACAAGGATATTGCACCCGCCACACAAAGCGCGGTGTATTCCCCCAAACTGTGTCCAGCTACATATTCTGGCATTGACAAACCACTTGCACGAAACATAGCAACACTTGTTGCCATAATTGCAGGTTGAACATTTTTTGTTAATGTTAATTCTTCCATTGTGCCATTGAAAATTATGTTTGATAATTTTTCGCCCAATGCATCATCAACCTCGTCAAATACGGCGCGCGCAGTGGTATTGTTTTCATACAATTCTTTGCCCATACCGACAAACTGTGCGCCTTGACCTGGGAAAACATAAATTTTTGACATGTCTTTACCTTTTTTCGTAACCATAAAATTATAGGAAATTAAAAGCAAAAATCAACAGATTATCATTTACGTATTGAAAATTCACAACCGCAATAATTCTGGCGATAAAATTCAGATTCACGATTTATTTTATTGCGTAAATCTTCATTCCATTTAATCGGTAAATATTTTATTTCCCCACAAGATTCATTTCCAGCTGTATCAACCTGATTTTGATCTTTGTGGCGTGAAACACCAAATACTGATGCAATCGCATTAAATCCATGCTGTGCAGCATATTCGCGCGCATAACAAAAACGATAAGCAAAACATTTTGAACAGCGCAGTCCACGTTCAGGTTCATTTTCTAATCCAGTAATATGTTCGCGCCATTTATCATGATTATAAGCACCAACAACATATTTCACACCTAGCTTTTCACAGTATTTTATTTGTTCATTTAATCTTTTTTGATATTCAGCCACTGGGTAAATATTAGGATTAAAAAACATAACAATAAAGTCTTCTATGCCTGGGATTTCACCGTCTGCAAGCTGTTTAATAGCACCAGCAGAACACGGCGCACAACAAGACATTAAAATAAGTTTAATGTTTTTATTCATTTGTTTTTTCGACCAATTCAATTCGATTAAACAAATTTTCTGGAACAACAAACTTTTCGCCATTTGCAATACGGTGTTCATATTTTGTTGGCCACGATAAATCGTGTTTTATTTCGAATACATTCTGCATTTTTTCAGCCGCGTCTGGTATAAAAGGTGCAGACACGCGTGCGAACAAATCAATCATTTGAAAACATTCATTTAATGAAGCTGCTGCGCCGTTCATATCACCGTTTTTAACCAATGCCCATGGTTCTTTTGCAGTCATATATTCATTTGCGATTGCCCACAAAGAACGCAATGCAAAGACAGCATTTCTAAATTCACATTTTTCAAGTGCGTTTGTTAAATCGTTTAATTTTTCATTTATTTTTAATTCTAAATCTTTATCAATACCATTTCCATCTGGGACAACATCGCCAAAGTTTTTATTGGACAATTTGCAAACACGTGAAACAAAATTACCAAGCAACCCGTTTAAATCTTTGTTCACAACATCTGCAAAACGCGCCATTGTAAAATCAGTATCGTCTGTTTCTGGTGCGGATGCTAATAGGGCATATCTCCAACAATCGCTTGGTGCGATGTTTAATGCTTCATCAAGGAAAATACCATTTCCAGTAGATTTTGAAATCTTTGCACCGTTAAAGTTCATGAAATTTTGGCCCTTTAACATATCTACGGTTTTCCAATTATCGTTCATTGCCAATTCTTGTGCTGGGAAGAATACAGAATGGAAAGACACATTATCTTTGGCCATAAATTGTGTATAATAGCAATCTGGGTTTTTCCACCAACTTGCCCAATCATTTGTCGCGGCTTGGGATATAGAAACATAACCCCATGGGGCATCAAACCAGACATAGAATACTTTGTCTTCAAACCCAGGTTTATTAACAGGTATTCCCCACTTTAAATCGCGGGTTATAGGATTATCATGTAAACCTTCGTCCAGCCATTTATTAGCTATGGTTATGGCTGTTTTTGGCCAATTTTGGCGAGAATCAATCCAAGCGCGTAATTTATCTTGGACAGCGCTTAATTTAAAATACAAATGTTTTGTTTCACGCATTTCAACTGGGGAAGAAGGATCGATTGCGCTGTGTGGATTGATTAATTGATCAGGGTCAAGTGATATGCCACATTTATCGCATTCATTCCCATATGCGTGGTCATAGCCGCATTTTGGACAAGTCCCAATAACATATCTGTCTGCCAAGAATTTTTTTTCGTTTACAGAATAAGGCTGCATGGATGATTTTTCTTCTATCATTCCCAAAGAATCAAGACGATTGAATAATTCATGAATCAATTTTTCATGTAATTTTGTATGTGTACGACCATATAAATCAAAGGACAATTTAAAATCACGAACAGCTTCCAAATGTTTCGCGCGGTATTTATCAACATATTCTTCAACAGGGATGTTTTCTTTCAAAGCACCAACTTCGCTGGGGGTACCATGTTCATCAGCGCCACCAATATAAAGAACATCGCGTCCCTGTGCACGGCAGAATCTGGCATATACATCACTTGGCAATAAACAACCAATTAAATGCCCAATATGTAAATTGTTGTTAACATACGGTAGTGCAGAAGTAATTAAATATTTTTGTCCCATTGTGTAGTCCTCTTCTAAAAATAAACGCGCCATAACGGGCGCATCAATTTGTTCCCGCAAAATTTTTACCTAAGATTAATTGTACATTCGCATTTTGTTTGTTCTTTGTTTTCTTAACAGCCCGTCTGTGCTTCGCACATCCGCGGCATTCCGTTTTGCTTGTATCAAACCCGCCTGTCGCGGCTTTGCTAACGGCAAAGACGGATGGTGGGTGGTATTGGGCTCGAACCAACGACCTCCACGATGTCAACGTGACGCTCTAGCCAACTGAGCTAACCACCCAAAGCAGAACAGATTATAACAGCAAAAATTGCATTTGCAAATAAAAAAACCGGCATTTGCCGGTTGAATTAATACATAGTTTGCAAAACATGTTTGTTTTTATCAATATCTGATAACATTTTACCGCTGCCCAGTGCAACACATGCCATTGGGTTATCAACCAAGAACGCGGGTAATCCCGTTGCTGCACGAATCGCAGCATCCAGCCCACGCAACAATGAACCACCCCCAGTCATAGCAATCCCTAAATCTGCGATATCAGCAGATAATTCAGGTGGTGTAGATTCAAGCGCCAAATGTACCGTGTGAATAATCTTTGCCACAGTTTGTGAAAGTGCCGTAGCAATTTGTGATTCAGTAATAAGTGTTTCACGCGGCGTCCCACTCATCAAATCGCGCCCCTTTATCTTCATTGATAATTCATTAGCCTTGTCTTTTGGCATAACGGCAGTACCGATTTTCTTTTTGATTTCTTCGGCGGTATTATCACCAATCAAAAGGTTTTTATTTTTACGCACATATTCAATAATATCTTGGTCCATTTGGTCACCGGCAGTTCGCACAGCATTAGAATACACAATTCCACCCAAAGACATAATTGCAACCTCTGTCGTGCCACCACCAATATCCAAAACCATAGAACCCAACGGTTTATCAACCGGCAGTCCCGCGCCAATCGCTGCGGCTGTTGATTCTTCAACAATATAAACCTTGCGCGCACCAGCAGCATCCGCTGCTTCTTGTATAGCACGACGTTCCACCTGGGTAGCACAAGACGGCACGCAAATAATGATAAGAGGTGCAGCCAATGGATTTTTTTGATGCACTTTGCGTATAAAGTATTTTATCATTTCTTCGGCGACTTCAAAATCAGCGATAACACCATCGCGCAATGGACGCACAGCAGAAATTCGTCCCGGTGTTCGACCAAACATCCGTTTGGCTTCTGCACCAACAGCCTTGATTTCTTTGCGACCCAATAATCTGTTTTCTACAACCGCAACAACGGATGGTTCGTTAAGCACGACACCCTTGTCTTTGACATAAATCAAAGTGTTCGCTGTTCCTAAATCAATAGCCATATCTGCGGAAAAAAATTTTAATAACCAATTATACATGTGCCTTTCTCTTGTCTTGTTTGTCCGCATTATAAAACAGGCAAAGAAAAAATCAAGCCCGCATGAATAAATTTTGCTTTTTTATTTGCTTTTTCCAAGATTTTGCTAATATATGCCTTATGAAAAGAAAAACTATACGCAATCACAAAGATTTTAAAACATCCCTTGGCGATTACAAGGTGAATTCTTATAATATGACCGTAAAGGCCAAAAGTGCTAAAATACCTGGTGATGCTAGATATGGTTTGTTTGCACCGAAAAAGGAATTAAAATTGGCAACAGATCGCAATCGCGCCAAAAGGATGATGCGTGATTGGATCGCTTTTAATGAAGATTTAATGATTCCCGAATTAGACTATATCTTTATTGCGCATGCTCCGATTTTAACCAGACGGCGCGATTCAGGTCGTAAAGAAATGGCGTATTCTTTGAAAAGAATAGCTGGTGTGTATAAAAAAAGAAATGCTAAAAACGCAGAATAATTTTCTTCAAACAATTGCATGTAATATGGTTCGCATGTATCAGATTTGTATATCACCGTTTATTGGTGGACGCTGTGCGTGCAGATTTACACCAACATGCAGCGAATATACAAAACAAGCTATTGAAAAATATGGCGCATTTAAGGGGACATGGATGGGAATAAAACGCATATCGCGTTGTCGCCCTGGTGGTGGATATGGATATGATCCCGTTCCTTGACATCGAAAATCAATGTGGTAGAATTAATAGTGATATATGGCTTTAAAAAAGGATTTATAATTATGGCTTCTTTTCGTTCGACAGTTGAAAATATGTCCAAATTGATGGATGAAATGGGCATAACAGAACTAGATTTGGAAAGACAACTGTTATTGGGTTTATACCGTAAACATATTCATTTATCTAAACAACAAACTGTGGCTGCACCTGCTGCGGGTTTCGTTTCTCAATCAAAGACAAATGTTGCTGATAAAATATCTGGACATGTGTTAAAATCACCGATGGTTGGCGTTCTTTATTTGGCGCCAGAACCGGGCGCAAAACCTTTTGTAAAGGTTGGGGCTAAGGTAAAAGCTGGTGACACAGTTGCGCTGGTAGAAGCGATGAAAACATTTAATCCAATAAAATCAGATATAGATGGTGTGGTCAAAGAAATTTTGGGTACCGATGGGACTGCGGTTGAATTTGATACACCGATTATCGTAATAGAACAGGTTCCAGATGCCGCAGATTAAGAAAGTTTTGATTGCTAATCGTGGTGAAATAGCACTGCGTGTTATTCGTGCGTGTCGTGATATGGGGATACGAACGGTGGCTGTGTATTCTACAGCGGACAAGGATGCAATGCATGTAAAATTGGCAGATGAATCTGTATGTATTGGTCCGGCACAATCCATAGATTCTTATTTAAATGAATCAGCTATATTGACGGCGGCATTGTTGACGAATGCAGACGCGATTCATCCTGGATATGGATTTTTATCTGAACGTGCCGATTTTGTGGACAAAGTAGAACAACACGGTCTTGTTTGGATTGGACCGAATGCGGATATGATTCGCAAAATGGGCGACAAAGTTAATGCTAAACAGACTGCGATAAAATGCGGGTTGCCGGTTGTTCCAGGGTCTGATGGCGCAATAAAAACAATAGAAGATGCACTTTGTTGGGCGGATAAAATTGGTTATCCTGTTATGATAAAGGCGGCTGCGGGCGGTGGTGGTCGTGGTATGCGTGCTGTGCATAATGCGAACGAATTACGCGAAGCTTATCCGTTGGTCAAGGCTGAATCAAAAACAGCATTTGGTGATGATACACTTTATATGGAAAAATTATTATTGCATCCGCGCCATATCGAATTTCAGGTTTTGGGCGACAAACACGGTAATGTTGTTATTTTTGGTGAACGCGATTGTTCCCTGCAAAGAAAGAATCAAAAATTAATCGAAGAATGTCCTGCGGCTGTTTTAACGCAAAAGCAACGCGATGATATGATTGAAATTTGTAAAAATGCCGCCAAAAAGATGAAATACACAAATGCTGGGACTTTTGAATTTATGTTCGAAGGCGGAAAATTTTATTTTCTTGAAATGAATACCAGATTACAGGTGGAACACCCTGTGACTGAAATGGTTTACGGTGTTGATTTAGTTCGTGAACAGATACGAATTGCGGCTGGGGAAAAGTTGGGATATACTCAATCCAATTTGGTCGCACATGGGCATGCGATAGAATTTCGCATCAATGCCGAAGATGCTGAAACTTTTATTCCAAATCCGGGCAAAATAACTTTGTATGCCCCCCCAGGTGGTTTGGGTGTTCGTGTAGATTCTGCTGTATACAGTGGATATACAATTCCGCCGACTTATGATTCTATGATTGCGAAATTGATTGTTCATGCGCAATCAAGGACGGCTTGTATAATGCGTGCGACACGCGCGTTGGACGAATTCGTTATCGAAGGAATCAAAACAACTATACCACTTCAAAAAGAACTTTTGGAAAACACCGATGTGCGTCAGTTAAAAACAGATAATCATTGGTTGGAAAATTATCTGGAAGAAAAAAAGAAATCAGCAGAAGAAATCGTTGAAAAAATTAACGAAGAATAATATCAATAACGAATCACGGCTTTGCGACAGCAAAGACGGATTATTGATTTTTTCTTTTCCTAAATTCATCCAAAGACACAACGCGTTTATCGTCTGGAACTGTTCCTGGTTTTTCTTCCAATGGTAATTCAATATTTTCTTCTTTGGGTTCAGTGTTTGATGGCTGATTTGGTTGGAAAGACAACATAAAATCAACAGATGGATCTTTAAATTCTATCAATGCAGAAAATGGGACGCGAATAAAGAATGGGCGTCCGTCAAAGGTTAACTGAACACCAAATTCTTTGTCTGACACATTAAGATTATTATAAGAATATTGCAAAACAATAGTCATTAAATCAGGATAGCGCATACGCAAAAAATCTGGCAACACAACCCCTGGGTCGCGCGTTTTAAAAGTTATAAAAAAACTGGCATCATCCCCCAGCCCATTAAATTGAGCATGAATAAGTGCCTCTTTGACAACAGACTTCAATGCGTTATCCAGCAATTGTTTATAGTTTATTTTTGCCATGTTAATTCTCCGCTTTTACTATATTACTTATCCAGCCATTTTGGCAAGTGACAAATAAAGCATTTGGAATATTTTTAAATATATTTATATCCAATCCTGTTGCCCAAACCTGAGCATCCAATTCATTTAAATCGTTGAATATTTTTTCACGAGTTTTTTCATCCAGATGAGATGCAGCTTCATCTAATAAAATAATTGGTCTTTGACCTGTTTTTATACGAACTAATTTCGCATGTGCCAAAATCAAATCAATCAAGATAGATTTTTGTTGACCAGTCGAAGTTATATATGCAGGCAAATTTAGTTTTTTATTAAACACACCAAAATCTGATTTATGTGCGCCATCTATGACCATTTTATCGCCAATCAAATTTCGATTGTTTTGTAAATATTCGAAATATTTATTTTCAGCAATTGTTGAGGTATTTTCCAGAACCAGTTTTTCAACCATACCGTTAACTGATACTGCACCATTTTCAAAGAAATAATTTATTTCCCCAGAATACTGTATACGGCATGCGGCAACGGATACGGCGGTTGCTGCAATCTGTTTATCAATCGCATCCAACCAATTATTATCAGCATTATTTTTGATTGCACCTGCCCTTTCTGATAATAATTTATTAAGACGCGACAGGCGTCCAATATGAGATGGTTCAAAACTGGCAACCAGATGATCAAAAAAAGCGCGTCTGTTTGCAACAGAATCAACAAAAATTCTATCTTCGTGGGGCGTTAACCATATTATGCGGGATATTTTGCCTAATTCTGACAAAGGCGCATTTTCATTATTTATTTTTGCGTGCCGATTTGTATCTTTGGATGCGAAAAACACACATATATCGTTATCATCATCTGTGGTTGCAAAAACAGAAAAGCCGCCATTCCCATCAAATCGTGCAAGATTTAACATATCAGCCCCGCGCAATCCGCGTTCGCCGGAAAGCAAAGATATTGCTTCCAATACGGCTGTTTTACCAGCGCCATTTGAACCTGTTATAATAATATTTTTTGCATTTCCAACAGTAATTCTGGAACATTCATGATTTCTAAAATTGGTAAGAGTTATTTGTTGTATCATTTTTTAAATTTGGAGGCCAGGGTCGGAATCGAACCGGCATCCAAGGATTTGCAGTCCTCTGCATAACCACTCTGCCACCTGGCCTTCGCGTAAAAGCATCATAGGCAAAAAATAATAAGATTTCAACATAAAAATTACACAAAAGCCTAATGAATTTGTTCCGATATTTTTTAAGGGTCAAAAAGGGTATCATTTATATAAAGAGAAAAAAGAAAATGAAGTTTTACGCCTGGATTTTTGCCTGTTTGCCCATTTATGCCTTTGCAACAGAAGATTGTGCAACTATGCGTCATATTCCAGATAAAGAAATGATGTTGGACGAAGTGATAAATATGGGTCTGTGCAGAAATCCGCGCACAGCCGCTGCATACGCGTCTTTAAAATCTGCGCGGTATACAAAAAATTCATCATATTCACAATTTTTGCCGACAATTTCTGGCAAAGCGGGGGCAAATCGTGCGCATACAGAACACGATGATTGGACTTATACAGCATCTCTTTCTGCATCTTATTTAGTTTTTGATTTTGGAAAACGGGAATCTGATTTTGCGCAAAGCCTTGCTATATATCGTGCAGCAGGTTTTGATTATGATGAAACAATTCAAAATTTCATTTATTCTATAATTGGTGCTTATTATGCGTTGTTAAATACAGATGCAGATGTCAGTGCGGCACAATCTGCCCTGACTGTTGCGCAAACTGCCAAAGATACAGCAGATAAAAAATATTCTGCAGGTGTAGTAGCCAAAGCCGATGTTTACAAAGCTGATACAACATTGGCATCATCACAATTGGAATTAGAACGCGCAAAAAACAATCGTGAAATAGCCAAAGGAACTTTGCTTACTATATTGTCTTTCCCGGCAGATGATGATATAAAAATTAAAGACATGCCATCTTTTTTTGGCTCTGATGCGGAAAGCGAAAGCATTGATAAATTGATGAAAATTGCGCGTGAAAAAAGACCCGATTTGTTAAAAGCAAAATCTCAAACAGCCGCAGCATGGCATCGTCGTAACAGTGCTTTTTTGAAAAATTTGCCGTCTATTTCTGTGACAGGTGGCATAGAGGTGACAGATAAAACAGTTGGGGGCATGTTTGATAATATGACTGCTAAAACTCACGGGACCATAGGCGTATCGGTATCTATGCCTATATTTACTGGCTTTTTAAATTATTACAATGCGCGATCAGCCAGTGCAGATTGGGAAAGCACAAAATACAATGAAGAAAATATTTCTAATGATGCGATTATGGATGTGTTCACGGCGTATCAAAATTACAAGACAGCCAAGACGGTTTTAAAGCAATCTGAAACATTGTTAAAATCTGCCAAAGAAAGTGAACGCGTGACATCTGGTATGTACAAAGTTGGACGCGCAACAATGCTGGATTGGCAAACTGCCCAATCAGAATTGGTCAATGCACGGAAACAAAATAATTCTGCTAAATACGATTTGTTTATAAAACGCGCTGCGGTTGCGCTGGCTATTGGTGATATAAAAAATGGATTAAAGGAAGATAAATAATGGAAGAACAAACGGCAACCAAGCCTTCATTTTTCAAAAGATTTTTTGGGTGGTTTTGGCGACACAAATGGTGGTCGTTGTTGATTATTCTTGTTTTGATTGGGATTATTTTATGGATTTATTTCGGGACAAAAACAAAACGCAAAGATTATGTGACGGTTGATATAACGCGGGGGGATATAGTTCAAACTGTGACCGCAACAGGTGAGATTATGCCGGTAAATACAGTCAATGTTGGTTCACAAGTATCTGGCACAATCGAAGACATTTTTGTCGATTATAATTCGCGTGTTAAAAAAGGCGATTTATTGCTGACCATTGAACCGTCTGTTTTGCAATCGACTGTTGATGAAGCCAAAGCTTCACTTGATTCTGCAAAATCAGAATTGAAATACGCGCAAAGTGAATTCAAAAGAAATGAAACATTATATCGTGATGGTTTTATTTCGCGCGCAGAAATGGAAAAGTCTGAAACAATTTATGAACAAGCACAACAAGCTGTTAACAAAGCGCAATATTCATATGAACGCGCTGTGACTAATTTGGGGTATGCAACAATTACTTCGCCTGTGGATGGGACTGTGATTTCACGCAAGGTAGACAAAGGGCAAACGGTTGCCGCATCTTTTCAAACGCCAGACCTTTTTGAAATAGCCGAAGATTTATCAAAAATGCAAATTGAAACTGCGGTCAGTGAGGCAGATATAGGTATGATTAAAGAAGGACTGCCGGTCACATTTACTGTGGATGCATACCCAAATCAAACTTTTAAGGGAAATGTTCAACAAATAAGATTATCACCAACAAATGTTTCTAATGTTGTTGTTTATACTGTGGTTATTGATGTAGATAATTCTGATTTAAAATTGATGCCGGGGATGACTGCATTTGTGACAGTAGTTGTTGCCGAAGCAAAAAATACATGGAAAACAAAAAATTCAGGGCTTTTGATTCGCACATATAAAAACATAATCAAAGATGTTCCAGAAGATATAACACCAAAAACTCACTTGGCGATTAAACGCGGCAAAGATATAGTATTCGTGCCGTATACGCGCGGTATAACAACCCCAACAGATACTCAAATCATATCTGATGGAATCAAAGAAAACGATAAATTGGTAATTGGGTTTACTGGTCAAACCACTACAAATAAATCAACTATGCGCGGGCCCCGTATGTGATGAAAGATAAAACACCGATTATTGTTATGGATAAAATTTGCAAAAGTTTCCCGATTGCCATAGGTGGCATTCAACAGGTTTTATTCGATATAACTTTTACAATAAATCCTGGTGAATTTGTTGCGATTATGGGGCCTAGTGGTTCGGGAAAATCAACTTGTATGAATATTGTCGGCGCACTTGATTCTGCAACCAGCGGAACATATGAATTATACGGCAAAGACATAACAACAATGACGGCTGATGATTTAGCAATTGTTCGAAATGAACATATTGGTTTTGTTTTTCAAAATTTTAATTTATTACCCAAACGAACTATTTTGGACAATGTTATGTTGCCGTTGATGTATCGTGGGTGGGTTATGAACGACAGAATTATTCGTGCGCGCGAAATGTTGAAACTTGTGAATCTGGAAAATTTTGAAGCATATTTACCAACACAATTATCAGGTGGTATGAAGCAAAGAGTTGCTATTGCGCGTGCATTGGCTGGAAATCCTAAATTGATTCTGGCAGATGAACCAACTGGGTCGCTTGATTCCAAGATGGGGACAGAAGTATTAAGATTTTTTGAAAAGTTAAATAAAGACATGGGGATAACTATTATCATGATTACTCATGAATTTGAAATAGCAAAATTTGCACATCGCGTCATTCATATCTATGACGGACGCATCACATACGATGGGAAAATTCCCAAAAGTGAAACAGTATTATTAAAATCTGAAAAACGGCATAAAAAATGACACTGGGCGACATTTTAAAAGAATCTTGGATATCGATAAGCGGAAACAAGTTAAGGTCGTTCCTGACCGTTCTGGGCATCATTATTGGTGTAATGGCAGTGGTGATAATGGTTGCTGTGGGTGAAACTGTTCAAAAATCAATCACAGACCAATTTTCATCACTTGGCACAAACACAATAGTAATTCGTGCAGGTGCGGCGCGCACGGGCGGTGTCAGAACTGGGAACAAGCAAACACTGACCATAACAGATGCAGAACAAATCAAAAGATTACCAGATGTAATGGCGATAACCCCGGCACAGATGGGTAATGCACAGGTTATTTACGGAAATAAAAATTGGTCTACGATGATGTTGGGGGCGTATCCTGATTATGCAGCCATACAGGATATAGAAGTTGAATATGGGACTTTCTTTGACGATACGGCTGTAAAGAATGCGGCAACTTATGCAGTTATTGGCCCCGATACAGCAACAGAATTAGGGTTGCCAGAAAATCCAGTTGGTGAAACTATAAGAATTCAAAACATGCCTTTTGTAGTAATTGGTGTAATGAAAGCGCGTGGTGATTCTGCTTTTGGTTCCCAAGACGATATGATAATTATTCCCGTCACAACATTGAAAAAACGCCTGCAAGGTTCTAAATTTCCAGATGCGGTTACGATGATAGCATTAAAAATTTTCCCCGATGCAGATAACAATGTTGTAATTGAACAATTAACATCTCTGCTGCGTCAACGACACAGAATCAAAGATATGGACGAAGACGATTTTCAAATTACAGACATGAAACAGATTATGGAAACGATGGATACTGTGACGGGTTATCTTAAATTGCTGTTGATAGCGATTGCAGCAGTATCATTATTGGTTGGTTCTATTGGAATTATGAATATGATGTTGACATCTGTTGCAGAACGCACGCGTGAAATTGGTATTCGCAAAGCTATCGGTGCGCGCGAACGCGTGATAATAATTCAATTTTTATCAGAATCGATAATGATATCTTTTATTGGTTCTATGGTTGGATTGGTTTTGGGTGTTTTGTTATCCCAAGGCGTTGGACGATTTATACTTGGTTATGATGTTCCTTTTTCAATTTGGCCGGTAATATTATCAATGGGGGTCGCGATTGTGGTTGGTCTGGCATCTGGTGTAATGCCGGCAATCAAAGCCGCCAAATTAAACCCCATAGACAGTTTAAGGTATGAATAAATTTTTTGCTTCGTTTATATGCTTTTTTATGATAAAATACTCTGTGTCGGAAAGAGTTTTTCCGATGGGGTGTTGAACCCCCTTCGTCACCTTCGGTGACACTTCCCCAATGGGGCAGAATAATATAAAAAAGGGAGAAACATTATGAAAAAAACTTTTTTAATCATGGGACTGATTGCAGGTCTAACTGCAACAAATGGGTATGCGGTCAGTTCACAGACTGTCATTGTTACTTATACTTGTCCTGATGGATGTGAGCTTTCCACGCATATCCTTCAAAATGGAACTACAGTAGCGGGATGCAAATGTTCAGACGGCACTGTGACAGACCCAAACGTATCGACGGAAGATCTCACTCCGTCACCCAGTGAAATACAACGAGTAATGAGTCAGAGCACTTTAAATCAAGCAGCAATAAAAAACGCAAAAAAAGTGAACAAGGTTTCAGCACGTGCCGCGGAAATGCCAAAAATGGTAAAAAAGATTGTTTACGAAGAAATCATTTCCGATGACTATATGGAATAATTGAAACAAAATTAATACAAAAAGGAGTAAAAAATGAAAAAAGTGTTTTTAATTTTTTCGATGGCGGGGTGCCTTTCATTGATTAATGGTATAAATAATGCTGGTGCTGTTCAATCTGAAGATGTGGTAGTTACTTATACTTGTCCTGCTGGATGCGAGCTTCATTTTGCGCATGGTGGCAGTTTCACAATGGCTGAGTGCCGTACACCAGAAGGTAAAATATGTGATGACCCTAGTGTAAATATTGAGGCTGATAATGCGATTTCACCTGTAACACCAGTGGGTAATCCGACCGCTTTAAAACCAAATAAAACAGACAAAGTAAATGCAAAAAAATCAAAAAAAGTTTCTGCACGTAGCGCGGAAACACCGCGTATGGTAAAAAAGATTGTGTATGAACCAGTCAGTGTTGAACCAGGATCAATAACAAAAGTTAGTTCTGGTTTTGTGAATATTGAATGCCCAGAAGGTTGCGAACCAAAAATTTCTACAAATGGTAACAAAGTTATGGTTTATTGTTTAGATGGTAATGGTAATTTATGTAATGAAAAATCAGTCAAATCAACCAATGTACCAGGGGCGGTCAAATAGTTTACTATCATGTCACAGAACAGAAGAAGATGAAGAATAAAAAAAACCGGCAAATGCCGGTTTTTATCTTATTTACGCAGACCTAATTTTTTAATCAGTTCTTCGTATTCAGAAACATTACGATTTTTGATGTACGCCAATAATTTCTTGCGGCGGTTAACCATCAATAACAATCCGCGTTTAGAATGTTCGTCTTTGTGGTTGTTTTTCATATGTTCTGTTAAATTGCGAATGCGTTCTGTTAAAACTGCAACCTGGGATGCAGCAGAACCGCCATTGTCTTTTTCGCTGGTTTTGAATTGAGCGACCAATTCGCTTTTCTTTTCTTTTGTTATGGACATTATTTAATCCTTATGTTTTTAAAGTGTTCGTTTTGGATGTAAAATTCCGTTTTCAACGCGCCCTATTCCAATAAAGTCTTTACCAGAATAAACACGAACAAATCCGGCATTTACATCGGTTTTTATAAAGCCACCGTTTTTATAAAATTCAGTGTCTTTACGGTTCAGATTGATTACCGGAATGTCCCCCAGTGCACAATCTGATGACATCAAATATTCTTTGATATCGCCCCCATTATTAACCAGATTTTCCAAAAAATCAAGTGTCAGCGCGTTTTTTATTTCAAATCCATTGGTAAGTGTTCGCCGTATATAAGTTGTTGTCGCAATCGCATCACACATTTTTGCAATATCGCGCACGAGCGAGCGAACATAAGTTCCGCGTGAACAAATAACACGAAAATTGTATTCATTGTCGCTTTTCCCGGTATATTCCAATTCATGAATAGTTATGGTGCGCGGTTTTAATTCAATACTTTTGCCGATTCGCGCCAATTCATATGCGCGCTTGCCATCTATATGCACCGCAGAGAAAGCCGGTGGAATCTGTGTTGTGTTTTTACGAATTTTTTCACAAGCCGCGATGATATCTTTGTCGTTTGGAATAATGTCGTTTGTATTTATTGTTTTTCCGGTTATATCCAAAGAATCTGTTTCTATACCGAACCGCAGACCAAATAAATATTCTTTTCTGTTTTCATTTTCTTCTTCGATGTATGGAATCATTTTTGTAGCGTTTCCAATCGCAATCGGCAATACCCCTGTTGCCATTGGGTCTAATGTTCCAATGTGTCCAAACTTTTTTTCGCCGAACATGCGCGCAACGCGTGCGCCAGCATTTCTGCTGTATACACCACTTTCTTTGTCCAAGATTATTATTCCGTTCATCTTTATCCAAATAATGATAATTGTGATTTTGGTTTAGGTTCTTCAACAACAGGTTTAACCGAAGTTTTTTCCATCGCTTTTGCAACAGGTTGTGTGTCTTTATCGCACGATTCCAGATTTGATAAAACCTGTTCAGCGCGTGCGACTATGTTTTCCGGCATACCAGCCATTTTTGCCACTGCAATACCATAAGAGCGATTCGCAACACCTGGTATAATCTTGTGTAAAAAGACTATGTCATTATTGTGTTCGCGGACATCAATAGTTAAACACGATACATTGTTCAGTTTTTCGTCATCAACCAATCGTGTTAATTCGTGATAATGTGTCGCAAACAGTGTTCGTGGACCCAAATTATTAAGGTATTCCAATACAGCCTGGGCAATAGCCATACCATCAAAAGTCGAAGTCCCCCGCCCTATTTCATCAAAGATTATAAAAGATTGTTTTGTTGCACGATTTAAAATGTTCGCGGTTTCAACCATTTCTACCATGAAAGTAGATTGTCCTGCCGCCAGATTGTCTGATGCGCCGACACGTGAAAATAATTGATCGCAAATTCCAATTGTGGCTTCGGTTGCTGGGACAAATGACCCAAGATGCGCCAGAACAACCAAAATCGCGTTCTGACGCAAATATGTCGATTTACCAGCCATATTAGGTCCAGTCAATAATGCGACAGGTTTTTCTTTTAAATCGCAATCGTTTTTAACAAAATTTCCACCTTTGCCACGCAGAACATATTCAATTACGGGATGACGCCCACCAACAATGTTGAATTCGGCATTTTCTGTAATGTTTGGACGAACCCAAGAATACAGGTCAGCACATTCTGCCAGAGACAACCAAACATCGATGTCTGCGATTAAATCTGCGGTATTCATCAAATCGTTTGATATATCACGAACTTTTTCAATGAATTTATCGATGATTTCATTTTCAATAGCGGCTGCTTTTTCAGAAGCACTGCGAATATCATTATCCAAATCAATTAATTTTGATGTTGTGAATCGCATATTCCCCGCCATAGTTTGACGATGTATAAATCCAGATTCAGGTGCCATTAATATATCTGCTTTGCTGGATGGAACTTCGATAAAATACCCCAGAACATTATTGTATTTTATTTTAAGAGTGTTAACGCCTGTCTGATTTATGTATTCTGCCTGCAGGCCAGCAATAGTTTCAATTGCGCCATTTGATAAATCGCGCATATTGTCCAAAGATATATCAAATCCGCGTTTTATAACATTTCCATCCCTGAAAAAAGAAGGTAATTCATCGTTTAATGCACGCGCTAATTCAGTTGCTAATGTATCATGCGTATCTATGTTTGAAAATTTGGCCGCCAATTCTGTATCTAATTTTTTTCCGATATTTTTTACAGAATCAAGAACAGATAAAAATTCATAAACATTGCGCAAATCGCGTGGCATTCCGCGCCCAGACAATAATCGTGATACAGCACGATTTACATCAGGAATGCGCGATAAAATATCGCTTGTTTCTGCCATCAAAGAATGATTAGTCAAAAAATGTCCGATATGAGTTTGTCGGGATAAAATAACACCTTTGTCCCCCGGCAAAACACGTAAATAAGAACGCAATTTTCGTGCGCCAACGGCTGTTTTTGTTTTATCGATAACATATAACAAACATGTTCCACCATCGTTTAATGGTGCATCTATTTCAAGACTTTTCCAAGTTGAAGAATCAATCAATAATTGCCGACCAGATTTAAATGCGTATGGGGCACGAAAAGACACATTTGCACCGCGCTGTGTGTTAAATAAATATCCCGCCAATAATCGTATTGCAGAAACATCAGAAACATTGTCTGAACGAACATTTCCGCCGAATACATGCGATACAATAACATTTATATCAGACCGCAAATAAAGTTTTTCGTATACTGGGGTGGTTTTATAAATTTCCCGTAAATTTTTTATAATTTGATGTTCGGCATTTTGTTCTGGGTAAATAATTTCTGCCGGATTTATGCGTGTCATGTCATCAACGATACAATCACTTTCGCCAATAAAAAATTCACCTGTTGAAATATCGCATCCTGCAATATCAAATTTTGCGCCAGATATCGGGACGATAGAAACCAAAAAATTAGATTTATTTGGTGTTAATAAATTGTCGTCTGTCAATGTCCCAGGTGTTAAAACACGAACAACTTTTCTTTCAATAAATTTATGTCCGCGTTGTTTAGCCTGCTGTGGTGTTTCCATTTGTTCAACCAGTGCGACTTTAAATCCTGAACGCACCAATCTGCCAAAATAATTATCGGCTGCATGCCACGGAATCCCACACATAGGAACATCTGCACCAAAACCATCTGTGCCGCGTTTTGTTAAAACCAAACTTAATACTTCGCTGACTGTTTTTGCGTCTTCAAAGAAAGCCTCATAAAAATCGCCCAGCCGAAAAAGCAAAAGAGCTTCGGGATTTTCCGCCTTCATATCAACATATTGTTGCATAACAGGCGAAAGTTTATTTTTTTCAGCCATTTTATTCCCCAGTATTCGACACTTTCAAAGTTTCGATTTTTAATTCAGCTTCTTTTAACAACTGTTCGCAATAAGCCTTTAATTTTATACCTTTTTCATAAGCAGCAACAGAATCAGCCAAAGGCATTTCGCCACTTTCCATTTTTTGCACCAATTCGGTTAATTGTTTATAAGCTTCTTCGAATGAAAGTTTGCTGGTATCCATGAAAAATCCTTTTGTTTTTTGTCCTTAAAAGATACAGCATAAAATCATTATTTGCAACAAATAAACGATATAAAAAACACCGGCGTTTGCCGGTGTGATTATTTTGCAGGTGCAATTATAATTGATTTTGTCCTGTCATCTGGTTTAGATTTAGATTCCAGTGTTCCTTTGTCACCAATCAATTCAATAATATTAGCAAACAACTGTGGAACAGCATCACGGCCACGCGCCAATACTTTTTTATTACCATGCGTCATAACCGCAATTTTTACCTTGTTCCCTTCGTCCAGGAATTCGAAAACCTTTTTCATTTTGATGTTTAAATCATTTTCTTCGATAAAAGGTTTTACCCAAACTTCTTTGATTTCGATTGTTTTTTGCTTTTTGCGCGCTTCATTAGCGCGTTTTTTCTGTTCGTATTTATATTTGCCGTAATCCATAATTTTGACCAACACTGGGGTTGCAGATGCGTTTATTTCAACCAAATCCAATCCCAAATCATATGCCCTGTTCAAAGCATCGGATAAATTCATTGTGCCAAGATTTTGACCATCATTGCTGATTACTTGGACAGTTTTTGCAAATATTTTTTCGTTTATACGCGGACCCATATCGCGGGCTTTGCCATTGTTATTATTCGGTTTAATAGTAATGCTCCTTTAATAGCTATGGGTGAATTATTAAATATTTTTAAGCATTTTTCAACAATTTTTCGATGTTTTGCAAAGCATTCCAGACATCGCGTTTTGCGCTGGGCTTTAAAATTAGGTAATTTGGATGATAAAGCGGAACTATCACACAGCCTTTTTCATCTGTTATTTCGTTGCCGTGCGCTTCGTTCAGGTTGATTTTAGCAATTTCATTGGTTGCCAATGTCCCAAAAGTAATAATCACGCGTGGCGCCAGCATTTCCAGCATTTTATTCACAAAAGGCATGGATAAATCTAACTCTTCTCGCGAAGGACTGCGCCCCCCTGGGGTTCGCCAAAACAAAAGCGGTATAATTGATACATTTTCACGACTCATCCCAACTGCGCTTAACATTTTATCAGTCATTTCACCGGCATTTCCCGATAAAATATGTCCGGATAAATCATCATCTGTACTTGGCAAATCTGTTATAATTACCAACCCATTTGGATTTTTCGCGATATTAGGCAAAACAGTATTTGTTGCCCCACCCCGCAAAGGGTGATTAAATTCACCAACCATACGAATCAGTGAATCTATATCACTTGGTCTTGTCACCATTGATTTTACAGTGTCCAAAGTTATTGGTGCTATTGGGGGCACTATGATTGGTTTCTCAGATTTTATAGGATTAGTTTGAAAGGTTTGTTGAACGGGGCTGTGCAAATGCTCTGATTTCCAAGGGCTTTCAGTCAATTCCCAACGCACACCAGACAGGTTCAAATCTTTCAACGCACTTTTGTTCATGTTTTTTCCTTGATTTTTTGATAATATTGATATAAAATACACTTTGAGCAACAAAAACTCAAGGGAGTATTTTCATGAAAATAGTAAACTTTGCTTTATTGGCTGGTGTTGCTGGTATGCTTGCGGCTTGCGGCGGTTCCAGTATTGTTGAACCAACCGATTTAAACGATCAACGCGTATTCTTTGCTTTCAATTCCTCAGAAATCTCTGACGAAGCAAATGATAACTTGTTGGGTCAATCTTTGTATATGAAAAACCACGAAGATGTTAAAATCCAAATCGCTGGTAACTGCGACGAACGTGGTTCTACAGAATACAACTTGGCATTGGGTGCACGTCGTGCAAACGCTGCTAAGCGCGTATTGGTTAACGATGGTATAGATGCTTCTCGTATCTCTACAATCTCTTACGGTAAAGAACGTCCATTGGTCCGTGGTACTGGTGAAGATGTTTGGAAATATAACCGTAACGCAACAACAACAGTTAAATAATATAACTTTTGTTATTCAAAAAACACCGGCATTTGCCGGTGTTTTTTAATATTTTTATTTGGACAATTTATTCACCAAATCTTCCATTTGTATTCGATTCGCAAAAGATATAACAAATTGCCCCGCCCCGCCCCGTTTTTCGCGTAATTTTACATCAGCATCCAGATGTGCTGACAATTTAAATTCTATTTTTGCGACATATTCCTTGTCCAGGGTTGTTTTATTAAAGTTGCGACTTTTTTCCGACCGATTCGAATTTTTTACGCGTTTTTGCGTTTCTGCAACAGATAATTTGTTGTTTATAATATCGTGCGCCATTTGTTCTGGATTGTCTGAAACAGCAATTGTGCGTGCGTGTGATGCCGATATTTTACCTTCTCTTATTAATTCTTTGACAGAATCAGGAAGTGAATTTATGCGCATTAAATTCCGGATATAACTTTCTGATTTCCCAATTAATTTTGATATATCTTGCAACGAATACTGATACTTTTTCATCAGGTTTTCATAGCCTTGCGCTTCTTCTATAGGATTCAAATTTTCGCGTTGAACATTTTCAATTAAAGAAATTTCCGCCACATTTTTATCATCTAATTCCTTTACCAAAGCCGGAATTTCAGTTAAACCCAAAGATTGTGATGCGCGAAAACGGCGTTCCCCAGCAACAATTTCATAAAGATAAGGTTTGTTTTTTACAGTGCGTAAAATAATTGGTTGAAAAACCCCTTTTTCTCGTATAGAGTTGGCCAATTCATCCAATTCTTTTTGATTAAATGTTTTTCTTGGCTGATTCGGATTAGGACTGATTTGTGCGAGAGGTATTTGTTTTACAACAACGCGTTGAGAGCCAGTTAATACGGAAATATCAGGCAATTGCCCCATTTCTTCGTTTAATTCAGCCAATCCTTTGCCTAAAAATTTTGATGACATTTTATATCCTTTGTTCTAATGCATTGACTACTTCGGTTGCAACGCGCAGATAAGCCTGGGCGCCTGATGATTTAAAATCATAAAAAAGTGCCGGTTTTCCATGGCTTGGTGCTTCTGAAATGCGGACATTACGCGGAACAACAGTTTTGAAAACTTTGTTGCCAAATGTGTTGCGAACATCTTCTTCAACAGCGCGTGTTAACCCCAATTTTTTGTCGTACATAGTTAAAACCATACCCAACACATCCAATTTTTTATTCCATTTTTGTTGTATAGCGGTTATTGTCGATAAAAGATGTTGGACCCCTTCTAACGCAAAAAATTCGCACTGCAACGGTATTATAACATAATCAGAAGCAGTCAAAGCATTTATAGTCAGCATACCTAAATTTGGTGGACAATCTATCAGTATATAATCATAATTATGTTTAATAGATTCCAAGGCATCCCGCAGGCGGTATTCGCGCCTGTCCAAATCCAGCATGTCTAATTCTGCGCCGGCTAATTTTTGCGATGCAGGCAATAAATGCATGTTTGGAACAGCCGTGGTTAAGATGTTTTCTGCCGCACTGGCAGTACCCATCAAAACGCCGTAAACGCTTTGTTTATGGGCAGTGCGGACAAACCCCAGACCGGTTCCAGCATTACCTTGGGAATCCAAATCTATCAATAAAACCCGTTTTTTTATTGTGGCTAATGATGTTGCTATATTTATCGCGGTTGTGGTTTTGCCCACCCCGCCCTTTTGATTTGCAAATGATATTATTTTTGTCATTTTGTCGACCTTTTTAACAAAAAACAGAATATAAAATAACAAAAAATTAGTCAATATAAAAATAAAAAACGCGTTCAATCAAATAGATATCTATTATTTCATGTGAAATAAAAATCATTTTAAATTAGAAATACAAATAATAAAACCGTCGCCTGTTTCAGATTTATAAAGTTTATAATCGAATTTATATCGACTTTTTGCAGTTGCGATTTCTGTTTCAATTTCCCGGCCTTTTAGTAAAAAAAGCCGGCAATTTGTTTTGTGTGTATAATCAAAAATTTTAATTAATGGTGCAAAAGCCCGAGCGGTGAATACAAATTTCCCGGCATTTACCGGTGTTTTCGATAAAAAATTTTCTATTCTGTCGTTTATAATAGTCAGGTTTGGTAAATCTAATTTTTCTTTTAATTCATTTAAAAATTTTGTTTTCTTGCCGATTGATTCGATACAAACAACTTCCCATCCCAAAATAGCCAGAACGACCCCGGGAAAGCCCGCGCCGCTGCCCAAATCAATGATTTTTACATTTTTTGGTATGTATTTAGCCAATTGCGCGCTGTCTTTGATGTGTCTGTTTTGAACATCATTCAAAGTACTGGGGGCGACCAAGTTTATTCTTGTCGACCAATCTTTTAACAGTTTTTCATATTCAATAAATTTTTCTTCTATTTTCATAAGATTTATTTTAACATATATGATTATGAAAGAAATAAAAAAATTTTATATTGGTGTTTTTTTGGTTGCTGCTCTGGTTTTTTGTGCTGTTTTAATTGGGCAAAAAATCGCAGATTTTAAGTCACAAAATTCGGGGCAGGGCGATATTGTTTTTGATTCTGATTTTGGAAATTTTTTGGCTGCTCAGCATGCTTTGTATGTCAATGATTTTAACAGGGCTGCACAAATGGCGTCTATGGTAAAGGCAGAAAATAAAACTGTTGCAGATACACAAAATTTGGCTGATTTTTTCAATGGGAAATTACCAAAAAACGCTGATAAATTCAAAGATTCCAAAGATTTGGTTCATGGGTTAATTTATGATGCTTTTTTGATTCAAAAAGATGATTGGAAATCAGTTTATAATCGCCATATCAAAGATTCAAATGTTTTGGCGGCACCGTTGCGTATATTTGCTGGGGCAAAGCAGGGCAAAACCAAAGAAGTTTTAAAATTTATAGATTCTTTAAAAACTAACGATTCTTGGAAAGCTTTTGTAAAGGGACAGATTGCGGTATTAAATAACGATATTGATGCGGCAGCAAAAGAATTTGCCAAGGTTCATCCTGATTTTATGAATATCAACGATTATCTTTATTTGATGTCGTTTTACAAAGAAAACGGCATGATGGAAGATATGGATATTTTGCGCAAAGATTTTACTGCCAAACCTGGGGGAATGTATGTGCTGGATTATCCTGAAATTCCAGATTGGTCTAATTATGCGGGGTATAAGAATAATTTGGTATTTGCGCTTATTCAAAATATATCGCACACCCAGATAATGATTTATACAGATTTATCTTTGTTATTTTTGCGTTTTGCGCAAACTATATCGAACGAAGCAAACATGGATGCGATAAATTACTATTTGGGGCAATATTATTTTTACAATACCGGTGATTATAGAACTTGTTTCAACAGCATAAAAAAGACCAGCCCACTGTATTTGTTCAGTCAATTAAATATCGCAGAACGTGACAAAGATTTTAAAACGGTTAAAAAGATAGCCCGTGATAATCCTTTGTTTGTGCCAGCAATTCAGTTATTGGTTCGCGAAAGTGTTAAAAACGGTGATAAATCTGGCGCTTTGTCTGTGTTGAATCGTGCGTTAAGTTATAAAAATTTACCTGATGAAGGTCAGGCATTTTTATTAAAACAACGCGCTTATGTTTATCTGGTGTTTGGTGAAAACAAACGCGCTCAAGAAGATATTTACGATGTAAAAATTATAAGTGGTAATATGTCTGCGGACATCATGTCGCTTCAGGCGCGTGCATGGATTTCACAAAACAGAAATTTAGATGATGCGTATAATTATGCAATGGTTTTGATAAAAAATAATACTTCTGATGTGTATGCGTGGACTTTGGCTGCGATGGTTGTGGCAAAGAAAGAAAGTATTGATAATGCGTTGGAATTATTAGAATCAGTCAGTGCATCGGGTGCGAATATGTCGATACTTTATGAAACATTGGGTGATTTATATGTGCAATATGGCGATAAAGAACGGGCGTTGCGTGCGTATGGTCAGGCACTTGATTTGTCTGATGATTGTTTAATTGTTGTGCCGTTCGTTGAAAAAAAGATAAGGAAATTAAAATGAAAATAGGTGTTTTTGGTGCGGGCGCTTGGGGAACTGCGCTGGCTTACACATGCGCCAGGGCTGGGAACAAGGTTATGCATTGGGGATTCAATGGTATTTTTGATGGCTTGGCTGATTTGGAAAAACCAGACAATGTAATTCGCACTGACAAAATGACAGATTTAAGCGATAGTGAATATTGGTTGATTGTGACACCTGCGGCATTTTTTAGGGAAACTGTGCGTAAAATGCGAGATGTTTATAAAGGTCAACCGATTTTGATTTGTACCAAAGGCATGGAAGCGCAAACCGGTCAATTCATGTCTGAAATATTAAACGATGAAATCCCAGAATGTAAAAATTTTGGAATTTTGTCCGGGCCACAATTTGCGCGTGAGGTTGCAACTGGTGTTCCAACTGGATCTACATTGGCTGGCAATGAACAGGTCAGGACAGGGGGGCACAAAGCTTTGTCTAACCTTTATTTACAAGACAGTGATGATGTTATTGGTGCCCAGGTATGCGGTGTTGGTAAAAATGCTGTATCGATTATTTCTGGCTTTTTAACAGTGAAAGCAAGTGGCGAAAACGAAAGGGCATTGGTGTTTACTCGTGCATGGGACGAAATCGCGAAACTTGGTATAAAAATGGGTGCAAAGTGTGAAACATTCTTGGGGCTTTGTGGTGTTGGTGATTTGTTTTTGTCTGCGACATCACCAACCAGTCGTAATTTTTCAGCAGGATTATCTATTGCGCGTGGTGAAAAAGTCACTGGAACGGTAGAGGGGATATTCGCGCTGAACGGCTTAATCCGCCATGCACAAGATTTACATATCCAAACGCCAGTTTTGGACGATATGAAGAACAAAATGGGGTTGTAAAAACGATTTTTACCCGGGTTTTTTGTTGCAAATAAATTTATTTATTTTATAATTCGGCAAGTGTGGCGAAGAAGAAATTGTTCTTTCTTGTATTTTTAGTTTCAAACAGAATACAAAAATGAATAATTTTTCTTCGCAAAATGAAAACTTTTAACAAACAAAAAATGGAGAAAAATTATGTTTGGTATTTTTAAAAAATCAAAAAACAACGAACATGTTTTGAATAATCCAACTGTGGTTGAATTCCAATATGGTGATGAAACTGTTCGCTTGGAAACAGGTCGTTATGCAAAACAGGCAACTGGTGCAGTAATGGCGACAATGGGTGAAACAATGGTTTTGGCGACTGTGTGTGCTGAAAAGACCGCGGTCGAAGGGCAAGATTTCTTTCCTTTAACCGTTGATTACCAAGAAAAATATGCATCTGCGGGTCGTATCCCAGGTTCACGCGACAGACGCGAAGGCAAGGCAAGTGTTAATGAAACATTGATTGCGCGCCTTATTGACAGACCTATACGTCCGCTTTTCCCAGAAACATTTAAAAACAAAGTTCAAATTATTGCTCAGGTGTTTTCTTATGATAAAAAGAATCAACCTGATATTTTGGCGATGATTGCCGCGTCTGCCGCGTTGGCGATTTCTGGTGTTCCTTTTCAGGGTCCAATTGGTGCTGCGCGTGTTGGCTATCGTGACGGTCAATATGTTTTGAATCCATCAAAAAAAGAAGTAGAAGATTCTGAAATGGATTTGGTTGTTGCTGCGACCAAAGACGGCGTTTTGATGGTAGAATCTGAAATTGGTGAATTGGACGAAAAGACAACTTTGGGTGCTGTGAAATTCGGCTTTGATCAACAACAAACAGTTATCAATGCTATTAACGAATTTGCGCAAAAGGCTGGCAAAGAACGTTGGACAGCCCCAGAACACAGCGAAGAATATGTCATTATGGAAAAAGATTTCGAACAATTTGCGGGCGAAATTACCGATGCGCTGTTGATTAAGGAAAAATTAGTTCGTCTGGATACATTGGCTGAAATTCATGCCAAGGCAAAAGCGCGCATCCCAGAATTATTTCCGGAAACAACAACAGCGGCTTCTACGCTTGAATCTTGGGCTGATGAAATTATTGAAAATATAACTGCGCGTATTATGCGTGGAAATATTTTGGCGGGCAAACCACGTATTGATGGTCGTGATACAAAGACAGTTCGTCCAATCGAAATTGAATTGGGTGTGTTGCCACGCGCACATGGTTCCGCGTTGTTCACACGCGGTGAAACCCAGGCTTTGGTGTCTTTGACATTGGGTGGTGGTAAAGATGCTTTGCCAATCGAAGCGTTGGACGGTGATTCTGAACGTGATTTCATTTTGAATTATAATTTCCCTGGATTTTCAGTTGGCGAAGCCAAAGGGTTAAAAGCCCCGGGTCGTCGTGAATTGGGACATGGTAATTTGGCATGGCGTGCGATTCATCCTATGATTCCAAGTCGTGAACAGTTTGATTATGTAATTCGGGTATGTTCTGATATTTTGGAATCTAATGGTTCTTCGTCAATGGCTACGACATGTGGTGCAACTTTGGCATTGATGGATGGCGGGGTTCCAATGAAAAGACCTGTTGCTGGTATTGCAATGGGATTGATTAAAGAAGGCAATGAATACGCAATCTTGACTGATATCTTGGGCGATGAAGACCATTTGGGCGATATGGATTTCAAAGTGACTGGAACAGGCAAAGGTATCACTGCTTTGCAGATGGATATCAAAATCACATCTATTACATTTGAAATCATGGAACACGCATTGGCACAGGCCAAAGATGGTCGTATGCACATTTTGGGCAAGATTGAAAATGCTATCAAGGCACCGCGTAAATCTGTGTCTGAATATGCTCCGCAAAGCTATGCGATGAAAATCAATCCGGACAAAGTTCGTGAAGTTATTGGCAAGGGTGGCTCTGTTATCCAGGCTTTGACACGCGATACAAATACCCAGATTGAATTGGAAGACGATGGCAGTATTAAAATTATGGCGACTTCCAAAGAAGATGCAGATGCCGCTATTGCGCGTATCAAAGAAATTGTCGCAGAACCAGAAGTTGGTGAAATCTATGAAGGTGTCGTTTCAGGCATCAAAGATTTTGGTTTGTTCGTAAAAATCATGAAGAACTTTGAATCTTTGGTTCATATTTCTGAAATTACTGGTGAAAGATTGGCAAAAATCGAAGATGCTAAACTTAAAGAAGGCGATAAAGTTTTTGTTCGTTACTTGGGAACAGATAAACGCGGTAAAACCCGTTTGTCTATGGTTGGTATTGACCAGAAAACAGGTGCAGAAATTAAGAAATAAGGATTCATGATGAAAACAGAACAGTTAAATTGGACGGACAAAGATTGGGCGACGCACTTGGAGTGTGCCGTCCAAGACGTTCCAAAGTTCAAACATTATTTATCGCAGAATTTTTGGTTGGGAATTTGGCAAGAATATGATACGAAACTGAAATATGCGGAAATTCAGGTGCGTCATGACACGCCATCTGGCAATATTCGTTATGTACCAATAGCAATATCGCATAGGTTTGATATATCGTTGGATGATATGGTCGAATATACAAACAACGAATTTATCCCATCGCTGAAATTAAAACCCGCCGTTGCAGGTGCGCGTGGTGTTCCGTCAAAACTTCTTCAAATGTTGCACATTCATGAAAAACAAAAATAAAGCCAAAGGGGGATAAAATGGATATGGAAGCTTTGATGGCGCAAGCCAAAGATTTACAGACCAAAATATCAAACGCTCAAGATTCATTGGCGCAACAGCATGTCAAAGGTATTGCAGAAAAGGGGCTGGTTGTTGTTGATATGACTGGGAAATACGATATTGTGTCTGTGAATATTCAAGAAAGCGCATTGAATTTGGGGGCAGAAGCATTATCAAAACTGGTATTTGATGCCTATAAAGACGCTAAATCAAAAGCAGACGCATTGATTGATAAAACTATGTCAGCAATAACCGGCGGATTGGGCGAATAAAAAACACTGGACAATTTGAAAAAATAAGATAACATAACTATCGCTTTCTGGATGTTTAGCTCAGTTGGCTAGAGCATCTGCTTTACACGCAGAGGGTCAGGGGTTCGAGTCCCTTAACATCCACCACAAATAAAAAAACGCCATGTGGCGTTTTTTTATTCACCCCCTTCGTCACCTGCGGTGACACTTCCCCCATCCCACTTCGCTAAGGCTTCGTGGGACAGGTCGGGGCAGAATTTGCACTCAGGAGTTGCAGAACAATTCTCCCCCATCGGGGGAGTGCGGCGTCAGCCGGAGGGGGGTAACCCTCCCCCGTCCTTACGGGCGCCCCCTACAAAGGGGAAATTATAAAAGTGGAACAAAAAACATATTTGCGTTTGTAAATTTACCCAAAATGTGATACAATAATCACGAGAAAGAAGGGGGGATTTTGTGAAAAAATATATTATACCCGTAATAATTGGTGTGTTTGTATTTGAAGCCTATGGGGCTGTAAAGATAAAAAATTCTACCGCACAACGTTATGAGCAACAGATTATTGATGCCAACGGTGGCGAAGAAGTAATAGGGGCTGAAGAGGCTGCAGACATCGCCACATTACAAGAAGATATTCGTATTTTGGATGAAGAAATCGCCAAATGTAAGAAGCAGAAAAAGGGTTGGATTGCTGCAACGGTAATTGGTGCCGTTGGGGTTGTCGCAACTGGAACTGCTGCTGCTGTCCAAGGTGTTAAAATAGGCGACAAAAAAAGTGAATTAGAATCTAAAAAATTAGAATTAAAAGCCAAAAATGATGAATTAAACGAATTGAAAAAAACAAATTAAATAAAATTTTGAGGGTTTATGACATGAAAAAATATTTTTTGCTTGGCTTGATTGTTGCGATTGCGCCAAATATTTGTTTTGGGGCCGGGGCGCGCTATACACAACTGGTTCGCGAAAAACAACGCAAGATGGAAGAGTTGGAAAAATGTATGGGTTCGTCAAAGGGCTTAAAGATAGCGGGGCTTTCCACGATAGGTCTTACCGCGGTTGGTGTTGCGGGTAATATAGCCGAAGCACAAAAATTACAAGAATACGATGATGCCATTGCTAAAAAGAACAAAGACATAGAAGCAAAAGAAAAAGCAATTGCAGACGAAAAAGAAAAAATTGCAAAAAAACAACAAAAGAAATCAAATCCGACCCCTGCACCGATAAACGAAAACCAACAACAATGTATTAACCGGGTTAACGGGGAATTCACAGTCGGAATTCCAAGCAAATATCAAGATTCTTATACTGGACTAAAAGAAGAATTAGACGACTTGTTAGAAGAAGTCGTAGATGAAGATGGTGGTATAATATGGCACGGTTATAGGTTTGCATGCAAAAAAGGCACAAAATTCAAAGATTGTGATGGTGTAGATGATTTTTTACAGGGGGTCTTTAAAGCGGCAGTAACGGATAAAGAATGCGGAACGCATTTGTTTAATGAGATTGAAGAAGCAAAGTTTTTAGATAGCACAGATGTTGCGGTTGATACCTTCACAGAAAATTGTAAAAATTCTGGTGGAATTTCCGCTGTCCCTGGTACATGTTACTGTTTGTATGGTACCGCTAATTTTATGGGGCAATGTCCATCATTATCTACCGGTCCCGTCAGCAATAAAAATTCGTCAAATTCTAATAATAATAGTGATGGCAATAGTAACGGTAATAATAATATCGAATATAACGCGGAAGATAAATGTTATATGACTTTGGGTGATTGGGATGACCAATATAACACATGTTTGTGTCCGGGACTTTCTATTTGGGATGATTCTGAGGGGTGCATTGAATCAGAATATGAAGAAATAGATTTGTCAGATGTTTCCATAACATCTTCGAACATCAACAACAACAATAAAAATTTGTCAACAGATAAATCTGGAACATCAGCCAGCGGGCAGGGTAATGGTTCTGTGACAAAAACAACAACCAATGTTCCCCAAGAAACAAAAAAATTTAAGTGTAAAGACAGTGGTGGTAATTGGATTGGGGGTAAATGTCAATGTATGGAGGGTTTCAATGTAGATTACGAAGGCAAATGTTTTCGGTTATTAGATGGAATTAGTATAACAGCCCCAAGAAAATCAGATGATAATAATCCAAACATGTTGAAAAATTAAGACATTTTCGAAGGGTGGCATTGAACAGCAATTTCTGCATTCGGCATGCGCGCCAATTCCATTATTGATTTAATCGAATTATGTTCGCGTGGGTCTGAACATGTTATGTATTTAAGCTTCATCTTTTATCCTTTTGTTTTTTAATCTTAATTGTCCGCACGCAGAACCTATATCTGCCCCCCGTTCCCGCCTTATTCGCGTGTGTATCCCATTTTTAATCAAAATATCTTGAAATCTGTGAACCGCATTTCCAGAAATGGAAGCAAAATCGCGTTCATCAACACTGTTCCATGGAATAAGATTTACCATAACATTATGTCCACGCATTAAATCAACCAGTTTTAACGCATGCTCTTCAGTTGCGTTATAAAGCGCCACAGAACCATCTTTGTCTTTTTTGCCTAACAGTATATATTCAATCATTAATTGGCGATTGTGTGTGTCAGAAAACGTGAATGCGGCATCAAGAACTTCGTGTAGTTTATATCTGTTATTTATCGGCATGATTTTTGAACGCAATTCATCATCTGGGGCATGCAAAGATATAGCTAAATTAATCGGGCGCCCCCATTTGTTTAATTCTTCGATTCCGGGCACAATCCCACAAGTCGATACAGTTATTCGCCGCCAAGATATATTTAATTCAGAATTCGCGCGTTCTAAAAAGCCAATAACATTTTCTGTATTTTGTAATGGTTCGCCTGTGCCCATAACAACTATGTGTGAAACATCGCCGTTGTTTGCGTCACCGTTTGGATGTATATCGCGTAATCTGTCGCCACGCAATTCCCATTGAGCCACCAAAATTTGTGCGAACATTTCATTTACTGTCAAATTGCGTTTAAGCCCAAGCAAAGTCGAAGCACAAAATTTGCATCCCATTGCGCATCCTGCTTGGGACGATACGCAAACACTGTTGCCGTATGTTGTGCGCATTAAAACACATTCTATTTGTTCCCCGTCTTTTAATTCCAGCAAAAATTTAGTTGTTTGATTGTCGCTGCTTTCTAATTTTTTAATAATTTTCACTGGCAAAGTTTCTGCTGCTTCATTTAATTTTTCACGCAAATCAATGGGCAAATTTTTCATTACACCAAAATCAGGTGCGCCACGATTTAACCATTCACGAATCTGTTTAGCGCGAAATCGTGGCAATGATAAATCCGTAACGAATTTTTCTAATTCACTGTCGTTAAAATTAAATAATACAGGTTTCATAATTTATATCTGTCGTCGTTGATTATTATAATTGCTTTGCGGCGCAACTGTTTTAATTGTTGGTCAGCAACTGTTGATGCCTTTCTAAATTCTGCATTTTGTTTTATTACATTATTTAAGTTTTTGTATTCTTTGCCTTTTTTTTCACTGCAAATTAAAACAGCAGAACCATCTTCAACCTTTGACCAAGTCAATAATGGCAAGCCAGAAATTTTTGCGCGTATATCTTCGGCTAATTCATAATGCATAGCAGTAATTTTTTGTGGATAACCACCCAAATCTTCAATCATTGTTTCAGCTGCTTCACAATTTTTGGGTTTGCTAAGTTTGGTTGCAATTTCATCTGGCACCCCAGTAATACGAATCAAGGTCATTTCAATTGGCAACCCGTGTTCGCGTGCTATTTTTGATTTTTCTTTTTCAATATCAGATTTTGAAACTTCTATTGTTGGGACAATTGTTTTAGCAACCATAACCTGCCATGCGATATCAGCACGCACAGCCAGACGCGCCATAGAACGCATTGTTGGACTTAAATCAACCAGTCCCATGCGTTTTAATTCTTTGTCTGCATCTTTGTCTGTTGGTTTGACATTGAATTTCGCTGCATGGTCTAATTTTACATAATCATCGACAATGTTTTGAAATGCTTGCTTGCGGTTTGTCGCAGAAGTTTTTCCTTGCTTTGCCATCAATTCTGTGCGCGCAGTTATATCAGAATCAGTAATTGGATTTCCATTAACAGTTCCAATCACAGTCGCACCATTTGCGTAATTTGTAATTAAAATCAAAGTTGTTAAAATACCAAATATTTTTTTCATATCCTTTTTCCTTTTTAATAATGTTTTCCATCAATACTTATGCCGAATTTGAATCTGTAAGTAGTATTTCCAACATATTCATATTTAATAGTGTTATCACGACTGTATTCCAATGAAAAGTGATAACATGGATGTTCGTAATAAATTCCGCTAGAATGTCTTTGAACTAAATGTTCATAAGCATTATAAATCACAGACCCTGCAATACGCAACCGTTCTGTCAAAGGAATCCCAGCCCCCGCAGAAATTTCATGAGTATCTTTGTCTGTGGTTGAAAAAACATCAATGGGTTGCGTATCCCATATGTGACCGACAGATAAATAATATCCGTCCTTGCCAACATATAATGAATTTTCAATATGGCTAAGTCCGATATTTTCGCGGTCAAAACGGAAACGACTGGCAATTTGAAAATATTTTCTTGAATAAGAAACGCGACCAACATAGTCAGAAAAACCATTTCTGAATCCATTGTCATTAAAATCTCCGTCTTTAGATTCTGTGTTAAAATCGTATGTTTGCCCCAAGAAAATTTCAATATTATGATTTTCATTAAACGCCGCCCATCTTGCACCGTAATCTATGAAATTTCCGTTTTCCCAAACATCCAATCCCGCAAATCTGTTATCTGAAAACAAGGTCGTATCTGACAAAAAGCGCCCAGCAGAATCATTGTTCACAGCAAATACAGCGTCTTTATTTGTGTGTTGCATCAATGTCAAACGCGCGCGTGGTTCAATAATATAAGTCCAACTATTTTCAACACTGTATAACGGCAACCCCCATTCAACATAACCATTTGGTAAAAAACGAGATTTCACCCCTGAAAAAGAATCTGTCTGTTGTCCGTCTTCATATATAGATGTTTTATCAAAATTATAAATATCGTAACGTGCAGCCACACTGGCAGTAATACGATTTCCCCACCACAAAGTCCATGGGGAAATTATGCGTGCTTCGCCAATAAGACGTTGGCTGTTTGAATCATCCCCAGAAACGCCCAAGATATCACCAGAAAAATTCAGGTAAGTTTCTTTGAAAAATGGGTCTGTTTGATATGTTCCGCGGATATTAGGTAATATATTGCCAGAAATTGAATGTTGGTTTCCGTACGCTTGACGAAGTTCTTGGAATATATGTGTGTCAGCAACAACATAGCTGGTCTGACCAAATAATTCCAATTTAGCCCCAGAATCTAAGTAAGGTTGATAATCATAGAAATCGTATTTCTGCAAATATGTTTTATCAGATGTTCTTGCGATGTAAACATAAGCGCGGGCATTTTCGCCCAATTCAATTTTATCGTTATTGTAAATATGCCAACGATTTTCACCTTCTTTGTTGTGGGTAAATGAACCCTTGGTTCTAAATTCTGAATGACGCAGATTTAATCTATGTTCTGCCTGGAATAATGGATTTTCTTTGGTCAAATATGAAAGAGTTGTCGTCAAATCATGTGTATTTGAAAAATTAATGTAAAAAGGTATGTTTATTTGTAATCCCATATCATTAGTGGAATTAAAACTGGGGTTCAAAAAACCAGTCTTGTATTTTACAGAAGGATCAGGCATTTCATAATACGGCAACCATAAAATAGGAAAAGTATCATTATAAACCCAAAAAGAAGCATTATGAAAATAAAGCATTTTTTCATTTGAATCATGAATTATCTTTTTACCAAATATTTCCCATGCGTTTCCATAATCATCACACCCATCACATGCGGTAAATTCAGCATCCTTGGCAACAGTTTTAGCATCGTTTCGTGTTATTTCTTCTGCGCGAATATAAACGTGTTTCCCCAGCCATAATTCAATATCATCTGTGACCAGATTATTTTTGTCTTTGGATATTGTTAAATTATTTAGTTTAACGCGTTGTCCACTGGCATTAGTCATTTCTGTATTGCCCGAAGTCTTAATTTCTTCCGTCTTTACATTGTATTCGATTGAATCAGATTTGATTGTTTTTGGCGAATTTAAATCTACCCCCAAAGCCAACGCAATATTTGGCAAGACAAAGATTGATAAAAATGATACCAAATATTTCATTTTTTTAACAGTAAACCAATCAAACCACATAATACAACCAAGACCCCTAATGCAACCAGTCCAACATCAGTTAAACTGTCCACCATATTAGACAAAGACATATAAGATGCCATAATAACTGCCATTGACAATACTGCGATGGCAGGGGCAAAACTGGCGCGTCTGCGCAAAAGGGAAGTTTTTAACAAAACCAAAGTACAAACAATCGCTAAAATTAAATTCATAAACGGATTAATAAGGCGCGTGCATATTTCAACCAAAGTCAATTTATGTTGTCTGGAATTATCTTGAGAAACCACAGATTCTAGTAATACAGATGTTGGGATACGGCGAACACGGAAAGACATATCTGCATCGTTTTCCACCAGATTTAAATCCATGCCTAAACTGTCAAAAGTTCCAGTTGTAAATCCATTTTTCCCAGACATTTGTAATGAACCATTATTTGTCACAATGGATAATCCATGAATTGTAGAAACTAATTTCCCACGTTCTGCGAAAACCATCATTTGATTTTTTTCTTTGCGCGTATCAGATATCATTAATTGGTTTAAATCATTCCCAGATACATTATCAACATAAACAACCAACCCATTGGCAAGTTTTGTAAAAGCACCTTCTTGTAATTTCAAATGCGCCAAACCATAGCGCAAATTCCATTGAGTGCTGTAAAACAAAGCTTGACTGGATGGTACAATCCAAATATTTAAAATCAAATGCAATATTGTTAAAACGGCAGCGAACTTCAAAGCTGGTTTTGCGATTTGCCATGGGGACAAACCCGAAGCCGCCATAACAGTTATTTCATTTTCTGAAATCATTTTATTATAAATAAAGATTATCGTGATAAATGTGACGAACGGCACGATAATAGAAATTATAAACGGAATCATCAGCGAAGTCAGGTATACAAAGCTTGAAAAATCGACACCGTAAGTAAGTAAAAATTTCATCATAGTCATTATCTGCATCATCCACGCAACCCCAACCAGGATAAGCAGCAACATGATGAATATACCGACCAGCTGTTTTCGAAAATATCTGTTAATAATATTCATGATACAAAGTAT
Organism: Alphaproteobacteria bacterium; assembly: GCA_046881825.1. Taxonomy (GTDB): domain Bacteria; phylum Pseudomonadota; class Alphaproteobacteria; order Rs-D84; family Rs-D84; genus Enterousia. The sequence continues at coordinate 37,367 of JBKSMS010000012.1, read as the reverse complement.
AAAGCCCAAAACAACAACCGTCAAGCAACAATAGAAATAATATAAATACACAGCTGTTTGAAAAAAGATAATTTTTTACTTGATTTTTAGCGATTCGGGGACGATAATAAAGCTAAGTTCTTAAAAGTGAGTTTTAAGGGCGGGGTCGAAAGACCCCGCCCTTTGAATAAAAGACGATAAAACGAAGGAGAAAGCAAATGTCTTTTGAATCTATGCCACGTCAGGATTTATTATTAGCCATTGATTCTTTGGCGCAAGAAAAAATGATAGACAGGGAAACAGTTATTGAATCTTTGGAAGCGGCTATCGCCAAGATTGCTAAACATAAATACGGCGAAGAATTTAATATCGTTGCACAGATTGACCGTAAAAATGGCGCAATCCATGTAAAACGTTTATTTGATGTTATTGAATCTCCAGAAAGTGCTGGCGAAGACTATGATGCAAATACCATGTTGACTGTGGCACAGGCAAAAAAATATTCTAAGAATCCTGTTGTTGGTGATGTAGTTGAAGATATGTTGCCTGAACCTGAATTTGGTCGTATGGCTTTTCAAACTGCGCGTCAAATTATGTCTGCGCGTGTTAGGGATGCTGAAAAAGGCAGACAATATGAAGAATTCAAAGAAAACATTGGTGATATTGTCAATGGGGTTGTTAAACGCATTGAATTCGGCAGTGTTTTCGTTGATATCAATGGCAAAGCAGAAGGCTATATTAAAAATACAGAATTAATCCCAGGTGAAAGATTGGCTGTGGGTGATCGCGTTCGTGCTTTGATTATGGATGTGGTTCGTTCTAATTCTGGGCCACAAATCTTTTTAACCAGAACACATCCTTTGTTTATGGAAAAATTGTTCACCCAAGAAGTTCCAGAAATTTACGAAGGTATTATTAAAATTAAATCGGTATCTCGTGCACCTGGGTCGCATGCTAAAATCGCAGTGGAAACATTGGATCCGTCTATTGATGCTGTGGGGATGACTGTAGGTATCAAAGGAACGCGTATTCAACCTGTGATAAATGAATGTCATGGTGAAAAAATCGATGTAATTTTGTATTCGGAAGATCCGGCTGTGTTTATTGTTAACGCGATGCAACCTGCAAAAGTTGCAAAAATTATAGTTGATGAAGACACACATACTGCGGCTGTGGTTGTGACCGAAGACCAACAATCTTTGGCGATTGGTCGTCGCGGACAAAATGTTCGTCTTGCTTCTCAACTAACTGGGTGGAATATTGACGTTATGAGCGAAGCCGAAGAACAAGAACGTCGTGCCAAAGAATTCAAAGAAAAGACAGAATTGTTCACTTCTGCGCTGGATGTTGATGAAACAATCGCACAGCTTTTAATCACCGAAGGATTCAGAACAATTGAAGAAATTGCTTATGTTGAATTGGCTGAATTAGAATCTATTGAAGGTTTCAATCCAGAATTGGCAACAGAATTGCAAAATCGTGCAAAGGCTTATCTGGCAAAGATAGAACAAGATTATTTCGATAATGGGCACAAGGCTGGAATGGCTGATGATTTATTGAAATTTGATTTTATCAAACGTCCAACAATTATTAAACTGGGCGAAGCCGGGATAAAATCTTTGTCTGATTTAGCAGACCTGGCATCTGATGAATTGGTCGAAATCTTGGGCGAAGACAATATGTCGTTGCGTCTAGCTGATCGCGTGATTATGAAGGCGCGTGAATTGGCTTATGGCATAGTTCCAGAAGAAGATGCTTAAAACAACATCAAGGAAATAAATTAACCAAAGGTTAAAATATGGCAACATTAACACTTGGAAAATCAGTGACAATTGGTGCAGTGCAAAGCAAAAAAGGCGATGCTGTTTTTGTAGAACGTCGTCGGCGTATCGTTGCACCAGGTAGCAAAGAATTACGTGAAGAACCGAAACGGGTTGAACCAACACGCAATGCGGCTGATGAAAAATTGCGCGCTGTGTTGGCTGCGGCAAAGGCGCGTGACGAAGAGCGCAAAAAACGCGAAGCCGAAGAAGAAGCGGCACGCGCTGCGCGTCAGGCTGAAATCGAACGCGAAAATCGTGAATACAAAGCAGTCAAAGAACAGTTGGCACAACGCGAAAATGCTGAAGAACAACAGCAACCTGTCGAACAAGTTGTTAATGTTGTCCCGCGTGAAAACACTCACGAATCTAAAAAGGCTAATTTTGTATCACAAAACCATAACAATCGTCGCAATGATGATGATGACGATATGGGCGGTCGCGGTGGAAAACAAAATCGGTTCAAAAAAGATTTCAAAAAAGGCGGAAAAATATCTATCCATGATATTGTTATTGGTGGTGGCGAAGACGATGACGATGATGAAATCGGCTTGCGTGGTGCAAACCGCAGACGCAGCGAAGCATCACTTAAACGTTTTCGTGAAAAAGCGCGTGCTGTGTTTACTGCACCGCAAAAGGTTGAACATGTTGTGACACTTGGTGATACCATAACTGTCAAAGATTTGGCGGCAGCAATGGCTGAAAAGGTCGGTAATGTTATCAAGAAATTGATGGAAATGGGCATGATGGCTTCACAGAATCAATCTATTGATGCGGATACTGCTGAATTGGTCGCAAGTGAATTTGGTGCAACAGTTAAACGCGTTGTTGTGAAACCTTATGCTGATATTTTGGAACAGCAACCAAACCCAGAAAGATTACAACCGCGTTCACCAGTTGTGACGGTTGTCGGACATGTGGACCATGGTAAAACTTCATTACTTGATGCGTTCCGTAATGCAAATGTAGCGGCGGGCGAAGCGGGTGGAATCACTCAGCACATTTCTTCGTACGAAGTTAAAACTAAATCTGGTGCGATGATAACATTTTTGGATACACCTGGACATGAAACATTTACTGCGATGCGTGCGCGTGGTGCACAGATTGCTGATATAGTAGTTTTGGTTGTTGCTGCTAATGATTCAATTATGCCACAGACTGTCGAAGCGATAAATCATATTCGCGCAGCCAAGGTTCCTTTTATCGTTGCAATCAATAAATGTGATTTACCCGAAGCAAACCCACAGCGTGTAAAAACAGATCTTTTGCAACAAGAAGTCCAAGTTGAAGAAATGGGTGGCGATGTTCAATGTGTTGAAATTTCTGCGAAAACCAAGATGGGACTGGACAAATTAGAAGAAGCTATTTTATTACAGGCAGAAATCATGGATTTAAAAGCAGACCCAGAAATGTTAGCTTCTGCTTATGTAGTCGAAGCAAAAATGGAAAAAGGATTGGGTGCTGTTGCGACTATTTTGATTCGTCAGGGAACATTATCTGTGGGTGATGTGTTTGTAGTTGGCGAAACATTTGGTCGTGTCCGTGGTTTGATAAATTCAAATGGTGTTCGTGTTAAATCTGTAAAGCCAGGTCAACCTGCGATGGTGTTGGGATTGGAATCTGTGCCAAGTGCTGGTGATGAATTGCATGTTATGGAAACCGAAGCGCAAACACGCGAAGTTGCAGCATATCGTGTTCAAAAAGCCAAAGACAAAGCAAATGCAGTTAAACGTTCTTCGTTAGAAGAGTTGTTTGCTAAACGTGATGAAACAAAAAAATTGACTTTGCCGATTATTCTGCGTGCAGATGTACAGGGTTCTGTTGAAGCTATTTCCGACATGTTACGTGGATTTAATTCTGACAAGGCTGGTGTAGAATTGTTGTCTGCTGGTGTCGGTCAAATTACCGAAGGTGATATCAGATTGGCAACTGCATCAGGTGCTGTTATAATTGCGTTTAATGTGCGTGCTGATTCTGCGGTACGTGATATGGCAAGAAACAATGGTGTGGACATAAGATATCACAGTGTTGTTTATCGTATAACCGATGAAATCAAAGAAATATTGTCTGGAAAATTAGCACCAGAACACAAAGAAAACTTTATCGGATACGCAGATGTTATAGCGCTGTTTACTGTGGGCAAGGGCACAAAAGTTGCAGGGTGTCGCATCAGTGAGGGTGTGGTAAAGAAATCTGCGTTCGTTCGTTTGCTGCGTAATAATGTCGTGATTTATGACGGTAAAATTGGCGAATTGCGTCGCGAAAAGAACGAAGTTAGTGAGGTTTCAGGCGCTGGCGTAGAATTCGGTATGAGCTTTGATAAGTACAACGACCTTAAAGAGGGTGATCGTGTCGAATGCTATGAAGTCCAAGAAATCAAAGCACAGTTATAAAATAAATTATTTTGTAATAAAAAAACACCGGCATTTGCCGGTGTTTTCTTATATTTTTTTTGTTATGATTTTACAGACCTTTTGGTGTGTCCATTTTAACAGAAGAAATCTTTTTGTTTAATGCTTTGACCACTTCGTCTGTGATATCAAGACCTTTGATTTCTTTGCCGACACGCGCCATACGACCATCAATTACCAAATCAAGATGCTTTTTTGCAATTATGCCTTCGATAATTGGATCCAGATGTTTCTTTTGAATTGTTGATAATGCTTCTTGATATGCGGCATCAATTGCCTGGGCATTTTCAGACAAATCGCGTTGGAATTGGCTTACGCGTTTTTGATATTCAACAACGCGTCTTTGCAAAGCTTCTTGGGATAACATATCTTGTGATTTTTCGATATCTGCTTTTTCTTTTTCAATAGCTTTTTGTTCTTTTTCCAATTTAGATTTCAATTTATTTTCAAATGAAGCGCGTTGTTTGTGTAAATCTTCCAAAACAGTTGCTTCTTTTTGGATTTGTTCCATGCTGACCACTGCGATACGCAAATCAGCCCCAGTGACAGCTGTTTCTGTCACTTCTTTCAAAGCTGTTTCAGTAGATACACCGCGTCTTGCAGCGCTTATTGCCCAAATGCCAAGCAACGCCACAACAATCACGACCCCAGCAATGATGCCCATTTTTGAATATTTTTTAACTGTTGGATTTAATTCTTTTGTTTGTGCCATTTTTACTTCCTTTTTGTTTAATAGTTGTTTTTAACTGGTTGAAATATAGCAATATTTATAAGAAAAATCAATGATTATCTGGCTGGGCTTAATCTTATTTCTACGCGACGATTCATCAATCGTCCCATGTCATCTTGGGCAGCAATAGGACGCGCCGCACCACGAGCCACAATAAACATGCGTGATGTAGAAATTTGATGTTGAGCAAAATATACAGCAACGCGTTCTGCCATATCTAATGACAAAGCATGCGCCGCAGTTTTATCTTGCATAGAATCTGTATATCCAGCAATTTCCATAAATGTTGCGTTATATTTGTTCAATATTTTGGAAATGGTTTTTAATGTGTCTGCACCGTCAACAGATATATCTGCAACATCCGGTTTCATAATTGCATCACGAACCAATATGATTACTACATCGGTTCCTGCGCGTTGAACAGAAATTCCTGGCTTTCGCAAAGCATCATATAGTTCATATTCTAAATTAGACATATAATTCAACAAAACCGCATTATCCAGGTTGTTTTTATCGCCGTATTGCATTTTGGCTGATAATTTGCCATCTTGTGTTATAACTTTGCCGCCATGTCCCATATACACCGGCAATTTAGCCGTTTTGGCATTTTCTGTCATATCCATAAAAGACGCGCCATATAAATACTGATTCCAATCAGCACGATTGGGGCTGTGGTATTGTAAACACCCAGCAAGTAAGACAGCCAAAGCAATAAAAATAATGTTTTTTCTTTTCATTTTATTTTACAAAAAACGATACTATGTTTCCGCCAGTTTTCATACAATACGAAGAATCTGATGTATCATATCCATTAACAACCAAATATTCGACCCAATCAAATTTCTTTGTTGTAAAGTAAGCACATTCTTCGAAAGATAAATCCACTAAATTTATTGAAAATTCATCGCCTTCATAATTGCTGGTGACGGACCAGTCTTTACCACCAGCTGGTGCCCGATCATTATTTATAACACCAGCTTCGATTAAATAATCAACAGACACATTTGTATACCCTGAATGATTCAACAAAATATGAGTCTTTTGAGCAATATCTTTTAATTCTTCGCCGGCAACAAGCCGTTTTTGGTTTTCATTTGCTGAATGATATATGCTGTATGTCGCAGATATCATGATTGCACCAATCGCCAAAACACCGACAATTTCTATTAATGAACGCCCGGATTGCTCTCTCATCTTTGTTCGCCCTTTGTTTTTTGTTTTATTTAGATACACCAACGATTTCTGCACCTTCAAATAAATTCATCGCATCAGCCACCATAGGATCCGCCGCGATTTCAGATTTTTTGTGTTCAGAAATTGTTTCTTGTTTTGGATCTTCACTTGTTATTTCAAGTGTCCAATTTTTACCAGTATTATCCTTTAACCACAAAGTCAATTTTTGTGGAAAACTTTTATCGTTTTGTCTGTCAAAATATTTTATTTTTCCATTTTCAAATTCCAGAATTTCCAAATTAGAACTGACATAAGAATACAGCAATAATTCGCGTGCATTTTGTAATGCGTTTACCAATTCATTCGCACTTTTTATATCAATATATTGTGATTTTTCTGGTGCAACTGGCGCTGCTTTTTCAGATTTGTTTTCTTCCTGTTTGATAGAATCTTGTTTTAACAATTCTGGAATAGACGGCATATCTGCAATATGCATCAATCGTATAATCAACATATCAAAACATTGTTTTTGATTACTTGATGATTGTAATTCAGGAACCGCAGCAACCATAACCTGCCATATTCTGGACAAAGTATTTAATGATATCGTTTCGTTTATTTTTTTGATTGTTTCGCGCTGATCCGCAGTATATGGCGAAGACGATGCTTCTTGTAAACGCAAAGAAGGATACATACGCGTTGCCCAATGTGTCCATTCCATCATGTCGTTAAGCAACATTGTTAAATCTGCCCCATTTGCATAAATTTCGTCCAGTTTGTTTAACGCTGCACTGGTGTCACCAGACAGAACGGTTTTCATAAAATTAACAACTGTGCCGCGGTCTGTTCGTTTAAGCATATCAAGAACCGCGCCTTCATCAACATGACCACCAGTTTGTGCAATCGCCTGGTCCAGCAAAGATAATCCGTCACGCACAGAACCATCTGCCGCGCGTGCTAATAATTCATTGGCTTCGTCTGATAAAGTGATTTTTTCTTGTTCTGCGACCCACGCAAAATGTTTTTTTAATGTTTCAACAGGAACGCGTGCTAAATCAAATCGCTGGCAACGCGACAAAATAGTGACTGGCACTTTTCTTATTTCTGTCGTAGCCAAAATAAATATCACATGTGCCGGTGGTTCTTCCAGTGTTTTAAGCAATGCATTAAAAGCACTGGTCGATAACATATGAACTTCGTCTATAATATAAACCTTGTATCGTGCATTAGTCGGCCGATAAAGCGCAGCATCTAAAATTTCGCGCATATTATCCACACCAGTATGCGAAGCAGCGTCAATTTCCATAACATCAATATGTTGACCCGCCGCAATCGCGCGACAATTTTCACACACACCACATGGTCTAGATGTGGCTGTATCCGAAGATAAACAATTCAAAGCCTTTGCTAAAATACGGGCAGTACTGGTTTTCCCAGTTCCGCGTATCCCGGTGAAAATGTACGCATGTGCGATGCGCCCCGTATTTATAGCCGTAGTCAAGGTTTTAACCAAAACATCTTGACCAATAAGAGTTTCAAAATTCTGACTGCGGTATTTTCGTGCTAAAACAGTATAATTATTTTCCATAATGCTTCCTTGTCGTCAAAAGCATAGCAAATAAATATACGATTTCAATTAAAAAACGATAATATTTTATTTTAAATTTGTGATGAAATCAGGAAAGCCAATTTCTTCTTCTTCACCAGAATCGCCTTGTTCCGTATTTTCAGAATTTTCAGCAATTTCTTCGGCGACCGCTTTATCCTTTGGGTCACGCAAAGAATCGATTTTAGCCTGTTCTTCATTAGCGATACGACAATAATGTTCTGCCGCTTGTAATAAACGTTCGCGTTCGATTTCGTCACTGGTTTGACGAGCCTGGTCGATGTATTGTTTTCTTTTCTGACGCCATTTATGACAGCGTTGAATCATCTGTCCCACAGGGGTTTGATTTTTTTTATTAGCCATGTTCTTTTCTTTTTTATAAAGGAAATACTTTTTCTTAACCAAGTGATAATTTTTTTATCACTTAATGTTCCAACAGAATACATGTTATAACATCTTAAAACTGATTGCAATAATTTTTTTCAGTTGCTATGATTGACGGTGTAGGAGGGAGATTTTATTTGAAAAATCAACACGGTAATTTCTTGTTGCAAGCGTTATTAGCATTAACACTGGTTTTTGCTTTTATGCCTTTTTTTGCAAATAAATTGTCAGCTCGTGATTTTGCAGCGCAAATGTATACCGCCACAGAACAAATAGAAACTGCGTATAATGCTGCGCGTATTTATTTGCGCGAAGAAAAAGATAAATTGCCATATAAAAAGCAAGAATTATCAGGAAATTCTTTTGTTGATGTACTGGAACATTATGGGTTGCCTTTGGGATTTGTGCCAGAAACAATTTTTAAACAAAAATTATCATTTGTTATAGATAAAAACCAAGATGGAATTCGTGGATACATAAATGTCGAAGGTGGTAAATTATCAAGAATCCAGATGGCTGAATTGGCACGCAGAATTGGTTTTTATGCTGTGTTGCGTGGTTCTGGCATAGAAGTAAATATTCCAATTGATACAATGTATTCGGATATTGTGTCTAAGAAAGAAACAGATGAAAATGTGGGCTTTTTGGCTGAATTAGATATGAATAATAATTCTGTCGACAAAGTTGGTGTTTTGTTTGCGCGAAATGGTGTTTTTGAAACAGCGCAATTTAATACTTTGGTTCTTTATGGTTTGGAATCAGGACGCGAAGGAAAAAATAAAATATCAGATTTATATGCCAATAGAACGGTTTTTCAAAGCGCGGATGGTGGTTCGGCTTTGTCTTTGTTGCGCGGCGAATTAAATGTTAGTGATTTGTCATTAAGGACGATTTCTAAATTCGGCGCTGCAGGTGGATTTGAATCTAATTCTGCAGCGGTGCATGAATTTTCCATGGCAGAAGGAAAAACAGGCTTCACAGGTCCATCTGATTGGCAGGTTCATGGTTCTGTGCGTGCTGATAATTTCAGTTTTGCGACAGATAGATTGGATATAGCTTCTTACATCGATGCTTCGCGTGGGCAAGATGTTTATATAGATTCAGACACTTTGTCATATAATACAAAAATGGGTATAGAAGTTAAAAATATTTATGCTACGAACATATCGTTGCGTGATCAAACTTCGTATGGGTTATTAAATGGGCAAAGTGGGGCTTTGTTGATTGATATTAGACCTGCGGGAACATCTTTACTGCCAGATGCTTATGTGGATACGATAAACAATGATTCTTTTGAAATTATCGCAAATGCTAAGGATACAGATGGAAAAACGGTTTCTTGTAAAGACATCATAACAGGTCTTGGTGAAACATATAACAATAAGTCTTTGGCACAAAACATAATTTGTCAGTATGTTTTCTGGCAAAGATTAGAAGCAAGAATAGATATAAAACAATGTTTTAAAAGTGGCAGAAATGACTGTTTGTAAAAAACATTTTAATCGCGCGATAACATTGGCACAACGCGGCGCTACAATGACAGAGGTTATATTGGCTGTTGCTGTCGTTGTTGTTGTATCGCCTTTTTTGTATAATCAAATTATAGACATGACACATGAATCTTCTGATATCGCAACGGCAAATAAAATAGTGGATTTGCGTGGTTCTGTTATAAATTATTTGCGTATAAATCAACCCCAATGGGATGAAGTTGCGGAAATAAAAATGGGTGAAGAAGAACTTGCTGAAATAGCACCAATGGCACACAGTGGTTTTATTGATAAATACAAAGTAAATGGCGCAGAAATCACAGATGTTTATTTGGCTTTTGATTTGGATTTATCTGTTTACAGAATAGCGAATATCGCGAAGCAAATCGGTGAAGATGCTGCGGTTGTGCGTGAAGATGGAATTGCTTATTCTCAAAGCTGGGCTGTGTCCGCTCCAGAAGATTTTTATGTTGGTGATTTGATTTATAAAATTTCTCGTGATTTTGAAGGTGCGGATAAATCTAGATTTTTACATCGTGGCACAATGGGTGAAGATAATCTGAATCAAATGAATCGCGATTTACATTTGAACAATTATAACATTTTTAATGTCAGCACTATTGATGGTGATTCTGCCAATATAACAGATGTTGATGCGGTGTTTTTAAATGCTGATGTTATTGATGCGAACAGTGTTTATTTTTCTGCGGGCGCAAATATGAATTCTATGAACATGGCGGTTGGTTCAATGCGTGTGACTGGTGATACAAACGGATTTAAGATGATACGCGCAGATATGCTAAATGGGAATAAATACACCACAAATGGCAGATTAGTTGTTGACAGGGCAACAATAGGCAATTCAATAAATGTATCTAATAATTTAATTTTGAAATCCAGCAGTGCGAAAAAAGTAAGTGGTTTTGGTGGTATATCAATGGGGAAATTGTTAACCCCGTATTTATCTGCTACGGACATAGCATTTTTTGAAAATTTTGGATTAACGGTTTCTGGCGAATTGTTATTAACTGGGGATGCACCATTAAAAATTGGTTCTTGGCTGTTTCCAACACCAACACCACCATCTTTTTCAAAGCTTATATTAACACGCGCAACAATACCATCTGTCCCAGATGCAGTTGAATTTAAAAACATAATACAGAAAGGTTGGCAGAACAAATAATGACAAGAAAAAAAACTTCTTTTTTTTGGCATAAAACACAGCATGGTGGAATGCTGGTTGAATTGATGATGACAATTGCTTTGGCGGCGATAATTATTCCGTTTGTGTTTCGCTATCAACAAACAGCTGTGGAACGCGCTAGAAATGTTGCGATAACAAAACAGATGGAAAATGTTCAAACTGCACTGGAAAGATACATTGTGGAAAACAAAACAGAATTGATGAAGCCAAAGGGTAAAAATATATCGCGCGTAAAAATAAGTGATTTGGTTAATTACGGATTACCTGAATATATCGCTGAAAATTACAAAGATGATTATCAGTTGCGTATTTTGAAAACCGCGGACCAAAGTGACAAATCTGTATTACAGGGTATAGTTATTTTGTCTAACAGCGAAATCACCCCACTTCGCACACGCGAAATAGTAAATTTAGGTGGTGGTCAATTTGGATTTATCGAAGGTGATATGACATATGGTGGTTTTGGTGCGTTCCATGGTAATACCAGTGATTTCGGTATCAAAGATACAAAAGGTTTGGTCGGAATAACATCAACAATGCGCGGTAATACGGAATATTTGTGGCGTCTTCCTTCGGAAAATGAAAGTGATGCGACAATGTTGTCCCCGCTGAATTTAGATGGACATGATATAACCAAAGTAAAATTTTTTGATGCGTCCAAAGCTCAATTTGAAGAAAAATTAAAAGTAAGTCAAATTATGGCTGATTCATTGGTGTTTTCAAATCGTGCCAGTGTAGATGCGATTTTTGCTTCGAACACAGCTGTTGTAAATGGTGCGTTTACATCTGATTCAAGAACTTTGAATGTGGGCGGAATATTGACATTGGCAGATTCTGGAAAATTTTCTAATTTTTATACTAATGATTTGTATGTAAATAATTTAACTTTAAATGGTTTTATAGTGACACCGACTGCCGGAAAATCTTCAACATTGCAAATCATTGGGGATATGGATTTGATTCTGGGACATATTACGGCTGCGTATGTTTCCGTTGGGTATACAGGGTCTGTGACGCCGAAATTGGTGATTACTGGAAAAATCCAAGATTCCAAAGATTCTTCGTTTTATTGGGATGTTGCAGCTAAGAAAGCGCGTTTTGCAGATATTAATTTCCCAGAATTATACCGTATGGCATCACAAATTGCGAGGTTAGAAGCGGTTCCTGGAACTTCAGCGACAACAATATTTAGTGGTATCGTTGCTAATGTAAATGCCACAGTTGGTGATTATATAAACGGTATAAACAGTATGCAGGAACAAATTCGGGCTAAATATGAAGTGTTGAATTTGAAATAATTTATGCTATAAGAAATATCAAAGGAAAAACTGATGAAGATAATATGTGATTTTTGTAAAACAGAATATACTTTGGATAAAATGCCTAATGCGTCTGTGAGATGTGCGGTATGTGGGCATGTGTGGACTCCGCGTGTGCCTTTTCGTCAAAATGCCATGATTAAATTGATTGCTGCTGTTTGTGCTTTGATTGCGGCTTGTGTATTTTGTTTGGTTGTTGTTTTGAATTTATCTGGTGATTCAAAAAATAAACCGCTGATTACGAAAATAGATGAAAAAAATGTTCATATTGTTGTGGATGAAAATGGGGCCAATCGTTTGTTTGTATCTGGTGATATTACTAATACTACGGATGACATATATGGTCTGCCAAATATTGTGATTATTTCATATGATGAAAATGATAATGTTTTGTCGCGTCAGGCTTTTGTTCCACCTGCAACATTATTGGAACCAAAAACTACTGTCACATTTAACCATATGTTATCTGTAGATCCAACGCATGTAAAAAGATTGTCTGTGGAATTAAAGGGGGCAAAATGAAAAAAATATTAGTATTATTTTTATCGGTGATTTGTTTTTCTGCGTTGGCAGAAGATACACCAACACCGCCAATTTCACAACCGCGCGTCAGTTTGTTTTCAACCAGTGTAGATTGGTCGGCTGTGACTGGATTGCCATGGCGTCAATATCGTGGCGAAATTACTGGAACCAGTAAATTTTTGGTCAAGGAAGGTCTGGTATTATATTACCTTGATGCGTTTCCGTGTTATGGCGAAGCAGACAGTGTTCGTGTCTGGTTATCGCCAAATGGAAAGATGAATGGACGTCTAAGATTGGTTTGTGTTCATGCGCCAGAAACAATTTCTTTTTCATATCGTAATGCAACCGAAGATGCGCTGGATGCGCGTTCTACTGGGATATTGAATTGCCCTGTGACTGGTAATCGCGATTTCAAGATAGATATTTCAAAATGTGTACGTGGTAAAAATTGGACGGAATATAAATAATGACAGAAATTCGCAGATTTACGGTAGACGAAGAAAACACAGGCATTCGTATTGATAAATTTTTATCACTTCAAATGCCAGAATTTTCACGCAGTGAAATACAAAAATTTAATATTAAACGCGCTAATAAAGGCGCATTAAAACTAGCAGACAAAACCAAAACAGGCGATGAATTTGTTGTTGAAATTGCTGAAAAAGAATCTGACATCGCATATGATAATATTTCAAATGATTTTGATTTGGATGTTTTATTCGAAGACGATGATATCATTGTGATTGACAAACCTCGTGGTGTTGTTATGTACCCCAGTGCAGGGAATAAAACGGGGACTTTGGTTCAAAATTTATTGTCTTATACGAAATTGTCGGCATTGGGTGGACAAACACGTCCCGGGGTCGTGCATAGGTTGGATAAAGACACCAGTGGTGTTATGGTTTTTGCAAAAAGTGACGCGGCATATCGTGGATTGGTCAAAATGTTTTCGACACATGATTTGACGCGTAAATATATCGCCTTTGTTTGGGGTGTCCCAACATGGGGCGGGGCAGAAATTACAGGCAATATTGCCCGTTCTTCACGAAACAGACAAAAAATGAGTATGGTTAAAACAGGTGGGAAACCAGCGCATACAATCGTGAATGTAATGGATGTCTGGACGCGTGCGGGAATTTCTTTGTTTCGTTGTACACTGATGACGGGACGCACACATCAAATCAGGGTTCATTTATCTTCGCATGGTTTTCCGGTTGTTTGCGATCCACTTTATGGTCGTGAAAAATCACATATGGGTTCGGTAAAAAATCCAGAATTATTGAATTTTTTACGCGAACACAATGGGCAAATGTTGCATGCAGAAGTTTTAGAATTTAATCACCCCATAACAGGCGAAAAAATGCATTTTAAATCTCGCATGCCTGTCGATATGATGGAATTAAAAGAAATCTTAGACGGGGAATGATTTTTTGTGTAAAACAGATAAATTTATTCAGAATAACCCTTTTTTTAACCCCTTTTTTATGGTATAATATAACGAAGAGATGAAAAAATTTTGGCTAAGTTTTTTCTTGGGTTTTCTTTATACCGCGACTGTGTCTGCGGCATCATCTGGTATATCGCGCACAATTCCAACGAAAAACAATACCGAAAACGCAACGGAAGAAAGAACGGTTTTGCCAAATTCAGCCACTTCGTCTGCGACAACAAATCGTGCGACTGTATCACGCAGTGTGACCCGCAAGACCCAGGCTGCAACGAACAAAAACGCAACAACTATATCGCGTTCGGTAAATAATCGTAAAAAATCAAGCGGGGCATCATTAAGTGATGCTGTAAACACTGTTGGGCGCAGCGCACGCACCGAAGCCGCCAGTATAAATAATAATCCGGCTTTGCGTCGTGCTGGGATAACTTTGCGTGCTTCTACGGCAGAAGTTGGTGGGCGCGCAACAATCGGAAATACCGGGGTTCAAACAGGTTCAAACATTGATGAACAGGTTCGTGGTATCAAATCGCGTGCCGGCATTTTTGGAACATCTAAGCAAAAAACTGTGACGGCAGAATCTTTGGCAGCAGCCAAGGAAATGATGGAAAAAACTGCTGATTTAAATAATACTTGTCAACAACAGTATAACGAATGTATGGACCAATTTTGCGCGGTTGTGGATACTAACCAAAAAAGATGTTCATGTTCTTCTAATTTGACAAAATATACTGATGCCCAACAGGTTGTCGAAGATGCCAATGCTGAATTAAACGAAGTGGCACAGCAAATTCGCTATGTTGGTTTATCTGCTGATGAAATAAGCGCGATTATGTCTGCAACCGAAGCAGAATTGGAAATGACAAAAACCAAAGATCATACGAAAAACCGTAATCTGTTGGATGATATTGTAGAAATGATTAAAGACCCAACTGCTTATACAGATTTATATGGTTCTTCAGATTATTCGCTGTTGGATTTGGATTTTGATTTTACATCTGATTCTAATGATTTGTTCAGTCTAGATTTGTTTGGGACAACAAATGATATTTCTTCGAAACGTGGAACAGCGCTTTATAACGAAGCAAGAAAACGTTGTAAAACGGTATTAAATCGTTGCAAAGATGCGGGGGGGACAGAAAACCAAATTTCTGGAAATTATGATTTGTTGATTGCCAAAGATTGTGCTGTGTATGAACAGGGACTGGAAAAGTTGAACACAACATTAAAAAACAATGTGCGCAGTGCGAATTTAATGTTGCAAAAGGCGCGCTTGGCGGTATTACAAAATAAAAACGAATACGATGCGCGCGAATGCATCGGTGCGCTGGAAACATGTATGTTGGATGAAATGGTTTGTGGTGAAGATTATGTAAAATGTGTTGACCCGACCAAGGTTTATATTGATGAAAACGGCAGTGTTGTTCTGGGACGAAATGTTGCATCTATAACAGAATTAATGTCCACATATGATAATACCAAGATTAATACTGATTTTATCAAAAATGCAGTATCTGATAAAAAATGCACAAAAACAGACGGTTCCTGTATCGTAAATTATTTAATGACCAAGATTGGCACGGGGCAATCGTTCAAAGACGGTGGACTTTGTCGCCCAGTGTTGGATAAATGCCAATATTATACTTATCAAAAAAATGGCAAAGATTCGACATATTTACCTTATAACGAAGTTGTTGTGAATTATATTCAACGCGCGCTGGTTAATATCAAGGCTGCACAGACAAAAGTTATTTCAGAATACGCATCAACTTGTTTAAACGATGTTGGAACTTGCTATAACCAACAAAATACCCAAGTCACATCATGGTCGTCTGTGGCTAATATTGATAATATTTATCGTGTTATGAAAGGAACTTGTTATAATGTTGCGTTGACTTGTGGTTACGCGGTGTTGGCGTATGATATTGATGCAGGGCAAACGGTTCACAAAGTTATGACTGATTATTATCAAAATAATGGGATAATGGTAAACAATGGTACGGATGAAGACCCAAATTGGCAGATGGTTGGAAATCCAACTGCTGACCAGAAAAAAGAAATCGATGCTTTGCAAAAAGATGCGCTTATCAACATGATTTCTGATATGTTCTATCAATCATTGCTTTGCCCTGACCATTCATCGTTCAGTGATACTACAAAAACAGATGCATCAGAAACTGACAAAGATTCTTATGTTAATGAAAGATGCAGATGTGATGCAAATTATTATGTCAGTGGTTCTGCCTGTGTATCAACTTGTCCAGATGGAACATTTGGACATGGCGCAACATATTTCTTTGGTGGAACATGTAAGGCAAATAAACCAGATGATTGTAGTTTAATCCATAATAACATTTGTGTTGAAAGTTGTCCTACGGCTTATCAGTATACATTACCAATTACTGATGCGGGTTATTCGAAATGTGTCGCCCAATGTCCTGATTCAATGATACCAGATACAGACAAAGTATGTCAGTAATAATTTATTTACCGTCTTTTAATAATTTTTCCATGAATTTGTTGTGAATTTCCAATTCTTCCGCCGGAACTTCAAATGTGCGGTGTGGAAAATCAGCACCTATTTTTGGGGTTTTCAAAAAAGCCGCGTGTTGTTCACGCATCAATTCATTGATATCTATGGCTGGTGCAGTGTTTTCCAATTCCAGATACACATGTGCCAAAATTTCTGCGTCTATCAATGCGCCATGCGCGTCAGCACGTGCGGTTAAAGATATCCCAAACCATTTAGCCAATGCGTCCAATGTATAAGCCTTTGGCCCAAAAACACGATTTCTTGCGATAACAATGGAATCCAGCATTTGTGAACGCGGAATAGGGTTTAATCCTAATTTTTGTAATTCATAGTTTATAAACGGAAAGTCAAAATCCAATCCATTATGAGCCACAATTTGGGAATCCCCAATAAATTCTAAGAATTTCGGGGCAACCACAGACATTTTTGGTTTGTCTTCCAAAAAAGCGTTAGATATTTTGTGAACCATATATGTTTCTGGGGGAATGATTTTACCTTCTGGATTGATATATTCATGAAAAGTATTGTCAGTCAATTTGCCATCGACCAATTCCACGGCGCCAATTTCGATACAGCGATCACCTCGCATGTATTCAAATCCTGTGGTTTCTATGTCAAAGCAAATTATACGCGCCATATCTTTTCCATTTCTAAACAAAATGATTGTATAGAAAACTTTTATAAATTACAATATGTAAAATAGAAAAAAATGACCAAAGATTATATGGAAAATTTGAACGCAGAACAAAAGTTGGCTGTCACGACTACTGACGGCCCGTTGTTGGTGTTATCTGGCGCTGGGACGGGGAAAACGCGCGTTTTAACATCGCGCGTTGCACACATATTATATAATGGGCTGGCGCGTCCTTGGGAAATATTGGCACTGACATTTACTAACAAGGCGGCAAATGAAATGCGATTTCGTGTTGCAGAATATGAAGAAATATCTCATTTGTGCCGTGATTTATGGATGGGGACTTTTCATTCCATATGCTTGCGCATTTTGCGTGCAAATTATTTAATGGCGGGGTTGCGTCGTGATTTTTTGATTTATGGCGAAGACGATCAAAAGGCAGTGCTTAAACGCGTTATTACAAATTTAACCTTGGATACGAAAGAATTTAATCCGTCTGATTGGGTGGATAAAATATCTAATATCAAAGACAAGGGTATAATAGACATTGAAAAAATGAATTTATCCCCGGTTGCGCAAAAAATATTACGCGCTTATAACGAAGAATTGGTGCACTCTGGTGCGGTTGATTTTGGGGATATTATTTTATATGTATTGAAATTGTTCGAAAATAACATCGACATATTACACAAATATCAAAATCAATTTAAATATATTATGGTTGATGAATTTCAGGATACTAATGCAGCTCAAATGAATTTACTAAAAATGCTGACGCGGGATACGGAAAGCCCAAATATTTGTTGTGTGGGGGATGATGATCAATCTATATATTCTTGGCGGGGGGCTGAAATAAAAAATATTCTAGATTTTGAAAAGACTTATCCTGGGGCAAAGATAATTCGCTTGGAAATAAATTACAGAAGCTGTGCAAATATATTGGGGGCGGCTAATTCAGTCATTAAAAACAATATGGGACGTCTGGGCAAAGATTTGCGTGCCATGCCAGGGATTGGAAATGGTGAACCTGTGTATGTTTTTTCTGTTCCATCTGATTGGGCAGAAGCACATTTTGTTGCTGATATAATTTTGAAAAATGCGAATAATAATTTTTCTGGTTTTGCAGTGCTAATTCGTGCGGGGTCGTTATCGCGCATTTTTGAAGAAGAATTTACATCGCGTGGTGTTCCGTATAAATTGGTCGGTGCAACTAAGTTTTATGACAGAATGGAAATACGCGATGCGATTGCGTACATCAGGTT
Organism: Alphaproteobacteria bacterium; assembly: GCA_046881825.1. Classification (GTDB taxonomy): domain Bacteria; phylum Pseudomonadota; class Alphaproteobacteria; order Rs-D84; family Rs-D84; genus Enterousia. Next base: position 18,853 of record JBKSMS010000012.1, on the reverse strand, counting down.
GTTAGTTTATCCATTTGACGATATTTCTTTTGAACGCGTTATATCAAAGCCAAGACGCGGTTTTGGCGATAGCGCAATTATTAAATTGCGTGAAACAGGAAAAACTTTGATGGATGCGTTACATGTGGCAAAATTATCATCAAAGCAAAAAGCAAGTGCCGAAGAATTTTTGTCTGCTTTTGATTTTGATTGGCAAAATATGTCAACCAAAGAAGCTGTGCAACATTTGCTGGAAAAATCTGGGTATCTAAAAATGTGGCGCGATTCCAAGGATACAGATGCCGAAGAAAGATTGGACCATTTGCGCGAATTGATAAATGGTGTTGTTGCTAAATATGATACACTGCCAGAATTTTTGGAACATGCTGCATTAATGATGACAGATGATAACGACAACGAATCAGACGATAAAAATGTTGTTTCTGTTATGACGATTCACGCGGCCAAGGGATTGGAATTTGACACTGTGTTTTTGCCTGCTTGGGAAGAAGGTATTTTCCCAAGTGAAAAAAAAGGCGAAAGCGATATAGAAGAAGAAAGAAGGTTGGCTTATGTTGCAATTACCCGTGCGAGAAAACGCGTTATTATTACCAATGCGATGGTGCGAACAGTGTTTGGACAACGGATGTATCAAACTAAATCAAGGTTTATTGATGAAATAGATAAGAAATTTATAAACACTGGCTATGACAGTGCGCCACAGCAAAATTATTCGACGCCATCTACAGCACCAAAAAGAAAATTAGAACAAGTTGTTGGAAAAATGGTTGAACATGAACAAATGGGCAGCGGTGTTATAATCGCAGAAAACGAAAAGACTTTGACTGTGGCATTTAAAAAATGTGGCATAAAAAACGTTATGCGTGAATTTGTAAAATTCATTTAAATTATTTTCTTTTTAACCAATCTTTATAGATTTTGCCAGCAACATTTTTAGTATCGCCCCATAATGTTTTTACATCACTTTGTAATTGTTTGCCAAAAGAATTATCTATACTGCCACCGACTTTTTGTGCCAATTCATCAGCTTTGCCAGCCAGATATAATACCAAGCACCCGCATAATATCGTTGTCATTGCAGCTCCTGTTTCATATTGTTCTGATAAAACGATGAAATCTAATAACCCGGCACATATCGCGATTATTATCGCCAAAGATACAAAATAAATAGCAGCATTGATAAATACCATGATAATATCTGACAGTTTACGTGTGTTAAATATTGATAAAAATCCATTCAAGATTTGTCCAATATAACCTTTTTCAGATGTAGAAGGCAATGCTTCTGCCAATGCAGTGAACGGTAACATCAACAATGTTAAAAATAAATCTGCAACAACCCCCAGTGTCATAAAAGCATATTTGAAAATACATTTTACAAATATTATTATGCAAATCGCGCCCATAACAATTTGTGTTGCGCTGTGTCCAAAACCATGAGTAAACCATTTGAATGCAGTTCCTGTGGCGTTATAAAAGAATACTGATAATCTGCCTGGTAAACACATGATATTTGCGGCGCTGTTTGCATCTACTAATAATGTAGCTGTTTTGTCGTTTGCAACAGGTGTTGCTACATTTGCATCAACAAATCTATGTATCGCTGCACAAGTATCAGAAAATTTCGCCCCAGATGTTTGTGCAACAGAATCAAGTATAAAATTAGATATATAAGTCGCAAAATCCAATATTGGCGATATTACCATCATAAATATTTTTGCGGGACCATAAGTCAAAACCGCCACCCATGCAGCAATGATGATACCTTTTTTAAATACATCATAAAGCACCTTTTTGTAATCAGATGATTCATGCATCATTTTGTATGCTTCGACTGCAATCCAAAGTGCGTACATCAAAAATAAAAATATAATTGTGAATCTAACCAAAGATATTTGTAATACATAGTCTATAGATGACAAAGCCTTCATAAACATCAGTCCAATTCTAACTTCGAATGGGACAAAATTAGAAGATTCCAGATGTGTTGCGTTGCTTGAAAAGCTTTCTTGGAACTTAGTTGCATCATTTGTCATATCCAAATTGACTTTTTCCAAATTATCATCAGTTAAATAATTTCCATAATCACCGATATCGCCCATGGGCATATTTGATGCGCCAAAAACAGGTGCGCACAAAACAAAGGCACATAAAATGCAAACAAAGAATTTAGATAAAATTTTTATAATTCGCATTTTTATCCTTCTTTCATTTTATCGCGCACAGCATTAACAATTTTGCCTGGGGCGTTATACACAGTTGTTCCAAAATCTTTTAACCATTGACCATAATCAAAATCGCCTTTGTCTTCTTTCTTGGCTTTAAGCAATGAATCGACCTTTGGCGACACAACCCAAAAATATAAAAAGCATATACCAATCATAAACAGCATGAAATCCAGCCCGTCATCCATAAAATCAAATGCGCCTGGATATCTAGATTCAACAACAGTTTTTTGTGCATTAAAGCACGATACAAATTTGTCTTTGTCTATTTCACCATCAACCAAAGACACTTGTTCACATGTTGTAAACACTTTTTGCACCGCCATCGTTTTTGCATCCATATTTTTGCGTGTGATTTTGCTGTCTAATAATGGGGGTAATATAGTTGTGAATCCATCTGCTGGCTTTGGATAGAAAGTATCAGCAGCAAAATATACAACAGCATAAATAATCGTAATTTTTAAACTGATTTTCAAAATACTTACTGCTGAATCTATCAACATTTTTATTGCAGAATTCATAACGCCTTTGGCCAAGGCCCAGACTTGTTCAAATGCTGTTGCTGCGATTATCAAAGGCATAAATATTATGATGAATATCAATTTAAAAAGAACATTTAAAACTTGGAATACTATGTCAAAGCCGATGAATAAAAATATAATAACCAGTGTTAATCCAGCAAGCCAAGTAAATACACCGCCGCCCAGCCCCAGCCACGCATAATTCATCAAAGCAAAACCGCCACCAGCCCCAGCTAAAACAACCGTATTAAGATTTTTCATAACGGACATAAATGGTTGTAAAACGGATGCCAACGGGTTAGTCGCTGATGAATTGATGATATCGTAATGCGACCCGCTTATAACACCTGTTGCAGCTTCGGATAATATAGTTCCCAGATAAAGAACAGGTTCAACAATTATTTTTGTGACAGTATTTAAAACATCGGTACCGCCCCATTTTATTGCGCCCAAAGCTGCACCAGCTATTAAAATACGCAGTCCTGTTTTCCAAACTTTTTCGAACCATTTTTTGAAATCGAATTTTGGTGTGGCATTGGTTAAATCTTTGACATCTTTTGATGTTGCCGCTTCGCGCATATATTGGACAGTATGAAAAATTATAAATATTCCATATCCCAAAGCCATCAATATCCACAAATTTGCAACCAAAGCGTTCCAGAACATTTCTGTGGCATTTCCTAGCACAATAAACAATTCGTTAATATACATGCATAAAAAACATCCGTTTTCAAAATTTGTTCCGCTGTTGCTGTTGATTTGTGTTATAAAGTTATTAACGCTGGTATAAGATAACGAAGCTCCGCCCAAAGAATGGCTGACATACCAAATACCAACCCCCAGTGCGATAGCACTCAGTAATAATTTGATACCTTTTTCAATAAGCCATTTTTTAAACATTACTTCTTTTCTTCTTTCTTTGTTTCGGTTTTACCAGCATCGTCTTCTTTTTTTGTTGAATCTGGGTTTATAATTGTTTTCGCCAACTTCTTTGCATTGTCAGCAACAATGCCAGTTAATTTCCACATATTTTCACCCATTTCTCGTGATAGAGCATCTTCTTGTTGAATGCCAAATGCTTCGAATATCTTTTTTGTGACCTTTGGTATTTCTCCGGCTATGTAATTAATAACATAAACCAAAACAATAGCGCTGGCGATAGTTATTTCCATAGCTTTGGAATTATCTATGTCAAAATCAAACAAGGCTTCTGTGGAACCGGAAATAACATTTATATCTAAAAAACCATCAATAATGAACATAATGATTGTGTATGTTAATATTGTTGCAGCGATAGATACTATGGCATTCACCAGCTTTTTTATTTGCCCAACACCAAAATCTGCGCCTAATTTTTTTATCCAACCAGGTGCAGAAGCTGCATCTTTGAATATGAAAAATATCAAAGACAATGGAAAAAAGAACGCAAACATCGCCATCGCTACAATCACATCCATAAAGCAAAACGAATATTTGATAAACAGTTTACCAAAATTATATGTCAAAAACAGACCAATAAAGAAAACAAGTATGTGTTTTATCAACGCACCAATACCTAATAATTTTTGTATAGAAAAAGCTGCGCCCATAATATCAAGACCAACTTGGATATACACTTGGAAATTGGATACGCTTGATTCTAATATTTTTAATATGGTATCGCGCAAATCAGCGCTGAAAAATCCGCCATCACCCAAATTGATAGGGTTTGGATATTGTGCAACAGTTGCGCCAGTGTTCAACGATTTTAACATCGTTTCAGAAAATTGGTAAGTTATTTCAGCTGCGGGTTCAAAAGTAATCATTGATATAAAACGCGGTACCATTAAACCAGCGGTCAGCAAAGCGAGTGCAATTAAAGATTTAATCAAAACAGGTTTTACACTTTTTTGAAAAAATGGATCACTGCCACCGCTTTTGATATTTTGCCACACAGCATTTATGATATAGAAAGACATTAATACGATAAATATAACCACACTAATAACAGTCAATCTTTGATAAGCTGCCGCCGCAGTGTTTGAAATAATTTCAAACAACCTGTCGAATATCGGGCAAGTCCAACATTGCATCAAAGATTCTGTTAAACTATTCATTATTCTTTTTTACCTGTCACTTTTTTTGCTGTATCAACTATGGTTTTTATTGTTTCTGGTGTTGACTTTGCTTTTTTCCAAAGTATGCCTGCATCTTTTATCACTTTGTTATAAAGGTCTGGTTTTGTTCCAGATGTATACATATCCAATCTTTCGCGCGTCATCTTGAAAATATTTTGCATCAAGAAAAATGTTAAAATAGACGACAACCATAACATAAAATGACTGCCGAAATTCATGCCAGCATTTGTAATCGTTGGGAAATTAGTACTGCCCATACCACCTGCGGCAACATTGAATGCAGACGAAGACCAATTAAATAACGCGCGCACCACAGCAATATTTATACACAATATGAACGCACAAGCTATCATAGTTATAATTAGCTTTTTTAATGAATCTATGATTTGTTTAAAAGGTGGTAATATATCAAACCATTTATCAGACTTTTTTGCGACCCATGTTAAAACATTAAATGGATACATAATAAGCGACAAACAAAAATCAAATATTGCTTGAATTATCAACAAAGCCATAAACAAATTTGATGAAACAAACGCAGCAATCAAAAGCAATCCAGTAATTATATTCAAAAAGTTTTCGCCGCTGTTATGCGGGACCAGAATCAAAAAACCGCGTAAACCTGATTTTAGAAATTTAAATCCGTATCTTATAATTTTGTTGTTTTCCTGAGAAATTGTATGAATAGGTTGAACCAAGAAATCACAACTGCGCTTTGTCATCCATTCTTCATCAATCGGGCATTCTGGGGCTTTGACAGGATTGGATGTAATTTTAGAAACTTTTAATACTTGTTCAGTGTAAACAGAACCGAATTCTAAAAACGGATTAACCAGCCATTCTGTCACATAGACAGGTTTTATTTGCAAAAGAACGACAATAGCAATAATCGCACGCATACATGGTTTTGCGACATTTTCTGCAACTGACCATCCTGTGGCTTTGCCGTCCCACATTTCGCCACCATCTTTGAACCCAAGAAAAGATAACCAATCTTTTGGTAAATACATTTTAACCAAGTAAAGACCAATGTAAAAGCCTAAGAAAACATATATCAATATGTAAATAATTCCTGTGCCGTTCCCCACAAAAAAATTATAAAGTGCCGAAGCAATCTTCATCATTACCGCCAGAACCAAAGGAACAAAACCAGACAGGTCAAATGCTTCGATAAGACTTTCTGCCATAGCAGATTGTGTAAAAAATGTGCAAAACAAAAATATGCCAAATAAAAATTTGACCCGACCAAACCCACGGAATATAAGTGATTTTATGTTATTCATTCTCTCTATTTATATTTACTTATTGAATTATATCACATTTAAAATAATTTATGGTATAATAAAAAGCATGAATATGCTAAAAAAGTTTTGGTTCGCATTTCTTGCTGCGATGCCTATATCCGCAGGTGCGGTTGCGCCGTTGGTTATTGGTGGTCTGGCTGCGGGTGTTGGGATAATAGGTGTTTCTATTTGGCGCAGCGTTTCCCCGGTTGATATGCAACAGGCCTTTGCGTTTTTTTCTTCGTGTTGGACTTGCCAGATGTTTTCAGACATTATGTTAACGATGTCAAATATTTTGCCCGGGATATATCGGGCATTGGGGCGGATTGTAATACCAATGTCTGCAACACTGTTGGCAATATTCATAGCGTGGCGGTTGTTTTCAGGATTTTTGAATAATAAAATAGAAGACGCATCAAAAATTATGGGCAATTTTGGAAATTATGTGGTGCGTTTGGGTTTATTGATAGGTTTGCTGTTGATGCCACTGCCACGGATGATAACCAGTATATTAATTGAACCGGCATTAAGTATTGGGACATCTTTGAATTATGTTGTCCCAGGTAATAATGATACATTTTCAGAATGTATGGTTGCTACAGCCATCGCTGACCCTGTTTCCGTATCCAATACAGCGGCAGGTTATGGTGCTTTTTCACCGCATTTGCGCCATCAGTTGGCTTGCGAAGTTTCAAATATACACCAAATAACAGGCCTGGGGATGACTGTGGGGTGGGCGATGTTAAATATGGCGTTTGATTACGATTATATGCACAAGATTATACTGGGAATCCCGATTTTCCCGAATATTCCAATGCTGTTTGGTGGGCTGTTGATATTAGTATTGTATTTTATTGCGCTTTTGCCGATACCTTTGTATTTCTTAGAAGTATTTATAAAATTATCTATGGATTTGATAATGTTGCCATTAATGTTGATGGCTTGGGTGTTTGATGACGAAAATTTTGCTATTTTTCCAAAAGGTGGACAAACGATTCGTGGAATGATAGATGATGTTATCAAAGCGATGGTAGGAATTGCGCTGACTGTTGTGTTTTTAACATTTTCTATTATGTTCTTGAATGCGGCATTTGGTGGCTGGGGTGGTGCGAACCTTTTACAAGACGCGATTACTAATAACGATTCGAAATTTTTGATGGATTCTTTGATGTTGCACAACGATAGTTTGATTACAGTAATTTTGATGGGCATATTTATTGCAATGTTTATGACCATGATTCCGCAGTTATCAGCAAAGTTATTCAATATAAAGATATCTGATAAGTATTATCAGACGGCAAAAAAAGATTTAAATATTATGTGGGGAAACCTTAAAAAATGGGCGTCCGCACTAAAAAAATAAAAAATCAAGTAGTTTATTTAACAAAGTGGTCTTTTTTATTTAGTCCGAATCTGATATAATTCATACCGATGAGTAAGTTTCCGATTCTTTATTGGCCACACAAGACAAATGGTAATGCTGATTACCAGCTTGCGCGCAAGGTTATAAATGGCGCGACTGGTGAAATGCCCGAAGTAATCAGCGAAGATTTAAATTTGGCTGCTATATTTGAAGAAAATGAAAAAGCCATAGTTTATTATCCTGTGTTTTGTGAATCGACTGGTTGGTGGGGTGAATTATTGGGTGGTGATGGTGTCATTGTTGAAAAAATGATTATATCCCCAGAATGTCAGTTGATGGTAATTATGTCCGAAGCACACGCAAAAACACATGGAAACCATCATTTGTTGGCTGCTGAGATACGACCATCCAGCGGTTTTTTCAAGAAAATGAATTCTTCAATTGCAACTGTGACGGACATGTTGGCAACTGATGCGGGAACAATATTGGCTTTGTTTTCAGGAAAAAACCAAAATCAGTTTGTAAATGTTATCGAATCGACAGGTAATTCTTATCTTGGTTGTATCGGTCGGTATTAATCTTATCCAAAAATTCATCAACTTTATCTTGATTTTGTGAAAAAAGCATGTATAATCTGCGAGCTATTACATGTAATCACAAAAATAAAAGGACATAAACGATGAAAAAAGGAATTCATCCAGAATATCATGAAATTAACGTCACTACTACTGACGGTAAAACTGTAAAAATGTATTCTTCTGTGAAAAAAGATTTGGTTTTGTCTATGGACAATTTGAACCATCCTGCGTGGACCGGTCAACGCAATACTGACGGGGCAAAGGGTAAACGTTCCGAAGAATTCAAAAACAAATTCGCCGGATTCAAATTTTAATAATTTTCGATTCGGGGGGATGTTGTTATGGATTTGCTTATCAAAGGTTCAACAGAATTAAACAAAATGTTTGCCGCGTTGCAAAATACTGCGATGGGCTTGCGTCACGATTTCGGGGAAGTGGAAAACCTTCAACAATCTCTTAAAAGTGCGCGCGATTTTGTTGCCAAAGCATCTGCCAGAATCGAAGAAAGTATTTTAAATGACCTGCAATTGGTTCGTCCAAGTGCGGGTTTATTAACACCTGATGTATCAAAACCTGGCGATGGACGTGATGAATTCGTGTTGGCTTTGTCTGGCGCGGCTAATTTTGTTCGTGGAAATTCTTATTTTGCTATATCTTTGGCATTGCGTTCAAACGGTGAAACGAAAATCGCGCTGATTTATTCCCCGATTGACGAAAGATTATATTATGCTGAAAAAGATAACGGGGCGTATGTGTTTTCTGCGTATCATTCTGAAAAAATTCGTGTTTCTAACTTAAAAGAACCAATTGATTTAACTATTGGATATAATACAAATGGTATTCGTCCTATGATTTCTGGCAATGCGCGCGAAACAGGTTGTCCGGCATTAGATTTGGCATCCGTTGCGGCTGGTAAAATGGATGCGTTTGTATCAGATGCGATTGATTATGCAGAAATGGCTGCGGGTGAATTATTGATACGCGAAGCAGGTGGTAAAATTTTCGAAGATAATGGTGGCATTATTGCCACAAATGGCAAGGTTGAATTATAGTAAAACCGGCACATGCCGGTTTTTTTTAACCATTACTTGCAAAAATTAAACTTTTATCATAAAATTAGATTTATGAAAAAAAACTATAAAAAATATTTAAAAATATTTATCAATTTTATTTTCTGGTGCGTTGTCGCAGGTATCGCGGGTTTGGCGGCATTGATTTTAGTTTATGGAAACAATTTACCTGATTATAAAAATTTAGCGGCTTATACTCCGCCGGTTGCAACGCGTTTATATGCGGCTGATGGGTCGTTGCTTATCGAATATGCCGAAGAGAGGCGTGTTTTCATTGATTTTGATGATATGCCACCCCAGTTGGTAAATGCATTTATTGCTGCCGAAGATCAAAATTTCTGGACACATCCAGGAATTGATGTTCGTGGGATTGTGCGTGCCAGTTTTAATAATGGTATGCGTATGTTGGGTTTTGATACTAAATTTACTGGTGCTTCAACTATTACACAACAGGTTGCAAAAAATTTCTTTTTATCTTCGGACAGAACTATTTCAAGAAAGGTCAAAGAAGCCATTCTTGCATTACGTCTGGAACGCAGCTTTTCTAAAAAGCATATTATGACACTGTACCTTAATGAAATATTTTTGGGTGCGCGTGCATATGGTGTAGGGTCTGCTGCATTGATGTATTTTAATAAACCTGTGAAAGATTTAAGTTTGGCTGAATGTGCGTTTTTAGCATCCTTGCCAAAGGCGCCGAATGACAGAAATCGTGCCATAGAACGCAGAAATTATGTTTTAAAACGTATGTTGTCTGATGGATATATAACCAAAGAAGAAGCACAAGCTGCGGCTGCTGAACCGTTAAATATAAATTCTGGATTTACTGCGCAAATGGAACCAGAATTCCAATATTTTGCTGAAGATGTTCGTCGCAGATTATTAGAAACGATTGGCCGTGAAACTTTGTATAACCAGGGACTTTATATCAAAACAACTATTATCCCAGAATATCAACGTGCGGCTGTGGCTGCATTAAACAAAGAATTGGATGCATATAACAGTGGTAAATCTGCAAACGAACCTAAATTACAAGGTGCAATTATCGCGATGAATCCTTATACTGGTCGAATTGTTGCTATGTCTGGTGGTCGTTCTTTTAGGGATAGTGCATTTAATCGCGCAACTCAGGCTTATCGTCAGGTTGGTTCTACAATTAAACCGTTTGTATATCTGGCGGCATTAGAAAAAGGATACAGCCCGGAAAGTATGATATTAGATGCGCCTATTGTAGGCTGGCGCGAAAACAACAAAGAATGGCGACCAGAAAATTATGACAAGAAATTTATGGGGAATATTCCTTTGCGTTTTGCGCTGGAAACATCAAGAAATGTGCCGGCTGTTCGATTAATAGAACAAATCGGTGTTCGGGATGCTATTGATGCTGCACAAAGGTTCGGTGTTTATCCCAAAGATTTAAAGTCGTTAAATGAATCAATGGCTTTGGGCAGTGGTGAAACGACTTTGGAAAAATTAGTGTTGGGGTATTCTGCGTTTGTAAATGGCGGATATCCAATAGAACCAAAAATGGTAGACTATATCGAAGACAGATATGGAAATGTTGTTGGTGGGACAAAGCATCATCAGATTGAATGGGACGAATCGCTTTTGCCGCCAGAAACAGAAGAAAAATCAGAACCATTGTCTGACGCACAAAGTTTATATCAGTTGGTTTCTATTTTACAGGGGGTTGTTGAACGGGGAACTGGCAAACAAGCAAGGGTAGAAGGTCACACAATCGCTGGTAAAACTGGGACTACAAATGATGTCAAAGATGTCTGGTTTGTAGGTTTTGCAAAGAATTTAATTGCTGGGGTTTATTTGGGGTATGATACACCGAAACCGCTGGGCAAAGGGGCTGGGTCGCATATGGCTGCGCGTGTATTTGCAGAATTTATGAAAACGGCACTAAAAAACGAAAGCAATCAACCGTTTCCTGTGCCAGATGGTTTGAATTTTATTCGTGTGAATCGCAGTAATGGTGTCGCGGCTTCCCAAGATCCTAATGGGATTATTATAAATGAGGCATTTAAGCCAGGTCAAACACCTAACCAAGTTCAAAATATTGAAGAAACGACCACCGAAAAACCGGTTGTTGGTGGAATATTTTAAAAATATATGTTTATATTCGTTTTTTTATGATAAAATAGTCGCATAAAGAAGGAGTTTTTTATGCTGACGGATTTTTTGATTGGGCATGGTTTTAATTTTTTTGCTGGTGGATGGACTCAGTTTGCAGCTGCGTTTGCTGTTTCGTTTATGATAATGATTGTTTTTGGTCGTGGCTTTATAAGACTTATGCGCAAAATTCAGGGTAATGGTCAACCGATAAGTGAAAATGTCCCAATTGAACACAGAAAGAAAGTTGGAACGCCTTCAATGGGTGGTATATTGATGCTGATTGCTATATTTGTGGCATCTTTGTTGTTTATGCCGATGAATAATATGACGGGCTGGATAGCATTGGCATCTTTGTTTATGTTTGGTGCGATTGGATTTTGTGATGATTACAAAAAGATATCCAGTCAATCGACAAAATCATCTAATGGATTATCGCCGTCTTTGCGTTTGATAATAGAAGCGATATGTGTTGTAATTTTGGTATATTTTATAAACAAGACGATGCCTGGTTATGTTCCAAAATCTTCGATAGTTTTGGGGTCCAGTATTGAATTACCTTTGGCGACTTGGAATTTAGGATATTTGTTTGGTATTCCAATAACATGTGGATTTTTGTATTATATCTTTGGGTATTTTGTTATCTGTGGTTCTGCGAACGCAACGAATATCACAGACGGACTTGACGGAATGCTGGCAAAGTTATACACGCCGGTATTGATAGTTTTGGCGGTTGCACTTTATGGTGCGACCAGAACAGGTTTTATGGATGCTGTTATCTTTTTACCAGAAACCAGCGCGCTTTATGGCGTGTTGGGTGCGGTATTTGGCGCGGTTCTTGGCTTTTTATGGTTTAATGCAAAACCAGCGGCGATATTCATGGGCGATGTAGGATCGTTAGCATTAGGTGGTTTTATGGGAACAGTTGCGATGCTGTTGAAATCGGAAATCATTATGGGTGTGGCTGCGGGGATGATAGTTTTAATTTTGCTGTCATCATTTATCCAGACGACATATTTCAAATTCACACGCAAAATAACTGGCACTGGCAAAAGAATCTTTTTGCGTGCACCATTACATCATCACTTTGAAGAATTGGGATGGCCAGAAACCAAAATAGTGGACAGATTTTTTGTTTTATCTGTATTATTTGCTGGATGTGCTTTGATATTGTTAAAATTTGTATAATGGGCGGGTAAGATATGTTAAGATTGACGCGTGGTGAAGAAAGCAAATTAACAGCATGGTATTTTGAATTAGACCGTGGTTTGTTGACCATGATTTTATTGCTGGTTGTTGTTGGGGCAATAACGATGATAACTGCGGGTTCGGCTGAGGCTGCAAAAATGGGGCAGCCATGGTTTTTCTTTATCAAGAAAGCGATACCAGCATATATATTGGGTTTGACATGCCTTTTTGGATGCAGCATGTTAAGCAAGCAATCTGTTATACGCTTGTCAATTTTATGCTTAATAGTTGGAATATTTGGATTACTGGTGACATTGGCGCATCCTGTTGTGGTAAAAGGCAGTGCGCGTTGGGCGCACATTGGGGGTTTTGGCTTTATGCCGGCGGATGTATTAAAGCCCGCATTAATAGTTTTAACAGCATGGTTTTTGAATAAAATGCGTGGTGCATATGGCAGTGATATATTTCTTAACAAAGAAGCATGGCGTGCAAAATGGCTAAGCTGGTGGCCTTATATAGCGATATTTTTACTTTGTGTTGCAGTATTTTTTAAACATCCAGACATTGGGAATTTGTTCCTTTATTTGGGGGTGTTGTTTGTTATGCTGTTTGTTGCGGGGTTCCCATTAAAATTCTTACCATTCGTATTATGTGGGGTTGGCGCTCTAAGTGCGATAGTAATTTTAACCAAAGAGCACGTGCGTTCTCGTTTTTTACATATGTTTGATGTAGATAGATGGACCCAGGCATGGTATTCCATCAATTCGATTAAGCATGGTGGTTTATTTGGCAGTGGTTCAGATGCATATGTCAAAGATGTTTTGCCAGAATCTACGAACGATTTTGTTTATGCTGCAATAGCTGAAGATTGGGGCGCTGTTGGATGTATAGCATTGGTATTATTACTGTTGCTGGTATTGAACAGATTGATAAAGCATGCGATACATGCACGCGAAGATTTTGTAGTTTTTGCATTGGCTGGGACTGCGGCATTGTTTGGTGGTCAGATATGTTTTAATTTAATGACGGCATTACATTTGTTTGTCAGCAAAGGCATGACATTGCCGTTTATATCGTATGGTGGTGTGTCTTTCATAAGCTTTTGTATAATATTTGGTATGATATTGGCATTGGTCCGCGAAGACACATGGAACAAGTAAAGGGGCAGAAGATGAAAATATGGATTGCAACAGGTGGCACAGGCGGGCATGTATTCCCAGCGCTTAGTGTCGCAAATGAATTGGCAAAACGCGGACATAAAATAACGATTTCTTGTGATGGTCGTGTTGTTAAAATGGTGAACGAAGGCAAACCAAAGAATGCACACCGTGTATTTATTTGGGCGGCTGGTGTTGGTGCTAAATCGCGTGTGAAACAAATGGTTGCGTTGGCAAAGATTGGGGTATCTGCCTTTGCGTTAATAGTACGATTTTTGTTTTCAAGACCGAACCGCATGGTTGCTTTTGGTGGATATGCATCTGTCCCGGCGATATTCGCGGCACACGTGTGGAAAATACCGACATATTTGCATGAACAGAACGCGGCGATTGGTCGTGCGAATAAATTTGCTATGCGCTGGGTAAAAACATTGATGACCAGTTTTAAAACGGTTGACGGCATGCCTAAACAAAGCGCAACACGCGTTGTTTATACTGGTCTGCCTGTGCGTGAAGATTTTTTAAAGAATGCGCATGCGCCGTTAAAGCACGAAAACAAAATCTTGGTGACGGGTGGTTCATTGGGCGCGCAGATTTTGGATGAAATTGTGCCACAGGCTATAGCAGAAATGAAATCGAAAAAGATATTTGTGACGCATCAAACGCGCCCTGAAAATGTTGAAAAATTACAACGGTTTTATGCGGAACACAAAATTCATGCAAATGTATTGTCTTTTATTCGCGATATGTCCACCGCGATTATCGATGCAGATTTGGTGATTGGGCGAAGTGGCGCCAGCACAGTGATAGAATTGGAAACGATTGGTCGTCCGGCGATATTGGTTCCGTTGAATATAAACCCAGACCAGGCGGCAAACGCGGCATCTTTTGAAAAGCTGGGGGGTGGATTTGCGGTGGCGCAAGATAAGTTTTCTGTGAAATGGCTATCATCAACATTGAATGAATTGTTTGAAAACCCAACGCGTCTGGATAAAATGGCAGACAAGGCATATGTGGAAAATGTCGCCACGCGTAAAATCTGCGACACCGTGACACGGTAATCATCGCAAAAAGCATCATTGTCATCCTGAGAGAGCGACAGCGACCGCGAGAATTCATCCGTATAGGCTTTGCTACGCCGAGACTTTGTGTGTGTCGGCTTTTTTATCCTTAATTATAACTGCGTGCTGGATATTGATGGACCTGGATGCTCACGCTTCGCTCAGCATGACAATGGTGTTTAAGTTTTGTAATTGTGAAATTAAATACATTTAACAATTTAAATAATCATATATATCGACCCAGTCCGGATTTGCACGTTCTATTAAATCTTTCTTTTTGTTTCTTGTCCAAGATTTAATTTGTTTTTCACGCATTATGGCGTATTCAGGATTTTCAAAAACCTCAATATAAACCAATCTGTGGACATTATATCGCGCGGTAAAACTATCTTGATTCAAATGTGTTTTGTGTTCAAAAGCGCGTCTTGCGATATCATTAGTGACCCCAGTATATAATGTCCCATTTTTGTGTGATGCCATTATGTAAACATAATATTTATAAGGTTCATGATAATATTTCATAAAACAAAGGATAATACATTACATTTATCAATCAATAATATTTTTTACTCTTGCAAAATTAAACACCATTGTCATTCCGAGGAGCAAAATTAACACCTAAGTTCACTGGTGTTAATTTTGTGACGTGGGAATCCAGCGTATCTTTATGTGTCTGGCTTGCCAGACTGCTTTTTGATTCACCCAAAGTCTCGGCGTAGCGAAGCGTAGACGGATGAATTCTCGCGGTCGCGGTCGCTCCCTCAGTGAGGGAGAATTATTCCCCCTTTGGAGGGGGTGCCCCTTTTTTCCATAATTCCCCCTTTGGAGGGGGTGCCCGCAGGGCGGGGGAGGGCTTAGTATTAAACATTCTGGAATTAACCCTCCCTCACCACTTCGTGGTCCCCTCCCTCAGTGAGGGAGAATTATTCCCCCTTTGGAGGGGGTGCCCTTTTTTCCATAATTCCCCCTTTGGAGGGGGTGCCCGCAGGGCGGGGGAGGGTTAACGATTATCAATATTATGCTTTATCCAAATTAACACATTATTCATATCGCGTTTTACATCTATATCAGATATACGCAACACGAATATTCCCAAAGATTTCATATATTCATCGCGCTCTTGGTCATATTCATATTTGTTATCATGAGACCAGCCATCTATTTCAATAACCATATTTATTTCTTCGCAATAGAAATCGGCGATATAAGCCCCAATAGGTCTTTGTCTTTTGAATTGAACGCCCATTTTGCGTTGTTTTAATTCGTTCCAAAGCAAAGCTTCCGAAAGGTTTCCAGCCTTACGGTTAACGCGCGCAAAATTTTTAAGTTCTTTTGTATAAGTGTACATAGCAAAAATAATAGAAGATATAATGTTAAAATCAACATTTTTAATTCTTGTTATTCCCTCTCTTTGAGGAGGTGACGCATCTTTTCGCATAATTCCCCCTTTGGAGGGGGTGCCTTTTTTCCATAATTCCCCCTTTGGAGGGAGTGCCCTTTTTTTCCATAATTCCCCCTTTGGAGGGGGTGCCCGCAGGGCGGGGGAGGGCTTAGTATTGAACAGTCTGGAATTAACCCTCCCTCACCACTTCGTGGTCCCCTCCCCCCAAGGGGAGAATTATCCCCCGTTGTGAACAGGCGGAAATCTGGGAAAAATTAAAAAAGTTTAAAAAAAATGTAAAATTTTTTCATTTTTTGCTTGCGCAAGCGATTCGTTTTTTTCTATGATTAAAACAGAAGCTTTGAAATAGGCTTTGGAACCTAATAATTCCCATATGGGAAAAAAAAGAAAGGAAGGAAAAAATGAAAAGAATATTCTTAACATCGGGACTTGTCTTATGTATGGCATGTCCTGCATTTGCTACGGACGTTGCTGGGTTTACCAGTTCTCAAACTGGGACTGTAAGTAATGGGTGCGATTATGGCGACTTGGAAACATTTACAGGTCCGACTCAATTGAAGGCTATTTGGACTGCTGATGGCTATACTCTTAAATATTTACCTAATACGCCAGCTACTACTGCACAAGGTCAGTCAAACACCGTTACTGGTTTACCATCAGACCCTGTTGCTGTAACGTATGATAGTTCACATACCGTTGCAACCCCAAGTTTAACTGGTTATACGTTTAATGGGTGGACGGCATCGACTGATATCGGTACTGCTACTGGTCCAGCTAATAATGGTTTAACATATTATGCAGGGTCTACTATCGCTAACTATAAGGGGGTTGGTGATCAAACAATGACGGCAAGCTGGACTGCTAATAGATATGATGTGACATATGCTAATTCAGGTGGTAGCCAGACAGATACTCATCAAGGTGATGCAATATATGATGCTAATTACGTTGCGCTGGACATTGCGGCTACAACCATTGAGACTCCAGCAGGTCATACATTCATTGGATGGTCTGAAACGGTTAACCCAACAGTTACCAGAGGTGCTGCTAATGGAACGACACCTGTAAATACTGGTACAGTTGATGGTGGTGAATGGACTGGCGAAACTCCTTGGAGAATTGCTGATAATAACAAAAAAGTGTATGCGGCATTCTTGGCAAATCAATACAACATCACATATAAATGTACTGGTGGTGAACCAGATGGTAACACTGGAAACGTAAATGGTATAGCGACTGGTGATGCCCCAGCTGATACACTTGTTACATATGGGCAATCTTATGAACTTGCGTCTAATACATGTAGATTGCAAGGTTACAAGTTTGCTGGATGGGAATGTGAAGGTTTGACGGGTAATACAGCAAATGACAGTGGTTATTATAATGCTGGTGTATCTACTGGTACCTTTACAAACACTGCGAACGTGGCGTGTGTTGCAAAATGGACACCTGGAACTATCACAGACATCCAATGGGATGCGGATGGTGGTTCTTATACGGGAACTCCAAGTACAAGCTGTACATACGACGACGAGATCGTATTGCCAACGAACCCACAGAAGACAGGTTACACCTTCGGTGGATGGGAAGTTGTTGGACACAACCCATCTCAACCATCTCAACAATAATCTCTGGTTATGTTGTGAAAAAACAAAAAACACCGGTTCGCCGGTGTTTTTTTATCAAAATTAATTTTTTAATCTTGGATATCTGACCAATGATATGGTCTTATTATGCCTTCAACACTATCTGGAAATTGAGATTTCATTAAATTTGTTGTCTTTATTATATAGTGCTTTACATTTTTTATCTTTTTAAGCGAAAATGCTACGTTTTTGTGTGGACAAAGATTTATAACATGTTTCCCTAATTCTGAAGCAACAAGACGAATTGGCTCAGCTAAATCTGTATCGTTGGTAATAACTATGGCTACATCAATCTTGTCAGTGCATGCATCGTAAACCAGATGAACACCAAGATTTACATCACTGCCTTTTTCTTCTGTGTTCAAAACAGTCTGAAATTTTGGTTTACCATTTTTTCTGTATTCAAAGGGATATACTGGTAAAGATTTTTCATGCAATTGAAAATTACCCAGAATAATTTCTAAATTTTTTATCGTCCTTAATGCATTAAAATATAACTGCTGATTTCTGGGGGCGTCTTCGTTGCCAGAACGATTGCTAACACGTGCAGTATAATACTTAATAAATTGAATTTTAACCAGATTGTTTTTGAAATAATTATCGCATACTTCACGAACCAGCTTTTCTGGGTTTAACCAGCGATACTTTCTGCGTTCTTCGTGCTTTAATGCGCCATAAAACAAGTTGTTCCCATCTATGTACACGCCAACGCGTTGAATATTCGCCATCATAAACACCTTTAAAAAAAAATCGGGGCTTGTTTGGGTTCCCCCTCAGCCCCCATCCCTTGCACGCAAGGGAGCTATTGTATTTCGCATTATAACTAACCGAGAGAAAAATGTCAATAAAAAAATTACTTTTGTCAAATAAACACCGCATCGCCGGTGTTTTTTTTACCCCCTTCGTCACCTGCGGTGACACTTCCCCGTTGGGGCAGACAAGGAGTAGATTTTACAAGCGAAGCGAAGTGAAATCGTTACGATTGCCGCACAGCCACACATGAAATGTGTGAGCGAGCGAATACGAGAATGAACAATTAATAAAATTTTAAAAAATCGCAGTTCACAAGATTTTTTTGATTTTAGTTTTTGTTCATCGAGGCATAAAACCGCATTGCAGTCTAA
>JBKSMS010000011.1:0-73863 GCA_046881825.1 Alphaproteobacteria bacterium | reverse complement strand
TAATCTCTTGCTAAGCCTTTTGTCAACATTGTTTGTTGTGTTTCCGATGCTTGCAGTTGCCAATACGGTTGAATTGCATTGGTATGATAACGATACAGAATTAAGAGTCCCAACTACATCGCAATCATGTGAATATGGGGGGACATTTGATGTCCCAACCCCCACACCAAGGGAAGGTTATGTATTCACAGGCTGGCGGGTAAAAATAGCACAATGCAGTTTAAGCGGTCTGGACCCATTAATAAATACATCTTTTGATGCAACACATGTCAGATGGAAACCGATAGACCCAACAAACGGATACCCAATGGCGGCTGAATTTGGGACCGAAAACAGCAGTGATTTGAATAATGGTGAATGGGCGGTAACATTCAGCTATGGCACAGTAAAAGGCATGGCGAAATGCAGCAGTACAAAAGGTAGTTCTAAAAAACCTGGCACCCCAAGCGATACGGATGGACAATATTGTTGGTGCCAGGCAACAAATTATACCCCGAATGAGGGTAATCGGTGTAATGTCGCGTCCCCTTCGTGGGTGTTCTACTCCGACCTCTGGGACGCGTCTAATTGCGCGGGCATCTGTGCGTTCTACTGCGCGAACATAGTCGAGGTCGACGCCGTTTTCCGTCGGGGTGTGTTCGGGGTAAGTAATTAATCGAAATTATAAAAAAACACCGCCAATCGGCGGTTTAAATTTTTATCTTTTATTGATGATTTGGGGCGCCTTCGGTTCCGGCATTTTTGCGTTCTACAAAAGTAATGCGTCCCTTGTCCAAATCGTATGGTGTCATTTCAACATGAACCTTTTCCCCGACATTTACCCAAATGCGCGCCTTGCGCATTTTTCCGCATACTGTTGCCAATATCATATGACCGTTTTCCAATCGAACACGGAACATAGTGTTGGGTAATCTGTCTTCGACAATACCAGAAAAAACAATTACATCATCTTTTGCCATAAATTAAAACCTTTGTTTTTTGTGCTTTTTAATGATATTCGCCAAATAAATAAAATGCAAGAATTTTTTAATATGCCTTGCAACAGGATGCTTTTTTTGATAAAATAGTATATAAATGTAGGATAGGGTCACAATGAAAAATATAAAAATTTTACCGTTATTGTTATTGTTGCCGACCGTTGCGTTTGGCGCAACGCGTGGGGATTCCAGTACGCGCGTTGGGGTGACCCGTGTGTCCCAAGCTGCTGCCAGAATACCAGCGATTACAACAGTGGCGCCTGTTCAAACTGCGCATTCTGTGTCGGTGCCTGCGAATAAAAATACAACTGTGACGACTACATCTAATACGGTGCAAACAAATAATGAAACCGTTCAGACACAGACAGAATCTGTGGATGTTGCGGAAGAACCAGAAACAACATCATCAGAAACACCGCAAAACTGCCGTGATGCGTATCGTCAATGTATGGATGAATTTTGTTTGCTGGATGAAAGTCAGGGCGAACGTTGTGCTTGTTCTGATAATATAAATTCTGCCAAAGATAAAATAAATGCTGTGCTGGCTATCCAAGAAGAAGCAGATAAATTATATACCGAAGGTGTCGAACGTGAACAATTGGGGGCTAAGGCAAGATTGGTGTTCGAAGAAAATGTTGGCAATAAAAAAATTTCTAGCATTAATTTTTTAACTTGGTTGGTTGGTGACGAAGAAGAATTCGAAGACGAAGAAGATATTGGTGAAGATGTTACTTTGGGCGATGATTTATACAAAATGGCTTCGAAATATTGCCAGGTAAAATTAAATGCTTGCGGAGATTCTGCGGAAATGGAATCTATGCTTTATTCGCGTATGATTATCCAAGATTGTAAAAATTACGATTCGTATTTAAAAGAACAAAAGGCTAATGCTGAATCAAATAAACGAATCGCTGAATCAGCTGTGCGCAAGGCGCGTCTTGAAATGTTATCAACAACAAACAAATACAATCGTGGTGAATGTTTGTTGGCTTATCGTTCTTGTATTGCGGACAAGGGCGGTTGCGGAACGAATTTTGAAAACTGTCTGGATGCAAATTTATTAAAACGTCGTTCAAATGCATGTGAAAATATTTTGGATCAATGTATGGCTGTGCGCAAAGATGTGGAAAAAGATTGGGCGGCTGAATCTAAAAATGTTTTGGCAGAAGCAAACAAATATGCCGATAAAAATTATCGTGCAACTTGTTTAGCAAAAATTCAAAACTGTTTAGAAGAAAGTTGTTCTACAGCTACGAAATCAGAATGTTTAAATGATGTTAATGTTGCAGCAGGAATTTGTCCTATTATCACAGAATGTGATGCAAAAATTCCAGGCTTGCAATCTGTGGTCAATGATAAATTGGGATATTTGAAAACTAAATTCTGTGAAAATGATGTTGATAAATGTTTGCAAGACAAATGTGGTGTTGATTTTACAAAGGCTGAATGTGTCGGGAAAAAGCCGTATGAAATCGTTGCGCTTTGCCCGCAAGATATGTTCCCATCATGCAAAGGGGCAACGCAATATAACATAATAGTTCAATCAGCACTTTTGCAAATGGATTATCAAATGCTGACGGGTTGTGTGAATTATTTTGGTGAACAATTAAGCAAAGTTTGCGGAACTGATATGGCTTGTTTGCCGGTTGTGGCTTCTGCGACTGCGTTTACAAAGGCTCCAAAGACAGATGCTGAAATGGATGCGTTGCGCGCAAAGGTTATTACTGATTCGGATAAATCTGTGGATGAATTCTTTGTGCAATTTGAAAAAGACAAAACGGTTGTAGCGTGTGCTGATTCACAAACAAATGCCAGTGCGGATAAAAAAGTCAAAGATAAAAACGCGTTGGGAACAAATGTGTTTAATTCTGCAAAAATGTTGGCAAAAATGTCTGCGGAAAATCGCAATCTGCGCGAAATGGAATCGAAAATCGCAGAACTTAGTCGCACCGAAGATTTGGAAACTGCAAAACAGAATTGTTTAACAACATACAAGGTTGAAGCCCCCGGCAAATCAAAAAGCAATTATATGTATATAAAAAGTGTTGCGTTTGAACCGTCTTTGCGTAATTGCCGTGTTTGCCGTATGCAACAGGTTTGTGAAGAAGGCGGTGAATCAAAAGCAACGGCTGCGTTAAAAGCTGGGGCTGGTGGTTTATCTGGAGGGGCATCTGCGGGAACTATGATAAATGCAGGTTGGGGAACTGCGATTGGTGGCATTATTGGTGCAGTTGGTGCCGGTGTGTGGGGTGGACTTAGTGGCGGTAAACAAGAATTCTGTCAAGAAATTGAATCTTGCGAAGATATAAATATGTAATCTGTGGAGAAGGCAAATGAAAAAAATATTAAATGTCGGTTTGTTTTTTGGGTTGTTGACGGTTGTTATCGGTGCAACTGATGCGTGGTCTGCGACAAAAACAAAAAAACAGTCTGCGTTGCGTGCGGGAACAACTGTGCGTGCTAAGGTCGAAGCAACTGGTATATATGACCAAGATTGTTATGATAAATATTTTGGATGTATGGATGCTTTCTGTATTGCTGATAATGAAAATGGTGGAACTTGTATGTGCAGTGATGATGCCGCCAGATACGATGAACAATTAGAAGCTATTAAAAAAACTTTGGCCGAAGCAGAACGTATCAGTACCGAAGAAGTTGAAAAAATTCAAGCGGGTGCGAATGCTGATATAATCTTTAATGGTGGCGAAAGAATTTATAATGCTGATGGATCTGTCGTAAAGGCAGGTGAAACCAAGAAAGAAGCAATAAATACTAATGCTTTGTCTTGGTTGTTCGGTGATGGCGAAGAAGATGAAGAAGACGATTGGGAAGATATAGATTTGTCTGACAAAGTAGGACGTGATTTATATAACTCTGCAAATGATTTGTGTAAAAAGCAAATGCCAGCGTCTTGTTCAAAAGATATGACGATGTTAACACAAATGTATTCTCGTCAGATTGTTTCGGACTGCAAAGGGTTGGCAAACAGTATTGCTCAAAAAAAAGCAGAAGCAGATGCGGTATTGAATCAGGCGCGTGCTGCGGTGCGTGGCGCATTGAAAGATTCTTTGGAAGAATCAAATCAATATGACCGCGGAACTTGTATGGTTGAATATAAAAAGTGTATGAAAAGTGAAGATGCCTGTGGTTCAAATTGGGAAAATTGTGTGTTCACTATCGCATCTGAAAATATGCAGAATAATGAATCAAGCAGTGTTGCCGGGACAAAAGTTGATACAACAAATGTTTATGATATAACCGCGTCAACAATGGAAATTTTGGAATCTAAACGTTTCATTTGTGAACGCGTATTGGATAAGTGTGTCGCTGTGCGTCAATATGTATGGGCAGATTTCCTGCGTGAAGCGGCACCAACAATCAGATTGGCAGAACAAAATATAGAATCACAAAAACGTCAATCTTGTTTGACTGATATTTCAGATTGTATTCAAAAAGCATGTAAAGATGATATTGTGGGCAAGGGAACAGCGACAATGGATGCGTGTTTATCAAGACCAGATATGGCGCGTTCGTTTTGTAAAATTCAAATTGACCCATGTGAACGTATGGAACCACAAATTTGGGATTATGTGGTTGCAAAATTGGCTGCTATGCGCGTAGATGCGTGCACAGCAGAAGTCAAAGAATGCTTTACGTCCGAAGATAGATGCGGTCCAGATTTTATGAACTGTATCGGTATGGATTTCAATTACATACATGATATGTGTCCAGTTGATAAATTGGTTGTTTGTAAACAGACTAACCCGAATTTCAAAATGTCTGATTTGGATGAAATGTTGATGGGGTTGTATTTGAATATAGATAACAAAGCATTGGATAATTGCGTAAAGTTAGCAGAAGAAAAAATGACAGAATTCTGTGGTTCAACAACAGATTGTAATACTTTTGCTGCAGATGAATATATGGGAACAAATTCTTTGAAATCACAAAAAGACGGTTCTGTTTATCGTGTGACCGGGATGATTTCATTTGGGGAAATAAAGGTCGGTGATGCAATGGGGACCGTCAAAGATGGTGGCAAAGTTTTAAAGCCTGGTGAAATTGGTGTTGCTGATTATGTCAAAGAAGTCAAGAAACATAATAAATCTGTTCCAAATGCGGACAGCATAATATCCAACATCGAATCGGAATTAAACAATATAGCGGGGACGATAAACAGAACCATTTCTTTGATTGAATCTGATCAACAAGTTCAATATTGTATAAACGGTCGTGATTTATCTCAAATTAATGGTAGCGGTAACAACAGAAATTCAACAGTGGCACGTTTTCCAAATTTGTTGAATCAATATCGTGTGGCGATTGCGATGTCTGCATTGCGCAAAGCACAGGATAATTACCAAAAGAAATTAGAAAAAGCGATTGCAGAAGCAACAGAATCTGCATCTGTTGATGTTGCACAGTATATGTGTCAGATTTTACCAACTGGGGGGGGCGCAGGTCTTGATAATGCTCAAACTCCTCTCAATACTCCTTATGCCATTTCTTATGATGTTGGTACAGGATTAGATTTGAATGCCCTTACAAGCGGGGGAAGAAGCAGAACAGGACTTGGAAACAGCATAAATACAGAAGGATCAAAAGCTAAAATCCTTGTAACTGATGGAACTAAAGAAGTAACATCTGTGTTTAATCGTGATACCAGAATATGTCATGTTTGCACAACAACTAGTGTTGAAAATTGTGAAAAATTGGTGGCCAAAGGGACAAAAGTCAAAAAGAAAAATTGTACAACGGATGTCCAAGAATCTTGTGAAGATATACAAATGTAAAAAAACACCGCCCGTTTGGGCGGTTTTTTTTGTGTGCTTGATTATTTGTTAATATAAATTAATAAAATCTTCATGAAATACTATCATGAACCATATAAATACTATGTTTATATAATGGCATCTGGTAAAAATGGAGCATTATATACCGGTGTGACTAATGATATAGCGCGTCGTTCGTTTGAGCATAAAACCCACGCGAACAGTGGCGGTTTTACCGCACGATACAATGTTGAAAAATTAGTTCGTATAGAAGTATTTGAAAATCCAGAATATGCAATAATGCGTGAAAAACAAATTAAATCTTGGTCGCGCAAAAGAAAAATAGAATTAATAGAAAAAGACAATCCAGATTGGGTGGATATGTATGATTATCTGAATTGTTAAAACGCGACCCAAACGGGTCGCGTCCACAAAAGCAAAAAAGGCTTTTGTCATTCCGAGCAAGCGCAATAATAACCAAGCATGCTGTTATTATTGCGCGCCGCGTGGGAATCCAGTAAATAGAGTTCGGCATCAGCCGACTTATTTTTTATCCATTAAAAAGGCGGTCTGGCATTGCCAGACACATAATTGACCTGGATTGCCACAAGTTATCAAATGACGAACACACGCTTGTCGTCATTTGATAACTTTCGCAATGACACAAGACCTTTTGTCTTGTATAAGGGGTTTTCCTTTCGTTCCTAGTTATTTGTGGTTGCTTTTTTGATATAGTGTGCTTGTGGAAAACAAAGTGTTAAAAAGGAGCAACATTATGAAAAAATTATCTGTATTGGCTTTGGCTGCGTTAATGCCTGTTTGTGGCGCAATCGCGGGACCTGGGAAAGCTATGAATATGGGCAATATGAATAGTCAACCTGCTGTGTGGACAGTGACCGAAGTTATGACTTTGCCTGATGAAACACCAGTCGTTATGCGTGGATACATTACAAAGAACATGGGTAACAATATCTTCGTTTTCGAAGATGATTCTGGGACCATTATGTTGGAAATAGATGAAGAAGACTGGAATGGTAATACGGTTCGTGTTGATGATATTGTGACTGTTTACGGTAATGTCGACAAGGGAACTAATTACACAGAAATTGATGTGAATTCTAT
Source organism: Alphaproteobacteria bacterium (assembly GCA_046881825.1). GTDB lineage: Bacteria > Pseudomonadota > Alphaproteobacteria > Rs-D84 > Rs-D84 > Enterousia. The sequence goes on along the minus strand of JBKSMS010000011.1, from coordinate 66,992 downwards.
CGTGAAATAAAAAATGCCCGTTCGGGCATTTTTTTGTTTTCTTTGTTATTTTTTTTGTGGTATAATTACTGCGTTATGAGATTAAGAAATTCTTTGTTATCACTGCTTAGTATTTTATGTGTCGCGCCTGCGTTTGCGGGTTGGCAATATGATGGTTATTATGTTGACGACAGTTATTATACCGAAGATAACACAAAGTTCGTTATCGGGTTTCGCGGTGGGCTTTCTTGGGCAAATGCAAAGATTCACAATGAAATTGGGAATTTGTACGGCTATTATTATGTGGATGAATATACGGGGAATGTTATATCTTCTATGGCTTGGGAAGCGGCGGGTTCGCCCGCGGGTTATTTGTCTGCGGGTTATGGCGATTTGTCGACTTTGCCGGCAAAAGAAAATTTTTCAAAGTGGGCTTTTACAGCGGGGGCTAATATCGGTTTTACGCTTCCTTATCATCCTAATTGGCGACTTGAAGCGGCATATGACCATATCGCCGAAACAGATTATAATCGCATCCCTTTATTTGATGGCGATTTAACTGTGGCTGGTGGCGATGTCGAAGGTGTTGTTCATGTGTCCAGTGGTGGCGCGACATCTACCGTGTCAACGGATGTTGTTTCTGCGATGGTTTATTATGATTTCTTTGATGGAAAAAGAAAATCATTGAATACTTTTATTCCATATATTGGTTTGGGTGTCGGGTATGCTACATCAAAAACTACATTAAAATTGGCTGATATTTATGGCGATTTGTCCACAGATTCTGATTTGCAAAATTATGGGACACCAGATGCTGATGGTGTGATACAGTTTACACCACCTTCGGATAAATCAAAATATCCAACTTCTGAAAATGTTGCTGGAATTGTGGCATTAGGTATATCTTATGGAATTTCAGAATATACTTTCATTGATTTGGGCGCACGCGTTATTTATATTCCAAAAATTACTTGGAATTTGGTAAATACTGACGGTTCGCAACATCGTGAATGGTTCAGTGCCAAGAATATGATTTATTCTAATTTCACTGTCGGGTTGCGTTTCGAATTTTAATAATGTTTTTTTGTTTAAGGTTCGTTAAACAGGCGTCCTGGGTCAACCGAATTTTTTCCGCGTCTAACTTCCAAATACATTTCTGGTTTGCTTTCGTTCATGCGACCAATAGGTTCGCCAGCTAAAACTTCTTGACCGACCAGCGCATCTATTTCACCCATGTTTGTCATTACGGTATTATATCCGTTTTTGTGTGACATAATGATTACTTTGCCAAAGCCACGGAAAGAATCAGCAAATTTTACAACGCCATCCGCAGGTGCCATAACGATAGAATTTCCGCGTGTCCGGATGCGCCATCCGTCCGATTTTAATCCCAGCGCTGTTTTTTCACCATAACGCACAACCAATTTTCCTTTTACCGGGACATTTAATTTGCGCTTTGAAAATTTTGAATCGCTGGACATTTCAGACGAACCAACCCCAGCAGACAATTCAGAAATATTCTTTGCCGCCGCAGATAATTTTTTCAATTTATTTTGAATTTCTTTCTGTTCGTTTTTTAATTTTTCATTTTGAGCAGAACGAGTTTTCAACAGTTTATCCAATTCCCGTTTTTCATTAGTATATTTTTTTGCGCTGCGATCCAGTTTTTCTTTTTCTATTGTTCTTATCTTACGAATTTTATCCAATTCTTTTAATTTTTGTGTCGCATCCATAATCTGGGAATCAAATTGTTCTGATGCAGATGCCAGAATCGCAGAAGTCAAAACATAATCATGCATAGATTCTGAATCAAAATTAGGATGCGCGGCGATAAATACCATACCAGCAGTTGCATTGGCAATATCGTTATAATTCCGTGATAATTCAGTATTTATTTTGTCGCGTTGTTGGTCTAATTCTGCGATGCGTTTTTTTAATGCGTTGCGTTGTTCTTCTAAATCACTGACCTTGTCAGCGGCACGAACCAAATCTTTTTTTGTTTTTTCTACATTTTGGCGAGCGGTTTTTAATTGCTGTTCAATTTGTTTGTTTTTTTGTTCAGTCTGTTTAATCTGATTTTTGATTTTAGACAGTTCACTAGTTCCCGCAGCAAACGCAGACGGCAGGGCAAAGCCTAATATCACAGCAGAAAAAAGCATTTTATTTCTAAACATCGGGAATTATTCTAACAAAATAATAAAAAATTGTAAACCATCGATTTTAATAAGACAATTGGTGAAATAAAAACCACTTTTCATAAAAATCGTGTTGCGGAAAAATTCTTTTTTTATTATGCTGAATCTGTAAAGGGGAAAGAAAAAGGTTCATGCTATGTTTAAAAAGTTATTTCTGATTTTCGTTTTGTTGTTTCCAATTGTTGCGGATGCTGCGCAAAAGCCAGCAAAAAAAGAAGAACCTGTGGTTCATTTAACTGATGAACAGATTTATGAAGAATTAAAAAAATTGGCGCTGGTATTTGAAACGGCGCGTGATAAATTTGTCGAAGAAGCAGATGAACGCAAAATGTTAGAAGGTGCGATGAATGGTATGTTGGGCGCTCTGGACCCGCATTCTTCGTATTTATCCAAAGAAGATTTCAAAGAATTTAATGATAAATCCCAGGGTGAATTTGGTGGTTTGGGAATTCAAATCACAAGTGACAAAGGTGCGATTCGTGTTATTTCACCAATTGATGATACCCCCGCGGCCAAGGCTGGGATAGAGGCGGGCGATTACATTACACATATTGATGGTGAACAAGTGTTTGATATGAACCTGAACCAGGCTGTGAAAAAGATGAAGGGAAAGCCAGGGACCAAGGTTAAATTGACAATTGTTCATGATGGCAAAGAACCAAAAGACATCACACTTAAACGCGCGATTATAAAGGTTAAATCTGTTAAATTTAGTGAAAAATCTGATAATGCCGCGATGGATGATGATAAATTGCCAAAAATTGGTTATTTGCGTATTTCTGATTTTGGTGCAACTACTTCCAAAGAATTAAAAGATGCCATCAAAGATTTAGAAAAGAAAAATGTCGCGGGTTATGTTCTTGATTTGCGTAATAATCCAGGTGGCTATCTGGTTGCTGCGATTGATGTTGCAGATGCGTTTTTGGATGGTGGCGAAATTGTTTCTACGCGTGGCAAAGAAAAGGCTGATATTGAACGCATGTTTGCTAAATCTGGCGATTCGGTAAATGGTAAACCAGTGGTTGTGTTGATAAATCATGGTTCGGCATCTGCTTCGGAAATTGTCGCAGGCGCATTGCAAGATAACGGACGTGCTATTGTTATGGGGTCGCAAAGTTTCGGTAAGGGTTCTGTGCAACAACAAAAACCATTGGGTGATGGTTCTGCAATTCATATAACTATTGCGCGCTATTATACCCCCAGCGGTCGTTCAATTCAAAACGAAGGCATTACACCTGATATAGAAGTTTTACAAAGTAAAATTGAAACTATTGAAAAAAAGGAATCTATTTTTACAGAGGCTACATTTAATAATTCTTTAAAGAATGATGTGTCGAAGAAAAAAGATAATGCCAAGAAAAAAAATTCCAAAAAATCAGAAAAAAATGATGATGACGAAGACGAAGATTATTTGTCGCTGACTGATGAAGAAAAAGATGCGCGCGATTATCAATTACAAAGGGCATTGGATATGGTGCGGGCATTGTCCAAGGTTGGAAAAAAGAATCTTGAAAAAATTGAAGACGCGCCAAAAGATGATGCGAAAAAAGAAGAAAGCAAAGAATCTAAGAAATAAAAACAGGGCAAAAGCCCTGTTTTTTTTATTTCTGGTGTTCTTTTTTGAATTTTGCCGCAGCAATTGCAATTTTAAATGGATTACCCAAAACCAATTTGCATTCTGCATCATGTGCGATGTCTTGGGTGCGCGCGTTTATTTGTCCGTTTGATGTAATAACCGCATAACCATTGCGAATTATAGTTCCCCATTTTGTAATATTGTATTTCCAATCTTTTGCCATGTGTTGCTCCTTATCTTTGTTTTGATTTTAATTCATTTACATTATTTACAAATCGTCCATCGTTTGTTATAACCCAATCACATAAACCTTTTTGTAAACATTGGTCTGCATAAAGTCGGCCAGCGCCTTCGGTATTGTAATATCTTGTTAATTCTTTGTTTGTTAATTTAGTGTTGTTTAAATACACAAGTCGCGTGGTTTTATCAAATATTTTTAAGTCATTTGTTAAAATGTCTATTTCATCTGTGTGTGCAGCATCAGCAGAATAGCGTCCAAAATGGATATAGTTATATGCGTTTTCAGCCATATATCTGTATCCCGGAGTTCCAGATATCGCGATCATACTAGCAGAGCTGCTGGCGCTTGCTAGATTGTATGTTTTAATGATTGTGCCTTTGGCTGATGCCATGTTAAACACAGATAAAACAGATTTTGTAATGTTGGTTTTGCCACCGCCAGAATTAATCCAAACATTTAATACAGGGATATTGTTTGGAACAGCTTCATATGGTGTATATGATTTGTATGAATTGGCTTTGCCAATAATATAAACAGTATCGTCTGTTATGTCTTTTTCGTCTGGCTTTTGTGGTACAATCAAATTGTTTTTTAGTGGTAACTTGTCCACCCATTGTGTCAATTGTATAAGCAAACCGTTGGTTGTTTCGTTAGTTATTTCTGTCAGAATGTAAACATTGTTACCAACCATTGTATTTTCTAAATCTTTTGCCATGATTTGTCCTTATCTTTGTTTGTTGCGACAAATGTAATACAGAATATTTGTTTTGTCAATATGTTTTTGAAAATATAAAGTGTTTTTTTTGGGTTGCCTTAAATCTTGAAAAGATGTAATATTTTCGCAGGAATTTATCAAAGTCAGGAAGTATAGAAATGTCAAAGTTAATTGTAGATGGAAATTGGGCTACGGCTGATGTTGCATACAGGTGTGTTGATTGTGCTGCTATTTATCCCATTACCCCCAGCAGTACTATGGGGGAATTGGCTGATGAATGGTCTTTTCAGCACAAAAAAAATATTTGGGGTGTGGTGCCTGAAATAATCGAAATGCAATCCGAAGCAGGTGCGGCGGGTGCAATTCATGGTGCTTTGCAGATGGGGGCATTGGCTACGACTTTTACTGCATCCCAAGGTTTATTATTGATGATTCCAAATATGTATAAAATTGCGGGCGAACAGACACCATTCGTTATGCATGTTGCGGCGCGCGCATTGGCTGCGCATGCGCTGTCTATATTTGGTGATCACAGTGATGTGATGGCTGTCCGCCAAACGGGATTTGCGTTGTTGTCTTCGCATAATGTCCAAGCGGCTCATGATATGGCGGCGATTGCCCATGCGTCAACATTGCGCTCGCGCGTTCCGTTTTTACATTTCTTTGATGGTTTTAGAACCAGTCACGAAGAATCTGCGATTATAAGAATTGATGATTCTGTTTTGCGTGAAATGTTGCCTGATGTTTTGGTTATGGCTAATCGCGAAAGGGGTATGAATCCTGATAAGCCAACTATTCGTGGAACTGCGCAAAATCCAGATGTTTATTTCCAAGGACGCGAAGCATCTAATTCTTTGTATGATGCGTTGCCAGATATTGTCCAGGGCGAAATGGATAAATTCGCAAAATTGACTGGTCGTCGTTATAATGTGGTTGATTACATTGGTGATAAAAATGCGAAGTATGTTATTGTTTCCATGGGGTCCAGTTGTGACACTGTTGAAGAGACACTTGCTTTTTTGCCAAAGGGCGTCGGTTTAATTCGTGTGCATTTATTTAACCCGTTCCCGGTAAAGGCTTTCTTGGCGGCGCTGCCAAAATCTGTTGAACAAATCGCTGTTTTGGACAGAACAAAAGAAGCTGGCTCTGTTGGGGAACCTCTTTACCAAAATGTACGCAGTATTGTTGATTCTAAAATTTCTGTATTTGGTGGGCGTTATGGTTTGGGCTCCAAAGAATTTAAGCCGCGCGATGTTAAGGCGATTGTTGAATACATGATGCGTGGAACGCTGCATCATAATTTTACAGTTGGAATTGATGATGATTTAACACACCTGTCTTTGGATACAGATAAAACATTTACTATTGAAAATTCGGATGTTAAAACTGCGATTCTTTATGGTATCGGCAGTGATGGAACAGTTGGGGCTGTGAAAAATATTGTAAAGATAGTCGGGGAAAATTCAGACCTTTATCCGCAATCTTATGCTGTTTATGATTCAAAAAAATCTGGTGGTGTGACACAATCTCATATTCGTTTTTCTGCGCATCCAATTAAAAGCGAATATTTGGTGGACAGTGCAGATTTCATCTGTGTTTCTAATTTTATGATTGCGCAAAGATTTGATGTGTTTTCTTCTTTGCGTGCGGGTGGAACTGTTATGATAAACACATCTTTGCCACCCGAAGAAGCTTTTGCGAAGTTGCCTAAATCTGCCCAAGAACATTTGATTCGTATGCGCGCTGATTTATATTTCTTGGATGCTAATGCAGCAGCAATGGAATTGGGATTGGGTAATCGTATCAATACATTTATAATGTTGAATTTCTTTAATTTAACAAAAGTAATAAATCCAGATGTAGCGAAAGAAGCAGCCAAAGCAGCAATTGAAAAGACATACAAGAAGAAAGGTATGGATGTTGTTGCGGCTAATTGGGCAGCAGTTGATAGGGCTGAAAGTTATTTGAAGAAGTATGTCTTCCCATCAAGTATTTCGAAAAACGCGCCTGATTTTATTCCTGCGATGACATTAGATACACCTGCGGAAATTGCGGGGACATTGGGTGAAATGGCGGCGGGACGCGGGGATGAAATTCCTGTGTCACGATTCAAATTGGATGGGATTTTTGGTGGTGGCCAATATCCTGTCGGGACTTCGAAATATGAAAAACGTGCGATTGCGAATCGCGTTGCGCAATGTGATTTAAGTAAATGTATTCAATGCGGAAAATGTTCCATGCTTTGCCCGCATGGCGCGATTCGTATCAAAGTTATGAACGAAAAAGAAATGGAAAAGGCAAAGGCAAACGGTATAACCGTTGTGCCAATGAAAACACCAGAATTGGGGTCTGGGTTATTTTACACTTTGAATATTTCACCGGCTGATTGCACAGGATGTGGTTTATGTATGAAAAATTGTCCGGTTGGTGCTTTGTCTATGATTCCAATGAATGAAGGTATTAAAAATCAAAAGGCTTTTGATGCAGCATTAAAAATACCTGACTTTGATAAATCAAAATTAAATTTGAATATTCCAAAGCATGTTGAATTGTTGCCTCATTATTTTGAATTTCCAGGTGCTTGCGCGGGGTGTGGTGAAACACCATATGTTCGTTTAATGGCGCAATTGTTTGGCGATAAAATGGTGGTTGCTAATGCGACAGGGTGTTCTTCGATTTATGGTGGAAATTTGCCGACGACCCCATGGTGTGCGGATGCAAATGGACGCGGTCCCGCATGGTCTAATTCTTTGTTCGAAGATAATGCAGAATACGGTTTGGGAATGCGAATCGCGATGAATCAGCGTAAATCAGCTTTGCGTTCTGTGTTGTTTGAATTGGGTTTTGAAAATGTGGAACAAATGATGAACGAAACTGATACAGAAACGCAACGCAAAATACAACAAGATTTACAAAAACAATTGTCTAAAAACGATAGTCCGCGCGCAAGATATGCAGAAAGTTTGTTGGACGCAATCGTTGATAAATCTTTGTGGATAGTAGGGGGTGATGGTTGGGCTTATGATATTGGTTATGGCGGTGTAGATCATATTTTACACAGTGGTGAAAATGTAAATATACTTGTTTTGGATACAGAAGGTTATTCAAATACGGGTGGTCAGCAATCTAAATCAACCCCGTTTGGAGCATCTATGAAATTTGCTATTGGTGGCAAAGAACATGCAAAAAAAGATTTAGGGATGATTGCGATGATGTCGGGCGCGTATGTTGCACAAATTGCGATTGGTGCTAATCAGGTTCAGGCGGTGCGTGCTTTTAGAGAGGCGGCTGCGTTTAATGGTCCATCAATTATTTTGGCTTATGCGCCATGTATTGCACATGGATTTGCGTTGCAAAATGGTGCAGAACATCAAACAAATGTTGTTAATACGGGGGCATGGCCGTTGTATCGCTTTAATCCGGCGAACATAGAAAACGGGCAAAATCCATTGATGCTTGATTCGCATGTTGATACACCGTTCCTGTTGGAAGAATTTATGAAAAGTGAAACACGATTTGCATCGGCGCGTTCGATAAATCCGAACTTTGACAAATTGGTGGAAGAAGCCAAAGCAAACAATTTATACAAAACAGAATTGAAACAGCATATTGCTAATTTCACTGTTAAAAAGAACAAAGATAATGGCGAAGGGTGATATTATGAAAAAAATATTTGTTTTATTTTTATTGATTCTTGGTGCTTGTGCTTTGCAGACAAAGCATCGTGGGTATGTTTTTCCAGACGATTTGGAAAGCAAGGTTGCAACTATTAAAACAACCAAACAATTACAAGAAGAATTGGGTGACCCACAAACGCGTACTATTTATGGGGATGAAGTTTGGATTTATTACAGTGCTGATGAAAATATGCATGGACCATTTCCAACTACTTATGATAATAAAACAGTGTTGTTGGCGTGGGTAAAAAATGGGCAAATCACAAAAACCAAGGTTTTACATGACAAAGATTTACAAGACGTCCGTGTTGCAAAGGGTGAAACTGAAATCCCAGCAGCAATAGAATTAAATGCTGTTGAAGAGTTGTTTAATAATATCGGACGCTTTTCGCCTGCAGGATTGGGGCAATAAAATTTTTGACAAATAATTGTTTTTTAGATTTTTTGTGTTATAATAAGCATATGAGAGAGAATGGCAAAACGCAAAGGTGTTATGTATGCCAGCAAAAAAATTAGATTTTAAAACCGGGCAATATGTCGTTTATCCAACCCAAGGTGTTGGTAAGTTGTTGCGTATCGAAGAACAAACAATCGGCGGTCAAAAAATTAAAATGATGGTCATAGATTTTGAAAGGAATCACATGACTTTGCGTGTCCCGCTGGACAGGGCTGAAATTTCTGGCCTGCGTCCGTTGACCAGTGCGCGTAAATTGGACGAAGCAATTAATTCGGCTAAGGGCAAAGCTGGGGCAAAACGTATGATTTGGGCGCGTCGTGCGGCGCAATATGAAGAAAACATAAATTCTGGCGACCCGATGAAATTGGCAGAAGTGGTTCGTGATCTACAAAGACGGACTGCGACAGATACTATGACTTTTTCTGCGCGTCAGTTGTATTTGCGTGCGCTGGAACGTATGGCGCAAGAATTCGCGGTTTTGCACAAGATGGATTTAGAAGCGGCTTCGGAAAAAATCGAAGATATTTTGGGTGTCCCAAAAGAAATAGATTTAAATGCGACCGAAGAAGAAGAGGAAGGGGTTGACGAAACCGATGAAGAATAATTTTGTGCGCCATGTTTTATGGCGCGCTTTTTTTCTTGTATTTATCTTTTTTTTTCGCAATCATCAGATTATAGAAACTAACAAAGGAAGTAAAAATGGCAGGCAGTATAAACAAAGTAATATTAGTGGGTAATATCGGTCAAGAACCTCAGGTTCGCACCATGCAATCCGGACAAAAGGTTGTATCGTTTTCGCTAGCTACATCGGACAGATGGCGCGACAGACAATCGGGTGAACAAAAAGAACAAACAGAATGGCATCGTGTTGTCATTTTTGCGCCTAATTTAGTAGAAGTTGCAGAACGCATGTTGCAAAAGGGGACTAAGTTGTATTTGGAAGGGACTCTGCGTACCCGCAAATGGCAAAACCAACAAGGGGTGGACACTTTCACGACAGAGGTTGTGTTGAACCCATATGCCGGGCAAATGGTGATTTTGTCTGGGGCAAAAACTATGGAATCTAGTGGTGAACCTGCGCCAGCTGCATCTGCCCCACGTGACGAGGTTAATATTGAAGACATTGCAGATGATATCCCGTTTTAATGATGTTAGAATCTTGTAAAAAAAACACCCGCAATTGCGGGTGTTTTTTTGTTCGTTTAGAATTTGTGTATTACCAAACCACTACGTAATTTTGGTTCAAACCAAGTTGTCTTTGGTGGCATGATATTTCCCGTATCTGCAATGTCAATAATTTGACGCATTGTGACGGGATAAAGCGCAAATGCAACCGCCATTTCGCCAGAATCTACGCGTTTTTTCAATTCGCCAAGTCCGCGGATTCCGCCAACAAAATCAATTCTTTTTGATGTTCTTAAATCACCAATGTTCAATATTTTATCAAATACCAAATTAGACAATACTGTCACATCCAAAACACCAATTGGGTCGTTGTCGTTGTATGTCCCCGCCTTGGCAGTCAATGAATACCATTTGCCACCCAAATACATAGAAAAGTTATGCAATTTATTTGGGTGATATGTTTCAGAACCCTTTTCAACCACATCAAAAGATTCGCGCAATTTTTCGATAAATTCTGATTCAGAAAGACCATTTAAATCTTTGACTACGCGGTTGTAATCGATAATGTGTAATTGGCTTTCTGGGAAAATCACAGCCAGAAAATAATTGTATTCTTCTGTCCCATTGTGATTCGGATTTTGTTCACGTCTTTCAGCACCCACGCGTGCCGCAGCCGCAGTTCTGTGGTGACCATCAGCTACATAGAACGCAGGAACTTTGGCAAAGATTTCTGTAATGCGTTTGTTCGTTGCATCATCATCAATTTTCCAGAATGTGTGACCAAAGCCGTCTTCGGCAACAAAGTCATATTCTGGAGCATGATTTTTAATCCAATCTGCAACCAATTCATTCATTTCTGCTACATCAGGATATGCAAAGAATACTGGTTCCAAATTTGCACTTTGATTGCGAACATGAATCATACGATCGTCTTCTTTTTCTTTGCGTGTCAATTCGTGCTTTTTGATTTTGCCAGTCATATAATCATCTACATTAGCAGCAGCAACCAAACCATACTGAGTGCGTCCGTCCATTGTTTGAGCATAGATGTAATACATTTCTTTTGGATCTGTGACCAGCCAGCCTTTTTCTTGCCATTTTTTGAAGTTTTCAACTGCTTTGTCATAAGTTTTTTGTTCGTGTTCATCAGCAATTGGGTCAAAATCAATTTCTGGTTTAATAATATGCAATAAAGATTTTTCACCAGCTTCGTTTTTTGCTTCGACAGAATTCAAAACATCATAAGGACGCGAAGCAACTTCTTTGGCCAGTTCTTTTGGTGGGCGAACACCCGCAAATGGTTTAATTTTCATGATTTTTTCCTTTTTTTGATTGTCTTTTTCAAATTGACGGTTTTGATTATAACATAAAAAAAACCGTTTTCCATCTTTGTTGAATTATTTTTTTGAAAATGTAAAAATAAAAACATGAAAAAGTTATGGCTTTGTTTTTTGTTAACTGCGTGCGCTGGGGCAGGGTGGGTTGCGCCAACAGATTTTCAATATGTGCCGATTAAAACTGATATTTATGAAATTGCTACTTGGCAGAAAATAAATAACCCAAAAAATAATATTGTTCATATTTATATCGAAGGCGACGGAAATTCCTTTAATGCGTATGGATATCCAACAGACGACCCGACACCACATGGAACCTTGGTTCGTGATTTGGTAACGCGCGATAATTTTGAAAATGTGGTCTATGTCGCGCGACCTTGTCAGTTTATTATGGATAATAATTGTAAAAAGCAAGATTGGACAACCGCGCGGTTTTCAAAAAAAATTATAGATGCCCAAAGTCAGGTTATAAAACAAATTGCTAAAAATAAAAAAATAGTTTTGATTGGTTATTCTGGTGGGGCGATGGTGTCTGGTTTGGTAATAAAGCAAAATCCAAAATTAAAGATTGATAAATGGATTACGATTGCCGGGGTTTTGAATCATAAAAAATGGACAGAATATTTTGGTGATGAAGCATTGAATGAATCTTTGAATATGGATGCTTTGCCGAAAGTTTCACAGATTCATTTTGTTGGTGGGCGCGATGAAATAGTTCCGTATGATTTAGCTAACACTTGGGCAGATGAAAAAGATATAAAAATTATACCAACCGCAACACATGATGATTTTAAAGAACTTAAAATATTTGATTGAAAAATAGAATAATACCTATATAATTATGGCGAATTGGGGTATAGTTTAATGGTAGAACAGCAGACTCTGACTCTGTATATCGCGGTTCGAGTCCGTGTACCCCAACCAAAAATTCAACCCGTCATAAGACGGGTTTAATTTTTGTGTTCTGGGTTGCGGTTTGTAATCTATAACGAAGTTATTGGTTCGACAATGAGTAAGCGAAAACGAGTTAGACGAAGTTTGAGCGCTAACGAATGCGCCACAGCCGGCACTAGCTGTGCCGAGCGAGGCAGTCCGTGTACCCCAACCAAGATTGACAAACCCGCCGATAAAGGCGGGTTTTTATTAGAATTACAAGTATTTCACCGAGTTCGAAAGTTTGTCATTGAAAAATGGCAAAATTTTTGAACTTTCGAACTCTTTGTGATATAATTTAGTCTATGAAAAAGCATTTTTATTTTTTTAGACATGGTCAAACCAATGAAAACGAAGTTGGTATCAGGTATGGCACTGGTATAGATGCATATCTAACCGATTTAGGAATTGCACAAGCACAAAAATTATCTGAATTTTTCAAAGATAAAGATGTAGATGTTGTTTATTCCAGCCCATACAGACGCGCAATAGATACAGCAAAAGTTGCTTTGACCAATAAAAATATAGAAATTATAACGAAAGACGAATTAAAAGAAGCGATTTTTTGGTTTTGGGATACAGAAAGCGAAGAAAAAAAGAAAGAAATAGAAAATAACTTTAAAACAATAAAAAGTTGTTTAGAACATATTGTTGAGCAGGATAAACGAAATAACATAGCCGTTGCCTCACATGGTGGAGTTACGCGTGCACTATGTTATGCGTGTGGTTTAAAAGTAGATGGTGTAAAAAATTGTCAATGTTTCCATTTTACTTTAGATAATGGTTCTTGGAAATTTGTTGAAGAATTTGAAACTGGTATAGAAGTTCAGAATAAATCTGATATATTAAAATAATTCTTTTTTACATTATCTATCTCTTGTCCAATTTTGATTATGTCGGCTCGCGAATTGCATGACGAGCACAACCAAGATGTGCGACCGTTCTTTTCAGGGCGGGTTTTTGTTTGTTTTCTAATGTTTCCAGTGAGTTCGAGAGTTTAGTTTCGGAAGAAGTCAAAATTTTTCAACTTTCGAATAGTTATCACAAACTGTATTAATGAATAGTTAAAAAAACTAGGATTGTTGAAATTTCAAAGTATTACGCTTAAAAATTAAAAATATGTTGATTTTATCGTTCTATTTTGTATTATTATTCACATAATCATCTGTCTTTGTTGCGTTTGTTTTGTACCATCGACCACAACCAAGATAGGCGATTAAGATTTTTAATAATAATGAGGTAAAAATGAAAAAGATAATTCCATTTTTTATGACAACCTTTGTTTTTGTCGGTACTGGTGGTGCAGATCAAGGAGTAAAAGGTGGTTTTGTTGGGCCGAATATGTTGGAACAAAAAATAACGACAGTGCAGGATGTATCAAAATTACGTGATGATACCACTGTTTTTATGCAGGGTAAAATTGTCAACAGTTTGGGCCATGAAAGATATACTTTTATGGACGAAACAGGTAAAATCACAGTTGAAATAGATGATGAAGATTGGAATGGTGTTACGGTCACACCAGAGACACTTGTTCAGATTTATGGCGAAGTGGACAAAGGTGTATTTAAAAAAACAAAAATTGATGTCGATTTAATAAATCTAATGTGATTTCGAACATATGATTCTATTGAAATGTTTTATGTGGTTTTGATAGTTTTCTAAAAATTTAGTTCGCGAATTGCACAGATAGCACAACCATAGTTTACAAACTTTGATTTTTAAAACTGGTTGTGGTATTGTTGTTGTAATAAAAAGGAGGACAATATGAAAACGAAAGTTAATTCCAAAGATTTCTTGGATAAAATTGTGACTGTGAAAATGGACAGACCTATGGGCAGTAAACATCCTAAACACGGTTTTGTGTATCCTATTAATTATGGCTTTATACCGAATACTATATCTGGTGATGGCGAAGAATTAGATGCTTATGTTATTGGACCAACTGTTCCTTTGGATGAATTTACTGGGGTTTGTTGTGCTATAATTCATCGGACAAATGATGATGATGACAAATTGATTGTCGTCGACAAAGGTAAAAATATAGATGACAAAACAATCGAAAAAATTACTGATTTCCAAGAAAAATATTACAAGCACATAATTATTCGCAGCAGATAATTTTTTGTGATTATTGATTTGCATACATTTGTTTTTTGCCTTATGATTATATTCACAAGGCAAAAGGTAAAATATGCGACATTTTATATCTAATATCGTTTGTGGTGTGATTTGGTCAAAGCGTTTGCGTGACAAAGTGCGCACGTGTATTCGTTTTCCCCAGACACGCGATTATGTCAAATTTGTTCGCAAATTTGCTAAAAATATGAAGCAACGCAAAATCAGAACTTTGGTTGGATACGGCTGTAAAAATTTCATAGTTATTTTGAATAACAAGCATGTGTTTAAATTTCCGCTTTTGAACGATGGCAAGGAAATTTCGATTCGCGAAAAACGAATCGTTGATGCCTTTTATGGAATTTCCCCGATAAAAATTCCTTTGGTAAAAGTTATTCCGTATAAAAATATCTATGTGCGAAAATATGAATTTGCAAAGGGGACTTTGTTGACAGACATTCCGCCAAAGGTAATAGGGGCGCATCGCCAACATATTGCAAAACAGATTGCGAATTTTTTGTATGTCATTGGAAAACAAGACCCAATAGAAATTCGTGATTTGAAACCGAGTATGGATGCAAAACCTGGTTTTTGTTATGGTTGGTTCCAGGGCGATTTTTGGCAGAATTTTATGTTGGATGAAAAAACTTTTGATATAACTTATTTCATAGATTGGGAACAGGCATCATTTGAAGATTGGCGGTCTGCGTTTTATGTTGCAACGCATAATTGGGATAAATTCGGCTATCGTGGAATTCCAATAGATATTATGTATGAATATTCAAAGTTGTATTTTCGGAAATCTGGGACAAAATAAATGCGAAGATTATTGATAAATATTTTATGTGGTTTTGTGTGGAATCGTAAAAAGCGTAATATTTTGCGCATGGAATTGAACAACCCGATTCGTAAATGGGTTAAATTCGCAAAAAGTTTTTCATCAGAAAAACACCCAAAGATAAAAAACACCAGTGGTTATAGATGTGGGAATTTTGTTGTATGTGTTGACGACAGATGGGTTTTTAAATTCCCAATCAAGACAGATGGCAAAGAAATATCGATTCGTGAAAAACGAATTGTTGATGCGTTGCGTCCAATATCCCCGATAAAAATTCCAGAAATGGAAATATTAGATTTTGAAGGTTTGGCGGTCAGAAAATATGAATTTATCAAAGGTGTTGGATTTCATAAATTATCACGTGAAAAACAAAATAAAATCGCAGATAAAATTGCCACGCAGCTGGCGAAATATTTGTATGAAATTGGTTGTGCAGACCCGGTTGAAATTCGTGATTTGAAATCTAGACCGACAGACAAGACGTCAATTATGCACGGTTGGTGTCAAAATGATTTGTGGGATAATTTTATAATGGATGAAAAAACTTTTGATGTGATTGCCATCATAGATTGGGAAGGGGCGGGTTTTAATGATTTTTATGGGACTTTTATTAATGGGACCGGAAATAGTGCGGTGAAAATTGCTTTGTTGCGTGAATATTTGCGCCTGGGGATTCACGAAAAATAGGACAGAACGAGCATTTTTTTTGACTTTTTTGAATGATAACTTGTTGATTTTACGGTATTTTTTTGCAAAAACGGGACTTGACAATTTGATATAATATGATATACTGAGTTTGTATGATAAAAGAAAGGAGAATTATCATGAATAAATATTTCCATGGTTTTTTAATGGGGGTTTCTGTTTTGCCGGCATTGGCAATCATGCCCGCGATGGCAGTTGATACAAATAATTGGAAACATCCAGAGATAGATTCATATACAACTATTAACAATGATATTAATTTTGTTGTAGATGGCGGAACGTATAATGTTATCACTGGTACTGCAATGCGTAACATTGTTAATGGTGATGTAAATTTAACGGTAAAAAATGTGACCCAGGAAGCTTTCGCTTCTGATGGATTGAGTGATGGTATACATGGTGTTTTATTTATTGGCAACAGTGGTGGAAGTAAAAGTGTTAATGTAGAAAAATACATCGGGCGTACACAAACAGCAGCAGAAGAAGAAGCCCAAGCATATGTGAATGGTGATATAAATGTTACCGTTATTGATTCTAATGTGCAAAATAATGTAATAGGAGTTAACTTTTTTAGTGATCATAGCGATATAACAACAGATGGGGCATTGTCTGGGAAAACAACGGTTACTGTTGATAATTCGGTTGTTGGTTTAAGTGTTCGTGGAACAAACTATTTTTCTTCTGCTACGAATGTTCCAAATGCTAAAATTGGTGATTTAGAAATAAATATTAATAATTCTTTGATTAAAGATGAAGTTGTTTCTGCTGGTTCTGCTGCATCTGCTGGGAACGTTGTTATAAATGTGACAGGAAATTCTGTTATTGGTTATACAGCGGCAGATTCTGACACACCTACGTCTGCATTAACAGATGGTGGTTGGATTATCGCGGGCGCAAACAGAACTGGTGCAACAGTTGCTAGCACAGAAGTTAATTTGAATACATCTGGAACAATTAGAATTGCTGGCGATGTTCATGCTGGCAGTCGTCAAAGAGCATCGGCGCCAGATACCGATGAAAACAGTGTTATCGGTAATGCCACATTAAATATGTTGGGTGGTGGTAATATCAACATTGGCGGTGATGTTCGTGCGTATCATGTTGGTGGTGCAACTGAATTAAACATCAACAATGTTGATGTAAATGTTGTCGGAACTGTCAAAGAATTCCAAACAATCAATATGGATGAAAATGCAAAGTTGACTGCTGGCGCTTTGGTATTGACAGCAAATGATACTTTGAATATGACATTGGCAAGCGCAGATGCATACAGTCAAATTGATGTCGATACTTTGGATGCAAATGGTGCTACTTTGAATATGACGGTCCGTGGCGCTGGAACATATAATGTTGTAAGCGCGAATACTGTGACAAGTGATTTTACATGGAATAAAGAGAATGCTGTATACACTTTGACTGAAGAAAATGGTACAGTAACAGCGGTTTTGAAATCTTCTTCTGATATCGCAGAAGAAAATGGTATCCAAGAAGATACAGCGGCGGCAATTGCTGGGGTTGCACAGTCTACATCAGAAAAGCTGAACGATTTGGCTGTCAAGATGCAAGAAAAGTTGGCAGAAGACACAGCCGAAGCTAAACAGGAAGTTGAAAAAGCAGCAGCGGCAGTTCATCCAGAAAAAGAATCTGTCGCACAATCTATCGCTGCATCTGTTCAAACAACAGTTGCTAATTTGACTGGTGCGCGTATGCGTATGGTCGCACCAAGAATTGGTCGTAATGGTGGTGATGTCAGATTAACCGGTGGTGGCGTTTGGGCGCAAGGTTTGTTCAATAAATCTAAACAGAACGATGCGTTCAGTGGTTATACACGTGGAATCGCGGCTGGTATGGATGGAACAATCAATAAAGTTTGGACCATCGGGGCAGGGTATTCGTATGCTCATTCCGATATCAGCGGGACAGAACGCGATACAGAAATCGACAGCAATACCATATTTGTTTATGGTCAATACAAACCAACACAATGGTATGTCAATGCTGTGTTAAATTACACTATGTCTGATTTTTCAGAAGAAGCTGTAGTAATGGGAACACCTGTGACTGGCGATTATGATGTCAATTCGTTCGGTGGTGTAATCGCGACTGGTTACGATTTCGCAAGTGGTGTAACGCCTGAATTAGGGTTGCGTTATATGCATGTGATGGCTGACGATTATACTAATTCAATGGATGTTAAAACAAAATCTAAAGATACTGATTTCTTGACAGGTGTCTTTGGTGCGAAATATGCGTTCGGTATCAATATGGACAGATATACAAAATTAATCCCACAATTAAATGCGGCGGTTAAATATGATATGTTGTCCGACAGAAATATATCTACCGTTACAATGCCAGGTGTAGATTCTTATACACTGCGTGGTGAAAGATTGTCCCGTCTTGGGGGCGAATTCGGTATCGGTTTGGGATTGAAATATAAGACTTTGGATTTCTCTATCAACTATGATATTGATGTCCGCAAAGATTATACATCACAAACAGGTATGTTGAAATTCAGATATAATTTCTAATATTGAAACAAAGTTAAAAAATCCGACCAGTTGGTCGGATTTTTTTTATAAAAAACTTGACATCTGTTTTTATTGTTCTATGGTATGAACATAAGGTTGGTATTCGCAAGAATACAAACCGAAAAAGATTCAGATTCTAAAGGTTCCTCCCTTCCAGAAATACTGAATAAAAACAAGGACCGGTTCGCCGGTCCTTGTGTTTTTTTGTCTAAATCTTTTTTATTTTTTGCGATTGTGTTTCTTGTAATCTGTGGCATTAAGGTCACATTCTATTTTTGGCAGATTAAATTCATCATCCATATCGTGTAATTGTTTTATCATTACTTCTTCTATTTCCTTGCGCTTTTGTTCAAACGATTCGCCACGCAAATTTGAATCTATGTAAATGGGTTCACCGATTCGACAAGAT
This sequence comes from Alphaproteobacteria bacterium, assembly GCA_046881825.1. Classification (GTDB taxonomy): domain Bacteria; phylum Pseudomonadota; class Alphaproteobacteria; order Rs-D84; family Rs-D84; genus Enterousia. The sequence continues at coordinate 48,156 of JBKSMS010000011.1, read as the reverse complement.
ATTGTTCCAAACAATTTTGGTATCATAAATTTATCCCACCTGTCCATATACATCGGACGAGAACAAGAAAAACAACATGGGACAATTGGCGCGCCTGTCATGCGTGCAAAATATAACGCGCCATCTTGTAATCGCAAAGATGGTCCAGATGGTCCATCAACCGGAACGCACATAGAAACTTTTTCATTGCGCATTATACGGACCCCTTCGCGTAATACAGCAACAGCGCCGTCAGATGTAGAACCATAAATTGCGCGCAGACCAAATAACCGCTGCAGACGTGCCATCATACGACCGTCTTTGTGGCGGGACGCAACACAATAAGCGCGCACTTTTGCAGATTTTATTACCGGGGATAACATAGCGCATCGCCCATGAAAAAACACAAACACCACAGGCTTTTTACGATATCGTTTTAATGATTTAGTATTTGTGAATTTATGTTTGGATGTCAAAAAGATAAACCAAGTTATGCCAGCCAATATAATCGCCAATGTCCATTGTATAATGGAATTATGTAATATTGGTGTCCAAAATTTCTTCCAAATTTTTCTAAAGCCTTTTGACATAGATTACCTTTTGTATAAGAAAATTTTACCAGAAAAAAGCCGTTTTGCAAATTTTAAGATGTTTCTTGACAAATCGTATTGTCGGTTTTAATATTTTGTCAATGATAAGAAAAGATAAAAAATTTGATATAGTTCCAATTTTTAACCAATCTGTCAAAGGCGTTTGGGATGATTTTATAAATATTGAATTTGCTTGTAATGCAGAAATAATAAGATCCTTTACTGGTAAATTTAGAAATTTGTGTTCCAAAGAAGAAGAAAGGCAAAGTCATTTATGTGATTATCAAAGAAATTTGTATAATTGGCAACATAATCTGGCGTTTGCTGCGTATCATAAAAAAGAAATGGTTGGTTTTGCCCAAGGTTTTTGTTTTGAACGTTCAAGCGAAATATTTTCTGTTTATTCTAAAGAGGCGTTTTTGGAACATTTATATGTGTTGCCCGAATATCAAAAGTGTGGTATAGGTTCTAGATTGTTAAGGGCTTTTGAAAACACGTCCTGTTTGATTGCAGATAAAATAAGCCTTACGCCGTTAAGACGCGCTGTTGATTTTTACGTAAAAAACGGATACAGGTATTTTGGCGATATGGAAAAAGATTTGGCACATTGTTCAAATGGTGTTATACCGGTTTTCCATTGGATAAAAAAAGATTTTAATGTAAAATTTAATGTCGCTGTGGATAGTATGTTTTTGAAACAAAATATTTATCAGCCCATATTTGTTTATCTTAACAAAGATGGTGAAATTGATGGTGTTATTGGTGGAAATGGTGAAAATAAAATGTGGATAAATAAAAAACAAGAAAAAGACGAAGTAAAATATTGTCGCTGTCAATTATTAAAAGCGTTTAGCAAGGTTAAATAAAAAATCTCGCATAACGCGAGATTTTTTATTTTTTGTTTTTACATCATACCTGGCATGCGTGGATTGTTTTGTCCGCCACAAGAACATTTTTCTTCTGGGATTTCAGACATTACTGCGCCAGTTGTCAATAATACCCCCGCAGTTGATGCTGCCGCCATTATCGCAGTTTTTACAACCTTGGCTGGATCAATAATTCCAGATTTCATCATGTCGACATATTCGCCTGTTTGGGCGTTATAACCGAAGTTATAATCATTGGTTTCTAAGATTTTGCCAACAACTATTTCGCCAGATACCCCCGCATTTTCTGCGATTTGCATACATGGTGCAACAATGGCGCGACGCACAATATCAATACCAACATTTTGATCTGTGTTATTGCCGGATAATTTTTTCAAACTTTCTGTTGCGCGAACCAAAGCCACACCACCGCCAGCGACGATACCTTCTTCGACAGCAGCGCGTGTTGCAGACAATGCGTCATCTACGCGATCTTTCTTTTCTTTTACTTCGATTTCGGTCATGCCACCAACATGAATAACAGCAACACCGCCAACCAATTTAGCCAATCTTTCAGCCAATTTTTCTTTGTCATATTCACTGGTTGAATTAGAAAGTTCCTGACGAATTTCAGCAGCGCGTGCATCAATTGCTTTTTTGTCGCCATTGCCGTTGACCAGTAATGTTTTGTCTTTTGATACAACAACGCGTTTCGCAGACCCTAAAACTGCAGGTGTCACATTTTCAAAAGTCATGCCCATATCATCAGATACAACAGATGCGCCTGTGACAATAGCAATATCTTTTAACATTTCTTTGCGACGGTCGCCAAAACCTGGAGCTTTGACTGCACACACTTTTAATCCGCCACGCAGACGGTTCAAGACCAATGTCGCCAATGCTTCGCTTTCAATATCTTCGGCGATAATTAACAATGGACGGCCCGATTGAGCAATTGGTTCCAATATAGGAAGTAATGCTTGCAAGCCCGTAATTTTCTTTTCCGAAACCAAGATTTGCGCGTTGTCCAATTCAGCCAACATTTTTTCACTGTTTGTCACGAAATAAGGCGACATAAAGCCTTGGTCGAATTGCATGCCTTCGACTGTGTCAATTTCTGTGTTCAGCCCTTTGGCTTCTTGGACGGTGATAACGCCTTCTTTGCCGACTTTGTCCATAGCGTCCGCGATTTTCTGCCCGATGTCTTTATCATTATTTGCAGAAATTGTTGCAACTTGGGCAATTTCAGATGAATCTTTGACAGGACGAGCATGTTTTTCAATGTCTTTGACAACCGCTTCGACAGCGATATCAATACCGCGTTTTACATCCATTGGATTCATGCCGGCCGCGATAACACGACGCCCCTCTTTGAAAATGTGTTGCGCCAATACAGTTGCTGTTGTTGTTCCATCGCCCGCTGTATCGCCAGCGCGTTTCGCAACTTCTTGAATCATTTTTGCACCGATGTTTTCAGCATTGTCTTTTAACGATACTTCCTTGGCAACAGTCACACCGTCTTTGGTAGCAATCGGTGCGCCATAAGCACGTTCAATAACAACTGTGCGTCCCTTTGGCCCCATGGTGATTTTGACAGCGTTTGCCGCTTTGTCGACACCCGTTGCCAATTTATCAGTATTAAATACAATATCTTTTGCCATAATTTATTCCTTTTTACAAAATTCCTAATATGTCAGATTCTTTGATTAAAACATAATCTTTGCCATCAATTTTGACTTCGTTTGCGGATGCTGCCCATTTGGCGAATAAAACATTGTCGCCAGGCTTTACAGATAATGGAATCTTTTGCCCGTTTTCAATTGTCCCGTCACCAACCGCGATTACGCGTCCATGAACAGGTTTTTCTTTGGCATTATCAGGGATAAAAATTCCGCCAGCGGTTTTATTTTCTTCTTCAATTCTTTCTAATAAAACATAATTATGTAATGGTTTAAACATAAACAACTCCTTTGCTGTTACGTTATGATTCAAATATAGTCCAAAAAAATTATATTTCAAGGGGCTTGATTTTGTTGGTGCTTTGGGTGTATTATCATAAAAAACTAAGGGGACATATATGTACGATAAAAATAATGTTTTCGCAAAGATTTTGCGCGGGGAAATTCCTAGTAAGACTGTTTATAGCGATGATAATGTTTTGGCTTTTTATGATGTTTCGCCACGTGCACGTGTTCATGTTTTGGTAATTCCACGTGGTGAATACACAGATATTTTCGATTTTACACAAAATGCGCCGGCTGAATTACAGGTGGCTTTTTGGTCTGGCGTTCGCAAGACAGTCGAAAAATTAGGACTGCGTGATAATTTTAGAACTGTCGCTAATACTGGGCGCGGGGCAGGGCAATCTGTGATGCACTTCCATATTCATATAATGAGTGATGAAAGATTTACCGAAGACTTTTAATATTCGTGTGACACCACATGCCAAACAAAACAAAGTCGTCGAAAGTGGCGGTGCTTTGCGTGTTTATACGACTGTCGCCCCAGAAAATGGGCGTGCTAATGAAGCGGTAATTGAATTATTATCTGAATATTTAGATGTTCCAAAATCAAGAATCAAGATAATTCGCGGACTAACTGGACGCGATAAAATTGTCTCCGTTGATTAGTTTTTGGATTAATTCTTCTGGGGTGTTCACAACATGCAAGTTGTATTCATCTGCGCTTTTCATAAAACCTTCGTTTTGCATTTGAACCATAACTTGCCCAAAAATTTCCCAATATTTTGCAGTATTTAGCATGTATATTGGTTTGTGAGTTTCACCAACCTGTTGTTTTGTCATGATGTCTGTCATTTCATCCAATGTGCCAATTCCGCCTGGTAAAATAACAAAAGCATCTGATAAATTGAACATTTCTTCTTTTCGTATGGACAGTCCTTTTACTATCTTTACATCAATATCTTTGTGCGCAGGTTCTTGCAGGGAAACGACATGTTTTGTAGATATCCCAATAACTTTGCCACCATTTTCAACCGCAGCCCCAGCGACAGTCCCCATTAAACCAACATCGCCGCCACCAAAAACCAAAGTCATTTTATTGCGTGCCAATAATTCACCGACTTTTTTGGCATCACGCGTGTATTCGGGGTTGTTTCCAAACTGGTGGCCACAATAAACAGCCACAGATTTAATTTTTTTGTTCATCGCATTTTTCCTTTATTTTTTGAAATTATAACATAAAATAAACCAGATATGAATAAAAAGTTTGTTGATTTTATGCACAAATATGATGGTGCCAAAATGGCTGTTGGGGTCAGTGGAGGCATTGATTCTATGTGTTTGCTTTATTGGTTGCATGAAATTGGGGCTGATGTGGTGTGTTTACATGTAAACCATCGTTTGCGCCCAGAAGCTGATACAGAAACAGAATATGTTCAAAATGTTTGTGTGAAATTAAATATACCTTGTCAGATTTTTTATTGGGATGGCGAAAAACCGGAAAAAGGGCTGGAAGCCGCCGCCAGGGAAGCGCGCTATAAAATGATGGCTGATTTTTGCCATGAAAACGGTATAGAATATCTTTTAACAGCGCATCAAAGTGATGACCAAATTGAAACCTTTTTGATGAATCTATCAAGAGGCAGCGGTTTGTATGGTTTATCTGCTATGTTGCCAAAATCAGAAAGAAATGGAATTACTATTTTGCGTCCGTTATTGGAAGTGTCGCGCGACGAGCTGAAAAAATATTGTGATGAAAACAATATCAAATACTTTATTGACTCTATGAACAGTGACGAACATTATACGCGTGTTAAAATGCGTAAAAACAGACACCTGTTAAATGATAAGCTGGACATAAGTGATGCGCGAATTTTGTTGGCAATTCAAAACCTGGCGCGGACTCGTGAATGGATGGACAGATATATTTCTAATCGTATTGAAATGGTGGCACGGTCATGGGGGGCTTTGTTTAATACAGCTTTTTTATTTGACGAAGCCGAAGAAATTAGATTAAAGTTTCTGGGGATGCTGATTCAAAGAATTGGGGGGGATAGTTATCCGGTTCGCTTGAATTCGCTGCAAAAGGCACTATGTAATTTACAAAACGATTGTAAATTCACATTGGGACATTGCACGATTCGAAGATTGAATGACAGAATTTTAATTGTTCCCGAAGGAAAAAGAACAAGTTTTAGGAAAAGACATGAAAAACGGAAAAAATCTATTTAATAAAAAAGACAATTCAAAATATTATCTGATTGTGTTTGCGGTTTTATTTATCGCTTTGATTGTGCGTATGATATTTGTGGGTACAACGAATAATGCGACAATTCAAAATGGTGCAATTGTTGCGGAAACAAATGCGTCTGTAAAGGCACCTGTTGAATTATCCTTTTCAGATGTTTTGCGTCGTGCCGGTGATATCAAGACCATGGAAATAGGAAAAGATGATGTCGCAACTGGGACATTGAAAGATGGAACACCTTATCGTGCAACTATTACTTATAATCCAGAATTATTGGAAAAACTTTCTGCAAATGGAACAGCTGTTTCAATCAATAAAAAAGATTCTACTTGGGATATGATTGGCAAGGGATTGCCAATCGCGGTCAGTGTTTTGTTCTTGTTTTGGTTGTTGCGCCTGTTGCGTGGTGGCAATGGTGGTGGTGGTATCACACGCAGTTTGATTGGGCAAAATCCAACTAAGATAACCACTGGTAAAACAAAAACAACTTTTAAAGATGTGGCTGGCATTGATTCTGAAAAACAGGAATTGATGGAAGTTGTAGAATTTTTGAAGAACAAGGATAAATTTAAATCTTTGGGTGCGCGCGTTCCGCGTGGTGTGCTGTTATCTGGAGAACCAGGAACAGGTAAAACTTTGTTGGCACGTGCTGTGGCTGGTGAAGCTAATGTTCCGTTTTTTGCCACATCGGGCAGTGATTTTTCTGGAATTATCGTTGGATTGGGTGTTGCAAAGATTAAAGAGATTTTTGATTTAGCAAAAAGAAATGCGCCTTGTATTTTATTCATTGATGAAATTGATGCAATCGGTCAAAGTCGCAGTAAACATTCCTTTAATGATAACGATCGTGAACAGACTTTGAACCAGTTGTTAATTGAAATGGACGGGTTTGCAAATGATACTGGCATTATTGTGATAGCCGCAACGAATCGTCCTGATATGTTAGATGCTGCACTGTTGCGCCCTGGACGCTTTGACAGACAGATTCATATTGATTTACCAAATCTTGAGGGGCGTCGGGATATTCTGGAATTACATGCGAAAAAATTTAAAATAAATGATAATGTGTCTATGATGGATGTGGCGCGCGGAACGACTGGGTTCAGTGGGGCTGATTTGGAAAATCTTTTAAATGAAGCGGCACTACATGCTGTGCGTGCAGAACACAAATTTGTTGAACAAAGCGATATAGAAGAAGCGCGCGATAAAATCTTGATGGGACCCAAAAAGAACCGCAAGATGCGTCCCGAAGATATTAAATTGACTGCATATCACGAAGCAGGGCATGCGTTCGTAGGATTGCATTATGATGGTATTGTTGACCCGATTCACAAGGCGACAATTATTCCACGTGGTCGTGCGCTGGGTATGGTGCAACATTTACCAATTGATGACAAAGTTTCAATGACTATTGAAGAAGTGCGTGCAACTTTGTCTGTCGATTTGGCGGGGCGTGCTTCGGAAGAAGTTTTCTTTGGTAAAAACAAAATCACAACTGGGGCAGAAAGTGATATTGCAATGGCTACGCGAATTGCGCGTCGTTCAATTACGACTGCGGGGTTGTCTGATAAAATCGGTATGGTTGCGATTAATCAGGCGAATACTTTTGGACAAAGAATTGCGCTGGAAAACGCTTCCGAAAAAACCGCAGAAATGGTTGATGCGGAAATTAAAAATTGGTTAGATGTTGCGTATAAAGATGCCAAGAATCTTGTTTCTAAGAACAAAGCAAAAGTTGAAAAACTTGCTAAGGCATTACTGGATAAAGAAACGCTTTCTGGGGATGAAATTCGCGCAATTATTTCTGATAAAAAAACATCAAAAAAAACAACCAAAAAATCAAATGCAAAAAAATAACGATGTAAAATTTGAGGTTCTGCATATGCCACCAACGAATACTAATTCTTTGTTGGTGTATGCGGGGACAGATGCGGTAATTTTTGACCCTTGGGGAAAGGCGTCTGATTGGGAAAAGGTTTTATTAGAACGCGGATTAAAACTGCGCGCGATATATGCAACTCATGGACACCCAGACCATATATCTGCTGCACCAAGTTTGGCACGGGCGTTCAATGTAGATTGGTTTTTGAATGAAAAAGATAATTATTTAATTGGTTGGGGTAATGAATTGTTGGATATGTTTAACATACCACATATTCATGACGGTTATAAAAAACCAAAAAATATATCTGTTGGAACAATCGAAATTTTGCCAGATATAAATATGGAAATACTGGAAAGTCCGGGACATACCCCGGGGGGGATGATGTTTTATTTTCCAAAATATAAAATATTATTGACTGGTGATACTTTGTTCGCGGAAAGTTTTGGTCGAACTGATTTTCCCGGCGGTAATCAACAGCAGATATTTGAATCTATTAAAAAATTATACGACAAGAATTTAGATGATGGGACATATGTTGTTCATGGTCATGGTATGGATACTACGATTGGTTGGCTTAGACAACACAACCATTTTTTCAAAGCGTAAATACCAATACGCGGTTCAATCCGGACAAATCTTTGTCGATGCGTAAAAATTTCCATCCAAAAAATTCAAAAATTTTTATAACTTGGTTTGATTGACCGATGCCAATTTCAAGGTATATTTTCCCATTTGGCTTTAATAAACGAATCGCATTTTTTGCTATTTGTTCGTATGCTGCCATACCATCGTTTTTTGCATAAAGTGCGATTTTGGGATCAAATTTTGCGCCTGCGTTTACGCGTGAATCCCCGCGTTTTATATATGGTGGATTAGACACAATTATATCGAATTTTTCTTTTGATTTAAAAGTTGCGAAATCATCGTGTTTTAATTTGATTTGTCTTTTTAAATCAAATTTTTTTATGTTTTTTTTGGCAACGCAAATAGCCAATCTTGATTTATCAATTGCGACACCAGAAGTATTCGGGATGTTTTTACAAAGCGCGCAGATTATACAGCCTGTCCCTGTTCCTAAATCTAGAATGTGTCTTGGCTGATAGTCGTCACAATCTTTTATAACTGATTCAACCAATGTTTCAGTATCTGGGCGTGGGTCCAAGGTATTGCGGTTTGTATAAAATTCCATGCCATAAAACCATTTAGAATGTATTATTTTGGCAACCGGAACCCCGCATTTCAAAAGCCGAGAATACCACCAAGTGCGCAGAAATGACATTTTTTTGTGTCGTTCAGTGATAATTCTGGCGGCATGAGCCCCACCAGATGATTTTAATATTTCGAATGCTTGATTTATGTCCATATTTTTATTATAATGAGCTTTATGAAAAAAGCAAAAAATATTATGAAAAAGATGACTGCCAGTGTGGTAAAATCTTGCAAGAAACTGGGCAATGTGCATGTGTTGTCTCGTATAATTTTGGGTATAGCGGCAATTATGGCTGTTATTGCTGTGTGTGTTGTTGTATGCAGTAAACCTGCGCGTCAAGCTGTGATGGAAGTGGTAAATCCTGAACATCATACTGTGATAGAAGTTAAATCAGGGGACAGTCTTTCAAAAATATTAAGTGCCCAAGGTTTTTCTATAAATGATATAAACGCTATTTCCAAGAATTTAAAAAAGGATGCAGATTTTACTACACTGCGTGCTGGACGTGATAAATTTGATTTTGTGCGACCCAAAGAAGGCGAACCAATTTCAAAGATTGTTATTGAAAATGGGCCGTGGAACAGAATTGAAATCGATTGCGAAACACGTGATACTTGGCAATGTCAAAAAATAGAAATTGAACGCGACACACGAATCGCTTTTAAAGAAGGCGAAATTGCAAAAGGCAGCAGTTTCTATCTTTCCGCAATGGATGCTGGAATGCCCGAAGGAATCATTTTAAATGTATATGATTTGTTGGCATTTGAAATGGACTTTGAACGCGATATTCGTGCTGGACAAAAGTTCTATGTTTTATACGAAGAAAATTTTGCTAATGATAAAAAAGTTGATAATGGTCGTGTTTTGGCGGTTTCTTTTGATGCTTTGCGTGGTAATGTTCAAATGTATCGTTATGTAAAGGCAAATGGACATTCGGGATATTACGATGCCCAAGGTAATGGCGCAATCAAATCTTTGAAACGTACCCCAATTAATAATGCAAAAATTACATCAAAGTTTTCTGGTGCTCGTAAACATCCTGTTCTTGGGTTTACGCGTGCGCACAAAGGGGTCGATTTCCGCGCACCAACAGGAACACCAATTCCAGCAGCTGGCGCCGGTCGTGTCATAGCGCGCAGTTTCAATCGCGGACATGGTAATTTTGTAAAAATAAGACACAATGCAACATATGAAACACTTTATGCACACATGTCTAAATTCGCCAAAGGGGTTAAGGTAGGAACTATGGTTCGTCAGGGACAAATCATTGGCTATGCTGGGTCAACTGGATTGTCTACGGGACCACATTTGCATTATGAAATTATTAAAAATGGTGTGCACGTGAACCCGATGACTGTGAAATTGCCAGCCATAGATAATTTGGACGCCAAAGAAAAACCGTTGTTTATGGAACGTAAAAAAATTCTGGAAGAAAAAATGGCTGTGCTAAAGAACAACCCAAAACAAATTATAAGGGTAAGCGATTTGGTTGAACAGCCAGAATTAAAATCGGAATCTCAAAAAGATAATAAAAAAGGTAAAAAATAAAAAAATGCCAACCGGCATTTTTTATTTTTTTGCTGAAACAAAAAGCGCAAATAGCCACCCAACAAAAGTCCAACCAAACATCCATGAACCAACACGGACACGCATTCTGTCATATTTTGAAGAATTGTTTATAATTGCTAAATATGTGGGTGTCATTATCAAACACACAAATATGAATATGACAGCCACATATTTTAAAATCAGTAAAATATTAATACCATGCCACATTTTTATATGCCGTATTTTGCCGCTGTTCCTAATTCTTCTTCGATACGAATCAATTGATTATATTTTGCCATGCGGTCAGTGCGTGACATAGAACCCGTTTTTATCTGTCCGGCATTCGTTGCAACAGCCAAATCAGCAATCGTGGTGTCTTCGGTTTCGCCACTTCTGTGCGAAATAATAACCCCATAATTTGCATTTTGTGCCATTTTAATTGCACGCAAAGTTTCTGTTAATGTCCCAATCTGATTTACCTTGATAAGTATTGCGTTTGCCGCACCGTTTTCAATTCCGCGTTTAAGCCGAATTGGATTTGTGACAAACAAATCATCGCCAACCAATTGACATTTATCACCGATTGCATTGTTTAATTTTTTCCAATTTTCCCAATCTTCTTCTGCTAAGCCATCTTCAATAGAAATCACAGGATATCTAGAAATTAAATCTTTATAAAATTCTATCATTTCATCGGCGGTTTTATTTTGCCCTTCGAAATGATAGATTCCGTCTTTGTAAAATTCAGAAGAAGCAACATCCAGACCAATCGATACTTCTTTGCCCGGTTCATAGCCCGCTGCGCGAATCGCTGCAACGATGGTGTCTAATGCTTCATTGCAAGTATTTAAATTTGGCGCGAATCCACCTTCGTCCCCTACATTCGTGGAATGTCCAGATTTTTTTAAAATCGATTTTAAATTGTGGAATATTTCGGATCCCATACGAATCGCCGTTTCTTCATTCTTGGCACCATTTGGAATAATCATAAATTCTTGTGTGTCCAGACCATTATCTGCATGTTGACCGCCATTTACGATATTCATCATCGGGCGTGGCAAAACACAAGGGTTTGGATTGCCGAAAATGTTCGCCAAATGTTTATAAAGCGGAATTTTTTTTGCATTAGCAACCGCATGTGCCACCGCCAAAGATACAGACAAAATCGCGTTTGCACCCAATTTATCCTTGTTTGGCGTGCCGTCCAATGCCAGCATCTTTTCATCGATTTCTGTTTGGTTTTCGCCGTTCATTCCAACCAGGGCAGGCGCAATAATTTCATTTACATTTTGAACCGCCTTGGATACGCCTTTGCCCATATATGCTTTGCCACCATCCCTTAATTCCAAAGCTTCAAAAGAACCAGTTGAAGCACCAGATGGAACCGAAGCACGACCAAACGCACCACCAGATAAAGTTATATCACATTCTATGGTCGGGTTCCCGCGAGAATCCATAATTTGACGCGCATGAATTTTTTCTATAGTGAACATTTGCCTTCCTTTTATCTATAATTATTAAAATAAATTTTTACATTGTGAAATTTTCGCCCAAGTAAACCTTTTTTACCATTTTGTCTTGGACAATTTCGCGGGATGTTCCGTGCTTTAAAATTTGACCGTCGTGTAAAACATAACTGCGGTCTGTGATACCAAGTGTTTCACGAACATTGTGGTCGGTAATAATAACACCCAATCCGCGGTTTTTTAATTGAGATACCATTTCACGAATTTCATTAACAGCAATTGGGTCAATCCCTGCAAACGGTTCGTCAAGTAAAATGAATTTAGGATCATTTGCCAAAGCGCGCGCAATTTCAACACGTCTGCGTTCACCCCCAGACAAAGATGTCGCAGGATTTTTGCGTAAAAAAGCAATTGAAAATTCATCCAATAATGCGTTTAGTTTTTCTTCGCGTTTTTTACGATTCGGTTCCACAATTTCAAGAATCGCCATAATATTATCTTCGACAGAAAGTCCGCGGAAAACACTGTTTTCTTGGGGCAGATAGCCGATGTGTAAACGTGCACGTTGATAAAATGGCAAGTGTGTGATGTCTTGGGAATTTAAAAATATTTGTCCGCCAGTCGCCGCCAATTGCCCTGTGATACAATAAAAAGCAGTTGTTTTTCCAGCACCGTTTGGACCAAGTAATCCAACAGATTCGCCCTGGGATGCAATCATGGAAATATCGCGTAAAACGACACGGTTCCCATAACTTTTGGACAAATGTTCAACGCGCAATACAGATTTTTTTATCATAATCTTATCACCATTTTATCTGTTATTATTTTATCACCATTACTAGAATTTATGCGAACATTACCGATTAAAGTCAAGATATTTTCTTTGTGATTAAATTGACCGGATATAGCAGATATTTTGTCTGTGATTTTTCCTTTGCTGGTTTCACGAGTAATTATACCAGATGGTTTTTCAAGAAAAACTATGTCAGGTTTGCCGTATTCTTGGTGACCAGAAGTTGCATGAATTTTAAAAGGGTTGCCGTCTTTGTCTGTGCCAGAAAAAGAAGCATTAGTCATTTTGAATTGGTTTGTCACGACATCACGCATATTCACAGCGCGTATTGGTGTCCACAAAATCTGTTTGGTTAAAAATGGTGCCGCAACCAAAATAGCGACCATAACCAGCCCCCAGCCTGTAAAGAAAAACTGCCACAATCTGGTAAGACGTTTGTGTTTTGAAAATATTATAAAGCTGCGACGATTTTGTTGCATGATATGCAGTGTAGCGATTTATAAATAAAAATGCAATTTTTATATTTATATAATCTTTTTTTTGTGATATAATACATGCAAAGAGAGAATGAAAAAGTTGCTTTTTATCTTTATAGCTGTCGTTTGTGCGACTTCGTCGTGGGGGGCTGTTATTGTCAAAAACACGGGGGTAAAAAAGGCTGCGCCGGTCGCGACCAAGCAGGTTGACAAGCTGGAAACCGCAACAAGTTTATTACCAACAGTTATTGGGTTGGTCAGTAATGTAAAGGCTTTAAGTGCGCAACAACAACAATTAACTGCTGATTGTGCGCCGACTGCCAGTGAAATAGAAACCGTTAACAATTTGGTCAAAGAATGGGCAAAAACTGGTTCTGTAACGGTAAGTTCTGCGGAAAGTGGGTTGGGTGACCCTTGTGGACCTGACAAGGAACACAACTATGCTAATTATTATGCGAGCAAGATGGAATTTGCTGATAAAAACGAAAGTTGCTATGAAAATTTTTCCTCAAAAGAAGATGAAGGCACAATTTGGTATCTTTTCCCAAAAGCCAGCAAGGCAGAAATATGTGACACGGTAAGCAAGAAAAATTGTAAGAATATTTCAAATATTTATGATGTGTTCGCAAAAATCCCGTTTACAGAGGAAGATTATACAGAAGCAGAAGCAAAAAAAATTTCTAAATTAATAGAAAAAATGAATAAATGTGCACCGGGTAAATTAAATGCCGCTCGTCGTGAATTGGCTGGTAATTTCTTGACACAAACTTTGGGTAGTGTTGGTCAGACTACTGGGGCGGCTGGAACTGCATCAGTGTTGGAAGCTGTTTCTAGTATGGGTGGTTCTGGGGATATAAAATCTATGTTGCCATCATTGGGACAAATGGCTGGACAAGTTTTAGATAAATAAATTTATAAACACATGCTTTTTCTCTTTACTAAATTTTCAAAAATTTGTATAATAATGTAAGTATGTGGTTAAAAAAGGAAAGGATTTAAACATGAAAAACACAGGCTGGATATGGTCTTCGTCTTTGTTGGTGTGCTTTATCTTGGCGGGATGTGCTGGGACCAATGGTGGTGATATGTATGAAACGCCAACCGTTGATTATGTCGAACAGTTAAATGTTAATGATGCGCCACACCAAGAATCTTTTCTTAATCAATTGGCGATGAATTATCGTTCTTATGCTATGTATAATGCCAGAACCAGCGGTCATCCAGATGTCGGGGAATTGTTTGCACAAAAGGCAATCGGTGCTTTTTCTGGTGAAACACCTTTTCCAGAAAGTTTAGATAATTGGAAAATTTATGACGAAAATGAAAGATTTGCCATATACAATGCGTATAATGCTTTGATGGATGAATTAAGAAATGATGCTGTGGCTGCACAACCAAAGTTGGCTGCAGAAGCTCAGGCAAAATTCGATTGTTGGATATCTGCTGCGGCAAGTGGTCAAGATGCAACAGCGCATGAATGTCAAGATCGTTTCCAAACCACTATGGAAGTGTTAGGCAATTGTGATCATACTGTTTCGGCGACCATGCCTTCTTATCCACAAGCGGGCGGGGTGGCGGCGGCAACAAGTGCATCAGAAACCCGTGTAATTATAAATACTCCAAATGGTACAAAAGAAGAACGTTATTATCCGGAAACTCGTCGGTTAAGTGCGACTTCTGGGGTTTCTCGTTCTCGTGATGGGGTTATGATTATAAACAATGTTAATGTTCCTGCTTCAAATAATTTAATTCAACCGATACCTGTTCCAGCAGCTTCACAAGTTAGACCTGTCGAAGAAAAAGAACAAGTGGCACCAATAGTTTTTAACCAAAATATCTATGGTGGTGAAGATAATGTCAATGGTGGTGCGGATACATTTAATGTTTCAGAAGATGATTCAAGCCCTTGTGAAAAATGTTTGGCATCCCCGGCGGTTGCAGCAGAAACACCAGCTTGCAATCAGTGTCAGGCAAGTGTTGAACGTCATGAATATGACGGATATGTTACTCGTGAAGAATTTATTGATTTGATGTTGGCTTTGCGTTCTGAATTGGCTGAAATTAATGCGCGTTTGGATAACATGGATAATGGGTCGGCCTCGGCACCTATATCGGTTCCGGTATCTGTTCAGGTTTCAACCCCTGGTAATCAAAATGCACCGATTAATTTGCCGCCTTTGCCGGAACAGCCGCCAATTGTGGTAAATGCGTCTGCTGTGGCGACACCTGCGCCAATCAATATAAATAATACATCGTCTTCAAAGACTGATCCAGTTAAGGTGGATGCTACATCTGCATCTGCTTCAAAGACCGATCCTGTTAATGTCGGGCTTTCGTCTGATGTAGCGCCTTCGCCTGTTTCTGTGATTGCGCCAACACCGATTATGCCAGCAGCGGCGCCTGCACAAAAGCCTGAAAAGACAATAATCAAGGTTCAACAGATTCCATTGGAGCCAAGACAGCGTATAATGGAAGAAATTTTTGAAATCAGGTTTGATTTTGACAAGGCTGCGATTAAACCTGAATATGACAGTATTATTAGACAATTGGCCGCTACGACCCAAGCAAACAAGAACATAAAGGTTTCTGTGGTTGGGCATACTGATACGGCTGGTTCTAATGCGTATAATTATGCGTTGGGTGGTCGTCGCGCCGAAGCTGTTCAGAAGATGTTAATTGAATATGGAATACCAGCATCCCAGATTATTGCGGTGTCTGCGGGCGAAGAAGATTTAAAGGTTCCGACCCCAAACAACACACCAAATGCGGCTAATCGTCGTGTTCGTGTTGTCAAGGAAAGTCAATATATGGAACAACCAAAACCAACACCAATCATAGTTGAAGAATATGTCGAAACAGATGATTGTGAAAACTGTGAATAAAGGTGGTAAAAAAATATTGACAAAACACTTGACAAAAAAGCTCTGATAGTGTATCATGAACTCGATTTCAAGAGAGATGAAACATAAAAGGTAACGATATGGACACAAAAGAATCTTTTGAAAATGCTATTATGAACGCCAAATTGAAAAACGCGACGCAAAAAATGAAAGCGGTTAATTTTGCTGCAGAATTTGCAAAACGTGGCGTAAACATAGATTCCGGTTTTGCGGAAGAAAAATAAGAAAATAATGGTCCTTTTGGGCCATATTTTTCTGTATACTTGACTTTTGTGCGTTTTTTTGCTATAATAATAACAACTTAAGCGGCGAAATTCTTCGTTCGCGTTTCCACAAAAAGGTTTTTTTATGCATGTAAATGAATTAAAGACAAAGTCTCCTCAACAATTGTTGAAGATGGCTGAAGATATGGGGATTGAAAATCCTTCGCAATTAAATGTTCAACAGCTGCGTTTCGCGGTAATGCGTGTTTATGCGGCTGATAAATCTATTACTTTGATTGGTGATGGCGTGTTGGAACGTATGCCTGATGGGTTCGGTTTTTTACGCGCTCCGGAAAGTAATTATTTAGCGGGTCCAGATGATTTATATGTATCGCCAAATTTGATAAAAAAATATGGATTAAAGACGGGTGATTATGTCGAAGGTCAAATTCAGGCACCACAAAATGAATCTGAACGGTATTTTGCTTTGGAAACAATTGAACGCGTTAATGGTGACAATCCTGAAAAATTGCGCCATCGTGTTTCTTTTGATGATATGACACCGCTTTACCCAGATGAAAAGTTAAAAATGGAAGTGGAAAACGATACTGACAAGGGACGCAATTTGTCCGCGCGTGTGATTGATTTGATTTCGCCAACTGGCAAAGGGCAACGTTCTTTGATTGTTGCGCCACCAAGAACTGGTAAAACAGTTATGTTGCAAAATATTGCACATTCGATTGCGACTAATTATCCAGATGTTAAATTGATTGTTTTGTTGATTGATGAACGTCCAGAAGAAGTGACTGATATGCAACGCAGTGTTCGTGGCGAAGTTATTTCGTCCACTTTTGATGAGCCTGCAACGCGTCATATTCAGGTTGCTGAAATGGTTATTGAAAAGGCTAAACGTTTGGTAGAAGCTGGACAAGATGTCGTAATCTTGCTGGATTCTATTACCCGTTTGGGGCGTGCTTATAATACTGTTGTCCCATCCAGTGGAAAGGTTTTAACTGGGGGTGTTGATGCGTATGCTTTGCAAAGACCAAAACGTTTCTTTGGGGCTGCGCGTAATATCGAAGGTGGTGGGTCTTTGACGATTATAGCAACCGCTTTGATTGATACTGGTTCAAAAATGGACGAAGTCGTTTTCGAAGAATTCAAAGGAACAGGTAACAGCGAAATTATTTTAGACAGAAAATTGTCTGATAAACGCGTGTATCCTGCGATTGATATCACGAAATCTGGTACGCGCAAGGAAGACTTGTTGGTGTCAAAAGAAACTTTGTCAAAGATGTATGTTTTGCGTCGCATAATAAATCCGATGGGAACATTAGAGGCAATGGAATTTTTGTTGGACAAATTAAGACTGACTAAGACCAATGAAGATTTCTTTAGTGCGATGAACCAATAAGAATGAAAATCCGCCAAATGGCGGATTTTTTAAAAGGTGAACCAATGAATAAAATATATTTAATGATAGCGATAAGCGCCTTGATTTTTGGCGCTTATTTTTACGGGGTTAATATTACAAACGCAAAATGTCGTGAAAAAAACGCGATAAATAATTTAACAGAAATTCAAATCATTGAACAAAACAAAAGGAAAATTCATGATACGGTTTATAAAATTGGGGTGGTTGATATTCGTCGCTTCTTGCGCGATAAATACACCATCGCAGAATAGGGCGATTTATAATTGTGATATCATATATGGACATGTATCAGACTGGGAAACAATTAGCGATGATTTGGCAAGAAATATTTATGAACATAATTTAAAGTGCGATTAATTTTTATAACTTTCAACCACGCTTTCGGCAGCATTTTGTATTTTTTGTAAGGTTTTTTCATAAGCTTCGCAATCGCGCGCAATTTCTGATTTGTATGCATCGCGCATGTTTGATGCCATATAATAGCATGCGCGTAAATTGCGAACACAATAGTCATGACCAGTATTAAATGCCTGTTGACCACGAATACGGCTTTGTGAATCAGGCCATTCTATGTTCAAAGCGTTTTCAATATCTACCCATGGATTTGTGTGTGTATAAACACCAATGGTTTGATCCCAATATTCCTTGATTTCTTCACTGGTGGCGTCGGGATTATTGTATTGCAATTTTATTATCTGTTGAATTAAATCATCAATTTTCTTTTGATATTTCGAATCTATTTGGGACAATTTAGCACTGCAATAACAGCGATTATAAGCTGTATCTTCGCGCTGGCAATACATTTCCATACATTCTTTGTAATCGGCAAAACAACGTTGAGACGACACGCGTTCGTTCGTTACAGAGCCAGATGATGCCGTGCGCACTGTGTTTGAATTACGATTCGCAACTGGTGTTTGACGCGCCGAAACTGTCTGGACACTGCGTCCGTCATATACACGCGGATTAGAATTTGTGTTTGCCGCTACACGCGCAGTCGTTTTGTTGTTGCGCGGAACAATGCGCCGATTATCGTTTGAATAATTTTGATTGCCCGTTGTTGCAGCGCGTGCATTAGTTTGTCTTTTGATAACACCGCGTTTCCCAATCGGTGAAGCAGATATGGTCCCGATGGTATTTGTTGAAATATTTTTTTTATTGGTGTTGCTTGGTTTCGTGTTATTCAGCCGATAGGGATAGACATCATTATGTGAAGTGACTGTGGTAAATTTCTTTGGAATAAAATTGTTTGCCGCGAATGCAGTTGATGCAAAAATCATAGACACTAAAAAAAACGACAATCTTTTTCCCATGCTTTTATTTTACTTTTTTTTATGATAATAAACAAGCAGATTTTTTTTATCCTTTGGTTTATTGACGGTAAAGCGGATTTTGTGGACGAACGTGGCATCCGTTTTTTCTTTTTATTTCAATGGCGTTTTTATAACCGCGACTTACAGAACCACCGTAACGTTGTTGCGCAACTTTTTGTAAAAAAGCATCGCGTTTATCAAGCCAATTATTGTGTATATCGCCTTTGTAATTTTTTACTGCGTTAATCACATTATCATCAACAACAGAAGGCCTTTGTGGTAACCCTAAAAATTCACGAAATTGTGATAATGCTGTTGATGGACCGCTTGCCATGCCTGCCAAAAAGATATCTGTGCTGATTACATCTGGCAATTTGTCCAGATGGTATTTTTTCCAATATCTGTTGTAATAAACATCTTCTGCTTCTGCACGTGAATGAACAACGATACCTGTGCATTTTGGAGAAGAACCAATCCCATAACAAGTATACCCACAAGGATCGTTTTTGATTGTTCCACACCCACCTTCTTTGCGAAATATTGTTATCAAACCTTTTTCCAAAGCAGGATGAACAGATTCGTATCTGCCTGTGGTTAAAATTTTGTTTACAAAATGATTGTCGTGGTCAGCCGGATAACAAGAGCCACCTGTAATTGAATTATTTTCAATAACTGCGCCACCGCCAATGGTTTGACCTGAATAATACATTGCTGCTGGTGGTGTGGGGATTGGTTGTGATGGTGGGACGGTTGGTGCATCTTGAACTTGGGGTTCAATGTTTGCTTCGTCAACCGCAATCATATGGTCGGTATAAATTTCTTCTCCTGGAACAATGTTTAATTCTTGGTACGCCTTTTTATCCAAAAAAGGTTTATATCCATCAGCTATGTTTTCCATACGACTTTCAAAAGATAAATCTTGTATGGTTCCTGGGAATTTTGTTGCGACCAACCCACCATATGCTACATGGACAGCAGACAACACACCACAAAAAGCCATGACAGAACGTCTCATAATAATACTATTCTATCACAAAAACGCATTTTTGTAATGCTTTAATTTTTTATTTGTTTGTTAATTTTAATTCTATACGGCGGTTCTTTTGCAAAGATTTCGCGTCTTTGCCTTCAACAATAGGATACATATCACCAAAACCGGTTGGAATCAATCTTGGTCTGGATACACCATGTTTTATCAATTCATCAGCCACAGATGCCGCGCGCAAAAGCGACAATTGCATATTATTCCAATAAGCAGTAGTTCCAGGAATTACAGGTTTGCTGTCAGTGTGACCATCAATACGGATAATCCAATCAATATCTTCTGGAATTTTCTTTTCCATATCCTTGATAATGTTCGCCAATATTTTTAATTGTGATTTCCCATCAGCAGAAACTTTATAAGAGCCACTGCTGAACAAAATATCACTTTGGATAATAAATCTGTCACCATCAGTTTTGATGGAAGTATCGTCACCCAATGCTGTTTTAACCTGTTTGTAAAACGCAGATTGATACTGTTTAAGTGAATTTAATTCTGCGACTTTTTCAGCCAATGCAGTATTAAGGCGGTTTGACATTTCTGTATATTCAACTTCTTTTTGTTTCGCCATGTCTTCTGCTTGCTGCAAAGTTTTTTCCAATTCAGCAATACGCGTATTTAATTCATTTATTTCAAGATTAGCCTGATCCAAAATATCTTGTCTGTCCGTAGCACCTTGGTCAACCAGGGCTTCTTTTTCAATATTTGCCAGTCTTAATTTTTCATTTAATTCAGTGATTTGACGAGATAATTCTTCCTGTTGTGCAGTCAATTCAGAAACTTTGTCTTCGTAAGCATTTGCCAAATTTTCTTGGTTTTCAATCATGGTTTCTTGACTGACCAGTGCATCGCGTGCTGCAATCAAAAGTTGTTCAGCTTCTTGTCTGTCAGCAGTCATTTGTTCAATCTGTTCAGCCTGAGCTTGTTTTTGTTGTTCCAATTCTGCAAGCTTTACCGTGCCAGTGTTTTTATTAAATACACTGGTTGTTGTCCAAAGAAATACAAACACAATAAGCAGGAAAATCAATATTATCACCAGGTTAGAAAACAAATCTACAAATCCTGGCCAGGCATTGGTTTTATCACGAAATCTTATGTTTAACATGGTTTTCTCTCTCTTTCTTCATTGTTTATTTTTTGAATAGGTATGTCATAACAGTATTTATGTATTCGGCATACGCATCAAAATTGTCCTTGTCTTGTTGCGTCGAAGGGCGAACATTTTTGTGTGACTTTAAATACTTTTCGAACGCATTAATGTTTGTAAAACGCAGTATTCGTTTGTCGTTGCTATCAATATCTCTATTCGTCATACATAAAATATGTGTATCTATGTGTAATCCTTCCAAAGTATCAGCAAAGCACAATTCAATCCGTTTAAGTGCATTTTGCAAAATTTCATAATCATCAATCAATGTAGCAATAAACAGCTTTTCATTTGTGCCAATTGCGACAATTGCAGGATGTTTACCATTGATTCTTATCAAATCGGATATTTGATATCCGGCATCTGTCAAAGCATCATACATTTTTGATATTTTAGTATAAGTGGATTCGTCAACAGGTGCCCGTTCTGATAATTCATTTGCATGCGAATCGCCAGGTGTTTGCAATACATATTTGGACATGAAATCTGTCAATTCTGTGAACAAAGTATTTTGTGCGAATTGTAATTGTAAACCCAAGAACCCAACAGCCAAGCTGCCCGCCAAGCCAAGCAGGGAACTGGTAAAAGCGGTTGCCATTCCGGAAAGCGGCCCCGCCATCCCCATCTGCATGGTTTGCAAAACTGTTTCATCGCTAAAATCAACATTTATCAATAATTCAGCAAAACTGCCAACCGTTATAATCAATCCCCAAAAAGTCCCAAGTAATCCCAAAAATATCAAAGTATTTGTTATATAACGAATCGAATCACGTTCTTCTTCGATACGAATCGAAACCATATCCAATAATTCAGTCATACTGGATGTTGATAATTGAACATGTCGATTATGCAAAGCTGATGAAATAGGGCGCAAAAGTCGCGGAACAAAGCCATAATTTGCATGACCATCAAAATATGCGTGCATCCATTTGTATTCTGGCAATAATCTGAAAATACTGACGAAACAAAGACCAATTCCAAATATAGTTGTTCCGATAATTATGCCATTAAGAAACACATTTGTTATCGCGATATTGAAAAAAGTGCGCCAAAAAATCAGCACCAACACCAGCAAAAGCGCCGTAAATATCGACATAATGTTAAGATTTCTGTGAAATTTCTTCATCTGCCCATTCCCCGTATATAACAAGCATAGTAAAAAATAAAACTGTCTGTCAACAGGGATTTAACACATCTATATAAAAACACTTGATTTTTGACAAAAAATGTTCATAATGTGTGCTGTTCCTGCTGATGACATGGGGTTGTCGGCTGATATAAACCAAAGGAAATAAAATGGCTTATTATGAAAGTGTCTTGGTTTTCCGCCAGGACTTGACAGAGGCGCAGGTCAAAGACAAAGCGTCTAAATTTACAGAAATTATCAAAGAATTGGGTGGCAATGTAAAATCTACCGAATTTTGGGGATTGCGTAATTTGGCTTATGTAATTCGTAAAAATCGCAAGGCTCACTATGTGATGTTCAATATCGAATTGCCTGGCAATCAAATTGCAGAATTGGAACGCCGTTCTCGTATCAATGAAGACGTTATCCGTTTCTTGAACGTTCGTGTTCCTGAATTGGCAACTACACCATCCGTTATGATGAAAAAATCTACAGAAGAAGAGGTGGCATAATGGCAGTTCGTGCAGCAATTTATCGTAAAAAATCTAACCCATTAAAGGGCAAAGTGATTGATTACAAAGATGTAAAATTATTATCTCATTATATCACAGAACGTGGAAAGATTGTTCCATCTCGTATTTCTGGGGTATCACAAAAAGATCAACGTGCTTTGGCGGTTGCTATTAAACGCGCACGTCATCTTGGATTGATGCCTTTTGTTAGAAACAACCTTGGGTAAAATTGGTTATAATGGAATATCTGCTTGTTGTTGGCGCGTTTATGTAACATTTGTACACTGCACTTGCCAACAACGGCGCATCTATACCATTCTTACCAATTTATAAAAAAGATTAATGTTTGGGTTTTTAAACTCTAACTTTTAAAAAAAGGACAGATAAAATGAAAGTTATTTTAACAGAAAAAATTACTAAATTGGGAAATATCGGCGATACAGTCGAAGTGAAAACAGGTTTTGCACGCAACTATTTGTTGCCAAATAACAAAGCAATGCGTTATACACGCGAAAATGTTGCGCTTTTCGAAGCGAAAAAGGCAGAAATTGTCGCGCGTCATGAAAATGCGAAAAAGACCGCTGAATCTAAGGTGGATGCAGTTAAAAATGCTAAATTACACATGATTCGTCAGGCTGGGGATACAGGTCAATTATATGGTTCTGTGTCTTCACGCGATATCGCACGTGAATTGAAAGTGATTGCAGGTGTTGATGTTGAATCGGCTCAGGTTATGTTGGGGTCACCAATTAAATCTGTGGGTGTGTTTGATACAAAAATTGCTTTGCATCCAGATGTTGTTGTTGATGTAAAAATTTATGTTGCACAATCTCAAGATGAAATTGATGCTTTGGTTGCTGGTAAAAAATTGACTTTTGGAACAAAGAAAGTTGAAGAATCCGTCCCAGCAGAGCAGGGCCACGATGAGGAAAAAGAAGAAGCCGTTTCTGTGGAACAGAGCCGCGATGAAGAAAAAGCCGATGAAAAGGCAGAAAAGAAACCTGATGCAAAGAAAGCCAAAGCAGAATAAAGGTTTTTGTGATTCAAATTAAAACACCCGCAACCGCGGGTGTTTGTTTTTGTTTCCCGGAAAAACATTAAGTGTTTAAATGGTGCTAATTCCTCGCCCGAGACGGGGTGCTTTTTTGTTGTTGGCGCGTTGTCACTTGTCTTTGTTGGTTGTTGGAATTGCTGTTTTCACCTTCAGGTGCAACAGCTACAATTTGTTGTCCAGCTTTTTCTGGGTTTTGTGATATTTCTTCGGCAGCACCGTTCTCAATTGGATGAGGGTCAGCTTCTTTTTCGTTAAGTTTAATTTCATCGCTAACAAAACTATTATCATCCTCACCATTGCCACCATTATTTCCATTGTTCATGCTATTATCATCACCATTGTCATAACTATTGTCACTGCCGCTATTAGAATTTGACGAATTATTATTCTGTCTCTGGGGGGGGGTAGAGTTTCCTGGCTCGACGGATGTTTGTTGGTTGGTCGTTGTTTGAACTTCTGTTGGTTTTTCTTCAAAACATGGACCGGTTTTTGTGTGCTGTATAAATCCATCTGGACAATGGCATCTGCCACCTTGCCAGGTTCCGCCAGATTCAGTGCAGGTCTGTGCTGTTTTGGTCGATGAAGATAATGATTGGTTGATTAATTCATCGCCGATAATACCACCAACGATACCAACACCTGCGGCGACCGCGCCACCAATCACACGATTTTTAGATGTTTGTTTTGCGTCATCAATTTGTTGTTGGTCTTTTTCTGAACCTAACATTTGTGCGCGGTAAAGCGATGCGTATGCGCCGTCACTTATACCGATATTTTCGTCATCGTAAAGCCCCATTTGCGATTTATCCAAAATTTCTTCGCTTTCAATTCCAGGTTTAAGCCCAAGCGCGGTTTTGCGTTCTTTTAAATCAGCAGCGAGTGTCACATATTCAGCCCTGTATTTCATAATGTTGCCATCATTACCGCCGGGTAATTCGATTTCTTCTGTGCCGGCTTTGACTTGTTTGCCGTTGCCGTATGAACAGCGCATTGTTGCGATATATGCGGACATGCTTTGTTCTGCCACGCGGTCGGCCTTTTGTTCGGCCAACCCTTGTGCCAATTCCTTACCGCCAATCCCCGTTGCCACAGAAGACGCCGCAGTCAAAAGTCGATTAGCCTTTGATTGTTCGGTTGCCTTTGCACTATCGTAAGCCTGTTTTTCATCATTAGCAATCGACGGCATTATATTTAATGTCAAAAATAGGACTGTAAAGATTTTCAACATGGTTTTCATTTTATTTGAACCTAATTACTTATTTCTATTCTTTTAAGCTGTTTTTTTATTTGCATTCAGCCATTTCCTTTTCTAATTTGTCCAGTTTTTCACTTTTTTCTTTCCAAAATTTGGCACAAGCATAATACGAGCCATTGCATGTAGACATTTGTGTTGCTTCCCATTCTGCTTCTAGTTCTTTGCATTTTTTCTTTAAATCGATGGCGCGGTCAATTGCACCAGATGATATTGCGCCCGCCGCCATTCCCAGACCAGAACCCAACATAGCAGAACTTGCCGCCGTCTGTGCGCGTGTTTCACGATACGCGTTTTCTTGCGCCGTTGTTGTGTTCACGCCAAACCATTCTTGCATGCATACAAACGAATCGCCGGCATAAGCCTTGCGCGAAGCCAATGGTGCGCTTTGGTTTTCACCCGCATAAAAATTCACAGTATAAACGCAATCAAAAGACCGTTCGTCAAATGCCGCGCCCAATGATTTACATTGCTTTTCCATCAAATCGCGCAGTGCGTAAAGACGTTGTTCGTCTTTTTTGATATCTTTTTCAGCATTTTCGCGTAATTTGCCAATTGCCGTTCCAAAACGCGATGTTAAACCAGAATCCGCTTCGTTGCATTCTTTGGCAACAGTTGAACATTTTTGAATCGCCGCATTTTCAGCCGTCTTGCCCAGGCATTTATTATACATTGTTCCACATTCATTCATGATACATGCATTATAACTGTTTCCACATTCAACAACCGAATTATATGACGACAGCTTTACATTAACATCACGGTCAGCCTTGATTTCCGTTGTGAACAAAGAAAATTCTTCTGCGCTGCATTCTGTATTGCGACGGCACCTGTCTAATTTATCGCCAAACGCAGTATCACCATCGGTGGCACATTTTGTAAAATCTTTGCCACATATTTCAGACATACATTTACGAAGTCCAACATCGCAAGTGTGACTGTTCGTTGCAAGGGCGCGTTGTTGGTTGCCCGTTGCTGTTGATTCAGATTCACTGGCTGCCAAAGCCGCGCGCTGACGACGAATTTCTTCGGCAAAAGAATTATCTGGGGCGGCAGATTCCATAATGTCAGAAATCGTATTTTCAAACTGATTCGATTTATTCATTATAATTTGTTCTGGAATTTCTTTCGCGACAGTAACGACCGGTTCTTCAACTGTTTCAACAATTGTTTCTGGTTCTGAATTTTGTTCAACCGGTTGAGTTGTTGCGACTGTTTTAGTTGCGGTTATATTTTTACGCGCAGCGGGGACAGAACGGCCAGACCTGCGTGTCGCAGCATTTGCCAAATCACAGACCATGAACAAAGAAGCAAACACTGCTGCCGCGGTCATGAATTTTGAAAAAAATCTTTTGTTCTTTTTCATTTGCCCTTTGCCCATTTTATTTTAACCGTTCGCACGCAGTATCGTAAAATTTACACAATGATTCTGCCGCAGCTTGTTCATTTTTATCACTACATTTATTCCGCATGTTGTTGTTGCAAATGCGGGTGATGCAATCTTTTGTCGCTTTGTTGTTTTTGCAATTCGCCTGGGTTGTTGTTAATCTTTGGTTGCGGTCACTTTGATATGCGTTGACAATGTTTTTTAACAACTTTTCAGCGTTCGCATAAGAATTAGCACGAAAGCCAATCAATGTTTTACGAATGTTAGTCAAATACGATTCGCAACCAGTTGATGTAACAGAACACTGTGAAAAATATTTATCAAAATCTGAATCGCTTTTACAATTTTTATAATTCGCAGAACAATGTTTTTCATCAACCATGCAAGATTCTATTTCTGTGGCACAAGTTGTTTGCGTTTTTTGCACATTTGCTTTCTTTGCCAGATTTACCATTTCAGCAGATATACCCGCAGCCTTACACGATTGTTCAATCAATTTATCGTAATTGTTTGTGACATCGTCCGCACTGCATCCCGAAACTTTTTCAATGCATAATCTTGTCCCCCAGGCATATCTTTCACCCGGGTCTGTTGGTGCGCTTTTTAATTCTTTGTCTGATACATTGTATTTTGAAGACACCCCGACAGATATACTTTTCATTGTGGTTGATTTCGATGGTGTCCCCGCAGAAGCAGAACCGCAATATTGACATCGTGCTGCAGGATTAGCACCAACATTTATCGCGCAAACAGAATCTAAACATTTTGTTAAATTAGAAATAGAACAGGCACCAAAAACCAATGTTGGCGCGAACAGTAAATTTACTGTCAAAAATAACAAGCGATACTTCATGCTCTCTCTTTCAGAATATTATATCAAAAATCGTGTATCAAATCAAAGAAAAAATACCGTATTTTCATAAGTAAAAATTCTGGACATGAAATTAATTTTTGTGCTAAGCTTTTGAAAAGAAGAGAGTGTTTAAATGAAATTCATTAGATTTTTGGGATTTTTCTGCTTGGCGATACCATGTGTGTTATCTGTTGCCGTGGCTGGTGAATTTCAAGATGCTTCAAAATTATTGGTCGCTGCACGACGCGGTGATGTCCAAACTGTCCAAGTTTTAATCAATTCTGGGGTTGATGTGAATTATGTCGATTCAACTGGATTATCTTTGGTTTGTACTGCGGTTATGAATAATGATAAACGCGCGATTCAGGTTTTACAAATGTATGGTGCTGATGCTTCTGATTGTGATAAGCAAATAAAGCAATATCAACAAAGAACGCGTGTCGCAAAAAAAGGTAATGAATATGGTTTTTTTAGTGGGCTTTCTTCAACGCATGTAATTGTTTTGTCTGCGGTTGGGGTGGCGGCTGTCGTTGGTGGCGTTGTGTTGTTGGCTAATATTTTTGATGACGATAACGGACATCATTCATCTGGGACAAATGGTGACAGACCAAATAATAATGAAAATAGTGGCGGAACTTCAACTGAAGCATCGAAATTATTTACACAAAATTTGCCTGTGGGACCGGGGGCATGTACCGGGACAAATTGTTCTTCGGAATATCCAACATGGGAAGGTATGCTAGATTTTGATTACATGTCAAATAACACGATATCTGGAAATGCGGATGTGTTTAATTATTTGATGGCGTCGCATGCCTATGATGCGTTTGCGCGCGGATATTTAGGAATGGAAACTATAAGATTAGCAAGTGATTTGTCACCATTTAATTTGGCTTCGTTACCGTATGTTTCTGTACCAGGTGGTGGTAATCCAAAAAATGTTGCGATGATAACTGGAAACGGTGTAAACGCAACGGGCAGCGCGATTGACGGAACAATAAGGTGGGTTGATGCTGATCAAATTTCAACTGTTCAATCGATATGCGCACAAAATGGTTCTGAATCAGAAGCTTGTCAAAATGCGCTGATTGCGGCGACTAAGACTTCTCATAAATATCATAATTTAGATAATGGCACAGAAGATGCGGCTTTTGATTTGTCGGGAAGCGGGACGGTATTTGGTTTGGCAACGACTGCTGAATCTAAGTTGGCGAAAATAATAGCCGGGTGGCAGGCGGGTGAACGCGCAACACCTGATTTTTATGGTTTTATCCCGAACGGGCAATTAACTGTGTATAAGACGGGGGCAGGGACCAGTTGGGTCGATCCAAGCGCGCCTGCTTCTGGGACTTATAATATCGCTGGGGAAACATTGGCGGTTGGTGATACTTTTAATTTATTTGGCGGAACATTAACGGTGACCAGTGTCAACGGAAATGCGTTTGTTGCTACTTTGGGTGATGATACTTATCATGGTTATTTGGTTGGTGATAAATTATTCATAGATTCAAATGCTGACGGTAATACTAATCAAATGTATTTATTCGAAGGGACAAATTTGAATTTATCAAAAGAATTATCAACTTCGCCAGCAGATTACAAAAATTATACTGCGATTTATAATGCGGTGTATAACCCGTTGATGAATGTTTTGGATATGTCTAATGTTATTGTGAATTTGTCTTTGCCAAGTGCAGCGACTGGTTTGGGATATGCGACTGTTGATGACGCAAAAATTGGTTATGCTATAAACAATACTCACTTTTTAAAATTGATTGATGATTATTATAATTTGAATACGGCTGATGATACAGATACTAATGTGCTTATGCCTTCGACTGCTGCGAATTTAGCGTTTACAAATTTGGGAAAATATGCAAATCAAATTTTGGTTAATCCTGCGGGACGTTCTATTTTGACCGGCGGAACTTTATCCCCAAAGGATGCGACTTTTGAAAATTTTGCCCCGGTTGCATATAATAACTTGCAAAATTTATTCATGACAGTTGTCGCTGTTCGGCCAGCAGACGGGACCAAAGATGATGGTATCGGTGACTATTCTGCTGAAAACGCGGGGACTTTGGAATTATCGACTTGGGCAGATCCAAACGACAGTTCAACAATTTATTCTTCGCGTGTTTGTGGTTTGACGGGAAACGGTAATGATGGTGCAATGAATCCATGGTGTTTTTCAGCCCCTGGTGCGACAGATTTAGAAGCAACTGCGGCGATGGCGGGTTCGGTTGCGCTGGTCAAAAGTGCGTTTGATTATATGACACCAAAAGAAATATTTTTGTTGTTGGCATTGACCGCTGATGGACCATATCTGGGGACAAATCCAGAAACAAATTCAAGATGGGAAAAAACTGCTGATTTGATTACTTATTTAAGAAAAAATTATACTTTGCCAATCGATTCGCCTGATGCGCAATATCTTGAAAAATTCAAGACTGTTTTTGGATATGGGATGATAAATCTGGAACGCGCAACAAGACCGGGCACAAATATCTATTTTTATAGTTCTGACAAAAATACAATTGTTTCTGGAAATAATAAAGCTTATTGGGGTGATGGCACATCAAACAGCACTAATCCGCGTGCTTCGTCTGTGTTGTCTTTGACAGGCAAGGGTGCAATTAAAACCGCGTTTTACGATGTGTTGCAAAGCGCAGATGGCGAAATATCTTTGCCACGTATTTGGAATATGAATTTTGTTTCGGATACTGATTCAAAACATGGGCTTTATATGGGCGATGTGTTGGCTGATTTTGCTGTTGATTCTGCGAACAGACGAACAAATCAAATTGGTAATTTCACTTTTGGTATGGCTTTGTCACCACGTGCCTATAATGATAATTTAAATGGTCTGGATAATTTGCGTATTGCGTTCAACAATGAAAAATATGATATTGATGCAGAATATCAAAGATTTTTAACAGATGGCGAATCGCGTTTTTCTGGTCGGGCAAACGGGGTGTTATCTTTGGTTTCTAATTCTGTGGCAAGTGGGGCAAAATATAAAATCGGAAATTTTGCATTTGGAACACGTGCTTTTTCTGGAACGATAACAGATGAAAATTTGTTGGAAAATGATCCTGCGATTTCATCACAATTTGAACCAGCGCGTTTGGGTTTTGCAAATGGTGTAGCGATAGATACAGGATATAAAACGGATAAATTCGCGTTTAATGTGGCTGTTGGTAATTTACATGAAACGAATACTGTGTTGGGTATGTATAGTGATGGTATTTTAACAATGCGCGGTGGTGATACACAATATATTGATGCTGTTGTGGCATATAAACCTTTTGAACGGGTAAAATTAACAATGCGCGGAACATTTGCTGATACGCGTGTTGATACGATTGGCGGAATAATAAGTGATGTTTCGGATATAAAATCAAATGCGTTTGCGATTGGTGCTGATGTTGGCGGATTCAATTTTACCGCGGCGATGCCTTTGGCGACTGTGTCGGGTAAGATGGGATATGATTATGCGGAATACAGTGTCGTTGAAAATGATGGTAATTTTGAAGTTGCTGTGAATAATCCACATGTTGAATACATAGATTTGGCGAAACAAAAACGTGAATTAAGATTTTCTTCGTCTTATAAAACACCACTTGGAAAATGGACTGATGCGGGTGTTGGATTTATATATCGTGTAAATCCTAATAATACAGATGCGTTTGGAAACGAATCGTTGTTTATGTTCAAATTACATCACAGATTAGGAATATAATAAAAACCGCCAACATTGGCGGTTTTTTGGAATAGGTTCTTATGTTTTTCATATTGTTTTTATGGCAAAATAAAAACATGAAAACGAAAAAATTAAATCTTTATTTTATGATGACATTGGCGACTGTTGGTGTTATCAACCAAGCTGATTCTTGTACAGGAATTTCATTAACATCCAAAGATGGGGCAAACATAGTTGCACGAACTATTGAATGGGCAAATGGCGAAAGCCCAAGTGATTATTTAATAGTTCCCGAAGGTTTTGAAAAGCAATCTATGTTGCCAGATGGCACACGTGGTGGAATGAAATATACTGCGTTTTATGGCTATGTTGGTTTGGCATCCGAAGATTATGTTATCGAAGGATTGAACGAAGCAGGTTTGTCTGCGGGTCTGTTTTATTTTCCAAAAGTGGGCTCTTACCCAAAATATGATCCAGAACAAAAAGATGTGACGATTTCAGATACTGAATTTGTTGCGTGGATACTGGGTTCTTTTGAAAATGTCGAAGATGTAATTTCTGCGTTGCCGGGTGTGCGCGTAGTTGCGACAGATTCACGTGCGGAAAATTTGCATTGGCGTGTGGCTGATAAATTTGGGCGTCAGATAGTCATAGAATACATAGATGGTATCGCAACAGTAAACGAAAACAAATTAGGTGTTTTGACTAATTCACCGCGATATGACTGGCATATAACCAATTTGAACAACTATATCAATTTACAGGCGGGCAGTATTGATGCGCATGAATTTGGTGATATAAATTTGTCACCAATCGGGCATGGTTCTGGCATGTTGGGATTACCTGGTGATGTGACACCACCATCAAGATTTGTAAGAGCTGCATTTTATCAAACAACCGCACCTGTGTCGGCTACGGCAGAAGGGGCAGTCACACAAGCTTTTACAATTTTGGAAGCGATGACAATTCCAATTGGTATTCAATATAGTGATAAAACAAAAATTCCGAACATACCGTCGGCTACACAATGGACATCTGTGACAGATATGACGAATAACAAAATTTATTATACAACAATGTATAATCCGATTATTCGAAAGTTTGATTTAAACAACATAGATTTTTCAAATGTTATGTATCAAAAGCATCCACTGGATACTGTTAAAACCCGCCCAATGGTTGACGCGCAAATAAATTAACAACCGCCCATTTTGGGCGGTTGTTTTTAACAGATCATATTCGCCATTCTTTTCTTCACAAAAAGCTTTCCAAACCTTGCCCGTTTCCCTGTTCGTTCTTCTTATGTAATATTTCATGGTGCTGGTACCTTATTTACTTCGACACGACAACCATTGCTGTTCTTAAGATTGTATCGCCGAACATATAGCCAGTTTGTAATTCTTCGACAATGGTATTTGTTTCGGTTTTATCGTTTGGTTTGTCCACAATTTGAATTGCATTATGAAATTGTGGGTTTAATTTTTCGCCGATACTTTCTATTCTTGTAATTCCAATTTGTGCAAATGCATTTTCTAATGCACGTTGCATAGATTTTATCCCATCATCTTCTGGATTATGTTTTAATGCTGATTGAACAGCATCCATCACAGGCAATATTTTTTCAGCAACCCCCATTGCACGATTGCGGGATACAGATTCAACATCCAACGCAGCGCGACGACGCGTGTTTTCCAATTCCGCCGCGGTTCGCAAATATTTATCGTTCAATTCAATTATTTTGCCATTTAATTGTTCGATAATTTCGTTTTGCTTATCGGTGGATATTTCTGGTTTAGTATCGTTAATCGATACGGTTTCTATTTCTGTTTCTTTTATGTTTTCTTTTTTATCTTGCATGATTTTACCTGTTTGATCTTATTATATGTTTAGTTGATTGATTTTATTATAGGTAAAAATGTATCGCTTTTCAAGGACGCACCACCAATTAATAAACCGGCAACATATGGTATCGATACTATGTCGCGTGCATTATCTGAATTAACACTGCCACCGTAAAGAATTGGCATGGGGGCGGGCAGGCTATCAAATACTGCTTTGACAGCCGTTACAATTTCGTTCGTTGTTGGGGTAAGTCCTGAACCAATCGCCCAACGCGGTTCATAAGCAACAATGTATTCCCCGTTTTCCGGGATACTTTCCAATAACATTTTTTTGATAACAGATATGGTGTGCCCCGCATTTTTTTCTTCCATTGTTTCACCAACGCATACTATGGGTATGATTCCACTTTTAATTGCCATGGTTGCT
The DNA here is from genome assembly GCA_046881825.1 of Alphaproteobacteria bacterium. Taxonomy (GTDB): domain Bacteria; phylum Pseudomonadota; class Alphaproteobacteria; order Rs-D84; family Rs-D84; genus Enterousia. The sequence continues at coordinate 14,939 of JBKSMS010000011.1, read as the reverse complement.
TTTGCGCGAACCAATTCGTTTGTTTCATTGTGGTATAATCTGCGTTCGCTGTGTCCAACAATAACATATTGTGCGCCCATTTCTTTTAACATTGTCGCGGAAATGTCGCCTGTATATGCGCCGTTTTCGTGATTGCTGACATCTTGGGCGCCTGTTGTAATGCCTTGATTTTCGCCACCAAGTAAAGTGAACGGCATGCACATAATGATTTTGTTTTTCGTTTTTGTTTTTGATAACTCTTTGAACATAGTGTCTTTTTTAGCAACTGTCCCGTTCATTTTCCAATTAGCAACTATGAATTTCATTTTTCTTCCTTTTTTATTGATTTTTTGTTGTCTTTTTTGCTATGGTATCGCAAAAGGTGAAAAAATGCTAGAATATTTACGTAATGCTGCTGACAAACCGTTGGCAAAGGTTTTAATGTTTATTTTGATTTTCAGTTTCGTCGGTTGGGGTGCTGCTGAATGGATTTTTGGTAGTTCCAGTCGTGATGCTACATTGCTTAGTGTTGGTGATGCTGATATTTCTGTGCAACATTTTAATAATGAAAAATCGCGTCAATTGTCCCAAATGTCCAAGGATGAACAAAGGGCAACTTATGCTGACCCGGCAAAATCGGCTGCGCTAACTAATGCGGTGATGTCTAAATTAACTATTGATCAATTGGCGTTAAATCGTGCGAACGATTTGGGCTTTGTTGTATCTGATAAACGAATCGCTGATGAAATTAAATCTTATCCAGAATTCCAAGAAAACGGTCAATTTTCTACATGGAAATTTGATATGTTATTACAAAGTTCTGGTATGAGTGAAGAAGCAATCGCAAATTCTTTGCGCGGTGATATTTTGCGCGGGATGACTTTGGGTGCGATGAATGTTCCGTTGTCTATGCCGAATTTTGCGGTGGACGCGGCATATAATGCACGTTACGCAAAACGTGATGTGAATTATACAACTGTGAAATTTGCTGATTTTAAAGTAGGGGATGCAACCGAAGAACAATTGAAATCTTATTATGCTCAAAATCCACAGGTTGTGCCAGAAACGCGAACAGTATCGTATGTGTTTGTTGCTGCTGATATGAATAAACCTGATATTTATGATGAAAAATTCAAGGTTACTCAACAAATCGAAGACATGATTATTTCCGGGGATTCTATGAAAACTGCTGCGGAAAAGCATGGTGCTAAATATGTCAAGCTTGCAAAGATTGAACGTGGTAAAAAGGTGGATGATAAAATTTTATCTGGTGATTTAATTGCTAAATTGTTTGCGATGGATTCCGGCACGGAAAGTGAATTGCTGGAATTAAAAGAAGGCTTTGTGATTTTACGTGTTGATGAAGTTCATCCGCAACATAATGCCGAATTTAATGATGTTAAAAAATCTTTGGTTGGTGCGTGGAAAAAGGCAGAACAACGCAAACAGGCTTATGTAAAGGCAAATGAAAAACTGATTGCGCTGAACAAAGATAATGATGTTAAGAACTTTAAAAATGTTGCTGTGACCAGAACCGAAGGCGCGCCATTGGTCGTACTGAATGCTGCGTTTGCGGGCAAGATGGGCGATAATGTTATGGTCGAAGACGGTGATGCTTTTTATGTCATGAATATTGGCAAAACAACGATGCCAAAAGAAGACAAAGCAAAGAAGGAATCTTTGCGCAAAGAATTGGAAAAAATGTCTGTGCGTTTTGTGACAGATGATTATACTCAATTTTTAAAGCATACTTATCCAGTAAAGGTTCATGAAAAAACTTTTAACAGATTTATTGCAAAGTAATTTAAATCGCCGTTTGGCGATTTTTATTTTGAAACTTTTATATTCTTTATATAATAAAGATATGCAAATTGAAACAAATGGTATTTTGGTAAATCTGCGCGCTTTTTCAGAACGCGATTGTGTTGCACATATTTTTACACCTGACAATGGTATATTGGTCGGTATGTTGCGTGGCGCAGTGGTTGCAAAGAAAAATAAACCATTGGTGGGACAATATGGACGTGTGTCATGGAATGCGCGCCTTGATTCTCAGCTGGGCGTGTTCCATTTTGAAAATGAAAAAAATTTATCAGCATCATTGATGTTAAATGCTGATTTATTGAAAATAATGAATGCTGTTTTTTCTTTGATTGTTGCGTTGGTCCCAGAACGCGAATCCTATGAACATCTTTATCAAAAAACTTTTGATTTGTTATCGAATTTGCCAACGGCAGATAAGCCGTATGATTTGTATTTAAATTGGGAAATGGATTTGTTGCGCGATTTGGGGTATGCGCTGGATTTAACAAAATGTTCTGGATGTCAAAAAACAGAAAATCTTTGCTATATTTCGCCAAAGACTGGGCGGGCAGTTTGTTGTGATTGTGGTGCGCCGTATGCTGATAAATTATATAAATTACCGATAACTTTAAATGTGACAAAACGTTTTGTTGGCAATGTTTGTGATATGCATGGTATTGAAATTCCGGCAAGCAGAAAAATGTTATAATTTCTTCTTTTTTTTGTTGCAAGTTTAAGTTTTTTTTTCTAATATCCCTTTGTTCAACTTACAAAGGAGAAAATTATGATTTGGACAATTATCACTGTACTTATCCTGTTAGCGGCGATTGCGCTGTATATGTTTGCTGGCAAACAAGACGGTAAAAAAGTTGCTGGGGATACTTTCGCAAGCAAGGGCATTTCAGTTATCGCAATTGTTTTGATTGCGTTCAGCGTATGCCGTTTGTTCACACCTGCATATTTGTTGCATACAAATCCTGCGATTTTGCAAGAAATGGTGCAAAACATGCAAGCTCAACAAGAACGAGAAAAGAACAAAGTCGTTCGTAAATATGTTGCTAAACATGCAGACGAAATGATTGGTAGTGCACCAATCGCGGGTAATGTAGATGCCAAGAAAACAATTTTCTTGTGGTCTGATTATTCTTGCCCATATTGCCGTCGTGTTCATGCTGAATTGGCACGTGTGTTGAAAGAACGTGACGATGTTCGCCTTGTTTTGAAAAACTTTTCTATCCATGGTCCATTATCTGATGCCCCGGCAAAAGCAGTTATCGCTGCTAAAATCCAAGACAATGCCAAAGCTGCAAAATTGGATGAATTGTTGATGGTAAAAGAATATTACACACAAGACGATATGAAAGACCAGGCTAAATTGCCAGAAAAGATTCATGCTAATGTTATGAAGTTGGCAAAAGAAGCAGGCTTAGATACAAAACAATTGGAAGCTGATATGGAAGGCGATACAGTTAAAGCAGAATTGCAAAATGTTCGTGAATTGGCACAACGTTTTGAAATCAGCGGAACACCATACTTAATCATTGGTGACAAAGCTTTCCCTGGCGCAATTCCATATGCGAAAATTATCGAAGCTTTGAAATAATTCTTTGAAAAAAAAGTTAAAAACACCCACGATTGTGGGTGTTTTTTTTGTTGTATTTTATGTAAAAATAATCTAGCATATTTTTGAACAAGGTTTTCATAAAAAACAAAAAGGAGAATAATATGAAAAAATTATTGGTTTTAGGTTCGGTATTAGCTTTGGCTGCATGTGGTATGGATACTGCGAAACATGATGCAGATTTTGCGGGTTGTGAACGCGTTGATACCACGAAAACACATTTGGTTTATAAATGCCCATCTAATATGGACCGTTTTGCTGAAATTAAAAAACAAACACCAACGGCATTGTTTTTTGAAGGTGGCAGTTTAGTTTGGGACGATGTGAATGCAGATAAAGAAAACACATATGTAGAAGTTGTTTTTGGTAAATATGGTAATATTGATGAATGTGTAGAAAAATTCCATTATCGGACAATGGTAAAACCAATGAATAAAGATAATGCAGAAGAAATGTATGCAGTTGTAAGTTGCAAAACTGTGGCGGAAAAAACAGAAGAACCAGCAAAAGATGCTGTTGCAAAATAAAAGTAACTGAAAAAAAAGATCCGCCCAATCGGGCGGTGTTTTTTTTGCAAATGAATAAAAAATATGATATAATACAAAAAAAAGAGGGAGCAAAATGGACAAAAAATGTGTATCAAAAATAGGTCAATGCGCTGAAAACCGCAGAAACCTACACACACACACATGTAGTTTCCTGCTAAGCATTTTTTTGTCAACTTGTGTATTCCCTGCATTTTCCGATAATAATCTTGCCGAACAAATTCAATACAAAGAACAACTTATCCGCGAATTAAAAGAAGAAATCGCGCAAATAGATTCTGAAACTATAAGATGTGAAAAAGCCAAAAAGGGTTGGGTTGCTGCCACTGTTGTTGGCGGGGTTGGTGTTGCTGCAACTGGGACCGCCGCAATTGTGCAAACAGTAAAGGCAAAACAAAAATCAGAAGAAAAACAATCGGACAAAGGTGATAGCAAATGAAAAAAATAATCGCCGTGTTTTTGTTTTTGTTCCCAATTGCTGCAAGTGCGAACAATGATTTAGAAATGCGTAATCAAATACTGGACAATCAAATTATTGATTTGACGAATGAACGTGACACGAAATACGAAGCACTTCAGAAATGTGAAAAATCAACCAAAGGATTTAAAATCGCGGGACTTACCACATTGGTCGCCACTGGTGTAGGTGTATACGGTAATATAAAATTATCACAAAAGTTAAATAACAAAGGCAGCGAGAACGGAGCTTTTGGTAATGAACGAGTAATAATCAACAAAACGCACGAAGAAAAAAAAGATGATAATTGTGCTTTGTTATGCAAATTTGGCAAGGCGCCATCAGGGTGTTCTTGTGCGGGATAATCATGTAAAAAAGGAGAAAAAATGAAAAATATAATGTTTGGAATAACCGCGATACTGGTTACAGTGATACAGGCAACTGCTACTGAAATTGATATGGCAGAAATTAAAGCAGCTTGCGAAGCGAGTGATGAGTTATTATGGGATGAAAGTAATGAATACTGTGTGCCTAGAAACCCGTGTTTAGACGAAACAGGAACTTATTCTCAATATTGTAATTGGAAAACTTTTGAGAATGTTTACTCTATTTTTTATAATGAATGGAAACCTTTAGTGAGAATATATGCGAGAGTCCATGGGCTTGATTGTGAACCTTCTCATACAGATGGAACATTTGTATGGTGTACGGGGAAAGATTTAAAAGTATTTAAGTTTGCTAGCGCAAGTGATAATACATATGAAAGACAAACAGAAAATTTTGAAAAATATGCACAACAAACAGGCGGATTCAAAAATGCTATTTGCAAGAATGCATTAGGAGGACAAATATCAAAAGTGGAAGAAGGATACGGTTTTGAATGTAAAGTATCTGGGTCAAAATGTGATTTTGTTAAACAAATTTTAAATGCAGATGCTTTTTTTGCGGACAAAACCACAGTTTATATCAATCCTGTCACCAATAATTGTGTTATATCATCGGAAATTGATTAAAATGTTGCTGCAAAATAAAAGTAACTGAAATAAAAAAACATCCGCCCGTTCGGGCGGTGTTTTTTTGTGAAATTTTACTTATCCCACACAGGGGAAATTATTGCTTCGGCAATTAATGGCACAGACAATTTAGCCACATTTTCCATTGTAGATTTAATTAAATCTGCAAAATGGTTTGCCGATTTTTCTTCGCATTCAAATATGATTTCATCGTGAACCTGAAGAATCATTTTTATTTTGTCTGTATTGGGTGCGCAAATTTTATCGTATATTTCAACCATAACCCGACGCATTATATCTGCTTCGAATCCCTGAATAGGGGCATTAATTGCCGCACGGGTTGCGTATCCACGCATACGGGGACTGGCGGCTTCTGGGATTTCAATTCTACGCCCCCATGGGGTGTAAACACAATGATTTTTCAAGACAAATTCTGTTATGTATTCAATATAGTTTTTAATTTCTGGTAAACCCGCCATGTAAGAATCTATTATTCTTTTTGCTTCTTCGCGGGAAACATTTAATTGGTTTGCCAATCCAAACGCGGATATTCCGTATATAATTGAAAAGTTTATTGTTTTTGCCGCGCGACGCAAGTCTTTTGGAACAATCGTGCTGTCCGGAATCTTAAAGATTTTTCGTGCAGTTTGTTCATGAATGTCTTGGCCTGCATTAAAAGTATCTTTGAACATTTTGACATTTGCAACTTCTGCCAATAATCGCAGTTGAATTTGCGAATAATCAACCGCAATCAAAGTGTGCCCAGGTTCTGCAACAAAACATTTCCTTATTTCTTCGCCCAGTTCTGTTTTTATGGGAATGTTTTGTAAATTTGGGTTACGGCTGGACAGACGCCCCGTATTAGTGCTGGTCTGCAAATAAGTTGTATGTATGCGACCATCCATTCCAATCTGATGTGGCAGAGCATCCGCATAAGTTCCGGCCAATTTTGCCACAGAACGCCAATTTAAAATCTTTTCAATTATTGGGTGGACATCTATTAAATCGTTAAGAATGTTTGCATCTGTTGAACCCTTTTTGCGGTTAGGTAAATGTAATTCGTCAAATAACACGACCGCCAGTTGTTTAGGGCTGCCCACATTAAATTCATGACCAGCCAAATCGTAAATTTCAGATTCTAGCTTTTCAAGTTGTTTATGAAACACGCCAGATAATTGATTTAATCTATCGCGGTTTACAGCAACACCGTATTTTTCCATCAAACACAAAATAGGGCAAAGTGGCAAATCACAAGTTTCATACAGTTTGCGTAATTTTTCATTTGCATCCAATTGCGGACGCATTAAATCATAAAGAGCCATACACACAATGGAATCTTCGCCAGAATATTTTGTCGCGATTTCCAGCGGTAATGTTTCAAAATGTCTGTCGCAATCTTTGATTTTAGCGTCAAATAAATCTTCAAATTTTATATTGGTGTGTCCCAGATAAGTTAAAGCTAATTCATCCAATCCGTGTCCGTGTAATGTGCCATGTAACGCGTAAGACAACAACATGGTATCATCAATTGGTGCTATTTTTGTTATGTCCCAGCCCAGATTATCTAAGATGTGTAAATCATATTTTATGTTGTGTGCTATCTTTGTTATGTTTGGATTTGTAAATACAGGCCAAAGTTTTTTATAAACTATATCAACTGGCAATTGATTTGTTGCCAAAGAATCAGAACCAAATAAATCTGCTGATTTTGTAATATGTCGAATTGGAATATACGCACCATTTTTATTATCATATGCCAATGATATTCCAACAATCTTGTCAGTTATTTGATTAAGACCTGTTGTTTCGGTATCAAAAGCGATAACTTTATCAACATGTGACAAGAATTCATCGAGTTGTTTTTCTGTTGATATTGTTTCAATATTCATGTTCCCCAGTTTTGCTGTTGGTTTTTGTTTTTCAGCAACATCAATAACTGGACATACAGATTTTTCATATTCTGTGATATGTGGTTTACAAGTTTGTTTGTCGCCTGGAAATAATTTTTCTATCTTTGCAACCAAAGATTTGCTTTCGATTTTATTTTGAACGAATTCAAGAGCGGCTTTTTTATTAAAGCAAAAAGGTGTTATTTTAAGTCCAGATAAATCTACATCACGTTTTAATGTGACCAATTGTTTGGATATAAAAGCCTTGCCCTGATTATCAATTAATAAATTTCGAATTCTTTCATTTTTTACAGAATCTAGATTTTTATACAAATTATCCAATGATTTAAATTCGTTTATCAATTCAGCAGCCTTTTTGGGCCCAATACCGGGAACCCCGGGAACATTATCCGAAGAGTCACCCATTAAAGATTGGACATCAATAACCTGATTAGGTTGGACACCGAATTTTTCCAAAACCTCTTTTTCGCGAATTTCTTTGTCTTTCATCCCGTCATAAAGGAATACGCAATTTGATACCAGTTGCATTAAATCTTTGTCGCCAGTTATAATGCGGGTAGCATCAACTTTGTCACAATTATTTGTAGCCAGTGTTGCGATTACATCGTCTGCTTCTACACCAGGGATACAAAGAACAGGAACGCCCATTTCGTGGACGCCGATTCGAATTAATTCGCTTTGCGTTATTAAATCAGCAGGGGTTTCTGAACGATTTGCCTTATAAGCAGGATAAATATCTTGACGGAAACTGATGCGGGATGCGTCAAAAACGCACACAAAAGAATCTGTTGGTTTCGCGTTCGCAAGTATTGGTAAAATCATATTCAAAAAACCATATACTGCGCCAGTGGGCATACCATCTGAACGTGTCAAAGTGCTGTGCACGCCATAGTATGCCCGAAATACCAAAGAGTTCCCGTCAATTAATGTAAGCATTAGAATCCCTTAGAATATATAGCGAACCTTTGCGCGGATATTATATTCCAATATATCTGGGGTCGAACCAGTTGCATCAATCTTGTAAATGTTTGGTGCATATAATACGCGTCCTTCGACATCGAATTTTATAGGTAATGCCAAAACATCAATTGTTGCGCCCAACATAGCTTGGTAAGCCACAGTTGAATCAATATTATATTTTGCCTCTATACCATCTTTTGTAATTTTATGGTCGCCACCGAATACCATACCGATACCACCACCAATATAAGGCAATATAATTGTCGAAGGTATTTTAGCATACAAATTTGCCATCGCTGCGTTTGTGTTAAAATCAGAAGCTTTGAAATAATCATATTCTGCTTCTACGCGGAAAATAGGCAAATCCATACCAATGATTCCACCGAATACACCAGAAGAATCAGTGCTGTTTTTGTGATCTGCAAACATAGTTTGACCGCCGACCCCAGCCATACCACCGATATAAAAATCAGCAAGCACCCCAGCATTCGCAGCAGATGCGCACACCAATGTTGAAACCAAAGAAATTAAAGATATTGAATTTATTTTCATATTTTTCTCCTTTATATGATATTATAGTATAAACCAAAGGTAGTAAAAATGCAAAAAAATAAACTATTTTTAATTGTTGGGCTGGGGAATCCAGGAAACGAATATAAAAACACTCGTCATAATGTGGGGTTTATGGCAATAGATTATTTTGCACCAAAAGACGCAAATTGGAAAAAAGAAAAAAATGCATTGACGGTACGTACAGAAATTGATGGGGCAGAGGTTATATTAGCGAAACCCCAAACCTTTATGAACAACAGTGGGCTGGCAGTTGCTGCGTTAATGACTTTCTATAAAATTCCATTGGAAAATATTATCGTGATTCATGATGATATGGATTTAAAAGTTGGGAATTTACGCGAAAAAATAGGGGGCAGCAGTGCTGGTCACAATGGAATTAAATCTATCGATAATGCCATCGGTCGCGAATACAGACGAATTCGAATCGGTATCGGGCATCCGCGCGATTTTGAAAGCCCGATTAATCCTGCTGATTGGGTGTTGGGGAAATTCGATAGCGAACAATTAAAACAAATTAAATTGGTTATTGAATCAATCAAGATTTAGTTATGGAGAAGTTTGATAAGTAATCATAAAGTTGTAATTGTCTTCTGGAACCTCACTACTAATGTCGGACCCAATAGACCCCCCAATAGACCAGTGGTTATTGGCATATTCGAATGAATACGTTGAACAGCTTGGTGTTTCTGTTTCGCAATCGGTACATGTCGTATAGCTCATTGTCGGGGCACCCTGCATGCCATTTACATCAAAATAATTTCCATATTGATCAATTAAGACCCAACGACCATTGCAAATGTATGTATCATCAGCTGTATCATATGTTATCGTGGTATCTGTCGTCACGCAATATACATATATCTGTCGCGGTTTTAAAGAATTGTGGTTTGGACAATAATAGGTATCTTCTGCTGTGCATTCTGTTGTAAGCAGGTATAAAGCATTGTATGATTGATCTGGCACACAAATACCGTTGTTTTTCTTGCCACTTGCGCAGCAGTTGTAAAATGTGTCATGGATACCAGTTTCGCAGAAATTAGTCACATTGTTGTTAACATTTAAAATCTGAGCTTGTGTTGCAGGTGTTCCGCAATCTGTTGTTGTGGCGTTGCTGCCTTGGTATAATAATTGACATGGACCATCGTTGGTGCGTTGGTAGTTGGTTGGACAATCATATGTGTTGCAACTGGCGCGATTGTCAGAGGTATTAGTGTTTGTTGCAAACCAAGACAGCAACGAAGAACCAGTGTTCGGTATCAGTATTTTATTAGATAAAATTGCACGAATTTCATTGTTTGGATTATTTGTGTTGTTTAATGTATAAGCAATACTTTGAATCGTTGTTATCAAAGCATCATCGTTTCTTGTTTCACAATTACCCCAGATTTGTTCTGCGATTAAACAAGCGGTTAAATCTGTCCCGTTCAAATCATCACAAAACACAGGTGGCACAGGCACCACATCCGGATTGTTTTCATCTGGGATAGCATAGGTTATGTTAGGATAAAGGGATGTGTAATAATTCTGACGGTTATTGACGATTGGTGTATTCCCCATATTTTGTAGATTGTCTGCGCTTTTGACACAATCTAAAACTTCGTCCCAGCAAGATTCGCGTTTCAAAATAGAGATACGATTGGCTGAGGTCGTGTTTGTACAAAGTGCAAAATTGCCAGCCGTGCTGTTACATTTTTGAATTATGCAGTCGCGACCAATTTGTGCACAGGTATCAACGACAGTGTTATAAGTTATATCAGTTGTAATACCTGTCACACCAGACGACCATGTGTTTGCATCGTTAAGATTCATTACAGCAACACAAGAATTCTGAATTGTGCGACACATTTCGTTTGCTGTTTTATCAGCGATTACACTGAATACTGATAACGCGCGCGAATCAAATTCTGATAAATCATTAAGGGCATTTGTTTTACATTCCGCGACCAGGGTAGTGCAACTGCGGCGTATTTCTTCCAGTTTTGCTTTCTGTGCCAGTTTGATTTGGGACAATGCATCGTCCAAAAATTCTTTCCAAATAGTGTCAGCAATGTCTTGACATTGTTCAATTGCAGGTTCAAGGAATTTTTTCTTTGATTTTAAGAAATTAACGAATCGTTCGTTTTGAGATAATGTAGACCATTTTTCGTCACCAGTTGGTTCTTGCAGTATGTTTGCCAGATTATACAAGTTTTCTGATAAAAATGCTTTGCCATTAGAAGGATTAATGTATTCCCCAGTCATATCTAAACATTTATAAAGATTTTCGCCGCAAACAGAAGTGCTGGACAATTGTTCCAGAATTTTTTTCTTGCAAGTCAGTGTGTCGTCAGAATTTCTTTCTTGATAAACATTTAATCGCGACATATCAAGCAAAGCGCTGCTTTCGTGGATTTTTTCAACGACTTTGTTTTGCATAGTATCATAAGATTTCGAAACCGTATTACAATCTTGTTGTATTGTCAGTTTGTATCCATCTTGGGCGATTTTTAATTCATCGTCAGAACAAACTTCTTTCGCCATTTCAATACATACCGGGCGTGCAGCATTATACAAGTCTGTTCCGGTTTTGGAAGATGTAGCGATTCCACCAAACGCGTCGACATCATCCCACGCAGTATCCAAATTCAAATCCCAATAAAGCGAAGATGTTTCGTTTCCAATTTTTGAATCATCAGAATAATCAAGCGCCTTGGTAATCTTTTTCAATATTTTTTCAGATTCAGATTTGTCTTTGATATTAAAAGCGGTTTCACCTTCGGTTGCGATGTTAATAGCAGCAGCATCTTCTTTGTCCATGTTGACCGTCAAAAGTCGCTGGTTAAATTCCAGCATTTTGTCTTCTGCCTTGTTCAGTTGCTTTTTAATATTGTCAAATTCATGAACGCGCGAAGAACAAGCGCAGCGCCGCAAATTAGCATCCTTGTTGGCGCAAAATTCATCCATACATTCATAATATACGGTTTTACATTTGGAATAATCAGCAGATTTTATATTCGCCATTTTTTCCAAATCTAATTTTCGTGTTGCAGCACGGGATACATTTTTATTTTTGACCCCAGAACGCGAAGCCGTTGTTTGTGCATTGGTTGCCTTGCGCGTGTTTGTCACAGTATTTGTTGTGGCGCGATTTGTTGCTGTGCGCGTTGCGCTGGTCTGTTGGGTGGGGCGGGTTGATACATTTCTTGCCGTCTGATTTGATGTTGTGCGCAATTTTAAATCTTGGATATTAGTATTTCGATTAACAACCCGTTGCTGAGACGGTTTTATCGCAACGCGAGAATTTTTTGTTTGTGCGTTTTCAGTGCGTTTCGTATCGGATGCAACAGTTCGATTAGCGGTTGTTTTTGCAGAAACAGTTGTTGATTGTGTTCGTTTTGCCGCGCGCGCGACATCTTCATTGGCGGCAAATGTCGTCTGGGATACAGACAAACCAAGGCATACAGCGAAAAACAGTATTATCCTTTTCATTCCTTAATCACATGTTAGCAAATTTATATTTTTCTGGGCAAGAGAATTTTTCGCATCTTTTGAAGGGTATAAAATTTTGTGTTTAAAATTTTTCTCTTGCGTGGGGTTTGAAAAAACAGTATAATTCATAAAAAGAAAGAAAGGGGAATTCACATGATGAAACCTGTTAACCGTATATTTTTAATACTTGGCGCAATGTCAATGTTTTCTTTGTTCCAATTCGATGCGATGGGAAAATGTACTAATAACCCAGAAAAAGGAAAATTTTGTAAAGGTTCTGTGCTTTATACATGTCGACAGGGGTGTTATTGTACTGGTACCTCAGAAGAAGGTGTTGGGACTATTGATGTAAAGAAAGCATGTGAAGACGGAGATTCTGATAAAGAAGAAAAATTGAATAAAGCGGGTGTGTTTTATTGTGGCCAAGGGAAGACTTCTCCTGAGGGGGCAAGCAGTATAGGACAGTGTTTTAACAAAAATGATGTTAGCGACGATACTCCGAAGGACTGTAATTCTGTAGATGCTGGTAGATATTGTTGGCACAAGGACGATAAAGAACCTTGTCCTGCTGGTTGTTATTGCGACGGGGGTAGAAATGTCCTTGCGGTTGAAAAATTTTATACTAATAAAACTTCTGTCGAAAAAGCGTGTGCATTGCGAACTTTGACTAGCATGTCTGGGTCGGGGGTTCATTTGTGCCCCAGCGGAACAACATCAAATCCTGCTGGTGGGGGGCATGGTGCGAAAGAATCGAGCGATTGTTTCCGTGGTTTGACCGCATGGGATGGAAGCCAAAATTGTACTACTGCAGCTCCAAAGGGGCAATACTGTAGGCATAAAGATGTTTTAAAAGAAGATTGTGCCCCTGGTTGTTATTGCGAAGGGGGAAAAAATGCGATAGGGGATAATGATGAAGAATGGGGGCAAGTAACTAGTGCATGTGAAAACCATTGGTCTAATGATGTGAAAGGTTATTTAGAAGCCCGTGGTGTAAAATATTGTCCAAATAGTTTTCCGAAATCTGTTACGAAGGCAGAATCTAAAGATGATTGCTATTTTGAAGAAAATAATGAACGCAGGTATTATAGAGACTATAAAGACGGGATAGAAGTTGACGCTGGTTATTATTTGCCAAAATCAAAAACAACCCCAACATCCTGTGAAAATCTAACAGGGCTAGCAGTGTGTTTAGGGGGAAGGTTTGTTCCAAGTGCTGCCTCAAATGTTGGTATAACGTATTGTGCAGACGGGAAAATTCCGAATTCGAATCGTTCAGATTGTGTTTCGCGTTACGCTGTTACTTATAATTGTAATGGTGGTACAGGGACTGCACCTACGGATTCAAACAGTCCGTATTTAGTGGGCGCTACTGTCACAGTAAAATCTAATACTTGTACAGCACAACCAGGAAGAACTTTTGATAAATGGAACTGTGGTAACATTATCGGAGATAAGACACCAACCCAGACATTTTCTATGCCATCGGCAAATGTGATATGTATAGCAAAATGGAAATCTGCAGGCGATAATGGTGGTGGTACCCAGGGTGGTGGTACCCAGGGCGGTGATAGTAATAGTTGCCAGCCAGGGCAATATTGGAAAATAACGGCTGAAGCACGAGTGGACACAACAGCAGTTAGGCGGGATACAGCTGGTGCTGGTAGTTGTACAGATTGTGAAGCGGGCTATTATTGCCCAGATAAAGAACATAAATATCCTTGTACTGGGGACACTTATACCGATCGACCAAGACAAACACAGTGTCTGCCGTGTAATGGAACCGTCACCTACACTGGAAATTTAAATACTGGTTGCTCTACCGATCCGGATAATCCTGGTGACACCACTTATACAGTGACTTATAATTGTGGTGACCATGGAACTGGGGATTTGTCGAATAATGGCGCTTCTCATACAAGTGGTACACAGGTTACAACTTTGGCGTCGACAGCTTGTACCAGAAACGAAGGGTATACATTTAGTAATTGGAAATGTATGGCAGGTAATACACCGGTTTCTGTTGATAATGCTGGACAATTTACCATGCCGTCATCAAATGTGACTTGCACTGCACAATGGTCAACGAGCGGCAATGGCAATGGTGGTGGTAATGGCAATGCTGGTGGTAATGGCAATGGTGGTGGTAATGGCAATGAAAATGAAGATGCTGTTTGTCCTGTTGGGCAATATCTGCCGGCGGATGGGGAAGATGCCAATGATTGTGAACAGTGTTCTGGCAATTATGTCTGTCCGGGCGATGATGCAAGTTATCGTTGCCCATGGACAGTGTCGGGTAATACATGTGGTGGCATTTTAGATGCAGGACAGCTTAAAAAAGGCAAATCGCGAAATCGTGATTGTTGGAAATTTTTTAACAGTCCATCTGATTACCGCGAATGTGTATACGGATTCAGCATCGATTAAAAAATCCCCCAAAACGGGGGATTTTTTTACCCCCCCTTCCGGCTGTGCCGCACAGCCACACATGAAATGTGTGAGCGAGCGAATACGAGAATGAACAATTAATAAAATTTTAAAAAATCGCAGTTCACAAGATTTTTTTGATTTTAGTTTTTGTTCATCGAGGCATAAAACCGCATTGCAGTCTAA
>JBKSMS010000010.1:0-180017 GCA_046881825.1 Alphaproteobacteria bacterium | reverse complement strand
CCTGTTGTCGCACCAATCACACTTGAAACCAGTGAACCCTTGGCTTGCTTTTGTATTTTGGATACATCTTGACCTATATATCCGGAACACGCATTTGCTATCGTTTGCGCTTCACGGACATCAATTCCTTCCGTCTTTGCCATTGCAATTGATGTCCGCAAATCAGACACCGTCGCTAAACAATCATCAATCCGCCCCTGAATGTCGCCCTTCTTTAACGAAGCACCAGCAATCGCAGCACCCGCAATATTGGCCGCAGTTGCACCCGCCATTAAACCGGTTCGCCAATTACCCAAACTTTTTGATTGTTTTGTTAATCTTTCGATTTCTGTTTCGGTTGTTCCGGCATTTGCAGCAGCAGCCTTTTGCAAATTATTCTTGGCCGCATTAATATCATATGAGGTTTGACCATAACTTTCACGAACATTTGGTAAACGGCTTTCCAAATCTGCAATTCTTTTATCTTTATTTGCCTTTACAATACCAACCACAGTTGCGCCAGCACCAAGACCAGTTCCAACACCTGTTATCGCCGTATTGATTCCAGCCATCTTTTTTAAATCTGCCAATTCATCATCAATTCCAACACAGGCAATATAAGTTTTTTGTAATGCGGAATTTAAATCTAAAACTTCTGCACCAAATGCAGAAAAAATATTCATACAAAAAATGACACTTAAAACTTTTTTCATGATATAGAATTATATCACATTTTCAGCATTAAAAAAACAAAAAAACCGCCGTTCGGCGGTGTTTTTATCTTATTATTTTATCTTATTATATATATTATATACTAATTTAATGGCGTTCCCCAATGTTGTTGAATACTGCGTTCCGCATCCATTGGACTGATTAAAACCTGAGGTGTCAAGATAACAACCAATACTTCGCGTGATGCAGATGTATCACGTGACCCAGACAATGCCATAAAGTCAGCATCACCCAAACCATATCTTGTATCATTATTCTTTTGTTTTTCAAAACCAGATACAACCAACATTTGACCAGATTCCATAATAACTTCTTGCATGAAAGAACGCTCTTCTACTTCTGGCAATTGCAAAGTGACCGCACCAATTGTTTGTGTAGACATTTTTAACAATTCACGCACAGACATTTTGAACAACAACAATATTTTTCCATTTTCCAAAACATTTGGTAATAACTGCATTGAAAAACCAGTTTCCAAATCATCTTGGTCAACCGTGCTCGATTCCACAGTCGTAAATGTCCGCGATTCAAAACGTTTGATATATCCAGTTGTTTTTGTATTAGTCACCGGCGCAACACGATTATTACGCGTTGTCACACCAACATTCGTAACCAATGAAACCTTGCCCTGCTTTGCCAAAGCTTCTATCAAAGCATTTGTTCCAGCTATTCTTGCCATAGAACCATTATTAATCTGATCGTTTGTATAAGCCCCTTCAACCACATTACCAGAAGCATCAATATGTGTTGCCCCGGTTAACGCAGAAACGGCATTAGACAGCACCGCCACGTTCATCGATGATGTTTCCGTAGATGCCAAATTATTCTTTGGGTTAGCCACCAAATTCAAACCAGACGTTGAATTTATTGCCGCCGCCAAATTCAACCCAAACGCAGATTCATTAGATAATGAAACCTGTAAAACCTTCACATCAATCGTCACCAATTGTGAAAGCCGTTTGTTTTGTTTCGCGATATAATCACCAACACGAGCCAATATAGAAGGGGATGCCGTCACAGTTATTGTTCCCAAACTGCGTGACACAGTAAATTGTGCGTTCTTGGCATTATTTATAATAGAATTAATTGTCGATTCTACTTCGTCCCATTCTTTCAAAGTAGATTCTAATGAAACCTGATTACCACTGTCTGTTTGGACAGATGATTGATATGACACATCGGTCCCCAAGGCATATAATGTATAAGTTCTTGTTTCTGTTTCATAGAAAACGATTGAATCTTTGTCATAATACCACAACAAATCTAAATCTGTTGCAATCTGAGACAGCAAACCAGACAATTTCCCAGTATAGGCAACATCCACTGTCTTTCTTAATTTTTCACTGTCAACTTGGCTATCTATTTTTACAGGGATACCTGTAATAGAATTAATGTCATTAGCCAAAACTTGTAAAGTCACAGGTTCATTTAACAAAATCGTGATACCTGTATCTGTTTCAAATTTAGACGGTAAACTGTTTTTGTGTTCCAACAATGTAGATTTGTTTCCCAACCAAACACCTTCGGACATAGAAACCGTATCACCATCATAAATCTTGGCACGGGGATTTTTTGCCATTTCAAAGGCTTCATACGCATTAACAAAATTCTGATCAACTTCTGCTGATACTTTGGCTGATTCATGCAAAGTACACCCAGACAGCACCGCCCCAAAAAACAGCCCCACCAAGAATATATTTAAACGCATTTTCATGTTTTTCCCCTTTCCCTCTTTCTATATCACGAAATTATTCTTCAGAAGTTGAAACAACAACCACACGATTACCTTTATAAAACTTAGCATATGGAACCGGAGTTGCGCGTTCAAAATTACGAACCAGCGCAGAAGCAACATCCACAAAGCGTCCCTTGAATACCGCACTTGCTTCTATTGGATATTCACGCGCAGTTGTCCAAACCAAATCCCATCCAGCTTTATCACACCAAGATTGTAAAACTTCGCGCAAAGTTTGTCCATCCGCGACAACCCAAGAACGAACCTGATCTTGGACAGGATCATTAACTTCTTCTTCGATATAACCGTTGACACTTACTTCGGCAAAAGCAGCGCCACCACCTTCGGCAACAGCAACAGCATTACAAGATTTTTCTGGCGCAAACCCAGCACGTTGTGCAAACACTTCATAAGAATCTGGATTCTGTGTTCCACAAACCTTTCTTGTACTGCGTGATACAGCCAACACAGAACCACCATCATCTTCCATCATTTCACGACGCATCAACGGCATTTCCGCCCCATTAGCACATTCGTAATCAAAACCTTCTGGAATCATATAGTTGTTTGAAATGTTTGGGCCACCAGACCAACCTGTTCCAACAGTGTTAATGTTATTTTCAATAATCAAACCAGAACCAACCTTGTTCACTATTTTTTCTTGTTCCCCGCATCCGGTTGTTTCATCACAAACTATTTCGACATCCGCTTCAGACCCAGCCAATGGCCATACAGGAATTTCTTCCCTGACTGGTTCAACATAGTCTTCTTGGACGTATTCTGTCACCTCTTGTATTGAATCACCAAAAACTTCTGATGTCACAACCTGTGGCATTTCAGCAAAAACAGAACAAGTAAAACAAGCCGTCATCACAGCAAAAAAGTAAGATTTACAGGACATAACTTTTCCCTTTTTATTAATTATTATATTTATTATATCAATTTGACCGAATCTGTGCAAGACTTAAAAACACAAATTTAAAAAAAATATTATTTGATAAAAAATCGCACGAATCGGCAAAACATGTTATACTAAAACACAAATAACCAACTCAGTCGGAGAAAAAAATGGAAAATATAACCACAACAATCATACTTATCATATCAACATTATGCATAATTATTTCTTTGTTTTTACTTATAAATTTACACAAAAATATACGCGAAGCGAATAAAACTTTGACATACCAATATAACCTTATTGTAAAAATGCAAAATGTGCTTAAAAACAAATCAACAGTTAACGAAACTGCTGACAAAGCAGAAATAATTTACCAAGATTTATTGCAAGATTTGATTCCTATCATGGCAGCCACAGATGTAATGCCACGAACAACTTCGGAACATCCGCTTTGGCGCGCCCTTGGTGGAATCATGGATGAATACGCCAAAAATCCATTTGTTTTGGAAAAATTGCGTCGTGCAATAAAGCTGGATTCTAATATTGCCCATAATGTTGCGCACTACCTTAATCGCGCAAATATGTTTTTACAACACATGTCTGCCACAGATACAGACGGCATATTATCAACAACCTTTACAGATGGGCTGTTGGGACAATCCTTGACATTTTTCGCACAAGCACAAGCATTAGCATCAACTGATAAATGACAAAATTAAATAAAAAACTTATTTGCAAAATTTCTAACACACGCAATGAACCAAAATGGTTGCTGGATTGGCGACTAGCTGCCTTTGAAGCTTGGCAAAAAATGTCTGAACCACATTGGGGTGAAATAAATTACGATTCGATTGATTATGATTCTTTGAATTACTATAACGAATCTAAAATATTGGATAATTCTGAATTAAAAAAAACTTATGAAAAAATGGGATTACCAGAATCAGAACAGCGTGCATTACTTGGCATGGCAACAGATACTGTAATCGACAGTAAATCTGTTCACACTTCATACACGAACGAATTGGAAAAATTAGGCATAATATTTTTACCAATGTCCGAAGCTGTTCAAAAATATCCAGACCTAGTAAAACAATATCTGGGCAGTGTAGTCCCGGCGACTGATAACTTTTTTGCTGCACTTAATGCCGCAGTATTTTCGGATGGAACCTTTGTATATATTCCGCGCGACATAAAATGCCCAATAGACCTGGCAAGTTATTTTAGAATTGAAACTGCAAAAATCGGTCAATTTGAACGCACTTTGATTATCGCCGAAAAAGGTTCTGTTTTGTCTTATATGGAAGGATGCAGCGCCCCACGGAAACCGAATCATCAATTACACAGTGGTGTTGTGGAAATAATAATCAAAGATAATGCATATGTAAAATATTCAACTGTGCAAAACTGGTACGCGGGGGATTCTGCCGTATACAGCAAATCTAGAAAAAAGAAAAACGGCATATTAAATTTCGTAACTAAACGTGGAAAGTGTTTTAAAAACGCAAGACTTGATTGGACACAAATTGAAATCGGTTCTGCCATGACTTGGAAATATCCATCGACAATTTTGTATGGCGATAATTCTCAAAGTGATTTTTATTCATTAACTATTACACGCGGAACACAGCAAGCAGATACAGGAACAAAAATGATTCATGTTGGAAACAACACAAAATCTAATATCGTTTCATATGGTGTCGCCACAGATTATTCACGACAAACATTTCGCAGTCTTGTTTCATTTACAGGTCACGATGGTATCAACGCATCAAAGTGTGATACGCGTATCATCGGCGATAACGCAATTGCAAATACGATACCAACAATCGTTCATTCTAATGGGTTAAATCAACAATCACACGAAGCAACGACTGGCGCAATTGACAAAGATGCTCTGCTTTTGCTTATGCAAAGTGGACTTAGCGAAGATGAATCTATCGCGCTTATTATTGGGGCAAATGCATCACCAATAATTTCTAGATTACCTATGGAATTCTTGGTAGAATCAAAACAACTAATACAAATGGCTTTAACAAAAGAATAAAAAATGTTAGAAATAAAAAATCTTTGCGTATCAATGGATAAAAAACCTTTGTTAATCAATATAAATATGGTTGTAAAAAAAGGTGCGCGACACAGATTGGCTGGCCATAATGGTTCCGGTAAATCTACATTAGTAAACACTATCGCAGGCGATTCGTCTTATACAATTGATTCGGGAAAAATAATTTTTAACGGTACTGATATAACCAAAGAAAATGCCACAACCCGCGCTTTGTTGGGAATTTTCCTTGGGGCACAAAATGTCCCAGAAATTCCAGGCTTAACAGTACTAAGTTTTCTTAAACATTCAGTGGCCGCTCACAAACATTTTGAAACAGGCAAAGATTTATCGATGGGAGAATTTTTGGAAAAATTAGATGCGGCATGCGAACAATTAAACATCCCTAAAGATTGGCTGAACAGATATGTAAATGTTGGTTTTTCTGGTGGTGAACGCAAACGTATAATGTTGTTAAGATTGATATTAACCCAACCAAAACTTGCTATATTGGACGAACCAGATTCCGGGGCAGACAAAGAAGTTCAAAAACAAATTATTAATACTATAAACAAAATGAAAAACACAACATTTTTATTTATATCACACCAAGATAATTTTTCATCTGCTATAAAAATAACCGAAACAACTACTTTATCAGGTGGGAAAATTGTGATACAATAATATGTAATAAACAAAAGGACACATCATGCAAAAAGAAAAAACAAAATTAAAATCATGGCTTTTGATAAAACCTCTTATGTTCACACTTTGGTTTTTGATTTTGGGAACGATATTGGGATTTGCTTATTCTTTCATACAAAGTATTTTTAATTTTGAAAGCATGATTCCACTTTACATTTTATGCGCTTTGACATTTATTTTGCCTGCTTGTTATATAATACAAAAATTACCTCATGAAAAAATGGGGCAAAATGATTTCGTAGCTATTACAAATGGCGCAGGGTTCATTTCGATTATTGCTTCACTTGTCGCGATTTTAACGATTGGGTTTTATGGTGAAAACATACAACGCGATATGCTGATGATGTATATATTACATCCAACTATGTTTTATGGTATTTTGTTATTTGTGTTTGTGACATCTTTGTATTTGATTGGTGTTGCTTTGTCTGGAATTTACGCAAAATATAAACGTGCAACAACACTTGGTATATCCCCATGGCGCGTTATTTTATCAATGCCTTTTACATTTTTATTGATGTGGACACCGGGATATTTAATCCAAGACAAAGAAATAAAATCAGAACTGGAAATTAAATCTAGCTGGTTCAAAAAATTAAACAAATGGGTATTGGCTAATTTTAATAATACACTATTTATGTTTTTATTATTGTTATTCTTTAAATGTGTTATTGCCGGAACGGCAACATTGGTATTATCGGCACTATTGTTAATACTTTATGTGTTGTGGTATGTAAAACACAAATCAGATTTTATCAAAAACATTAACAAGGGATATGCATTGACGGCTGTTGGGATAAACCTGGCAATATTATTCGCAGTCATCATACAACGTTTATAACAAAAAGGACATAGTATGGGCAATCTTGTATTTTTAATCGCTTTGATATTTTTCTTGTGGATTGGGCGTTCTCTGTTCATTCCATTGTTATTTGCGACATTTTTATGGTATTTGTTGAACGCGATTGCTGCATATTACCGGAAAATCATGCCATGTTATAAAACCGCAACAGGTTCATGTAAAATTCCAACTAAACTATATAATTTAACATCAGGTATATTATCTTTGGTGACTATTGGTGGAATAATATATTTATTCGCAACACAAATCGAACCAATGTTGGTTGAACTTTATAATTCAACCCCGATATTACAACAAAAATTATTTGTATTTTCAAATTATGTTTCTGAAAAGGCGGGCATTAATATAGACATGAATTTAATACCTAACCTGCCCCAGATTGCTACATATATTGGTTCTTCTTTGGCTGGGATAGCAACATCTATTGGTATGGTGTTAATATATTTGATATTCATGTTTGTGGAACAAAGTTCGTTCAACAAAAAAATTGATGCGATGCCACTATCGAAATTAAAAGCAAAGAAATTGCGCTATATATTGAACAGCATTGACGACAACATGAAAAAATATCTGTTTACAAAGACATTTATTTCTGCAGCGACAGGTTTAACTACCTATATATTGTTACGAATAATCGGTCTTGAATATGCCAGTGTTTGGGCATTTATAATATTTATACTTAATTATATTCCAACAATTGGTTCTATATTTGCATGTGCATTGCCAATTGCTTTTGCATTGATAAGCAGTGATACATGGCATTTGCCGTTACTTACAGCCATATCTTTGATTGCTACAGAAATTATTTTTGGAAATATAATCGATCCAAAATTAACAGGGAAAACACTAAATATTTCCACTTTGGCGATATTGATAAATTTGGTTTTTTGGGGCATGATTTGGGGGCCTGCGGGAATGTTCTTTAGCGTGCCTATATTGGCGGCGATATACATCACAACCGCACAATTTTCATCGACCCGCTGGATTGCTACTTTGCTTTCTACGGACGGGAAAATACCAGATGAAACATTGCCTGATTAAATCCGTTTTAACACAGAAATAGCATTTTCAAGAATTATCTTTGCCGAAACAGAATCTAGCTCTTGTTTGATTTTTGAAATGCTTTTGCGCCCTATTTCCGCCTGGGCGACAGCGCTGGTTAAATTTTCTTCAATAAAAATTATTGGCAAATCAGTCTGTTCTGATAACATGTTCGCAAATTCACGCACCTGTTTTGTAGTATCCGAATCAGTCCCATCTGCATGTAATGGTAAACCCAAAACAATACCACTAATTTTATCCGTCAAAAGAATATCCAATATTTTTTGAATTAATTCATCTTGATTTGTTACATACAACTGGGGTCTAACAAAGACAAAACCACGATTTTCATCTGATATGGCAACCCCACATCTGCGCAATCCCCAATCGATACCTATTATGCGCCCCACACGCGGAAAATCCTTGTAATCAGATAAAATCATTGTATAATACCCCTTGGCTTAAATAATAGGATTCAAAATGGCATTTAGCAAGCAACAATTACATAAATTTGCAAATTTGATAAAAATTGAAATTTCTGATGAAAAATTAGAAAGAATGAATATTGATTCTGTGGTTGATTGGCTGGATAAATTACAGAAAATTGATACGACTGGTGTAAAACCAATGTTATCCCCGGCAGAACACAAATTACCATTACGCGAAGATGTTGTGACAGAACCAAACATGCGCGACAGAATATTGGCTAACGACCCGGATAAAACAGGTGTATCCCGTGGCTATTTTGCGGTACCAAAGGTTATGGACGGAGATTAAAAATGACAAAAAAAACAAAAACATTTGATGTTAACATTACAGCTGCAACCGAAAGTTGGGGATATTTTGATCCTGATGTTGTGCATTGCAATCGCATGACGGCAGACGAAATAAAGGTATACATGGATGAAATCCGACATTATCACAAAATACCATCTGATTTTCGTACAATTATTTGTGAAAAATTATTCAAAAATAAATACATGAAACAACAGGAACAACGATGATAAACCTGACAATCAAAGAAGCATTACAAAAATTAAAAGCACGCGAAATCAGCGCGACTGAATTAACACGCGCTTATTTGAACCGTATTGAAAAATATGGCAAAAAATTAAATTGCTATATTACACAAACACCTGAACGCGCATTAATGGACGCTGCAAAATCAGACGAAAGATATGCGAACGGGAATCCTTTACCACTTGATGGCATGCCTATTGCGATGAAAGATTTATTCGCAACAAAGGGTATTCGTACAACTGCTGCTTCGCATATGCTTGAAAATTTTATCCCAGAATATGAATCAACAATTTCGCAAAAATTTATTGATGCAGGAACCGTATTATTAGGCAAATCTAATTTGGATGAATTTGCGATGGGAACATTTTCAAAAACTTCCTATTTTGGCACACCGGTCAATCCATGGCAAATTGAAAAACATTTGACAGCCGGTGGTTCATCTGGTGGTTCAACCAGTGCTGTTGCTGGCGGGCTTGCCATTGGTGCTACTGGAACAGATACAGGCGGTTCGATTCGTTTTCCTGCTTCTATTACAGGTTTGGTCGGGGTAAAACCAACATATGGATTATGTTCGCGTTGGGGATGCGTTGCTTTTGCGTCCAGCTTAGACACCCCTGGTCCAATTGCGCGCACTGTTGACGATGCTGCTTTTTTGTTATCAGTTATGGCAGGACATGATGAAAAAGATTCAACCAGCGCACCAAATGCTTCATTCGAAACAGACGGTAATTTAAAGCCAATTTTGGGTGACGGCAAAACACTGCGCATTGGTGTAATCAAAGAATTCAACAATGTCGAAATTTCCCAAGACATGAAGAATCTGTTTGAAAAACGTATCGCAGATTTGAAATCCATGGGCGCAGAAATTGTCGAAGTATCAATTCCAAATATATTGGATGCTTTGGCGGCATATTACATTATCGCCCCAGCAGAAGCATCTTCGAACCTTGCGCGTTATGATGGAATGAGATACGGTTTACGTGTAGAAGGTGTTGATTTAGAAGACACATATAAAAAGACACGCGCGGCAGGCTTTGGCGAAGAAGTTCAACGTCGTATGTTAATTGGCACTGCGGTATTGTCATCTGAATCTTATGAAGTCTATTTCATGCAGGCGGCACGTGTTCGTCGCATGATTTCAGATTCTTTTGACAAAGCATTTAATGACTGTGATTTAATTGTATGCCCATCTGGCGCAGGGACAGCTTTACCACTTGATTCAGATTTAACACCACTTGAATATTACGCATTGGATTTATTCACTGTGGCGATGAATCTGGCGGGGATTCCTGCTGTATCTGTTCCGTGTGGTCTGGCCACTAACGGTTTGCCATTGGGGATGCAGGTTGTTGGAAAACGTTTTGATGATATGCGTGTGTTGCAACTTGCTAAGCACATAGAAGTCGCAGCAAACATTGATAACCGTCCAACAAAAATTTTAGGGGAATAAAAAAATGGTGGCTAGAAGTAGAATCGAACTACTGACACAGGGATTTTCAGTCCCTTGCTCTACCAACTGAGCTATCTAGCCATCCGTGAGAGCTATATTAAAGTATAAAAAACCAAAAAGCAAGGAAAAATAAAATGTTTACGATTAAAGGCAAAACACAAGATTGGGAAGTAGTTATTGGTCTAGAAACTCATATAGAAGTGCTGTCTAACAGCAAAATTTTCAGTGGTGCATCTGCTGATTATAATCCGACAGTCGCCCCAAATACCCAGGCTTGCATGGTTGATGTCGCTATGCCAGGCATGTTGCCGGTGCTGAATAAATATTGCGTTGAACAAGCGATTAAATTCGGTCTGGGGATAAATGCTGAAATTTCGAAACATTCACGCTTTGCCCGTAAACAGTATTTTTACCCTGACCTGCCCCAAGGATATCAAATATCACAACCTGCCGAAGAACCACCAGTGGTTGGTCGTGGTTGGGTTGAAATCATGGGTGATGATGGAAATCCAAAAAAGATTTTAATTGAACGTGCCCATTTGGAACAAGATGCAGGCAAATTAAAACACGATGCACACCCAACAAAATCTTTTGCGGACTATAACAGAACTGGGGTCACGTTGCTGGAAATCGTAACGTTTTTGGATACTAAGAATCCTGAAAATAATTCTTATATTTCTTCACCAGACGAAGCAGAAAGATATCTGCGTCAAATTCGTGAAATTGCACGCGCATTGGGTGTATCCAAGGCAAACATGGAAGAAGGTTCAATGCGTGCAGATGTCAATGTTTCTGTGCGTCCTGTCGGTTCAAAAACTTTTGGTACACGCACAGAAACAAAAAATATGGTATCCTTTAAATTTATTAAAACGGCAATTGAATATGAAGCCAAACGCCAAGTAGAAATACTTGAAAATGGTGGCACAGTTTCACAAGATACGATGCGTTTTAACCAAAGCGAAGGAACAACATCTGTAATGCGTAGCAAAGAAGATGCGCTTGATTATCGTTATTTCCCAGACCCTGATTTATTGGAATTGGAAATTACTGATGAAGAAATTGAACGCATTCGCAAAAACATGCCTGAATTGCCAACTGCGACACGCGCGCGTTATATCAATGAATTTGGTTTATCTGAATATGACGCAACGCGTTTAACAGAAACAGTTGACATTTCACATTGGTATGATGCAGCGGTAAACAGCAAAAAAGAACGCGCAAAACCTGTTGCAAACTGGTTAATTTCTGAATTATTCGCCCATCCTGAAAACATGGATATAGAAAACAAAATCAAAGAAAATACCGACCCAGATGCACCACGCATTATTACACCAGAAAATATCGCTGAATTGGTTGATATGATTGCGGCATCCGAAATCAACGGGAAACAAGCCAAAGACATCTTTATCAAAATGTTGGACGGCGAACGCGGAACAATTCATGAAATTGCCGACAAATACGGTATGAAACAAATTACTGACACGAGCGCAATCGAATCGGCTGTGGATGAAGTAATTAAAAATAATCCGGCCCAAGTTGAACAATATAAATCTGGCAAAGTTGGTCTGCTGGGCTTTTTTGTTGGTAATGTAATGAAAGCGACCAAGGGTCAGGCAAACCCAGCAATGGTAAGCGATTTATTAAAACAAAAATTAAGTTAAAAACATAAAGGAAAACAAAATGAAAAACAAGATAAACATTGTTACACTTATTGATTACAACCCTATTACCGGTTCTTTGTCTGGTTATGGTATCAAGGAAGTATTCGTAAAAAGCGAAAAAATGAATAAAACAACAATAAACAAACTTGAACAAAAGAAACAACAGTACGCACTAAATATCAGACGCGAAAACACAAAACATAAATAATTATGCAGAAGTTTTTTATACAAACTTTTGGTTGCCAAATGAATGTATATGACGGTGAACGTATTGCCGCCATGCTGGAAAAGCACGGATTAACACAAACAGATAAAATCGACGAAGCAGATTTAATCATCCTTAATACTTGTGCTGTCCGTGCCAAGGCAACAGACAAAGTTTATTCTGCATTGGGTAGAATTCGTCGCACAAAAAAAGAATCTGCCCTGTTTGGTATTGTCGGATGTGTAGCGCGCGAATCCGGCGCTGACGCATTCAAACGTATTCATGAATTAAATTTTGTTTTGGGTCCACAAAGTTATCACAAATTACCTGAAATAATAAAAAATCCCGACATAAAATTACTTAATATAGACATGTCAGGACTAGAAAAATTTGATGAATTACCGCAAATAACAAAATCACCTGTCGTTGCTTATATACCAATTCAAGAAGGATGCAATCATTGCTGTACATATTGTATTGTCCCGTATACACGCGGTCGCGAATTATCAAGACCTTTTTCTGATGTTATAAGCGAAACTATCAATGCGGCAAAAACAGGTGCGATTGAAATTTGTTTTCTTGGGCAAAATGTAAACGGATATAAATATACAGACGAAAATGGTAAATTATATCGTCTTTCTGATTTAATACGCGAAACGGCTAAACTGCCCGAAATCCACCGTATACGCTTTACATCCAGTTATCCAACAGAAATGACAGACGATTTAATTGAAATGTTTGGAACCGAACAAAAACTTTTACCATTTTTAAATATGCCTGTGCAAAGTGGTTCACCGCGCATATTAAAAAAAATGAACAGACCGGATGATTTGGATGCATATAAAACAATCGTTAAAAAATTAAAATCTGTTCGTCCTGATGTTCAAATATCATCCGATTTTATTGTTGGGTTCCCAGATGAAACGGATGAAGATTTTGAACAAACATTGTCAATCGCACGTGAAATAAAGTATATCAATTCTTATTCTTTTAAATATTCACCGCGTCCGCATACGGCGGCGGCATTGATGCCAAATCAAATCAGTGAACAAATAAAATCTGTCCGTCTGCAACAACTGGATTTCGTATTAACTGAAAATCAACGCGAATTTAATATGTCTTGCATCGGTAAAGAAATGATTTGTTTATGCGAAGGTCCCGACAAAACAGGTAGACATTTGGTATTTCGCACACCTTATATGCAACAATGTATTGTTGAAAAACCAAACACAGAAATTGCACCTTTGCAAAAAATAAAAATAACTGACGCTAACAAAGCATCTTTGCGTGGTGAAATAATCAAATAAATCAGAATAAAACTTTCGCATTCAAAGAAATTTTGTAATGATAATCAAAATCATCTTTTAAAACAGCAGCATTTAATGACATGCCCGCTTCATCAATTACAGAAGTAAATCCAACTTTGAAATTGGCCATTAAATCACCATTTGTCCCGTATGCAGCCATCGCAGAATATTCGTATTTAACACCATCAACAACAAAAAAGTATTTTATATCAGCCCCAATATGAGCATAAGAATCTGTTTCTGAAAAATCAGCCACCTTATACGGCTGATAAGAAAAACCTATTATTGGAGTCAACATAATATCAGAATCTATTTCAAAATCATAGCCAGCCGCAACATCCGCATACCAAGACAAAGATAACGGATTATTTTCCACCCTGCCATCAGTTGTGATATAATCTGCTTTGAAATCTGTCAAAGAAATTCCCAATATTTCATTAAACCAAAGTTTATCAAAGGTCTGTCTAGATTGAATATCAAAACCATAATACCATCCAGAAAAATCGTTTAAATTATCACCATACTCAAATTTATTCAGATTAACCCCAGCATAAAAATATATATTATCATGTTCATATCCCGCATAAATACGCGCCCCCACAGTATCCATTTTATCAGACATTATATAATACGGTATTATACCAACCCCAGAATCGCTTTCAGATTTTATCAAATCGTTCAAAGAAAATTTTGTTATTGTTTTAACGGGACGCAATAAAATACCATGGTTAAAACGATAAGATAAATTTTCCAAACGTCTCATTTCATCTATATTATTTGCCGCATCCAAAGCCTTTAACAATTTATCATTTGGCATGTTGTCCCTTATCGTTTCCAAAGCTGAATTTCTTTTATCTTCTTCATTATCGCCATCAGCAAAAATAGCACTATAATCAGTTTCACGAACAATATTCAAAACAATTCCACCATTAGAAACTTTTAATTCTGGTTTATACATACGATCTAATCCTGGGATTTCAACAATGATACTGGTATCACTTTTGGTATATTTGATAAGTTCACCAGATTGCACACTTTCAGCATCATTTATTATCAAATATATATTCCCACCAAGTTCTATATTTTCGGGACACATTTGCCAATCTGAAAAATTATCCACAACAACCGAAGATTCGTTGATAACAAAAGATTGTGCAGATATGCTTTGTATATTGCTAAAATCAAAATTATCATAATTTTCTATGACGACAACAGGTTTTTGTCCAACGGGCATACCGATGTTTGTTATTTCCGAAGCAGAAGTTATAAATTGTCTTACCAAACCACCACCTGGATTTATTCCGCCATCTAACACCCCAGAATTATAAACAACCAAGGTATTACCATTAGTATTGATTGTTCCGTCTATACGACCATGGTTATACAAATAAATTGGTTCGCTCATTGTAATATTGCTGCCGGGCACAGATACAATTACACCATTTTCAACATACACAACAGAATCTGAAAAAGAAGAAACACCTGAATAATCTGGTCCACTTATAAAATGCTGCTCTGCTTTTGCAGCAAAGAATAAAGAAAACATACAAATAAAAATCAGGAATCTTTTCATAACATTGAATTATATAGCACATAATTCAATCATCTAACAACAAAAAAACCCCGTAAAAAACGGGATTTTAAAGCGAAACAAGGAAAGTTAAAACATATAACGAATACCAATATCACCACTGAAATCATGCATTCCAGAAGCAACATCAATATAGTTATAACGCGCGGCTACATCAACAGCATAACATCCAAATGGCATTGCTAAGCCCAATGTTGCCATCGCAGAAAATCTTGTATTGTTTCTTTTGTCGGTCATACCATCAACCGTTCCTTTGGTATCAATAAATGCCATACCTGCGCCGACACCTGCAAATGGTTGAATATAATGGAAATGCCCAATATCCATATAAGCATTAGCCATCAATTCTATGTTTTCAGATGTGACTTTAACATCCTGAACGGTTCCAAAATCTTTGGTGTCTTTTCCCTTTGTAAAGAAAGAACCTTCAATTTCAAAACGCGCTGTATCATACATGCTTAAACCCAAAGCAACACGTGCCTGATATAAATCTTGTGACACACTTTTTTTCGTATCATTAAAGTTATAATTCAAATTACCGTATGTAGCACCGCCGCGCAATGTAACATATGGCAAAATGTCCCAACCAAAGAAATTGGTTGTTTCTTGTTTATAACCTTGCCCACCTGCGAATGCTGGTGCTGCAATTAATACTGCCATTGATGTGGCAATAAGTTTTTTCATAAGTTTCTCCTTTTGTTGCTGATTAATCTCAACACTTCGTATTCTATCAAACAATATAGAATAATCATATAGGCATGTATCCATAGGATATATTTCTTATATACGGCAGAAACCGCCATATAGAACAAATTTATGAAATAAGTTTTTTAATAACAAAATCAGCCAACATTAAACCAAATGTCCCAGTGACAGTTATCATAGAACCGAATTCCCGTCCACCATTTGATTGTGGTGTTGCAACTTCGGTTGAATATACAACAGAAAAATCTTTTATTCTTAAATCTCGAACAATACGACGAATTTTAGATGCCAACGGACACACAGTTGTCTTGGATATTTTTCCAATTTTAATTTTTGTTAAATCTGTTTTACGCGCCGCGCCCATAGAAGACACAAAAGGAATATTATTATTTTCGCACCATTTATACAAAGCTATTTTCGAAGGAACAGTGTCTATTGCATCTATTACAAAGTCGGGTTTTATATCAATATTCGTATTTTCATCAAAAAATGTATCAAAAGTATCAATCTTTATCTTTGGATTTATATCAGCGATTCGTTGAGATGCCACCAAAACCTTTGGTTTATCAATGGTTGAATCCAAAGCAAACAATTGACGATTTATATTTGATTCTTCAACTTTATCAAAATCGACCAAAACAATATGCCCCACCCCACTTCGTGCCAACGCTTCAATTGCAAAAGAACCAACGGCACCACAACCAACAACCATAACTGTTGATTTTTGTAATTTTTTAACAGATTCTTTTCCCAATAACAAAGTTATCCTATGCAATCTATCCATTGTTCAAAACCCTTTTGGTATTATCATATATAGTATTTGCCATATTCGATTCGTTTTTTATCTTTGATATTTTATCAACCAAATCAGATAATAACACTTCTTTTTTTCCATCAGATTCTATTAAAATACGATTTTCTGGAATTTGCTCTATACGGCAGTTTTTACCGTATACACAATTTTTACCTAATGAAAAAAAGATATTTTCATATCGCAATAATTTATTTAAAATATCTTCGTTTTCATTAAAACCATGTGCAACAATAATTGGTAAATTTTTTGTCCTGTATTGTTTCAAAATATGTAAAATTTTATCCCAAGCCCCCACACAATGCAAACAAACAGTTCGTTTTAATTTAACCGACACATCAAATTGTTTTATAAAAATTTCAATTTGTTTATCCATATCTGGTTTATGTTTATCCAGACCTATTTCACCAACCATATAATTTGAATTGCTTTTTAATAAAAACTCTAACCTTTTATCAAAATCTTTTGTCACAGAATCTATAAACCATGGATGAACGCCAAAAGCACCGTACACAGCATTATTAGCTTTCATCAAACCAATTATTTTTTGCCATTCGTCTTCCAAAGTTGCACAACAAACACACCCGACTACATCTGGTTGCATATCATGTGTTATATAATCAAGATGAGTATGAGCATCAATAATTTTCATATTATATATTTAATCATCGTATACCTATAATTGCAAATTTTTGACCAAGAATTTCCTTATTAAATCCATCGGGATTACAAGGAAAGCCAGCCCGATTATAACCATCCATTGTTCAAAAGATAATGGGGTCACTTGGAACAATTCGCCACCAAAATTCACTATTAAAAATGTTCCACCAGCAATAATCATTGCAACGATTAAAAACAAAGGATTTTTACTTAACCCGCGCAATAAATGTATATCATCAACACGCACATTAAAGCCATTAAACATAGCAACTAACATTACCAAAGAAAATCGCGCTGTTAAATTCAAAATTTCGCTGTTGCCGAAAACCTGCCGTATAGATGGAACAAATAATAATGCAAATACAATAAAAAATTCCGTTACACTTGCAATAATTTTATCCAAAGTTTTTCCTGCAAAAAGCGATGCACCTTTTGGTTGTGGCGGTGTGTTCATATATTCAGCCTTTGCTGGTTCCCCGCCAAAAGCCAAAGAATTCAAACTGTCTTCACAAATGTTTATAATTAAAACCTGAACCGCAACAAAAGCCGGAACCAAAAATTTTAACGGAAAAAACACACTAAGCACAATCAAGATAATATTTATCGGCATTTGAAAAGCCAGAAATTTAGTCACATTATTCAAGAAAGTCCGTCCAAACAACACCGCATCACTAATAGACACGAAATTATCATCAGTAATTATAATGTCCCCCGCTTCTTTGCAAACATCAGTTCCGCTGCCCATTGCAAAGCCAACATCCGCGCGCTTTAACGCAGGCGCATCATTAGTTCCATCACCACACATACCAATACAAAGATTCATTTCTTGGGCAATATTAACCAGTCTTAATTTGGTTTTGGGCACAGCACGCGCGATCACTTTGATTTTATATAATTTCTTTTTAATTTGTGCCTCACTCATCGCGTCCAATTCTCGCGCTGTCAAAACCAAATCATCATCACTTTGTATAATTCCTGTATCAATTCCAATAGCCCGCGCAGTATCTAAAATATCCCCAGTCATCATAATTACATGAATTCCGGCATTCTGCATACGCGCCACGGCTGACGGTACTTCACGCCGCACGTCATCACGAATAGATACCAATGATATCAGCGTTAAATTATCTTCTAACTTTGATTTTAAATTTCTTCCTGTTGTGTATGCCAATGCCAATATTCGTTTTGCTTGTTTCGCATTTTCACGAATAATTTTCATCATTTTTGCTTTGTTTATATTATGAGCTTTGCCGTTCACATCAATATACTTTGTTGTATGTTCAAGAATAATTTCTGGTGCACCCGTATAAAGAACAAATTCTTTTTTATCCGCTTTTCTTACCACGCGCACAATAGAAAATTTATTTGCACTATCAAACGGAATTTTATCCAACGGTTTGATTTCTTTCATCACAGATTTGAATAATGCCGATTCTCTGTCCAGTGCAGAAAGCAACGCGCGTTGTGTACTGGTTCCACCAACAATTTTTCCTTTTTCATCAAACGCAGCGCCAGTATTAAATAAAATATCAGCAGCAATAAATCGCGAAATTGGCAAATCAGAATTAAAATCAACCTGGGACCCATCACCCAAATAATTAGTAATTGGAATCAAGTTGCCATATGTCAATGTCCCGGTTTTGTCCGTACACAAGATTTGTATATTTCCTGCTTCGGGAATTTTATGAGTGTTTTTTGCCAGCACATTATGCTTTATCATCTTGCGTGCATTTTGCGATATGATTATAGTAATTATGAACGGCAAACCTTCGGGGACGGCTGCTGCAATAATAGTTAACGCAACAATCAACACATTTAAAAATTGATGAACAATATTTAATGTCCCACTGCTAAAAAAAGCATTCACCCCACCTGCACTTATAATAATATTAATCATCAAAACGATTGCGACAACAGCACCACCTATGTAACCAAACCACCCTATTTTTAATGCCAGCCTGTCCAATTTTATATCCAAATCAGTTTTAACTTCTTGTATATTTCGCATTGCTAACAAAGTCTTGGCATTTTCGGTATGAACACCGATTTTACCAACGACCATAAAACATTCCCCACTTTGCACCGTGGTTCCCGAAAACAATAAATTTTTGCTGACATAATCATCCGCAGAAATTTCTGCTTTGCGATTATATTTAAAGCCCAAAATTGGTTCTTTTAAGCATTCCACGCTTTCTCCGTTAAGCACAGAATTATTTACATTTATTTTTCCGTCTATGATGTAACCGTCTGCAGGTATAGTTTCCCCAGATTGTAAAAACACAACATCACCAACAACAATATCTTCGGTATTTACAGTTTTAAATTTTCCATTGCGCACAACCATAGCATAACGCACCGCAGTTTTATTTTTTAAATCGATAGAATATTTTTGCGCTTTGACCTTTGTAATAGTCCCAATAACCCCCACACACAAAAGAACGACACCAACCCCAATTGGTTCTATGTATCCCCCAAAGCCGAATACAGCCAACACAAAGAACAAAATCAACATACCCAACAAAATCAAATTAATTTTGTCATGGAAAGTTTCCATAAAAAATTGCCAAGCGCTTTTACGACGCACCCCAGGAACAGTATTAGTTCCAAATTTTCTTTTGCTCAATGCAACCTGTTTAGAATCAAGCCCAATAATTTTCATAAAAATATCCTTTTGTGTATAAAAAATATTATATCACAAAATCCACCCAAAAGCGATAACATGGGATAAAATCAACAAAAAAATAACATATAACTTATTACGCGACAAAAAACAAAAACCACCTTGCGGTGATTTTAATTTTTGGTGGACGCACAGGGACTCGCTCGGGCTAGCCCTGCGCGCAAAACGTGACGATTTGGCTGTATTAACATTTGCCAAATCTACTTATTTTCGAACCAGCAACTTCGTTGCAAGGGATTCTCGCCCCGCTGTGCGACAAAAAATAAAAACCACCTTGCGGTGATTTTAATTTTTGGTGGACGCACAGGGACTCGAACCCTGGACCCACTGATTAAGAGTCAGTTGCTCTACCAACTGAGCTATGCATCCATAAACCATAAACTTTCGAAATTATAATTTATTTTCTACAAAATGCAAGTTTTATCACAAAAACACTCGAAAATGCCTGTTTTTTACCTAGGCATTCAAACCTGACGATATTTCATTTTTATTTATATAAAATGTCTCTGTAAACCCAAAAAAGGAGTTAAAATTATGAAACACAAAACTTTATTTTTATTGGCATCCCTTTGTGGTGTCACTTTGTTGACCAGTGCTTGCACTACATGTCCAACAAATACTCGTGACCACGGCATGTATCACGAACAATACAAAAAAGACAAAATGCACAAAAAGCACAACAAAAAAATGCACAGCGATGCACCTATTGTATTTCAACAAACCTATTCTAGAAATGATGTAAAGAAAGTTTCCGCCAATATGTCCACACGCAGTAACGCCGGTGGCACAGCAGAAATGGGGACGATTTGGTTCAAAGAAACAAATGACGGATTAAAAATGAATGTAGATTTAATTTATTTGCGCCCGAACACAATCTATACAGCCCAAGTTTATCAATGTGGCGCATGCAACGACAATACATGCTGTGCAGTCGAAGCAATGTCGATTGACTTGCCAAAATTGAGCGTAAGCAATTCTGGTGACCGCTTGCAACAAACATATATTGTCCGCGGTTTAACAGCGGCCCAATTAAATAACGCGAAATTGGTATTGACCAGAGACGGCGGATATCAAGCCGCATGGGGCACATTGAAATAATAAAGACACCTATATAAAAAACGGGGCGCATTTCGCGCCTTGTTTTTTGTTATTTTTATTTTAACACACCTTCACAACGCTCGGCAGATTCAATTAATTTCTTGGTCAATGTTATCAATGATATATTTAATCCTGTTTCCACTGCCCCAGTTGCGACATTTGCCCCCGCCATTACATTAGCAGTCGTATTTAATGCTTTTTCTTTTTTCTTATCTTTATTTCTTTAAATAATTTGTCGGGTTGTATGATTTTGTCCCTTTGCGAATCTCAAAATGTAATTGTGGCTTATCAACCTTACCCGTTTTTCCAATTTTACCAATTTGTTGCCCGACACTAACATGCGCACCACGACGAACACCCATAGAATCAAGATGCGCATAAACCGTCATCCATCCATCACTGTGCTGAATAATAATCAAATTACCCATGCCCTTTACTTCATTTCCAGCATATGCGACAACACCATTTTCTGCTGCCTTTACTGGTGTCCCAAGTGTCGCAGAAATATTTATACCATCATTGACCAGACCACCAGTTTTTGGACCATACCCCGATAAAATCTTGCCCCGCACAGGCCAAGAAAACTTTGACGAAGAACGCGCTGCTATTTTTTGCGATGATGATTTTGTCGTTGTTGTTTTTGTATCTTTCGTCTTTTTTTTAACCTTTGTATCCGGCTGTTTTTCTGGCTTTGCTTTTGTAACACTGGTTACGGTTTTTTTATTGTAAACGGCTTTTTTCACAGTCACCGCTGGTTTTGTTTGGACTTCTGCTAATTTTGGAACCTTTAATTTTTGACCCACAGACAAATTAAAAGGCGCAGACAATTTATTCATTATCGCCAAATCATTAACGGGTATTTGATATTTACGCGACAGGGAATATAATGTATCACCTTTTGCCACTGTGATTTCCGTTACATCTACGCGTTTAGTAGAATTTGGTTTAACAGTTTCTTTGATAACTTTTTTCTCTGTAGTGGCTGCTTTTTCTGCCTTGATTTCTTTGACTTTTTCTTCAGAAATAACATTAGGCACTGGTTTTTCAACAGGCTTCACAACCTGCTGTTCGGCAGATTTAGCCATACGCGTCGATAATTTCTGTCCCACAGATAAAGTATAAGGTTCTTTTAAATTATTTATTTTTGCCAATTCAGCAATGGTTGTATTATTCTTTTTCGCCAATGAATACAAAGTATCACCACGTTCAACAACAATCACATCTGACGTTTTAGATTTAATATCTGTTGTTTTTTCTTGTTTTACTTCTTCTTTTTTTTCTTCTGGTTTTGGTTGTATTTTTTCTTCTTCGATTTCATCTATAACAGTATTTCCGCCGTATACAGGAACAATTAAATATTCAGACATAATTTCTTGTTCTATTGAATCTTCATCTTCACCTTCAATTTCTTCTTGTTCTGATTTTGTATTTATTTCTGTTTTATCAACAGTGATAACTTCTTCTTCTGGGACCAGAACATAATCATCAACACTGGCATATAAAACATAATCATCTATGTTTGAAGAACCATATAATTCAGGCGATGCATAAACGCCATAATCTGTGACTGCAGAATTATAAATTTCAGGCTGACTTTGTGGGTCTGCCAACA
This sequence comes from Alphaproteobacteria bacterium, assembly GCA_046881825.1. Taxonomy (GTDB): domain Bacteria; phylum Pseudomonadota; class Alphaproteobacteria; order Rs-D84; family Rs-D84; genus Enterousia. The sequence continues at coordinate 157,218 of JBKSMS010000010.1, read as the reverse complement.
ATGCTGGATATCGTGTTTCAATAAACATGCCGATATTATCAGGTATAGAAGCTATTTTAGGTTGCAAATCACACGCACACAAAACCAGTGCGCACAAAGCCACTATATGCAAATATAACTTATACATCCTCACAACTAGAAATTATACCACAAAATATGGAATAAAAAAAGAATTTATGCGTTATCGCGCTTCATAAAAAGTATACTTATTTCAAACAAAAATAACATTGGTAATGCCAATAAAACCTGGGATACGATATCTGGCGGTGTCAACATAGCAGCCACTATAAACACCGCAATAATGACATATCTGCGACTTTTTATCACAGATTCTTTGGACAACACCCCCACCCTGTTCAAACAAACCAAAACCAAAGGTAATTGAAAAGCAATACCAAAAACCTTTAATAAACCAATAGAAAATGCCAGATATCCCGTCACTGCCGGCATAAAAACAGTTGGCACATACATTGATTCATTTAATTCCAAGAAAAACTTAAACACAAACGGAAACAAAATATAAAACGCGAATGCCGCCCCAATCATAAACAATATTGGTGACAATAAAAATATAGGGACTAAAAATTGCTTTTCATTTTTATGTAATCCTGGCGCAACATATGCCCAAACATGCCACAGTAAAACTGGCACTGTTATAATCAAAGCAACCAATGTCGCCAAAGAAAACTGAATCATCAATCCGTCAGAAATCCCCGTATACAACAATGCTGCATCCGCCCAAACATTTAATAATGGACGCGTTAAAAACAATTCTACATACGGCGAAATAACCCACCCCAAACAAAAAGCAAAAACAAAAATCAGCGCACACCACAATATTCTGCGTCGCAATTCTGCAAAATGCTGCATCAAAGTCATTTTCATTTTTTACGCACCTTTTTAACAACATTTTTCTTTCTGTTTTTTTTGATTTTTTCACCAAACATATCATTTGTCGCATTAGTTATCAAATCATCAATCGGTTTTTCTAAATCTATACGTTGCTGTAAATTTTCTGAAAAATCAGTTATTTTCCAAAGTATATTTCGTATATATTTCACAATGCGTGCCAAGAAACGCGCGACTTCAGGCCAATATTTCGCAGGCACAACACAAATTGCCACCAATAAAATTACTAAAAATTCAGTTGCACTGATACCGAACATCTTTTGCCTTAATCATAGAAATCATCGCCACCACTGGTTGATACAGTTTTATGACGCGACAATTGGAAATAATTTTTTCCAAAATCTGTTTTTGCTTTTAAATCTTTGAACGCGACATCAGTCTTGTTAGATGTAGCATCCACCACAGACCACGAATTTAATTTCACAGGGCTTTTGTCAAAAACAACCACCATATGCCCCAAGCCTTCTTGATCCCGCAAATGGATTTTCAAAGAAAAAGTATTTTTATCAGAATTCGTTTCCGTCACTTTGATATCAGCATTTTGTAAATCTATTTTTTTTCTTACCAAAATACCAGCGGGCGTACTGGTTAAAGGAACAGTAGTTATTTGATCCAACGATTTATCATAAAAATACAAATCTTTGCCATCAGCAATTAATTGAATCGGGGCATCTTTGTAATCCAATCTAACACGTCCCGGACGCAACATTGAAAAAGTCCCTTTTTCCGTTTTACCATTTGCCATCTGAACAAATCCGCCCTGTAAACCAGTTATAGAATTAAGATATTTTTCAGCATCCACAACTAATTTTTTATCCACCGCAGCTGAGGCAGAAAAACAAACGAATACACCAAATATCAAAGTTATAATTTTTTTCATTCTACATCCCCTTAAAAGCACTTATTACTTTATCATGGACATTTTGCAAACTGTCCATAACGACAGCGCCCGCTGCACATAAATGTCCACCACCCCCAAAAGATTCCGCAATTTGATTCACAGGTATTCTGCGACTGCGCAAAGAAATTCCTATTTGATTTTCTTTCTGTTCTTTTAACAATACAGCAAATTCCACACCGTGAATCTGCCCCAGCAAACCCAACACTAATTCACCACGACCATCTAATTTTTTATAATCGTCATGATTTATTGTTGCGACTGCCAAACGCCCTTTCATAAAAAATTCTGCATTTGAAACGACTTTTGATTCCATCAACACAGTCTTTTTATTTTTATTATTTAACAAATTCACAAGGCGCGTAATATTAGCACCTGCTTCCACTAATGCCGCAGCATCTTTAAAAACATCACTGTATCTTACGAATTTAAAATGACCAGTATCCGTGATTATCGCCAATGTCAAAAGATCTATGATATCTTGATTAATTTCAAACTTTGTAGCACGCGCAACATCATAAATAATCTGGGAAGTAGCGGCCTTTTCAGTATCATCAAAACACAATTTTCCTATTTTTTCTTCATTATAATGATGATCAAATTCAATTACAAAATCGGCTTTTTCTATAAACTTTGCAGTTGCACCTATGTTTTTCTTGGTTCCATAATCAACCAATATATACAAATCATATTTTGAATCTTCTGGGATATGATTATGACTTATCGCTTCTTTGCGTAATGGGACATAATCAAGTTCTTTTGGGATATTACCATCATAAATGACCGTTGCTTTTTTCTTGAAATTTAATTCTATGATTTTCATCAAAGCCAACGCAGAACACAACGAATCACCATCTGGATTTTTATGCCCAGATATCGCGATTGATTTTGCGTTTTTTATTTTTTCTATCAAAGTTTCTATTTTTTTCTTCATAGCGATATATCTTCAACGGTGAATTGAGCACTTACCCGACCATTATATTCATTTTCTTTTAATTTGCCCAACATCATTATTTTAGTATTTGTATTCGCATCGTCCAGTAAAAAATTTCCCACAGGTGTCCCGACCAAATTAAAGCCTACAAATGATAACTGACTGCCATTACTTGTCCTGACAGCACCGCGTAAATGAGAACCGTTCCCCATAACAGATGCAAATTTCAAAACACAGCCATGCAAAACCAATGTTGGTTCTGGATTAGATTGCCCGAATGGTGCCAAATCAGACAACCGTTCAACCAATTTCATATTGGCGCCACTGGCATCTATTTCAGCATCAACGATAATTTCTGATTTTGGTTTTTCACCACTTAATTGTTCAATCACAGATTCTTCTAAAAATTTACAAAAATCCTGTTCTTGATTGGCATTTAATGAAAATCCTGCCGCCGCAGCATGTCCACCACCTTCGGATAAAATACCGCGCGCCAAAGCTTCGTGAATTATTTTACCCAAATCAACCTGGGGTATAGAACGACCAGAGCCATTGATAACACCATCAATTCTTGTCGCAACACAAGTTGGTAAATTATATTTATCTTTTAATCGACCAGCAATAATCCCCATAACACCACCGTGCCAATTATCACCACATACAAACAAACTGCAATGTCCTTGTTCGCAACATTTATTAGCTTTATCCACAGCATCAACCATAATGGCATTTTGAATATCAATTCTTTCCTGGTTCATGTGATGCAATTTATTTGCCAAATCATTAGCAATCAATGGATTATCAGTTAACAACAATTCCAGCGCAGGTGACGCAGAATCAAGACGCCCTGCCGCGTTAAGACGCGGTCCCAAAGCAAATCCAACCGCATATACCGACGGATGTTTTATACCAGCCAAATCCATCAAAGTTCTAAGTCCTAAATTTTGGCGTAATCCTAAAACTTTTAGTCCGGTTGAAACAAAAGCACGATTTAAATCTATCAAAGGCATCGTATCGCAAATTGTCCCTAACGCGACCATATCCATGTAATTCAACAAATTAATTTGATTTTTTCCGTTTCCAAAAAATCCACGTTTTTTCAATTCACGATTTAACGAAACCAAAGTTAAAAACGCTACCCCAACACCCGCCAGGAAAGGAAGCCCCGAATCATCATCAACACGTTTTGGGTTTACCACCGCATCCGCATTTGGCAAAACATTATCTGGCGAATGATGATCAGTAACAACAACTTTTAACCCCAGTTCTTTTGCCTTGTCCACTTCTTTGATGCCGCTGATACCACAATCAACAGTTATCATCAAATTTACACCACTTTGTGCGATTTGTTCTATGGCAGAAATGTTTAATCCATATCCTTCGCCTTCACGTGTTGGTAAATGCCAAGAAACATCAATACCTATTTCACGCAGATATTTCACAAACACAGCTGTTGAAGTTATGCCATCTACATCATAATCGCCATATATTGCGATTTTTTCATTTGAACAAATAGCATCCGCAATTATCCTGGTTGCTTTGTCCATATCCTTCAAAACAGATGGATCTGGCATATATTCTTTGATAGAAGGATGCAAAAAACGTTCCACAGCAACATCGCCCACAATGCCCCGTGAAGTTAAAATGTTTTTAATCAAAATTTCTGTATCGTTCGAATCTTTATTCAGATTATAATCACCCGACACAGCCCACGCTTTTCCCAGCATGGACTTTTCTACTATCTTACGCACGCTATACTCTTTTTTTTATTATCGATATAATTATAATACAAAATTATTCAAATAGCAATGGAATGATTCCATCTAAAATTGCACCTGCTGTTGGCACAGCATTCCAAGCCGCAGTTTTCCACCCACCAGATTCAGCTGTTCCTTGGGGTTCGTCCAGCATAATCATAATGATATACTGTGGTGCAGACACCGGAAAAAACCCAGTAAACACAGTAGTATTTCTATTTTTATCAACGCGTCTGTCAGCGCCTCTTTTTTCAGCGGTTCCTGTTTTACCACCAATTTCTATGCCCTTAACCCGTACTTTCTTAGCGGTTGTTTCTTCTGCAATATGGAACATTATTGTTCGCAAAGTTGATGAAATATCTGGGCTTAGAACTCTTTCACCACGCACAGCGCCGATATTTCTTTTTAATAATGTTGGATAAATATAAATTCCGCCATTTGTCATAGAATTCACAGCTAACAACAAATGCATAGGAGTCACCGCAATTCCATGCCCAAAAGATGCGGTTGCCCTTTCTGTGGGTCCCCAAGTCCGATAGGTCAATCCTGTTTCAGTTTTACCAAATCCCAAATTCAAAGGTTTATTGAATTGCAAGGTTTCGAAAAATTCTTTCTGTGCGCCATCTGGCAAATCCAAAGCAATTCGCGCACTGCCCACATTACAAGAATATAACATTATATCTTTGGCTTTTAATGTCCGCTTACCCATCTTTTTGACAACATCGCGTTTAAACGAAGACACATCATCAATTGGTTTACGCATTGCGGGTCGTCCATATTTATCATAAATCATCAAAGGTTCGCTGATTTTGTAATCTCTGTTCTGTAAACCATTTTTATATGCTAATGCAGTATTAAATATTTTAAAAATAGACCCCATTTCGAAATTATCCCGCAAAGCCCTGAATCTGCGAACGCTAACCGGACTGGCATTATAATTATTCGGGTCAAAATCAGGTAATTGTACCATTGCTATCATTTCACCAGTACTGGAATTCATCAGCATTCCCAGCGCACCTTTGGCACGATATTTGTTCATAGCATAGCTTAACTGTTCATAGAAAATATTTTGCACGCGCGAATCAATAGACAGCTTTAATGGGTCTTTGTTTTCGCGTAAATATTCATCATAAGTATATTCGACACCTTCTAAGCCTGCATCTTTACCAGCGAATCCCACAACATGCGCAAACACATTGCGTTGTGGATAACGACGATAGGTAAATTGTTCTACTTCGAAACAGTTATATTTTCTGTGTGCTTCGTTAATAAGTTTTATCTGTTCTTCAGTTGCGTTCTTTTTGATATAGACACCGCGCCTGTCAGATTGAATCAGATTCAAAGCATCAGCAACACTGTAATCCATAGGCGCAATTTCATGAATAACATTTGCTACATTATTTATGTCTTGAGCTTTGACCTTTTGCGGATAAAGTTTGATATTACCAGAACGAACACTTTTCGCTAACACCACACCATTTCTATCAACGATATCAGCCCTGCTTTCTATTTCAGTGCCATACATACTGTATTTTTTTATATCATTACTTTGCAATCCCAATTGTAAAGTTCTGGCGATAAAAATACAAAACATAGCGGTAAAACAAAACATTATCCAGCGAAGGCGCACAGCACTTTCCCTGTGATAAATTTCACCTTGGTATTCATGTGGTAAAACATCTTGCCCGATATTGAATCGCATATTATTCCACCATTGGTATATCGTCTATGTGTATAGTCTTGCTGAACGATACTGTTTCCATCTTTGGGTTTATTTCAGCAATCGAAGCACGCAACAACCCCGCCGAAGACAGCGCAGAAAACTTTGTTCCCGCAATATCATATTCCTGCTTGGTTGTTTCTAAACTGCGCCGCACAGATTTCAAATTGTTTTCTTGAACACGATAGCATACCTGTAAAAATGCAATAAGACACACAATGGAAACGACCATCGTCACACCTATATTAAACATTTTTTCATCGTCTTGCATAAATTCCTTTCCTTTTTTAATTTCATATGTATTTTATCATAAATTCTTAAAAAAACTAATCATAGAATTAATACCATTTAATCTGGCGGCACCAAAGTTCAAATTCAGCCTACGAAATTCGGTTTCCATATCTATTTTTTTAATTTCGTTTATACTTTTTTCATCAACCATAGATAAAATGATAGCAACAATTCCACGCACCATTAACGAATCGGCACGCCCGTAAAACAGCCCACCTTTTTGGCAAATTTCCACGAACGAAGAACAACCTAAAATTTCTGTGCATTTCGAATTTTTTGGAACATCAGGCAAATTTTTACCTAAATCCATAACGAATTCCAATTTGTCGACTGGGTTTTCTATCATCGCCAAAGATTTTTTTATATTTTCATAATTCAAAATTACCACCCTTGGTCTGTTAAATCTAATTCAATTTTTGCGGCTTCGCTCATCCTGGATAAATCCCACGCAGGATCCCAAACCAACTTCACATCCACAGGTTTTCCGTTCGTCACAGTTTCTACATTACTTTTAACTTCATTTAAAATTTCTTCCATCATAGGACAGGTTGGACTGGTAAAAGTCATTTCGATAACAACGCCATTATCATTAATAGATATATCATATATCAGCCCTAAATCCCAAATGTTCACAGGAATTTCTGGGTCATAAACCTTTTTAATTTCATCGATGATATCTTCACGTTTTATTTCCATTTTATCCAACTACTTTCTTGATTACATCAACAACATATTTAGCATCTTTCATCGTATTCCATGGTCCAACAGATATACGCACAGAACCGTCCAGTCCTAATTTTTTATGAATCCAACTGGCACACATATTCCCAACACGCAAACAAATGCCATTCGCGCCAACCAACATGCCAAAATCCAAAACATGCATGTTTTTAGGGATAAAACCTAGCATACACGAATTGCGTGATGTTAAAATTTTTATATTTTTAATTTTAGATAATTCATCATACATAAAATGAATTAAATTTTGCCCACCATCCCATTTAGATACATAATCAATGGCCGCCGGCATGGCAACTATTTGTGTAATCGGCAAAGTACCTGCTTCAAATTTTTCAGGCGAATTATTTAAAATAATTTTTTTATCAACAACCCTGTTGACCATTCCACCACCAAATTTATCTGGCATCCACATATCGGGATTTTTGATATACATTACCCCCACCCCAGTATCAGCACCAATTTTATGTCCAGAAAAACACAAGAAATCACAACCCATATCCACAACATCTAATTTGCTGTGTACGACAGATTGCGCTGCATCCACGATTGTTATAACATTTTTATTTTGTTTGTGCGCAGCTTTGATTATAGATTTAACATCTTGCCCGTTTCCCAACACATTAGACATCGCAGTTATAACAATAACATCAACATTTGGAATTTTTTTTATATCTATATTTAAGCTTTTATTTAACGGGATAACGACAGTTTTAAAACCACTTTGTTCCCATGGTAAACGGGCACTGTGATGGTCTAAATCAGACACCGCAACAACCAGATTTTTTCTAGAAACGGTATTTTTTATAATATGAACAATTCTGTTGAACGCATCAGTTGTCCCAGATGTCCAAACTATGTTTTTTGGTTTTGCACCGATAAAATCAGCAACAAGCGCCCTGGAATTGGCAATCAAATCGTCAACATGTGTCGCACGCGCGCACACCCCGCGTCCTGCATTAGCATAAGATTTACGCAAAAAAGTGCGTTCAATTTCAACCACTGATTGTGGTTTCAGCCAACTTGCCGCTGCATCAACATAGACGATTTTTTTCATGTCGTTTTTCTCTTGCTTTTTGCTATGATTATAATAAACTCAAATGAAATATCAATAACATAAGGAGAAAAATATGGCATTGAAACACGCAACAGATGAAAATTTTGATTCAATGGTGGCAACCGGTTTAACATTGGTAGATTTTTGGGCATCTTGGTGTGGACCATGCCAGATGTTTGGACCTATATTTGAAGAAGTTTCAGAAACACACAAAGATGTTAATTTTGTAAAATTTGAAATTGATGAAGGTAATCGCAGAACACCTGCAAAATTTGGCATACGCAGCATCCCAAGTGTTCTGGCATTTAAAAATGGCGAATTAAAAGAAGCCAGAACAGGTTTGATGGATAATGAAACATTAATCCAATGGATACAGGAATTACAAGGGGCTTAACACCATGGAAAAAAAGAATTATAAAAACATTGAATTGTCACCAAAATATACACCAAAGAAATCAGAACCATATATGTGTGATGAACAGTTGGCTTATTTTTACCAATTGTTAAATACACAACGCGATGAAATTTTGCAAGATCGCGATTCAGTGTTAAGTGATGTTCGTATGGCAGAAAAAAATGAAACAGCTGGGGTTGGTGACGAACAAGACCAGGCAACGGCAGAACAAGAAATAACAATGAATTTGCGTATGAATGAACGCGCTTCGAATTTGTTACAAAAGATAAATGCAGCATTGGAAAGAATTGAAAACGGAACATATGGATACAGTATAATTTCTGGTGATGAAATCGGGCTACAACGCATGTTGGCGCGACCATTGGCAACAATGACCACCGAAGAACAAGAAGAATACGAAAAAAGAAAGAAATAAAAAACAACCGCCAATCGGCGGTGTTTTTTTTATAATTTCGATTAATTACTTACCCCGAACACCGCCCGACGGAAAACGGCGTAGTTCATGAGGCTATTCGCGCATTTGCGCGCACAGTAGCGCGCGCAATGAGCCGCGGACGCTTCGGCGTCGACGAACACCCACGAAGGGGACGCGATGTTACAGGCACTGCCACCAGATGGTGTGTAACTTTCCATTTTACACCAACAGTATTGTCCCGTACTGCTGCTGCTACTGAACGTATCACTGGATTTCATTGTATCCGTATTACATGTTTCCCATAATGTATTCATCGTCTCATGGTACGGCATTCCGTTACTCAGCCCAGCACTTACTGTATCCCAAAGATTTGGCTTGGTGCTGTTGCAACTTGCGATTCCCTTCACTATTCCGCCGCCACTGGTATCTTTTAAAGCCCATCCACCAGCCGTTAATCCGTATGTACTTTCATTTTGATTATTCCGTCCATCATGACTGTAATATCCGTATGTGGTAGAATCGTATGTTAACCCGTTTACCGCGCTGCCCGTTAAACTACACACCTGACTCGCAAAACTGCATTTTGCACGCCAGCCCTTGAATGTATATCCTGTTTTTGTTGGGGCGGTTGGGACATCTAATTCCCCACCATATGTACACTGATTACTGTCGTATTCTGTATCGCCATTATACCATGTGACCGATATATTGTTTCCCGTCCAATTTGCAGTCAAATTTGCGGGTCCAGTATATGTTGATAAAACATCATTATCGCATTGCGATGAATTTGTTACATAAGAAAAAGCCGGTGCGGAAATTAATATTATTGACAAAAAGCTCAGTAATAAACTACTTGTGTGTGTGTGTGTGTGTGTGTAGAGTTCTGCGGGTTTCAGCGCCTTGACAAATTTTATCGACATATTTTTTCTCCTTTTTCCTTTGTCCCCCGAAGCTTTACGCGAAGGGGTAAATTATTTTTGCCCTCCCTCCCGGTCTCCAACCGGACTCCCCCCAAGGGGAGAATTATTCCCCCTTTGGAGGGGGTGGTGCGAAGCACCGGGGGAGGGGTTTATTCTTATCCCTATTCTATCATATTTTCATTATGAATAAAAGTGGTTTTATTTTTTTCTTATTATTAATTCTGCCCCAGGGGGGAAGTGGCTCGCCTCAGCGAAGCGCGGGCGAGTCGATGGGGGTTCACCGTTCTTTCTCACCCCCCTCACCACTTCGTGGTTCCCTCCCCCACAGGGGGAGAATTAATTGCGGCGCCTCAGCGCTAGCCGGAGAGGGGAAAAATTAATTTAATTTATTTTCGAATTTATTTTTTTCAATATCGCCTTGGTAAAATCAGCGCACAACATACCGATAAACGCACCAAAAATAACATCGCCAACCCAATGCGCACCGATATAAACGCGTGATATACCAATAATTATTGCCAGTGTCCATGTTGCCCACTTTATACGCGGGTGCAGCATTCCCAACATAACAAGTCCTGCAAAACTGACCGCTGTATGTCCAGATGGCATGGAATTAAACACAGTCTCAAAAGTCCCTGGGACAAAAAAGGTAGCATTCAAAGCTTCGTAAATAATAGGACGCGAACGACCGATTAAAACCTTTAACACCCCAGTTGTGACAATCGCCATCACAACAGAACAAAGCAAATAAAACGCATAACTGTTCTTTATCTTTACAAAGGCAAATCGAAAATCATTTTCATTTGTGACTGCTTTGTATACAAAAAATGTTATAACCGCCAAAATGGATGCAAAAAACCAAACCTTGGTACTGAAAACTTTTCCCAGCACAAATGCCACGCCACACCAAAAACCATCGCCCATAGTCCACGGATTACACATGGAATTGTGTATCCACGAATACAATGGTTTATCCCAACCAAACACACATCCCAACACCAGCGCAGCCGTAATAACCGCACCAACCAAAATCCATTTCCATTTCAAAGTATTATCTTTTCTTATAAACATTTTATATATCCATTAGTTGATCATAGACTTTACTGTCTGTTAAAATTTGAACACTGACGACCCCCGCCAATGCATCTTCATCTACACCGCTGACGATTTTCGGGCAGGCATTTCTGACTGCTTTTACATCAACATTTGCGTCACGATTATAATCATGCGCATTAAATTTCCCATTAATCACATTCAAAAGGAAAGTTTCCCGTTGGTCTGCATTTCTTATATTAGACAAACATACAATTGGAAATACCCCGCGTCCATCCAAAGTCTTGCCATATCCCGTTTTCACAGATTTATTCAACAATTCCAAAACACCACCATTTTTCAAATCTATAAACGATGCAATTCTGGCGCGACCCGCAGTTGGTGTTCCGACCAAAACCCCGCGCTTGTTTTCATTAAATGACGCCGCGACCGCTTCTGCGGTGCCACGCGTAGTGTCAGAAATTAAAACCACCATCGGCACTTCTGTCACAGCATCACCGCCTGGAACAATTTCTAATTCATCAACCGCCGTTTCAATCGCGCGCATAATTGGTTTTTGTCCCATAAACAATCCCGCTAGTTTCGCAGCAGATTTTTCATTATCGCCCGTAGATGTTCTTAAATCTAAAATAATCCCTGCAACATCACTGTGCTTTGCCAATGCTTCGTTCACAATATCAACCGCACCATCTGTAATTTTGTGAATTATGATTTCCAAGATACCACCTGTTGCATCTTTGTTTGGTGCGCGATAAATAATATCTGCATCTGCCATCATAATCGTGGCCCGTCTTAAAGTCACGTATCGATTTCCAGACGGTGTTAATAATTTCAATTTTTCAGTTCCAGAATTATATCCAGATAATATCGAAGATATGTCCCCATCAGTCATTTTTTCAACACGTTCGCCATTTATTTCTGAAACGATGTCGCCTTCCCTTATACCAACCATATCAGCCGGAGAATCTTTATAAACACCTGTCACACGCAAATTGCCACGCGAATCGCGACCGCCATCAAACCCCAGACTTGTTAAAATATGCGAATCGTCACCATTTAACATGTCACGCGAATAAATATAATTCCCGTTTTGGTCGATACCAGAAAGCAATGCATTAACAACAACCTGATAAAGTTCTGCATCTTTCAAAGCACGCAACCGAACATCCCTTTCGCGCATACGCAACAACAAAGTAGTTGTCAATTCACCATAAGCTTTCCAATCTTTACTTTTGGGATATGGGTAATTTGCGATTAATTCATCCCCCCAGACCAAAACCGCCCTTTCCCCAGTTGCTGCGATATGTGCTTCTGGGTTTAATTTTTCCAAACTTTCAATTGCAACATCTATGTTTTTACCAGCCCAATTTACACCATCCAATTTTTCATAAATGTCAGCAAAAACATCAGACACAGCATAAACATCTAAATCATCTTGGATTTGAACATTATCGTAAAACAAGCTGTTATCAGCCCACCCCAGCAATGGCAAAAGCATCAGACCAAGTGCCATAAAAACTTGTTTTATTTTCATTTGTTTTCTCTCCTTTCCTTGGTCTGTGCCTGTTTTTAATAATCTGTTTCCCGCAAATTAAAGTGATACAAAATAACATTAGAAATATATATACTTGTTAATGTTCCACTTATGATAGAGAAAGTCATAGCAACTGCAAATTCTTGCAACATTTGACCACCAAACATGTAAATACCAATCATAGCCAAAACAGTCGATACACTGGTCATAAGAGTTCTGTATAACATTTCATTAACAGACAAATCGATAACATCGCTTACCGGCATTTTGTGATATTTTTTAAGGTTTTCATCGATTCTGTCGTAATTCACAACCTTGTCATTAACAGAATATCCAAGCCCCATCAAAATCACAGCAATCGCAGTCTGATTGAATTCCAATCCAGCAATGGAAAAGAATCCAAACATCAATATCATATCAAATATCAATGATACAAAAGACCCAACAGCATACCCCCCGCGATAGCGAATCCAGATATATATAGACATCATTATAAATGACACTAATATAGCCAGAACACCACCACGAATCAATTCGCCACCAATTTTTGGTCCCACAACTTGGACCTGGGAATAAGTCACATGGTCGCCCAAAATATTTTTAATTTGTGTCACGCGTTCATTTTGTTGTTCATCAGTTGATCCCTTTGGCAATCCTACACGCAACAAAATAGCATCACCATCCACAGCTTGTAATTCAGGTTTAAATTCTGCTAAATCATGACGCATTTTATCAATGGTATATTCTGCGGATGTTGGTTTAACTTCCATTGAAATACCACCTGAAAAGTCTATGCCGTAATTAAAACCTTTGAACACAATAGACAATATAGATAACACAATACAAATCGCAGAAATCCAATACGATAATTTACGATATTTCATAAAATGCAATTTCATCAGTTTACTCCTTCATATGCACTTTTATTTTTTATTTTTTCATTCTTACATAGCCAATTTTCTTGCTTTTGCCGTTCATATAGCAATCAATAAAAACGCGTGTCAACAGCAAGCACGTAAACAATGTTGTCGCCACACCTATTGACAAAGTCACAGCAAAACCACGAATTGGACCTGCACCAAATTGGAACAAAATCAACGCGCAAATAAAATTAGTCAATTCACCATCCATAACAGTTTTTGTAGAACGACTAAAACCATAATCTACCGCACGCAATGTTGGAACACCTTCGCGGATTTCATCCCTAATTCTTTCAAACGGCAAAATATTCGCGTCAACCGCCATACCCAATGTTAACACGATACCAGCAATACCAGGCAAAGTAAGTGTTGCACCAAACAACGCAGATACACCGATAATCATCAACAAATTGACGATTAAAACGATATCAGCAAATAACCCAAATATGCCATACATCATCGCCATAAACACTAAAATAAATATTACACCCACAACCGAACCAATTTTTCCAGTTGCAATTGTATCAGCCCCCAATCCCGCACCAACTGTGCGTTCTTCGATAACTTCCAATGGTGCAGGCAAAGCGCCAGAACGCAACAGAACAGCCAAATCTTTCGCGCCCTGCAAAGTAAATCCGCCAGATATTTGTCCGCGTCCGCCTGGAATCGGTTCACGAATTGTTGGTGCAGACAAAACTTTATCATCCAATACAATAGCAAACCTTTCGTTTACATGTTCAGTAGTAAGTTTTGCAAATCTGCGTGTTCCACTGGCATCAAATTCAGTTGTCACCACAGGCATATTATTTTGATCGAAATCAGCTTGGGAATTTTTCAAACTGTCCCCAGAAACTTCTACACGCGAATAAACAGGAATCAGCTGACCTGGATTTTCCATATATTGTAAAAACATAGTCCCACTTGGCGCATGCCCAGATTGCAATTGTGCACTGGTAATATTTTCATTTACCAAATGGAAAGACATTTTCGCAGTTTTACCAATCAATTCTTTGATACGTTCTGGATTATCTACACCCGGCAATTGAACCAATATATATTTTCCGCCTTGGGATTGAATAGAAGGTTCTTTGGTCCCCAGCGCATCAATACGACGACGCACGATTTCGATACTGCGGCTCATCGCATCATTTATAAATTCTTCACGCGCCTTTGAAGTATAAGATACGGTCAAAGCTTTTCCACTTGAAGCCACATCCACATCATTACCCAAAACACTACGCAAACGTCCCTTGGCCTTTGATACTTCGCCATCATCACGCACAATCAAACTAACTTCCTTGCCAGTATTACGTAAATCAGAAAAACGAATAACACCTTTGTTTCTGTCTATCAAAGCGCTGCGCACTTCATCATAAAGCTGTGCAGATTTTTCTTTTAACATAACATCTGTGTTAACCTCTAACAATAATTGTGCGCCACCTTTTAAATCCAACCCCAATGGAATCGGTTGAATCCACGATGGAAAATAAGGCGCTAATTTTGGCGACAAAGTTGGCACAGCCAACAAACACCCAAACAAAGATATAAAAATAATTGCTAATTTTTTAAACATGATAACCTACCTTAAAAAAACACTATTCAACATGCGCAACAGCATTTTTGTTGATTTCAACAACAACACCCTTGGCAATTTCAACATCTAAACTTTTGTCGTTAATTTTCTTTACAGTTCCATAAATACCGGCAGCCAACACACGATTGCCGACTTTGATAGAATCGAGCATTTTTTGGTATTCAGCCATACGCTTTTTATTTGGCCGTATCATAAAGAAATACAATATCGCCATTATAATAACACAGTAAAGAACCATACCCCACATACCATCTTGTGGTTGCGCAGCTGGTGCAACTTGATTTACTTGATTTGCAACTTCAATAGTCTCGTTCATGAATATTCTCCTTTAAAGTTTATATATAAACCATAGTAAAAAAACAAACATAAGTAAAGGAAAAAACCGCCCTATATCCTTTCAAACAACGAATCGATTTTAGATATCGGAATAATCATATAAACCGGGCGACCGTGATTACATTCACCACCCCGCTCTGTTTGTTCTATGTCCCGCAAAATCGCGTTCATTTCCGCCATATTTAACCTGCGCCCCGCACGTACAGAATGATGACACGCAAAATTAGCCAATTTTAAATGTAATTTTTCTTGTAATTTCGAAGAATGTCCGTTCATGCGCACTTCGTCTGCGATTTCATGGAAACATTTTTCCCAATTCAAATCCCAATCAGACGGTTTTTCAAAAATAGCAATTGCACTGTCCCCAAACGAATCGATATGTAATCCACATTGCTTTAATTCATCCACCACCATCAATACAGATTCAACTTCTTCAGCACGCAACTTTATAACAACAGGTGTCAAAAGTGGTTGTGTTTTAATTTCGTGTTTACGCAATTTTTCATAAGTGATTCTTTCGTGCGCTGCATGTTGGTCAACAATCACAAAACCATTTGCATTTTCTGCCAAAATATATTTATCGTTTAATTGCCCGATAACACGTCCCAAAGGTAAATCAAATTCAGATTCCGTTTTAACAATTTCTTGTTGTGTATCAATTTCTTCTATACGGCGGTTTTCACCGTATACATCCGGTTCAGCGACAAAACTTTTTGCATATAAATTTGTATCTATTTTATTTGAATTAAAAAAAGTTTGTGTTAATGGAATTTCAAAATTTTTATTATCACGCGCAACATTGTTTTGAACATTTTGATTTAATGTTTGTGATAACACCGCGCGCAAAGATTTTATAATAAAACTGCGCACATGCGAAGGTTCCAAAAAATGCACTTCGGTTTTTGCAGGCGAAACATTTACATCTACATTGCGCGATGGCAATTCCAAATATAATGCACACAATGGAAATTCACGTGCATGCATAACATCCATATACGCTGCGCGAAGTGCCGAAACCAAAACTTTATCTTTTACCGGGCGTCCATTTACAAATAAATATTGGTCCACAGACGAAGCGCGCCGTAAAGTCGGGTGTGAAATATATCCGTGCAATCGCATTTCTGCCGAAGAAGACTTTGTGTCCACCATCAACATTTTCCCACGCGCATCTTCACCCATAACAGCAATCACGCGTTCCAACAAATCTTGATTCTTTGGAAAACGCCATTTGTTATTCAAAACAAAACCAACATCCACGCGCGCCATTGCCAGCCGTTTGACAGTATCCACAACAGATAACATTTCAGCTTTGTCAGTATGTAAAAATTTTAACCGTGCCGGGGTTTTAGCAAATAAATTAGAAACCCTTATCCGTGTTCCGCTTTCCCAATCAGACGGTTTGATTTCCATATCATCAACATTTAATTGAAATCCATGTGGCGCGCCATCATGAAAAGTATCAATAACCATATTTGAAACAGACGCAATAGACGGCAAAGCTTCGCCACGAAATCCCATAAAATTGATATTCAACAAATCATCGTCTGGTAATTTAGAAGTCGCATGTCGCAAAACACAATTCGCCAAATCTTCACGCGTCATCCCCCGCCCATTATCAATCACAGAAATCATTGTGCGCCCACCGTCAACAACATCTATGATAATTTGATTGGCCCCAGCATCCAGCGCATTTTCAATCAATTCTTTGACTACACTTGATGGTTTTTCAACCACTTCGCCTGCTGCGATTTGATTTATCAAAAAATCTGGCAGAACGCGAATCGACATTTTAATCCTTGAACTTTACATCTATTATTTCTAATTCTTTTTGACCACTTGGAAGACGCACAGTACAAGTATCCCCAACACAATGACCAATCAAAGCACGCCCAACCGGCGAAGTACAAGATATAACCATACGTCCATCAGATTCTATATCGGACAAAATTCGACACTCCATTTTATTGCCATCTTCGTCTTCTGTAATAACTTTTGCCCCAAAAACAACCCTGTTTCCAGACAAAGAATCAACATCTATGACCTGGGCATTTTCAATAACAGACTCTATAAACTGAATCCGTTTATCTATCTGACGCTGTTTTTCTTTGGCAGCGCTATAATCAGCATTTTCGGACAAATCACCCAGAGAGCGCGCCCATTGAACAACCTTTAAAATTTCTGGTCTTTGATTTTCTTTTAAATCTTTTAATTCGCGCAACAATGCATCAAAGCCCTGACGCGAAATTGGTTTCTTTTCCATATGATACACCTTATGTTTTGCCTATAACAATATAACATTAAATTTAATTTTGCAATTATGATTTGAAACGATTATACTATATATCTATGATAAGATTTAAACCAAAAGTTTTGACATTATTCCTGTTGCGACGTTTTTTTGTCAGCTTCTTTCTGGTGATGCTGACTGTGTGTGGGGTTATTTTTGCTGTCACATTCGTGGAAAGACTTTCTGCAAACCCAGATGCGATATCTACCCTGGTTGATTCATGGTTGCGACTGTTAGAATATATACCAATGTTTTTACCCTTGGCTGTATTTATGGGGACTTTGGTTGCCTTTTATAATTTAACTAAATCTACGGAATTGATAATTGCATCGGGAACTGGTTTATCACCTTTTCAAATAGCACGTCCATTTTTATTTGGTGCTTTTGTAATTGGAATTTTTGCTTCGTGTGTTATAAATCCTTATTCTGTAAATTTAACGACCAAGAATTTGACTGGGCACCAATTAAAACTGATAGATAATGCGATATGGTTGCGTGAAAAATCTGACGAAGGAATATTGACCGCCCGCGCCGAAGGATTACACATCGCGCATAACAAAGATGTTGTATTTGACAACATAACTATATTATTACAAGACAACGCATTTAAATTACAAAAACAAGTATTTGCGAACAATGCAACACTGTCAAACAATGGTATAGATATTGAAAAGGCTGATGTAACTACCGCAGATGGGGCCACAAAAAAAGAATCTGCACACATAGACACAAAATTAACACCAACAACTGTTCTGGACAGATATTTGCAACCAGACCAAATTTCCTTTTGGAAATTGCCAACTTTTATACATAAAATGAAAGATATTGGTGTACCAATACGCGGGCATCAGGTTCAATTTTGGACACTGTTTTTCTTGCCATTAAACATGATGGCTATGGTCGTTTTGGGGATTGCTTTTTCACAAACCAGACAGCGTCGCAATTATACTTTTGGGTTGAAATTCAGCCTTGGTGTATTGACATGTTTTGCGCTTTATTTTATTGTAAATTTGTTTAATGCGTTGGGAAATACGGGAACATTACCCCCACTGATTGCGATCATCGCACCACAAATAATAATTATAGCAGCCTCATGTATGTTCATAACCAGCTTTGATACGATATAACAAAGGAAATAGATATGCCACTGCGTAAAAAAACAAGCAACAAGAAATATATCATATGGGGAATCGCAATCATTATATTGATATTGATGATAATATCATTTGCACCAACCCCAGAATTTACAGAAACAGTTCTTTATCCATGAAATACATAGAAATATTTTTAGAAGCTCTTGCTGCAGAAAAAGGACGCAGTCAACAAACGCTAAGTGCGTATGCTTCTGACCTGCACCAGGCAGAAAACGAAATCGGTGATTTGCTAAATGCATCTGCCACTGACATACAAAATTATTTATCACATTTACCGGACAAACCATCGTCTATTTCACGCAAAGCCAGCGCACTGCGCACTTTTTACAAATTCTTAATGTTGGAAAAAATCATAACGAAAAATCCGACAGCGAATCTGGAACTACCAAAACGCGGACGTGCATTACCTAAATATTTATCCCCAGAAGAAATAGAATTATTAATATCTTCATCTGGCGACATAAAAACATCAGTTCGGTTAAAATGTATGTTGGAATTATTGTATGCCTCGGGATTGCGTGTATCAGAATTATGTGAATTGCCACTTTCTGCGAATTTGGGGGATAAATTATTGATACATGGCAAAGGCGCTAAAGAAAGACTGGTCCCCATGCACGAAGCGGCGCAACACGCATTACATAAATGGTTGGAAATCCGTGGTGACAACGATTCGAAATATGTTTTTCCAAGTAACTCTCAGACAGGTCATATAACTCGCGATGGATTTTTCAAGATATTAAAAAAGTGTGCTGTTCTAGCGGGCATAGAACCATCACGTGTTTCACCACACGTGTTGCGACATTCGTTTGCTTCACATTTATTGGCTGGTGGTGCAAATTTGCGTGTGATACAAACAATGTTGGGACACGAAGACATTTCTACGACACAAATATATACTCATGTTTTACCAGAAAAATTGCGTGATACTGTGGAAAGCGCGCATCCATTGGCGCATGATGAAATAAAGGATTTATAAAATGATAACTAAATGCGACCATCCTGGATGCACCAAAGCTGGCACTTGCCGTGCACCTAAATCTCGTGATTTAAAAGAATATTGGTGGTTCTGCAAAGAACATGCCGCTGAATACAATAAAAATTGGAACTATTACGCGAATATGACACCTGATGAAATCGATGCAGAATGGGAACGCGAAACTTTTGGAATCGCAGACAAAGACAAAGAACAAAACAATAAACAAGAAGCAGAATATGTTCAGTTCCTTAATGATTTTTTAACCGGTCGTTCAACATTTGATAAAATGCCGGCAAAAAAGACAGTCCCGTCACAAATCGTATCTGCAATGCGTGTGTTTGATTTACCGATTACCGCGTCTTGGCGTGAAATTGCCGCACGATATAGAAGTTTAGCTAAGAAATATCACCCAGATACGGCACAAAATAAAAAATCATCAACGACAGAATTTACCCGCATCACAAGTGCATATGAAACATTGAAAAAATATTTCAAGAAATAATCCGTCTTTGCAAACGCAAAGCCGCGATTTAATAATTATTTCTTCATATTTTTCTTTACCCACGCATAGTGACGTAAAAATTCTATGCCCGGCCCTGCAGGCATTCCCATCCATTTTTCACCCGCTGGGACATTACGGAACACACCACTTTTTGCACCAATTTCAGCTTCATCGCCGATACGAATACCGTTTGGAACACCAACCTGACCCGCCAACAGCACCCTGTCACCAACAACAACACCACCCGCCAAACCAACACCAGCCGCCAAGAAACATTCTTTGCCGATTACAACACCATGTGCAATTTGACACAAATTATCAATTTTGGTTCCGTCCCCCACAACAGTATCAGTCATCGCACCACGATCGATACATGTATTAGCCCCAACTGATACACGATTTCCCAAAACCACACGCCCAGTATGTGGAATAAAAACATTTTTACCATTTTGACGGGTGTACCCAAAACCATCTTTACCAATCACCGCATTTGCATTTATCACACAATCAGAACCGATAGTTGCATTTTCAATATGCGCCCCCGTATGCACGACAGTGTTCGCACCCAAAATAACATTACGACCAATAAAAGCACCCGGGTAAATTTTTACCCCCTCTTCTATCACAGCGCCCTTTTCTATCGTGGCATATTGCCCAACATACACCGTGCGTTTTTTACGGAAAAACACACCACGTTCAATAGTCGCAAAATAAGAAACCCCAAAACGTGGTTTTTCAGCGTAAATTTCGCCCAATATTTTAACTATATTCCCACGCGGCGAATCTGTAATAAGAAGTGTTGCCCCCTTTGGTGCATGTTTAATTTGTTCACGTTGCAATAAAATAACCGATGCCTTGGTATTTTCCAACACCGCAATCGGTAAAATTTTAAAAGCATTTGAATTTCGTTCTGTGGAATAGAAAGCCAATTGTCCCGCCTTGGCATCCGCAATAGGCGCAACCCCACTGACCACTTCGCTGGCTTTGCCTTTTAATTCCAGACCAAATTTTTTAGCCAATTCCCCAGCAGTAATTTTTTTACCACGTGGTCCAAAAATTTTACGCAATAAATTTTTAAACATGAATACCCCTTTTGATATTTTGATTATAAAAAAAGGTTGCGAAAATCGCAACCTTTTTTACATCATCACAAATCAAACTTAATCTAATTCGATACTTACGACATCGCCGTATGTTCCTAATTCTTCGGTGCCAATATAGCATTGGATATGTTCACCGATTTCATCCATCCATTGTTGCGCAGCAGTATTTTTAATATTTTCTCTGTTCTGTTTGATAACCGAAGCAGTTATCCCAGCACCCAAAGCACCGCCCGCCAATGTTGTAGCGATTGGGATTATCGTACGCGCCGCCTTGGCCGCTCTGCCACTTTCACCAGTAGTTATGTAATTTGCACAAGCATTCTGCAAAGCAATAACACTACCTTTAAAAGAATCTATTTTTCTCTTGGTTTCTTCTTCATCTCTCAAAACTCTACCACCGTTGTCACCTTTCTTGGTATTAAGTGTTATGGAAAGATTTCTACAACCTTCTCTTTCACTTATTCCCATGTTATAGCATGCAGTATATGCTGCACCAGCTGCACCATTAGCAATATTCACCACTTCTTCTAATTTAGCCAAATCACCTAATTGCCCCAATGCGCTATCAGCATTTGTAATCGCCGCACTTGCTCTTTCATCACAACTATCCGCCCATCTGTCGATTGTTTCCTGTGATACAGAATTATTTTCATTACCCTTTGTAATTGCCTTGTTGATTAAACCGCTTTCAGTCAATCCTAAACCAATTCCTGTTCCAGCCAATGCAGGTGCGACTGTCCCCCAGGCATAAGCAATCTTTTCTTTGGTTGATAATTTGCTACCGTCACATTTGCCTGTTTTGGAATCCCATTGACCATAACCCTGTTTGCACAATTCACGGTTACCAACTGTGTCAGAAATCTTGCGCAAATCAGCATCGCTTATCCAAGAACCGCAAGTGAATGAATCACCAACCGCAAAGTATGCCACAGAATTGTTTTTCAACAAATCTTGGATATCTTTATCATCAGATTGCACAGTGATTCTTGCACGACAGAACGAACCATACAAATCATTAGACGCAACGAATTGTCTCGTGTTCAACCCTTTGTTCACATAATTGGCTGGTACTCTGCCTGATTTCAACTTAACCCACATAAATGTAGAACCTGTTTCTGTTGCCCCCATAACACCACCGGCATTATTAGCCAAACATACATTTTGTTCTTTGGTTAATTTAGCATTATATTTCGCCTGAACTTCTTTTTCTACATCAACCAACAATGTTTCAAACAATGTTTTTGCACCGTTATTCAACACATATTCTGTATAGGTTTCATACACAGGTTCACTGTAAACACATCCTTCTTCATCCATTACACCAATGCAATCACCATCAATCGGATCTATAGTTGCATATTGATTGCAATTTTCATTACCAACATTATCTTGCTCACCTGGCTTACACGCAATAATAACTTGATTTTCATATGTTCCAGTTATCGTTGTTTTATTTGCATCACGCCATGCATCACGCACAGTATTATTTGCACCCCAACTTTCACTGTCACTATATTCAGAATTACGCCATTCGGCAGTTGCAACCTTTAAATGTTCTTCACAAACAGACGAATTTTTAACAGTATTCATACACATACCGATAACGATATTGTAATCAAGAACACCGCCCATCTTATTCATACTACGGTCAAATTTGCCAACACCAGTATCATATGTGCCCGAAACAATATCTGTTCTGTTGCGATAGCAATTTTCATAATCTGTGCCACACATAGATTTCACACAAGAAAGCGCAACAGTTTGACATTGTTTTTTCATCTTTTCAATTGCCGCATCATTATAAGATGTAGCAAGCAATGAATTCAATGTCGCAACCGCACCAATTGGGTCC
Source organism: Alphaproteobacteria bacterium (assembly GCA_046881825.1). GTDB lineage: Bacteria > Pseudomonadota > Alphaproteobacteria > Rs-D84 > Rs-D84 > Enterousia. Next base: position 133,853 of record JBKSMS010000010.1, on the reverse strand, counting down.
CTGGCCGATTCACTGAATAACGGGAACAATCTGTTAAACGCAGAATCTTCGGAATCATCATAATATGTGTATGTGTACCCATCTTCCCCAGCAGATGTAGCAGCATAGATACAATTTGCATCAGCATTTACAATCGCAGAACACCCTGCCATAATATCACCATAAGTATTTGTTCCATTTACCTGAACACCTGTTGTCCCGTTACCGGCCTGCTTGTAACACACAGAACCCAAGCCGCCACCGCAAGAACGCATAGCACATTCTTTGATTGTTTCAACACAAGAATTTTTTGCCTTGGTATCGAATTTTTTCATTGCTTCTTGAACCTTGGTATTCGCATAACTTTTGCGTGCAGAATAAGCAAGTGAAAATACTTCTTCTTGTAAATCTGGATCACCTAATTCACGATCAGAGGGGACTTTTTCACGATATGTCATATGGCAATATCTGTTCGAACCAATTGTTTCAAGACAAGCTGTCTTTAACAATTTACGAACATCTGAAGCTGTCGCAGTTTCCACACCTTCGTGCATAACCTGGGCAGTTTGCAAGGCACCTGTGCCACTTGCAATGAATTCTGCAGCATCAATTGATGCCAAACTTGTGCCTTCAACACAGCTTAATGGGTTTTTCGCACAAGCACTGACCAAACAGTTATCTGTCACTTTTTGGCAAGTTTTTACCGCATTTAATGCCGCCAAAGACGCACCTTCGTCAATCAACTGTCTTAATCTAGAATCACCTTGGGGTGCTAACCTTCCTGCGTCAGCGACAGAACCAAACAATTCTTTCTTGCCGTCATTCTGGCAACGTTGCAATGTTGAATCGCAAAGCAAAGCCTGCTTTTTAAATAATTTATTCGTTGTGCATAATTCAAAATCAGCGCCACAAATATCATCGCGTTGCAAACAATTTGTGTAACGACGCACACATTGTTCTGTTGTTAACTTATTAGTAATACCCGCACCAATAATTAACTGACCCAAAACAGAACCATCTGTTGGATATGTATATCTTGTCACTTCGGTAACACCGTCCACTGTAGCAGTCGTAGAAACAGTTGACAGTGCGTTTATCGCAGTTGTTCCAAACAATGCGTTAATTCCCGAAGAAGAGCATTGATATAAAACACTTAAACATTTTGACATTTGTCCATGGAACAAGACATTTGTCGTGCATTCTTGGAAATCAGAACCACAAACATCATCTTCTTTGATACAATCTGTATACTTTTCGATACATTCACTGTCCCCGTAATATGCGGCAGTCGACGAAGTCGTTGTGTTTGTAACAGTATTCGTCGTTCCAGATATCAAACGACCCGCAATAGATGGCAAACGTGGGGATGCATTGTTAATCACACTTACCCGCGAAGTAGCAGCCATAGCGCCCGGAATTACGGCAATTATTGACAGTAAACCAAATATTTTGACGATGTTTCTCATCTCTTTTCTCCATTTTACTTTAATAGTATTTTATCATAAATTGCGTAACAATAAAAGAGAAAAAACAAAAAACATATAAAAATTTTACAAACAAAAAACCACCCAAACGGGTGGTCGGATTATTTAGATTTTTTTACCGGCGCTTTTTTCTTTTTTGGCGCTGATTTTTTTGCTGGTTCTTCTAATTTTATTTCATGCTTAAAGGTTTTAATTCCATTTGCAATATTCCGCGCCATCGCAGGAATCTTGGCAGAACCAAACAATATCAAAACCAAAAGAACAATTAAAAGTATTTCCCAAATGCCGCCTCTCATGTCAAACCCCTTTTGTTATTTTGCCACATAGCAATCCAAGCCATCGGATTTAGCATTTCTGCAAAAACCATTTGCTTCGTTAGCACTGTGGAAAGCGATACGCAATCTGTATGTTGTTTTACCTTTGACCTGAGCCGCCAAGATAACAAACTGTTTTCCACTGAACAAATTACTGTGACTCGCACGCATTTTTTGTTCTGCACTTTGCGCCAACGCACGCGTGCTGTAAGAACCAAACTGAACATAAATATTACCATTAGACGAAGCCGCCACAGTCTTTTTAGCTGGCGCAGTTGCTTTTTTCACAGGTTTTGCCACCGGCTTTTGCGCGACTGGTTTATCTGGATTAAATGTCACTTCTTTTCTGTCTTCGATAACACGCACAGGATTTCCCATTTCTGTGACAGGAACCATTATCGCGGGTCTTTCCTGTTCTTGCACAGGCGCATTTTGTTCCGTTGCCGGTTGTTGAACAGTTGTTGGCTGTGGTGCAACATCCACAGGTTTTGCCGGAACATTTAAATCTGCAACAGGTTCAGCAGGTTTGTCCACACTTTCAACAGGGACATCCAAATCTATGTTTACACTATCTGACGAATCACCACCAATCTTTGCAACAATAATCCATGTTGCCAAAACGATAATAGCAATTCCCAACCCCATCAAAAGCCAAGGTTTCTTTGGTCGCGGGTTAGAAAACGGTGTTGCTTCTGGTAAAACATCAACATCGTTAGTATCTTCCAAATCCAACAAATCTAAATTTTCATCTTTGTCCATATGGGTCCCTCTTGGTTTTACATTCACGGGACTATTATATCATAAAAAAACGATATCACAAAATTATTTTGGCATATTTCCAAAATTAGGTGGAACAATCAATTTATGATTAGCTTCTACAATAGGTTCGGTTTCGCATTTGCAACACCCTGCAATCACGCAAACAACCGCCAAAAGTCCCAATAATAAAACAATTTTTTTCATCTTTCTTCCTTTTTTTCTCAAAGGTGAGGCGAACCGCCCCACCCTGTTTTATAACGGCAATTTAACCGATTTGTTTTAGTCGATTAAGAATTATATATCCAAATCTCTGTTTTTAATTTTGTTCTTCAAATTTTGGATAAAGTCGTCCAATTTTACATTGAATTCCTGTTTTCCATCACGACGTCTAATTGATATTGTTTGTGATTCTAATTCTTTGTCACCAACAATAATCATATACGGAACCTGTTTCAACTGTGCATTACGTATTTTCTTCTGCATACTTTCAGAAGAATAATCTTTCTTGATACGCAACCCAGCTGTAGCAGTTTTTATTTCTACATTTTGTAATTGTGCCACAATTTTATCTGCGTATTCCTTGCAACGGTCTGTAATCGGGATAACTACTGCATGAACAGGTGACAACCACACAGGTAATTTGCCAGCTAAATGTTCTAACATCAACCCCATAAAACGTCCCAAGGAACCATAAATAGTCCGATGTACAATAATCGGTGTTTTTTTCTCACCATCTTTGTCTATGTATACGCAATTAAAGTTTCGTGGTAATTGAAAATCCAATTGAATAGTTCCAGCCTGCCATTCACGACCTAAACTATCAACAATTTTGATGTCTAACTTTGGACCATAAAAGGCACCATCTTTTTCTTGAATTTTGAATCCATTGTTGCCGAATCGATTAACCAATATTTTTTTCAAAATAGATTCCGCCTTGTTCCAAGTTTCAATATCACCCATAAAATCGTCCGGTCTAGTTGAGAATCTTATGAAGCATTTCATATCAAACAATTTATAAAAATCTTGAACTATGTCCAATATACGATTATATTCGTCTTCTATCATATCCTCACTGATGAAAATATGCGCATCGTCCTGGTTAAATTCATAAGTTCTAAACAATCCATTTAATGCCCCAGAACTTTCATAACGATAAAGCATATCAGCATCTGCCAAACGCAAAGGCAAATCATGATAACTGCGTGGCTCATACTGATATAAAACAATAGCATTTGGACAAGACATAGGCGCTAAAGCGAATACATTATTATCGTCCTCTTTAAACACAAACATATCGTCTTTGTAATGATCCCAGTGACCACTTGTTACATACAAATCCTTTTTATTCATTAATGGTGAACGAAATTCCAAATAATCGTGTTTTTCGTGATATTCAGTCCAAAAGTTATACAATTCACGATAAACTATCCAGCCACCAGGCATATAATAAGGAACCCCTGGAGATCTTTCATCAAAGAAAAACAATCCTAATGCTGGTCCAAGTTTTCTATGGTCACGCTTTGCTGCTTCTTCTTGCATTTTTAAAAATGCAGCCAATTCATCAGCATTTGCAAAAGCATCAACATAGATTCTTTGCAACATTTTGTTTTTAGAATCGCCCTTCCAATAAGCACCAGCAACAGTTCTTATTTTAAAACCATCCCTTGGTAAATCTTTACTTGATTCAACATGCGGCCCACGACACAAATCAACGAAATCACGGAAAGTATAAATAGATAATACTTCGCCATTTGCATCGTATTCATTTAACCATTCCATTTTATATGGTTGGTCTTTGAAAATTTCTTTAGCTTCGTTCAGCGAAATTTCGCGCCTTTCGAATCGGCCATCTGATTTAATCAAAGCACGCATTTCTTTTTCGATTTTTTCAAAATCTTCTTCGCTGAATCTGTGTTCAGTATCGAAATCATAATAAAAACCGTTTTCAATAGCTGGCCCCCCAGCAAATTTAACATCTGGATATAATTTTTTCACAGCAGCCGCCATCACATGAGCCAGTGAATGACGAATCGTTTCTATTGGATAAGACATAATAAATACCTTCTTTTTACTTAATAGTTATTTTTTAAAATTGCTTGCTTATTATAATACGCGCGTTATATATGCGCAATCAAAAATCTATACCCCCAAAGGGGTTGTAGTAGTGGTGGTAAAGATAAATAATTTATAAACCATACTTTTATCTTATTACTATATATAAAGAAAGTCAAAAAAAATCCGCCGTTTGGCGGATTTTTTTAGTTGTTCAACCCATTTATAAGATTTTGGATTCTTTCCATGCTTTCCGTATCACTTAATGCTGTCGCAATCGCAAACGCAGATTCCAAATCATTTTTCGCCAAATCATTACGGCCCAACTTTAAATTCAAAGCGGCCGATTTTTCGAAATAAGACATCGCATTGCTAGATTCTGATTCACGACCTTCTTGCGTTGGCATTGCTTGAATCTGTTCCGAAATCACACGAACCGCAGATGTATAATCGTTAATCGCGTTTTCGTATAACCCCAGCGCAGTATAAGCTTCGGCACGTTCAGCATATACATCAGCGGAAACACTGCCTTCGGCACGTGCAAGGGAATTAGTGTAATCAGCAACAGCACCCTGCCAATTTTTCAGCCACAAATTCAATTGACCACGTTTTGCATACAAATCACGCATTGACAAAACATCCATAGGTTTCATAGATTGCGCAGCCAACGCATTATTTACATCAGTCAAAGCAGCTTCGTAATTTTCAAGACGCATATTCAACAAAGCCCTGTCGTAGAAAGCAACCGCGTTCATACCATCGACTTCAAGAGCTGAATCAAAATCACTTAATGCCTTTTGATAATCACCCATTTGCATATATGCTTCGCCACGCAAAGTGTAAACACTTGCACTGGCATTAGCATCAATAGCAGCATTTAAATCAACAATAGCCGCTTCCATATCACCAGCAACTATTTTTTCTTTTGCCGCATCAATATAATCTTGAGATTGTTTTAAAACTTCTTCTGAAACGACAACATTTCTGTTTGTCGGGCTAAGAAATTCATGTCCACGACCAATGATATAAAAAGTGGCCGCGATAAAGAACAAAATTATGAACCAATATACATATATGGCCCACGACCAAACACAGTTTTGGCATGCTGTGCCTTTGGTCACAACCTTCTTTACCTTGATATTTCTAGTAGTTTTTATTTTTTTCATGTAAAACTCCCTCTTCCCTTTTCTTGATTTTAGAAATTTTTCGAAATCAGGTCAACAGTTTTCTTATCCACTTCTAAAATTTTTCCGATCCCCAGTTTTCCAAGCTTTATTGGTCCATAAGATATACGATGTAAATTGACAACTGGCGATGCAATATGTTTTAGCACGATTCGAATTTCGTTCTTTTTACCTTCCGTCACAGTTATCTTTAAATTATGTTCATCTATTATTTCTATCTTCATCGGACGATATTTTATTCCATTCACCGTAACACCATGACGCGCAATATTTAAACCACGTTCACTAAATTTATTTACAGTCGCAATATAAGTCCGTTCTATTTGATTTTTAGGCAAAGACATTTTACGTGCAAAATTACCATCATTGGTCAACAACAACAAACCAGTTGTTTTAAAATCAAGCCGTCCTATATATTTTAAATTTTTATATTTTTTATCTAACACATCATATATAGTCTTTCTATGTTCTGGGTCGCGCAATGTAGTCATCGTATTTATTGGTTTATGGAACATATATAATTTAGTTTCTTTTTGCGATTCTAATCGTTTTCCATTAACAGAAATTTTTTCATTTCCATTCACAAAAAACACAGGCGTATCAACAACTTTGCCATCAACCATCACATGTCCAGATTTTATTAAATCTTCTGCACCGCGTCGCGAAGCAACACCACAATCAGCAATAAATTTAGCCAATCTTATACTCATTTATTCAACACCTTTGCAATTGCGACAACACCTGCCACTTCGGCACGCAGAATAGTTTTTCCAAGTGACAACCCTATGACACCAGCTTTATCCATTTTTTCAAATTCTTTTGGTGCAAATCCACCTTCGGGACCAACAAAAATTCGATTCGATTTTTTATAATTTTCTTTTCTGTTAAAATCATGTGCGAATCTTTCATCTGCCACAATTAGGTTATTCAAATCTAAATCATCAAACTTTATCGGGGCTTTTAATTCTGGGACAGTGTTTCTGTTAGATTGTTCAGCAGCTTCCACGATAATTTTCATCATACGGTTCCAATTTATGTGATTTGCCACTGTTCTTTCTGTAATAACTGGCTGTAAAACCGCAACCCCCATCTGTGTCACCATATTCAATAATTCATCCGCCTTTTTAATTGGTGCAAAATAAAAAACTGTATCATTACTTGGGTCAACATGATTTGTTTTTTCACCGATAATGATATTTTTATTATCATCAGTCAATTTTGCATTATATTCTATGCCATCATTAAAAACCAGACAATCATCGCGTCTCATCACACGACGCAGATAATGAACGACATCTTTGTCAATCGGAAAAGATTTTCCGGATTCTAAAATTTCATCTAAATATATTCTTGGCACATTTTGCATTTTTTTAATCTTTTGGTATAAAAACATCTATTTTTATGATATAATAGCAACCATGGCAACGAAGTTCAACATTTTCTCAAGCAGTGGTTCTGGCAAAGGTCTTAGTATCTTTGATTCAAAAAAATACAAAGAGCACGAACAGGCACCTGTTGCGCGCAAATTCTGGAACATACGATGGAATGTTGGGGTATGGTTGATATGTGCTTTTGCTTTTGGTTTATCCTTTGCAGTTGAACACGTATGGCGTTACGGATGGGGGCCTGCAACTGCACATTGGGTTTGGCTGTACATAAAAAATATGTTTTTAACACTTGGCATGTCTGTGATTGCTGAGGTTCCATTTTGGTTATCCCGCACAATTCACAATCCAGATTTTGCCTGTGTGACACCATTGATACCGGTTATTGTTTATTATTTTCTGGCGGACGACACATTACGTTCAGAATTTAACCCGGCAGGCAAAGATAATTACGATGAAAAGACGGCACGCAAAGCAACCGCTGATGATATTAAAAAGATGGGAACAGATTGGAAGAACAAAGAAGGTCTGTTCAAAGGTTTTATGATGGTCCTTGGATATTTTAAATACAAGGGGCAATCAACAGCATTAATGTTTGATGAATCTTTGTCTGCTTTGTGTTTGGCGCCTCCGGGAACTGGTAAAACTGCTGGTGTTGTAAAACCAACAATTCTTGACTGTGATACGGTTTCAATGATTATTAACGACCCAAAACCAGAATTGAAACAATCAACATCTGGATATCGTTCTACGATTGGGCCTGTGTTCATCATGAATTGGGCGGGACAAGACAACCCGGCACGTGGTATTTATTACCCATCATGGAATCCGCTATCGCCAGAACATATTCCATACAATCCGGAACAGCGCGATTTGTATATTGATTCAATGGCAAAGGTTTTGGTTCCAGATGCCAAGGGTGCAAATGCAGACCCACACTGGGCAAATACTGGACGCGCCGGGTTATCTGGTATGATAAACTTTATTGTATCAAAGGTAGAACGTGCCAAAGCAGACGATTATTTTTATACAAAAATAAACAATGGATCACTTAGCAAGGAAGATGCTGCATTACTTGGGGATTATTATTTATCAATGATGAACGACCCAAATGCATATGCCGCCTATTCCATGTTGCAAAAGGGTGAATTAAATTCGACCAATTATGTTCATGTTGGAACATGGGCGCATATCCCGGACGCATGGCGTGGACGTGAAGCTTCATTTGCGATGATTCTGGATTGGCTAACATCAAGTCAGGTCGCAATCGCCGAAGAAATGGAAGAACGCAGAAAACAAGGCGACCAAATGGTCATGATGGCAGACCCAATGAAAGATTTATTGTTAAATGCTGTTGAAGAAGCGCGCCGTTATTCTTACGCAAACCGTGCTGTATCTGAATTAACACAACTGGCAAACACCCCAGACAAAGAACGCGGTTCTATTTTATCTACAATGATGGAAGGTTTGGCAATATTTAGAAATGCCGCTGTTCGCAACCGCACCAGCCATTCTGATTTTCATTTTAGCGACCTGCGTGGCATGGTTGATCCGCGGGACGGTAAAATTAAACCAGTAAGTGTTTACCTGTCTATAAACATGGTTGATGCCCAAGCGTTAAATCCAATTACCGCTATATTTATTGAATTGATGTCTAATTATTTATTGGCGCACAATACAGACCAAGTTGTTGACGGTATAAAGATGGGACCGTATCCAGTATTGTTTGTATTAGATGAAATGCCAAAAATGCAAAAGCTGGATGCGGTTATCCAAGGACCAGATTTAGGGCGCGGACAAAAAGTATCTTACCTTATCATTGGTCAAGACATCCATCAGATTCAAGAAAAATATGGTGCTGATGCGGCGGCAACAATTATATCAACCACTGCGGCAAAAATTGTTTTGCGCCAAAACGATCCAGAAACAGCAAAAAGATTTGCCGATATGATAGGTTTAAAAAAGACCAAAAAAATCGAAGTCAAAGACGGCAAAGAAGTGGAAACACCAAAAGAAGAACCATTATACAGCGAACATGACATTATGCGTCTACCCATTGGAAAACAGCTTGTTATTTACCAAGGTTGGTATCATCGCCCAATAGAAGCAGACCAAGAATGGGAATTCATTAATAAAACACCTATTCAAAAAGCATTGCACGAAAAAGTCCTTATGGGCGAAGCATCACCATTACCTGAATTTTTAATTCCATCTCATCATGCGATTATGGGATATTCTGGGACACCTTGCGTTTTGAATCCAAATACTAATGAAATAAAAATATTGGAACCATTGCATTAAAAAATGCGTAAAATAATTTGCTTTTGTTTATTATTATTTCTTGGTGCATGCGCATCTACAACACAATCGTATTTAGACAATGTGCAAAATAATTTTGCAAACGCAAAATACGAAATAAATGAAACGCCAGTTGATAAACAAAATAACATTGATTTATTGATAAACGGAATTGCCCTTTTCCATGCAGATAAATACGAACAAAGCGATTCGGCTTTTGAAGAATTTAACAAAAGAAACCTGGACGAAACTTCAACCAGTATTTCTCGCGAAGCAGCCGGATTATTATTGGGTGGCGGTGTAAATTCTTACAAGCCATATATGATGGATTCTTTATTTGTGTCTTACTATCAAATATGGGATTTATTGGCGATGCATGATTGGTCTAATGCGCGCGTTGTGATAAATCAATCTTATGAACGTCAAAAAAACATGTCCATTGAATACAAAAAAATGATAGAAGAAAATAAAAACAAAATTTCTGAGTATACAGAATTAAATGAATTCATTGATAAAAATACTGCCGATTGGCTGGCTTTTTCTGACATTATGAACCCGGCATTGATGTATTTATCAGGGATATATTTTTTAAATGATGGGGATTTTGATAACGCAACACTTTACCTTAAACGCGCAAGCGGCATGGTGCCAGAAAACAATTTTATAAAACAAGATTTAAAAATGGCTGAAAAACACACAAAGCCAAAAAACACAACATGGCAATTTATCGAAACTGGTTTTGCCCCCAGATTGCGAGAAGAAAATATGGGACTATTTTTACCAACATTGGGAATGGTTTATTTTTCTTTTTCGCAACCTTATCTTAACAGCGATTTTACACAACCCAACAACGCAGAAATGTTGGCAAATGTGGATGCTATGTTTATGACAGAATATCGTGAATATCAAACGAACGAAATCTTGCGTTCGTTCACTTCTGCGACATCAAAGACAGCCCTGCAAGCATCAATGTATAATTCACACAGCAATTCAGCGCCAATATTGGGGATATTATCATCGATTTATACGGTTGCTTCGTCTAATACAGATGTAAGAACATGGGCGACATTACCCAAATATATTTTTGTATTGCGAACGTCTGAATCAAGCAATGATAAAAATAATTTAATTTACACACGAATAATTGATGGTAAAATAACAGACAACAAAACAATCGACTTAAAATAAACCAAAGGAGAAAAATGATGAAAAAAATTATACCTATTATGTTGGGATTAACACTTTGTGCTTGTGGTGGTGTGCGCGTTGTTGACTTGGACAATGAAAAAGAAGTTGCCGCAATGCAAGATGTGATGGAATTGGAATATCGCGATTGGACTAATACAGCAGAAAAAATGACGCAATCAATGTTAAAAAGCGGTGCTTTCCGCCAAGTTAAAAACCCAGTTATCGCGATTGGCAACATTAAAAATGACACACAACAAAGATTTGATACAGATATGTTGACCAAGAAAATTCGTACTACATTGTTGAAATCTGGCACGGCACAAATCGCGACTAATTTCTCTGGCGAAGATACAACAACAGAAAAAATGCGCAGCATGCGAACAAACGCAGAATACGACCAAGAAACAATCGCAAAGACAGGAACATTGGTTGCACCAAACATGTCATTGTCTGGTAAAATGTTGCAAAGAAATTTGAAATTAGATTCTGGCTGGTTTTCTTCGGTTGATACTCGCACAGAATATTATCTGCAATTAACATTAACAGATTTAAAGACAGGTTTATCAGTCTGGGAAGACGAACAACCAATTATCAAAGAAGGCACCCACGCCCCAACATGGTAAAGATAAAAAAACACCGCCCATTTGGGCGGTGTTTTTATTGAATCAATATTCCATTTTTATAATCTATTTTTTCCTTGCCGACGATTATATTTTTACCATCATATTTTGGAACGCGTTGTTTTTTTACCGCGGCTTTCCAATATACAGAACCATTATCTGTATTTACCGCGTATAAATTGTTGTCTGTGCCAACAACAAAAGCAAAATTATCGACCATAATAAAATCAACCGGCACAGATATATTTACGCACCAAATTTTATTACCACTATTTGCATTCAATTTACAAAAAGCATCACCCAATCCGCCAGCCAAGACATAATTTTTATCAACCCCGACATGCGCAACGACATCAACTACCGCAGCCCCCCCGGTTAAATTATTTCCACGATAAACATCAGCAACCCACACAACATTTTTATTTTTTGTGTTTATCTTTACAACTTCGCCAGTTGATAAACCAGCATAGATAAATTGTCCCATACAAGTTGGTGATTGATTACCTTTGACAACACTGTCAGTGGCAAAACCATCATAAATTTTCTTTTCACCATGCCAAATATTATTCAAAGAATCTTGTCTGTATTCGCAATCTTTATTACCAAAAATATCTTTTTCTTGTTCTGATAAATTCGGTACTTCTTTATTTACAACCTTTACATCAGTCGTGTCAAAAATATCGTGTCTTTCACCTGGCAAAATCGGATCATGCTTTGAACACGAAGAAACTGCCAAAAAACACAAAAAAATTGCAAATATTTTTTTCAATGAATCCCCCCTATTTCAAAGTTTGTGCCGTTGCAGAAATACTTGCTGGCGCTTCTTTGTCATTTATAATGACATCCAAGATTTTATTAGCCGTTTCAACTTCGCCACTTGCCAGATATTTTTGTGCAACCATTAAACGGGAAGTATAATAAAACGGAGATTTCTTCGTATCCATGCTTGATAAATATTTAACAAATTCAGCCAAAGCCATTTTGTCACCATTGATAGTCGCCATATGTAATTTTGCCAAATCTTTAAAATCGCGCGTATGACCATTTTGTGCTAAATCTTCTAATTTTTTAATATCTTTGTCTATTAAATAAGATTGGAACAGCGCCAAATCAGATGTCGCCCCGCCCTTGTCATGAGCCAAATTAGCCAGCGCACCGGCATCTACATTAGCAATCGCAGTTTCATAAACCTGAGCAGTAGCAATCTTAGAAGCATGATATATACGCGTTCCAATTTGAATTGCACAAACCACAATCATTATCCCAATTGCAGCACCAACGATATAGCGCCAATATTTTTTCAAAAATTGTTGAGTTTTTTCATTATTCACATCTTCCCATACTTCGCGATAAAGAGCGTCCTGGGCATGTTCAGCATAAGTTTTCTTTTCTGGTTTTTTAAGTTTTTTATTTCTTTCTAAAATACTGCTCATATAAAAACTCCTGTGGCTTGATAATTTAGATTTTATTGCTATACTATAAAATGTATGACAAAGGAAATCAAGACAACTTTACCATCGACAAAAACGAACACCATGGTTCCGGTTTATGGTGCTGGGGACGATGTTAGTTTGGCTAAATATATCAACGAAATTCAAAAGTTCCCTATTTTAACGGCTGAACAAGAATACGAATATGCATCTCGCTGGGCAAAAGAACGCGATAATGTCGCTGCTGAAAAATTGGTGGCATCGCACCTGCGCTTGGTTGTATCTGTGGCATACGATTTTAAAAATTATGGTCTGCCGGTGTCTGATTTAATTGCCAGTGGTAATATGGGTCTGATGCAGGCATTACAAAAATTCGACCCAGAACGCGGTTTTAGATTTTCTACATATGCTATGTTTTGGATCAAGGCAGAAATTTACGAAACAATTTTGAATAATTGGTCTATTGTGAAATTGGGCTCTTCCGCGAATCAAAAGCGCGTATTCTTTAACCTTACCCGGGCAAAACGTGCGTTGGGTATAATGGATAACAATCTAAGCGATGAACAAACAAAACAAATTGCTGAATATTTAGATGTTCCAGAAAGTGATGTATCACGCATGGCAATACGAATGTCTGCGCGCGATGTGTCATTAAACGCACCATTAAATACTGATTCTGATTCCAAAGATATTTTATCCAACATGGCGGACAGCAAGGTAAATATTGAAGAAGGCATGGAACAACTGGAATTTAAACGTCGTGGATATGAATTATTACGCAAACATTTATCTGAATTGCCAGAACGCGATCGTGAAATATTAAAGGCGCGCAGATTATCTGACCCGGCGGTGACTTTGGAAACACTGTCGAAAAAATACAACATATCGCGTGAACGCGTGCGCCAAATCGAAGAACGCGCTTTTAATAAATTAAAAAATGCGATATTATTAGAATCAGAGACACCTAAACTGGAATCCAAGGAAGAATAAATTGAATATCAAAACATTATCTTTATTTATATGTTGTGCAACGATAACAACCAACGCAGTCGCGTGGGACCACAAAAACGGCAATTGGAATTTCCGTCTGGATGCAGATGGCGTTGTTGGATTTTTAGAACCCAAAACTGATAAACCTATTTTCGATGATTGGGATGTAAAGGCTCAGATTTTTTACCGTTTAAACACTACCCAGCGATTCGGTGCATTTTATTCTATTGATGCAGATTGCGTGGATGACAAAGAATATATTCATGATGCTTTTGTTTTATTTGAAGACCGTGATTATGGTCGCGCAGAATTTGGTTTAACACATTCTATTGCACGTAAAATGGGATTGGGATTACCTGATGTTGGGTATTTGCGTATAAACAATAAATCTATATTACATAAAAAACTCGATTTAAAACGCGTTTTGATTTCTGACACAACCGCAACAACGGGCCACGAAGCTTTGCGATTAAATTTGGTGACATCGGCAACAGAATATGGTCAATATGGACTTTCCGTATCTGCGGGGGGCGATGATTATGATTACGCTATTGACGGTGCGTTTAAAATAAAACAACCACACGGTAAATTAAAGTCCGCATATTATGTTGCAGTGGCTTATATAGACAACCCTAAAAATTACGAAGAAAATTCTTTTTCACCACGCGTGACGGCTGATTGGCGTGGACAATTGGCTGCTGGAATAAACCTGCAATACAACAGCATTATATGGGGAACATCCGCCCGCATAATATATGACAGCGACCCAATTTATAAAACAGCAGACGGTTTTATTGCGGGAACTGGCATCAGTTATGATTTATTACAAAGCAGTTTTTCTTTGACTTATCTTTTTTCAGACACAAATGTTTGGAATCATCGCGATAAAATAACACATGAAAGATTGACTGGTGATTATATACATACCGTTTTGGCTTCATTTCGGTATAAATATACAGAACACACCGGCGTATTTATGTCATTGGGCTATACCGCAACAAAACCATTTTTCGCAGTCGGCATAAAAACCGGGTTTTAAAAATATTTTTCTACATCAAACAAGTCATGGTTGCTGGGATATTTTTTACCATAAACCAAACATTCCTATAATCTGACATATAAAGACATGCCAGAAATATTGCACACACCATTAAAACAAACAGAACACTAACCTTTTTCCCATGCAAGCAATACACCGCGACATTATAAAGCAAAAACAGCATATATAAATCGACAACAACACTTATCAACCACATAGATGTGCAATCAAAAGCCAAACTGTTCAAAATCAGCGCCAACGGATAAATAAAGAACATAGACGCAATACCCTTGACCGCGATTTCCCAGTCTCTGTCGCCACCGGTCACTTCGGATACCAACATCATCAATCCTGCACAAATAAACAAAATTATAACTGCCAAAACAGGATAAACTATCAAAGCCTTAAACAGCGAAAATATAGTAAACGCATCGCCACGCACCAGATTCAAAATCAAAACAACTATTCCGCCGACCAATCCCCACAGGAAAGCTTTTAATATTGCATCTTCCATTTTACCATCAGCCACAATACGTGAAAAAAAGTATTTGGGTTTGAAAAAAATGTCTGTCAATTTTGCCAGCCAGTTTCTTTTTTTAACTTTTGGTACTTTCGGTGTTTTTGCTGGTTTCAAAGATTTTGCAGATTTTCTTAATTTCATTTTTCGCCCCCTGTAATATTTGCTTATTTATATTTTTGCTTTATAATTATAAAAAATCAATGGAAAAAAATATGAAAAAACTGGTCATAGTCGGTCGCCCCAATACAGGTAAATCGACACTTTTTAATGGGCTTACTAATTCACGGGATGCGCTTGTTCATGACAGACCGGGGGTCACACGTGATACTATTTCTGGTGACATTCCAAATCGCCCATGGACTGTATTTGATACCGCGGGACTGGAAAATGCTAAATCTGGTATTGCCCATAATTCTACCGACATGGCTATAAACGCTATTGAAAATGCAGATGCTATTTTATTCGTTGTGGACGGACGCGTTGGGCTTTCACCTATGGATATAGAATGGGCAAAATTGGTTCATAAAAAAAGCAAAGCACCTGCCCTGCTTTTGATAAACAAATCAGAATCAGCAAAAAGATTGGCTGATGTTCATGATTTTTACAAATTGGGATTTGGTGAACCTGTTTTAATATCAGCAGAACACAAACGCGGATTTGATGTTATTTATGATTTTATCGACGGGCTGTATACGGCAGATTCCGCCGTATACACCGAAAACGACAGTAAAATTAAAATTGCAATTTTGGGTCAACCAAATGTTGGAAAATCAACATTTGTAAATCGTGTTCTTGGTGAACAACGACAAATAGTTATGGATGCCCCCGGCATTACCAGGGACACTGTAAAAATCCCAACGCACTTTTACGGTCGTGATATTATATTGATGGATACGGCTGGACTTCGCCGCAAAGCGGGTGTGACTGATGATGTAGAAACATTGTCTGCATTAAAATCATTAGATGCGATTGAAAAATCTAATATTGTTATTTTAATAGTTGATGCAACAAAAAATATTGAAAACCAGGCATTATCTATTGCGGCGCGTGTATATAACGCGGGTAAGATTTTATGTGTCGCATTAAATAAATGGGATTTGGTGGACCCGATAGAGCGGGATGAAAAATTATTAAAATTAAAACATCAATTTAGTAATTCTTTTCATCAAATTATAAAACCACTTATTTTGGCAATATCTGCTGAAAAAGGCACAGGTGTTCAAAACCTGTTCAAACGCATTTATGAACAATGGGATATTTCTAATACGGACACCCCGACAAGCTTATTAAATCGAATCGTTGAAAAATTAGTGAATGACCGTCAACCACCTATGTCGCGTCTTAAAAGACCAATGAAAATCAAATTTGCGCGACAAACGGGGCATCATCCATTTAAAATTACAATCAATGTTGGTGGGGCAAGTGATATTCCAGAATCTTATACACGATACCTGCGCCGTGGAATTGCAACGGCATTACATTTGGAACACTTACCAATAGTAATTGAATACAAAAAAGACGAAAATCCATTTGATTAAAAAACCGCCTATACGGCGGTTTTCTTGTTATACATAACTTTTTGCAAAATCGATAATTGAACCAAATAGAACGGCGAAAAAGAAACACACCGACCCACCGATAACAAACAAATGCCACAAAGCATGGGCGAATTTTAATCTGCGCCACAAATAAAATATCACACCGATTGAATAAGAAAGCCCACCAGCCAAAACAAACCACATACCGCGCGCAGATATTGTTTCTATCATTGCTGGCAAAATCAAAAGCAAAGCCCAACCCATTATCAGATAAAGCGCCACCAACCATTTTGGTTGCTTGTGCGGGCTGTGTATTTTCATTACTGCGCCAAATATCACAATCGACCACAATATCCCAAACATAGTCCAACCCAATGCAGTATGTCCACACCGATTCAAATTAACCAACAAAAACGGGGTATAAGTTCCGGCAATCAAAGCATAGATTGCGATTGAATCCCAAACTTCGAAAAAGCATTCACATCTATCACCAATAGTTGCATGACACATGGTTGAACCAAAATAAAGCGTGAACATGGTTACACCAAATATAGCACAAGATACAGTTGCCCAAACATTATGATAAGCCACAGCAAACGCAACCAACAAACACAACCCAGCCAGCGCCAGTCCAATACCAATACCATGCGTTAAAATATTAATAACCTCTTCCGCCTTGGTTGAAGGTCTTTCCCAACGAAACAAACCAGTTGCCTGTAAGACTTTTAATAACCCATAAGCATGTTTATCTTTTTTTACAGCACGCAATTTTTGCTTAACAACTTTTTTATTTTTCACCATTTCCCTTTCCTTTCATTTCGTTAAAATCAACCAATTTGATTACTTGCATTTTATCCATCACTTTGGATGTCCCATTATTAAAAATATCTTTTTTATCTTTGCCGTATTCAGTTTTTGTATTTTCTGGAAATTCAGTAATGTATTCTGGCAAGGCACCGAACATATCTTTTAACGCATCATATTGTTCCCGCAAGTGCCCTTCACCAAAGATAACAAACACAGTGTCATATTTATTTAACGCGGTTGCAATATTTTGCAACATAAACGGATTACGACCATACCTGTTAAGTTTCGCACCTGCTTTTTCTAAATCATTACCATCAAACTTTGGACTTGCATGTAAAACACGATGTAAATATTCCACATCTGTGCCCTCACCCAATACATCTAATTTTTCATCATCAGACAAATCGGATAAAATAACAGGTATATTATGCCGTTTCGCAACAAATGCCGCATGCATCAAAGTGTTTGTTGGGGAGTTCGTTAACCGACGCCCAGTATGTTCAAATTCAGTTATTAAAACATCTGGTTTAATTTTAAAGTTTTCAGAAAAACACCAATCAACCATATCCCAAGATTTTTTTTCACCATGAAAATCAGCCATATAAACCAATGTTTTATTCCCACGCCGATATATAGCAACATAAGGTTGTTCTTTATCCATATCTTTGATACTTCCCAACAAATTAAAATTTGGTTTAAAATTCATTTGCAACTCCTTTGTATCAACCATATTTTTTGGCAAAATCATTTTACAAACACAAAAAATTGCTAAAACACTCAGCAAAATTGCGAATATTTTTTTCAACATATCTCTCACTTTTTATTCAATTTTAAATAATCATATTGATTCGTTCACGAACGCGTTTATCACCCAATACTTGCATAACAGAATAAAGGTCTGGTGTATTAGTGCGTCCAAGCATTGCCACGCGCAAATTCATCGCAACTTCGCCAGGCTTTAAACCCAGTTTTTCCGCCGTATAGACGATTTTTTGCCACCATGTATCTTTATCATCTTTTTCATTAAAATTCGCAATAAATTCACGCAATGCGTCCACGTTGTATTCATATTCTTTGTTTGGCGCAAACAAGAAATCAAAAAATGGCGCAATCTCTTTCAAAGTCTGTTGCCAAGTAATAAAATCTTTGCGTATGCGTTTCGGATTGTCGCGTTCAATAGATAATATAGATTTCAAATAATCAACACCCGCAATTTGTTTTTTATTATCTTCACTGCCATATTCCGTTGCCCAATCGACAACATTTTTAACCAATGTATCAACCGGCAAAGTTGCGATATATTCTTTCGCCCACCATTCTAATTTTTTCATATCAAACAGCGCCCCAGACATAGGTATCTTTTTCGGTTTCATTTCATATTCCCAAAAAGATTTAACCGCACCCTTCATCTTGGCATCTTCATATCCAGATGCCAAAATATTACCCAAATATTCAATTACAGATTCTGTCGGCCAACCTTCTTGTAAAAAGAAAGCAACATTAAATTCTGGGTCTTTGCGCTTTGACATTTTGCGCTGTTTACCAGTTTCCGCATCAATTTTATCTAATGTTGATGTGTGAATATAAAGTGGTGGCATCCATCCCATCATACGAAATAATTGACAATGCAACGGTAACGAAGGAAGCCATTCTTCGCCACGAACCACATGAGTTGTGCGCATAAAATGGTCGTCTACAAGGTGTGCAAAATGGTAAGTCGGCAACCCATCATTTGATTTAATCAAAACCAAATCTTCGTTATTTTCTGGGAAAGATATAGACCCACGAACAGCATCTTTACAAAAAATACGTGTATCAGGATTACCTGTTGAATACAATCGAATCGATGGCATTTCACCATTATCAAGGTGAACAATAATTTCATCTTCGGTTAAATCTCTGTCGCGCGCCCATTCACCATAAATCCCGGTTGCCCAACCAGCCGCTTTTTGTTTTTCTCTGATTTCTTCCATTTCTTCTGGTTTCAAAAAGCAAGGATACGCCCATCCCTTTTCCAATAAATATGCAGCAACAGAATGATAAATATCTTTGCGTTTTGATTGGTAATAAGGTCCATATTTTTCATCATTATTGTATTCCAGACCAAAACTGTGTATCGCGTTTTTTACAACATCTACAGCGCCTTCTACTTCGCGTTTAGTATCTGTATCTTCGATTCGAAGCATAAAAACACCATCTGATTGGTTTGCCAATTTATAATCAATCAACGCACCATATAAATTTCCAATATGCATAAAACCCGTAGGACTGGGGGCAAAACGCGTGACAAAAGCACCCTCTTTTAAATTGCGTGGTGGAAATTTATTCTCTAATTCTTCCAGTGTATATTTAGGCACGCCACCAAGCACACGAGCAATTAAATCTTTTGATAGTCCATTACGCATTTTATTTCACCTTGTTTTTTAACCAATTAATTTTATACTAATTATATGGAAAAACAAGAATTAAAAGATTTTATTCAAAACGATATTCGCACTTTTGGTCGACGACATGGTAAAAAATTATCGAATCGCAAGCAATGGTTAATGGAAAACCTGTTACCGAAAATTACACCTGATTTTGCTGAAACAGCTAAAAACCGGGCTATATTAGAAATTGGTTTTGGAAATGGTGAACATGTGCGCGATTTATCTGTCGCCAATCCCGATTCAATTATTGTGGGGGCTGAACCTTTTGCGAATGGCGTTGCCGCCCTGCTTTCTGCGATAACAAACGAATCGGATAACACTGTTTTAAGCGAATACAAAAACATTAGAATTTTCCCAGACGATGTTCGTTTACTGCTTCAAGATTTCAAAGATGCGCAATTCGATGAAATTTGGGTTTTGCATCCTGACCCTTGGCCAAAAGCAAGACATGAAAAACGTCGCTTGTTAAATCATGATTTTTTGAATCTTTTGTCTGAACACCTTGGCAAAAATGGGCAAATCATTATCGGCACAGACCATTGGGAATATTACGATTGGATTTTAAATGAATTAAAACAAACAAAACTTAAAATCGAATCGACTAATTTAGATATAATAAAAACTCGTTATCAAATCAAAAACAAAGCTGGCACAACAGCACCCAAGTATTTAATTTTAAGTAATTAATAATCCAAAAAGAAATGCAATTTATCAGATAATTCAGGTTTTTCACTTTCAACAAGACGAATCACTTGATCCATACGATCAAAATTATTGTTCAATATAAAGTGCAATTCACAATCAATGTCCCAATTTTGCAACATACCATATACACGTCCCACAAAATCAGACCTGTGCTTCATATCTTCATTTAAAGTCAAAACCAAAGCTTTGATACGCAAATCGCGTAATTTTTGAAACAGTGTCCCCCAATTATTTATATCAATATCTTCTATATCCAAAGCGATAGACAAATCGTGTCCAAAGAACAGGTCGTCGCGCACAGGCAAAATCTTATCAACCAAGCTTTCAAAATCATGCTGTGACACAAATAATTGGATACCGTCTGCACCTTTTTTACAAACACTTGTTATATTTGCAGCTAAATTATACATATCAGCATCAATATTCTTTTGATTCAACGAAACATCAAATCTTGTATAAATTTGGACTTTGAATTTTTCCAAATACACCCAAATCAAAGGCACAATTTCGAATGGGACAGATATAAAATGCACATCATTTTTAATAATATAATCTGCCATAGTCGCCAAATCATTGGTGTCCCCCACATCTTCACACCACAAAGCAACCCTTTTATCCGAATCAGAAAAAATTTCATTTATTTCTATCATTATATTTCCAGTTTATCATAAAATATGATATAATAGAAATGAAATGAGAAATAAATTTGAACATATTTTACTATCTGTATTGTTTGGCATAGCGGTTTTGCTAGGGCTTACTTTTTGGTTAAACATTGTCTATGGATTTAACTTATTTTCCGCAGAACATTGGGATGAACTCGCCCGATTACAGGTGGAACACATACCAGTCAACAATGGCTTTTACATTTCTATTGCTGTCGCGATATTGGTACTTATATTCGGGTTACTATTCTTGTATGTATCTGTAATTGTTCACAAACACCAAAAGAAAACTGTCAAAGAATCTGCTGATTTTTTAACGACCGCACCTATATTGCCCAAACAAGAAAACAAAGAAGAAAAAATTGCTGTAGAACCACCGCGTATGGCTTTAAATTTATCACAACCGCCAAAATTAAATCTGCCGTCTAACATGGCAAGTGTTTTACAACAAAGACAAGAAGATATAA
Source organism: Alphaproteobacteria bacterium (assembly GCA_046881825.1). Classification (GTDB taxonomy): domain Bacteria; phylum Pseudomonadota; class Alphaproteobacteria; order Rs-D84; family Rs-D84; genus Enterousia. The sequence continues at coordinate 112,000 of JBKSMS010000010.1, read as the reverse complement.
AACAAAAACAACAAGAATCTCCGTCAAGATACGATTCGTTGTTGGCACAAATATTTCAATCCAAAGGATATGTTATAAAACCAAACCCTGTAATTTCCAGATTCACACCGAATCTGTTTGCCATTGCACCAAATGAAATTGTTTGGATTGGTGCTGTGGATACAGACACTAATACATTACAGAATGCAATAAACAGGTTGGAAAGCATATTTACCGAAACCCTTGAAGATATAAAAATAAACATAAATGCCTTTATAATAGACACAAAAAACACACAAACAACCAGTGATTCTATTTTTATTTTTAAATCTGTTGATGAATTAAAAACTTTTGTATCTGAATTACCCCCTGCTTGGTCAAACGACATGTCTGATGCCGACCAAGATAATTTTGATGCATATTCTGAATATATTGATACAATAATACAATATGTTAAAAATATGGGGTAATGCATAACAATGCAATTAAACGAACATCGGGCACTTGAAAGACTTGCGACATTGGGGCTGGATGATATGCCTGTTATGGAATATGCTCCTAAACGGTGCTTATTAGAACCAGATTGGTTTAAGAAATATTCTGCTTTGCGCCATGATTTTTTATCATCACTTAGTGATTCTTTGGAAGAAATAGCTTTCATGAACCTGCCCCAAGATGAATTTATTGATTTGATTACCGGACAATCTTTGCCAGAAAATTTATCGATTCGTTTCAAGATACCTTTGCTTTGGGGCGGAAAATTAAGCATTGATAATATGTTTTTGTGTTGGACATTTCCGCATTCTTATAATATGGACAGATTTATCATTGAACAAAGTGACGCGAATACGGTATTTTTGCCAAATCCTGAAAAAAAGATATATTTAACAACACATAGCGGTGGTGGTGGCGCTGGTGGAAATTCTGCTTCGGACAGATTAAGTCAAAGCGCTTTTAATTTTATGTCAGGACGGGGGAACGAATAAAAATGACACTGATGGAATTTTTATCTTTGATAAAATCTCGTGGGGCGACAGTCTTTCCGGCTAAACAAACATCTAATATAAATGTTGTTAACACAAATTTACAGAACATGCGTGCAGCGATGTTGCAACCTTTTATAATTGAATTATACAACACTTGCTCTGGAATAACTTTGGGGTCTGCCTGTATTTTTGGTTTATCGGAAATTGACCGCGGCATAAAATACCCCCTGCCCAGTATTGAAAAGATAAATAAAGATATGGCGGGCAACAAAAATTTATTTGGAAAAACAGTCTTTGGTCGTAATGATTTATTTTGGTTTGCTTTTGATGTAAATGGCACTTGCTTTATGCTAGATAATCTAACATTATCAGTTTTGAAAAAATATGATGACCCGTATCGCGCAATGCTTGATTGTTTAATTATTGGAAAAATATAAAATGCATAAAATATCAGTATCTTTATCAGGACATCAAACCAGTATTTCCCTGGAACAAGAATTTTTTGATGTGCTAAAAAAACTAGCCGAAGAACACAAAGTTTCTATTGCCAACCTTATTCAGCAAATAGATTCAACCAGAAAACCTGGTTCTAATCTTTCTTCTGAAATAAGGGTATGGATATTGAAACAAATATTGAAAACATCAAAATAAAAGCCATCCATAAATTTCTGCCAACCGCTCTATACGGCGTAAAATGCGCCCCCCAGACAAAACCATCCAAAGAACCTGTCTGTGCAACTGGTAATTGTGATATCATATTTCCGTCCGCTGAAACAAAAGCACTTATCCCAGAATAATTAGCACGAACAACGGGAACACCAGATTCAATCGCATATCTGCGAACCATATCAAGATGTTGATAAACCCCAGGTGTATTCCCAAACCAAGTGTCATTTGTTATATTAATTATCGCATCTGGCAATGTTCCTTGTGGAATCAAAGAATCAGAAAATATAATTTCATAACAAACAGCAGGTGCAAAAATAAATTCACCATAACGCGTATTTATAGTTATTAATTCTTTGCCATTTCCCGCTGTTAAATGTCCGGGGGTTGGAACTAATCCACCAAACGGGCCATATTCGCCAAATGGGACAAGATGAGATTTACTGTATAAATGTTTGACTGTTCCACTTTTATCTGCAATCACCATAGAATTATAAAATTTCCCATCGTTGTAATAATTCGTTCCAATAACAACATTGGTATTTAAAATCTTTGCAAAAGGGAAATTGTTATTAACCATTGTATATGGGTAAGTAGTTTCTGGAAATACAATTATGTCAGGTGAAACGCTTTTGTCTTCTGTTGCCCATACAAACAAATCACGAATTTTTTGATTTGCAATATCACGCGTTTCTTCTTTGGATGATGGCATCTTGTATACGGCAGATTTAGCCGGTTGCACGATTCTTATGATTGGATAAGGCGATACATTTTCCCTGGCTGATAATTTCATATTGTGCGCCCCATAAACACATCCAATCAACAGCAAAATAATATACATAATAAAAACGAACAAACAAGATTTTCTTTGTTTATCGCGACATAAATCTACAAAAGCGGCAATCAAACCAACAATTACAAATGTTAAACCAATAGACCCCCACAAAGAAATTGAATTGATTATAAATGGCATATTTATCGTTATATTAGATATCGGATTCCATGGAAAACCTGTTAAGAACCATTCGCGCCCCCACAAAACTAATGCCCAAACACAAGCAAACAAAATAGCGCTATACGGCGATTTCCGCTGTGTATAACGAATTATTGCAAACGGCAAAGATAATATTGCACCACACACCAGCCCTATTCCAACCAACGCTGGTATGGTCCACACAGCAAATTGTGCCGCCAATTCTGGGACTACATATATCGAATTTAAAACCCACCAAAACATCGATATGCCATAAAATGCACCGTATACAGAAGATAATAACCACGATTTCCAAAAACTGATTTTATTTTTTTGCGCCCGTACCAACCAATACATAGCCCCAATACCAAACAAAGATAAAAACCACAAATTAAACGGCGCAAAACCAAACGAAGTAATAATTCCCAACACGGCAGTTGTAAAATACCACCACAAACTATTTTCACGTAATTTCAAAGATTCAAACCAAGTAATAATTTTCCCAGGGCAACAAGATTTTCCAGTACAAACCATTTCATCAGCATACGGATTTTTATATCCTAATTTTTTCAAAATCTGTATTTCTTTATTTTCCATCACCTTGGCTTCACTATCTTTGATATGGTCAAAACCTTGCAAGTGCAACATCCCATGAACAACCATATGCGCAGTATGTTCTGCGATGGAAATACCGGCGTCTTTCGCTTGTTTCTTAACTGTTTCTAATGAAATAAAGATGTCACCTAGTAAAATATCATCTCCTAATTCAAAAGACAAAACATTGGTTGGTTTATCTATACCCCGATATTTTTTATTAAGAACACGAATTTGTTTATCATCAACCAATGTGATTGAAACTTCTGAATCTTTGTATACGGGCAAAACCGCCGCATTAGCGATTTTTTCAAAATTTATATTATACTTTTTCCAGCTATTATCTTCGTAATTAATCCAGACCTTCATGACCTTAACCCTTATATCGCATATTTTTATTATTAACTATTGTTTTTGTTTGCTTTTTTACAATTTTATTTTGTCCAGCCTTGAACGAATTTTTTTTCTTTACACTTTTTTCTATTTCTGACACTTTGTCATCCATACGTTTCTGAGCCTGCTTGTATAAAATCATACGTTCAGCATTTTCTGCCTCTTCAGCATTATTATATGCTGTTACAAAATTCTGTTTTGCCTTAACATAATTTTCAATTGCCCCAGCAATATTATTTGCTTTGATTTGTAATTTCGCGATTTCTTCACGTGCCAACCCAGCATTATAATATGTAGCAGCCTTGATTTCTGGATCATGAAGCAAACTTTTGTTTTTATTCATTCGCGCATTACAGGCTTTGACTGCCTGCAACGAACTTTCATAATCGGATATAGAATGTGTTTGATCGCCCAACTTTTTATAAGCCAGTGCTAAACTGCTGTATGCTTCCATATTATCTTCATCCAAAGATATCGCATCAGTATAACATTTTATTGCGTTCTTATAATCTTTCGTATTAAACGCTGCATCACCATCAAGAACTTTCTCCATTGAAGGATTAATTGTGTCGTTTTCAACCTTGCTTTTGTTATGTTTAACTATTGTCCCTTTCAAAGGAACATTTTGTTTTTTTATAAAATCTTTGACAGAACCCTTTGATGTTTTTTTTGCCTCTGAAAGAACTTTTTTTATTGTGGCATCATCATATACAAAATGACCGTTCTTTAAAACTGTATTAATACTGATTGCAGAAAAAGAATCACGATTTAATTCTAATAAATCATCAGTTGTTATTTTTCCGATATATATCATTGCGCACCACCAACGACGTTTGTTTGTACCGACACGATATTTTTCTTTAATTTCTTTTCCAGCTATAAATGCATCGACCTGTTTTTGTGTTTTTGAACCAGCATTATGTAAATTATGTATTATTCCATTACTAATAAACTTTCCTTTTTTATCATAATTATCCGTCAAAGTTCCAGGTAATTGATACCCCGCAACGAACAATCCCAACACTTGTTGTTCTGACAATTCTTTAAAACCATACTTTTCCAGCTGTCTTTTCATTACCGGCATAACTTCCGTCCGATATAAAGAATGACGTTTAACCTGATCCCATATTTGGTCCATAGTAAAATTAGATGCTTTTTTCACATAGTTACCAGCACACTTATTTTGAACTTCTATAAATTCACCTTTCTTATTTTTTACTTTTGTATAAACCCATGTTAAACCCGGACCATAAGTGTATCTACCTTCACCTGATTGTAGTTTAGGTTTTTCGCGCCATGTTTCCATTTCTAGTAAACTGATTACTATCTCGTTCCAACTTTTATTTATAAAATCTTTTTCAAAACTTTCGCTTGTGACATCGTACACAAACGAAGAATCAACTATTTTGTCATCTTTTTTGACTTCAATAGAATCTATTTTTGTTGTATCAGAAGGATTATCTTTTTTATTATCTATAACACGCTCTTTCTTTATACTATTTATATCTTCATTATCACCATTTTCTGCCAATTTGATTCCGCCTGCAACCATTGTAGCAACCAAACCATAAAGCACCCACAGCTTTAACCTGGCCGAAGCTGTCGGATACGCACCTTGGAATTCATTAAGCCACTGTTTAAATTTAGAATCAGCGTGTTTTGTTTTTTTATTATCTTCGCGCCATTTATCAATTATCTTGTTATCAAGAAAAATTGTATTCAAGTCCTTTGCAGCAAATTTCGTAAGACAAAACAAAAACCACAACAAATCTATACCGCTCAATTTTGCTATACGACTAAATTCCCCTATGGTATCTTTTGGTATAGCATTTTTTATTTGTTGATATTTTGTCTCAAGCTGTCCCTTATCACCCCGTAGATATTTCATACGATTTGATATTTCATTCGAAGCTTTTTTAAAATTATCTTTCAAAGACATATTTTTTCCTATTTGTTAAAAACAACCAAAACAAATTCTTTGACTTGATAAATCAGTTATTATCTAATACAATCATTATATCACAAATAAAGACAAAACAAAATAAAATGACAAGACCTTTGGCTGATTTAATGCGTCCGAAAACGATTGATGAAATCGTGGGGCAAACTGATTTATTAGGCGAAAATGGCATTATTCGTCAAATGGTAAATAACAATAATTTATCAAATTTGATTCTGTGGGGACCGCCAGGATGTGGAAAAACTACTATTGCGCGCGCATTGGCTAATTCTGTTGATATGGATTTTGTTCCTCTTTCTGCTGTATTTTCTGGAACAGCTGATATTAAAAAGGTTATGGAAGCTGCCAAAATGAACCGTGAAATTGGACGTAATACTCTTTTGTTTATTGATGAAATACATCGTTTTAATAAAACCCAACAAGATACATTATTACCGTATCTTGAAGATGGCACAGTCACTTTTATTGGTGCGACCACTGAAAATCCTAGTTTTAATTTGAATAACGCCCTACTTTCGCGTTGTCATGTTTGTGTGTTAAAACCGCTGTGTACGACGGATTTGTTGACATTAACGGGACGCGCAGAAACGTTTTTAGGTAAAAAAATCCCGTTAACAAATGATGCAAAAATACATCTTTGCCAAATGGCAGATGGCGATGCAAGATTTTTATTAAACAGCATTGAATATATTTCATCCGCAAAATTCAAAAAAGATTTGACCCCTGAAAAATTGGACAGCACTATTCAAAAACGCGCCCCTATGTCAGACAAAGACGGGGACGAACACTATAATTTAATTTCTGCGGTTCATAAATCTTTACGTTCTTCTGATACAGACGCTGCACTTTATTGGGTTGCGCGTATGATAACTTCGGGACAAGATCCACGGTATGTGTTGCGCCGCCTGACCCGATTCGCAATGGAAGATGTTGGTCTGGCAGACCCAAACGCAATGCAAATTGCTTTGGCGGCTTGGCAAATTTACGAAAGAATGGGTTCACCCGAAGGTGATATCGCTATAACAGAACTGGTTATATATTTAGCAACTGCACCAAAAAGCATTTCTGCGTACAAGGCACAAAACGCTTCGTACAGGGTCGCACGCGATACAGGTTCTTTGATGCCACCAAAAAATATTTTAAATGCCCCAACAAAAATGATGAAAAATATGGGATATGGTGATGGCTATGTTTATGACCCAGAAACCGAAACTGGATGCAGCGGGCAAAACTGTTTTCCAGAAGATATGGAACGCGTAAGTTTATATAAACCAGTTGAACGCGGTTTTGAACGCGAAATCAAAAAACGTTTTGATTATTGGAATTCATTCAGGAAACAGTCAAAAAATTAAAACAATATTTTTATGTCAATTCCACCCATAACATCATTGGATCCAAATTCGTAATCAAAATGCCCAACATATTGAGTGTTTCCGAATTGTTTCACCAATTTCAAATTCAACCATTCTTGGTTATCCAGCAATTTTTTATTTGTAGAACGACAAAAATCAAGTCCGATCCCAGCACGCCAATCATATTTGAATCTAAAATAAGCTTCTGGGATAAAATTCAAATAAGAAAGCCCGCGATTATCATCAAAAACCCATGTTGATTTTACAGTCCCTGCCAATGTCACACCGGTAAATCTGCGTCCAAAACGAAGTCCAGCATAATATGAAGAATCAGCATATTCAGGTGTTCGGACATGGGAAGAACCCCACAATTTCAACCCAAACAAAGCATCAGAAATTATTCTGGATTCGCCATCCCCATGATTCATACGATACACACCACCCAATTCAGTAGCAGAAAATCCATTTTCATGATGACCAGAAAAATCCCATTGATACAGAATATTGGCATGTATAACAAGATTATTATTTATACCGTAATCCAGATATTGACCAAGGCGCATTTTTTCATCTGCGAAATATAAAAATGTATCAGATAAAAAATGATTATCTGCCGTCAAAAACAACGGATCAGAAGTATCACGCGCCAAAATATCTTCAATAGTAATTTGCTTATAATCAGAACCAGATGATGAATTATTGTATGTTGAAATTGATTCTTCGGCAATACTATCGTCATCAACTGCCGTATCAGACAACACCACACCTTCGCCATATGCGTTAAACCCGACGCATACTGCAAACAAAGACAACCATACTTTTTTCATCATCTGGCACCAAAATATTTATTAATCAAACTATATTAGAAATACAAGATAGCCTGAACACCAATCTTCCATTCGTTATAGTCTTTGATTTTGTAATTACCGATTGTATAAGCAGCCGAAGTAGCATATCCATCTGGATTCACTTCATAAATGAAGAAATCTTTGGTCTTGCTATCTGCAGAATCATACAAAGATGTCATCGCATACAAATTCAAAGCGAACATATCGCCCGGTTGCCAACCAATTGCGCCTTTGATATTCAACTGTTCATGCCAATCATAGTGTCCATAAACCAATTCACCATTTAATGTGAAATATTTATTCAAGACAGCAAAAGCCCCCAGTCCACCTTCGATTTGAAAGATATCTCTGGTGTCTGTTTTATATGACAACATCATATAATTATCACCATCTTCGACATAAGCGCCATAAATGTTACCCTCGGTCAGACGAGAATAACCAGCCCGCAACAAACCATAAACGGTTGTTCTGTTAATTTTATAGCCCGCTTTTAATTCACCAATAAATGTATTTGCTGTATCTTTTTGATGTTGATAATATGCAGAAATCATCGCAATCCATTCATCATTATCAACAAAACGATCTTGCAATCCAATTCCAAACAGATTCAAACCAGACGAAGAATAACTGTCTGAAGGCGAACCATCAGAATAATCTTTGAATTTTGTTTTGGTGCTGTCATATTGAACCATACCAATCACAGCCAAAGTATCAGTTATACCATAACTGAAATCTTCTTTGATTAAGAATTGTGTTGTTTGTGCCTTGCCATCAACATCAACAGACCCTGGGCCACCAATTACTTGACCATATGTTGAATTATTTTGATCCAAATCAAGCACATAACCATCTATCAAATTAAATTTGAAATTATTTGTAGCATATGCAAAATCTGTCACCGAACCAAATTTACCCTTTAATGGTTGGAAGAAAGGATGCGCCAAGAAATATTTACGTTCTTGGGTCGAATAAGTTCTGGTTGTAGTTTGTTTTTCCCTTACCACATAGCCATCGTCATAGCTTCTGTCATCGTATCTTGTTCTGTAATCACCGTTGTAATTCGAAGAATACGTAGTCGTAGTAGTTGTTTGTGCCGGAACTACTTCATAAGAAGATGTAGCACGTGTTCCCTGTGGCGCAGGATAATAAAAATTATTTTGGATTGAATTGCTGTATCCACCATTTTTACGAGTTGTTGTTGTAGTTTTATATGCACCAGATTTTACCGCAGGTTTTGTTGTGTAATAATCAGATGTCACATTTGTATTATATTCATAACCGTTCGCTGCAACCGCAGGTGCAACAACAGCCAACGCCAAAGCAATAGTATATATTTTCATAAAGAACTCCTTTTCTTTATCATTAATTATATCATAAAAAAATAATATATAAAAGACAAAAATTACAAAATATGTCTTTTTCCACCAGCATCAGGTGCACTGACTACACCTTCATTTTCCATACGTTCAATTATAGTTGCCGCTTTGTTATACCCAATACCTAATCTGCGTTGAATATAAGAAATCGTAGGCTTTTTATCACGTAAAACTATTTCTTTAGCTTGTTCATATAAGTCATTGGATTTAGCCTCTTTTGAAGGTGCAACACCAGGAACAGAATTCACCTCTGCACCCTCTTCTGATGTGACGCCTTCGGCATATTCTGGTTCACCTTGTTCGCGCAAGAAATTGCCAATCGCAGCCAATTCTTCATCCGCAATATAAGCACCATGGATACGCACAGGAACACGTCCTGCTTCACTGAACAACATATCACCACAAGGTCTTAAATTTTCAGCGCCCTTTTCACCCAATGTAGTAATAGAATCAATCGCACTGCGCGCCTGGAAAGAAATACGTGTCGGGAAATTAGCCTTGATAACCCCAGTAATCGTTGTTGCATCTGGTCTTTGTGTCGCCATAACCAGGTGAATTCCCGCAGCACGCGCTTTTTGAGCAATGCGTTGAACACATGCTTCAACTTCTTTGCGCGCCAGTGCCATCAAGTCTGCAACCTCGTCAATAATAATAACAATGTATGGCATATCTGATAAATCTACTTCCTGTTCTTCAAATTCCATCGCGCCTGTTTCAGGGTCAGTCCCCACAACAACCTGACGCGTTAATCTTTCACCAGCATCACGTTTTTGTGCAACAATTTCATTATAACTTTCTATGTTACGTGCATTAACAATCTGCAACTGTTTATATCTTTCTTCCATTTCGCGCACAGCCCATTTCAAAGCATTCACAGCTGCAGCCGGATCTAATTTTACGATTGGGGTTATTAAATGTGGTATGTTATCCCAGAATCCAAAATCAACACCTTTTGGATCGATGATAATAAGCTTACATTTATCAGGTGTAAAATGATACACAATCGAAGTGATAATAGATTGCACAAAAACAGATTTTCCAGAACCCGTACGACCCGCGACTAACATGTGTGGCATTTTTGCCAAATCAAAGTACATTGGATTTCCACCAATGTCCACCCCCAGCGCAAGTGGTATTTTATACTTTGAATTTACAAACAAAGCATTATCAATCAAACCACGATATCGAACCATTTGTGGTTTAAGATTCACCATTTCAACACCAATAAGTTGAGTTGATGGAATATGCGCTATACGGATGTTTTCGGTCGCCATAGCGCGTGTCATATCCTTTACAGTTTTGCTGACATCAACCATACGGGTCCCGCTGTCCGGCATAAATTCGTAAAGTGTGACAATAGGACCAGGATGAATACCAACAACTTTGCCGTTCACACCGTATTCAGAAAAATGGATTTCCATTGCTTCAGCATTTCGTTTTAATTCAGGTGTCACAACATTTTTACCGAACACAGACTTTTCTAACAATTCAGGGTCAGGCAATTCATATTCATGTTCCATACCACTAATCGCAACAGATTTTTTACGCACAGCCTTGCGCCGTTTTGGTTTTTCTTGTTCCTCTTCTTCGACTTCTTCATCATCTTCTTCAATCTCTTCTTCAATCTCTTCTTCATCAGGCTCTTTCATCTTCATCAAACGGAAAGCGGTTAAACACCACCGGCAAAGATTCCAAGTTTTAATCGCCGCAGTCTTTACATGATGCCATTGAACATGCAACAACATCCCCGCCATCAAAAGAAACAACCCAACCAGCAATATTCCCACAGGTATCGACGCAACAGATAATACCGACCCCAAATCAGCAGAAACAATCGCGCCAAATAATCCACCAAAACTAGCAGACGGGAACATTAAACCAAACCCAGCGCATCCAACACACAAAGTCACAAACCCACGCAATAAATTATATTCAGGCGCGCGTTCTTGTTCCCACGCTATTAACAAACTAAGCCCGAATCTTGCCAAACAAAGAAATAAAAATAACGAAGGTATAAACCCAACAACATAACGCGAAAACGCGACAGTTCCACCGATTACGCCCTGTCCCCCAAAAGTGCTTTGCGTCGCAAAACCAGACAAATAAGAGCCACCAAAGAACAAAGTCAAAATCAACAATAGTGCAATTAAACAAACCAATACGCCCAGTGCGCGCAAAGTCAAATTCCGCAACAGCGAAGAAATACTTTCTGGCAAAAACTTTGATTTTTTATCCATGATTGGTATTTTATCACAAAAAACACTTAAAACAAAGTTTAAAAAATACATTATTTGCCTTTAAAATTTTATATTTGCAAGATATGGTTTTTATGGTATGATTTCCCAGACTTAAACAAGGAAAAAGAGATGTTAGATTGTATTATTTTGGGTTCGGGGCCCGCGGGATTGACCGCCGCTATATATATGGGACGCGCAAACAAAAACACTGTTATTTTGGCTGGGGCTTCCCTGGGGGGGCAAACCGCAGAAATCGCAAGGTTGGAAAATTACCCGGGCTGGGCTGGTTCCGGGATGGAACTGATTCAATTTATGAAAAAACAGGCGGAAAGTTTCGGAACAAAAATCGAATACACTTCGGCAACAGATATCAAATTCAATGCTGATGGAACCTACTCTATCATTTGCGATAATGGCAAAACTCTCGATTCAAAAACTGTTATTTTGGCAACGGGTGCAACCGCGCGTCGGTTGGAAATCGCGGGGGCGCGTGAATTTTTTGGTCGTGGGGTTTCTTATTGCGCGACCTGTGATGGGTTCTTTTATTCTGGTCGCGATGTTTTGGTTATCGGTGGTGGGAACAGCGCTTTGAACGATGCTTTGTATTTGGCTGATGTTGCAAAAACAGTCACTATTGTTTATCGCAAATCTGAATTCTTCCGTGCGGAAAGCATACTGCGCGACAGAATTAAAGAGCGCGACAACATAAAATGTATGTTCAACACAGAATTAAAATCTATTGCTGGAAAACCTGATTCTGATAAATTGATTGCGACTACTACGAACGGGACAGAAATAGAAACAGATGGGATTTTTGTTGCGATTGGACACGAAGCGAATACTGACTATTTATCCGAAATAATCAAACGCGATGAAATGGGACGCATTGCCCCAGAAAGCTTACCATCTGGCATGTTTGTTGCCGGCGACGTCCACAGCAATATAAAAATGCAAATTGCAACGGCTGTGGGAACGGGATGCAGTGCTGCAATGGATGCAATTGCTTATTTGAATTCCAAAGAATAAAGGCAAAAAAATGTTAGATTTAAAATTTATTCGTGAAAACAAAGATATTGTAAAAAACGCATGTCTGGTTAAAAATTTTCCAGATGTCGTTGATGATATTTTGGCGCTTGATGTGCGCGTGCGTGAATTAAAAACAATTACACAAACCAAGACCGCTGAAAAGAACAAAATTTCACGTGAAATACCAACTGCAACTGACAAAGCCGCACTGGTTGCTAAATCAAAAGCGATAAGCGAAGAAATCGCAAACGACATGGCTGAATTGGCTGAAAAAGAAGCAGTACTTAACGACTTGCTTCATCGTGTTCCACAAATACCGTCTGCAGATTCTCCAATTGGCGCGGATGAATCTGGAAACATTGAAATCCGCCGCCAAGGGAAGGTTCGCGAATTCGATTTTACCCCACGTCCACAATGGGAATTATTAGAAATGAACGGCTGGTGGATGCCAGAAAAAATCGCAAATATTTGCGGCACACGCGTTTATGCGCTGTGTGGCGAATTGGCAGAATTAGAATTGGCTGTACAAACTTATACAATTCAAAAGTTAATTGCCAAAGGATTCAAATATATCGAATGTCCATCTATCACAAAACCACAAACCATTTTCAATGCGGGACATTTTATGGGCTCTGACCTTTCTGTTATGAACAATGATGTGTTTATGTTAACTGACACAGACAGATGTTTGGCGGGCACATCAGAAATTATTTTAAATTCTTTGTATGCTGATGAAATATTAAATGAAAATGATTTGCCTATGAAGTTCGCTGGTTTTTCACCTTGTTTTCGCAAAGAAGCTGGTGCGGCTGGTCGCGACACCCGCGGAATCGTTCGTGTCCATCAATTTAACAAGGTCGAACAATACATATTCTGCAAACCCGAAGACAGCGATAAAATGCATGAATTTATACTGAACAATATGTGCGAATTGATGGAAGATTTTGAATTACCATATCGTGTAATTGCCGCCTGTACTGGTGATATGGGATTTAACAAAATTAAAATGAACGATGTCGAAGCATGGTTCCCATCTGAAAATTCTTATCGCGAATTGGGTTCTTGTTCATCAATTGGACAGTTCCAGGCACGCAGAATAAATACCCGTTATCGCGAAAATGCAACAAATGAAGTGAAATTTGTTGCAACCCTGAATTGCACAGGAATCGCCCTGCCTCGCGCTTTGGTTCCAATTATTGAAAATCATCAAAATGCGGACGGTTCTGTAAATATACCAAAGAAATTACAACCATTGATGGGGGGCCGAACAAAGATTGGTGGAAAACATTAAATAAATCGCCCGCTTGGGCGATTTTTTATCTTGATTGTTCTTTGATATTTTTTACTTTAAAAATTAATTTAAAATTAGCAGCCGTTATGGAACATGCCCATACTTTCAAAGCTGGCATAATTCTTGCGTTTCTTGGGATTACAACACTGTAATATTCACAAATTCTTTCTATTACTTGCTTGTATGCCGATAAAACATTTTTATCAATTAAACACTTGTCTAATCCCGTATATTCAAAAGACCAAATATCATACTGTTTATGATACAAAACATACGCATTATAGCCAGATACAAGACGTTCTTGGATTAAATCATAAACTTTTGCTTCTATGTTTTTTATTTCTTGGACAGTTTTTTCAACATCTGATTTGCATTGCAAATCACAACAAGAAGAATTCACCCTGTGTATGTATCTATACACAGAGGCAAAAAATAACCTAACCACAGATGTAAAGTCCGTCGTCATTTTAAATTTATACCTTAAAATTATCTCTTACGCATTATAGACAAACTTGTTGCAATTGTCAATATTTCATATATAATTTGGCGAAAACAAAAAAATATGATACAATTTATTGTTTTGCAAAAACAAAGAAGAATAATATGAAAATACGTAATATAGCTATCATAGCGCACGTTGACCATGGTAAAACCACCTTGGTTGATAATATGTTGAAACAGGCGGGGACTTTCCGTGAAAATGAACATGTCGAAGATCGCGTCATGGACAGTGGCGATATTGAACGCGAACGCGGGATTACTATTTCTGCTAAACCTACATCTATTCAATGGGGTGAATATAAAATCAATATCGTAGATACCCCGGGGCACGCTGATTTCGGTGGCGAAGTAGAACGTATTTTATCCATGGTTGATGGTGTGGTTTTATTGGTGGACAGTGCCGAAGGTCCCCTGCCACAAACTAAATTCGTGTTATCAAAGGCATTAAAATTAAATCTGCGTCCTATTGTTTGTATAAATAAAATTGACCGCAGCGATGCCAGACCAGACGAAGTTTTAACAGAAACTTTCGATTTGTTTGATAAATTGGGTGCAACAGATTCTCAACTTGATTTTCCTTACCTTTATGCTTGCGGGCGCGACGGTTGGGCAATTCGTGATTTAAAAGATATTGATGACCCAAAGAAAGATTTAACACCTTTGTTCCAGTTGATTGTTGACCATGTACCTGCACCTGATTGCGGTGGCACAAGATGCCAATTGGATGCCCCATTTAAAATGTTGGCGACCACATTAGAAGCTGACCAATATGTTGGTCGTATTTTAACTGGCAAAATTGAATCTGGCACAGTTCGTGTGGGGCAATCTGTGAAAGCTATTAATATGAAAGGCGAATTCATAGAAAACGCAAAAATCACAAAGATTATTGAACACCAAGGTGTGAACAAAGTTTCCCGCGACAGCGCATCTGCGGGGGATATTGTTGTTGTTGCTGGTTTTTCCAAGGCAACCGTGGCAGATACGCTTTGTGACCCATCCGTCACCGAACCGATACCGGCAATGCCTATTGATCCACCAACCTTGACTATGACTTTCTTTGTGAACACTTCACCTTTGGCTGGGCAAAGCGGTAAAAAATTGACTTCGCGTATGATTGGAGAAAGATTATTTCGTGAAGCAGAAACAAACATCGCATTAAAAGTTTCACAAAGTTCTAATAACGAAGCATTCGAAGTTTCTGGTCGTGGCGAATTACAACTGGGTATTTTAATTGAAACCATGCGTCGCGAAGGGTTTGAATTAAGTGTCAGCCGTCCACGCGTTGTTATGCAAACAAATGAAAATGGTGAAAAGTTAGAGCCTATTGAAGAAGTCGTTATTGATGTAGACGACGAATTCAGCGGTGTTGTAATTGAAAAGATGACAAAACGCAAAGCAACAATTACAGAAATGAAACCATCTGGAATTGGGAAAACGCGTATTGTATTTTCTGCGCCATCACGTGGATTGATTGGTTATTTGTCTGAATTCAGAACTGATACGCGTGGGACTGGAATTATGAATCGCGTATTTGATAAATATGATTTATATCGTGGACCTATTTCACAATATCGCCCTGGGGTTTTGGTATCTATGGAAGCAGGTTCAACAACAACATATGCCCTGCACAATTTGGAACCACGCGGTGTGTTGTTTGTTGGCCCACAAACCGAAGTTTATTCTGGCATGATTGTTGGCGAACACAGCAAAGAAAACGATATAGAAGTCAACCCAGTTCGTGGTAAACAGTTGACTAATGTTCGTTCAGTTACCGCAGATGAAAAACTGTTCTTGGCACCACCAAGAAAAATGTCTTTGGAAGGAGCATTGTCTTATATCCAAGACGACGAATTGGTAGAAGTGACACCTGCAACAATTCGTCTGCGCAAGAAGGAATTGGACAGCACGCGTCGCAAGAAAGCTTATCGCTTTGCCGAAACAGATTAATTTAAACACCGCCCACATGGGCGGTGTTTTTATATTTAATAATTGTTTATTAATATTTTTATTGTTATAATACTTGCGAATGGAGTAGTTTATGGCATTACCTAAAATATCAAAACAAAGGAAATTCATTTCTGTTCTTTTAACTTTTTGGATACCAATGCCAAGTTATCGCAGGGCTTTTCGCGGAATAATACAATTTGGGATTAAAAATTATTTCAATGTGATTAGACAAGATCGTAAAACAAAGTTTGAAAATGAAATAGCCATTGGTGCTATTATGAAAAACGAGGGACCATACTTAAAAGAATGGCTGGATTTTCATATACTAGTTGGTGTTACAAAATTCTATTTATATGATAATGATTCTACTGATAACAGTCGAAAAATCCTTGAACCTTATATAAAAAGTGGAATTGTAGAATACACTTTTTATCCAGGTACTGCCATGCAACATTCTGCATATGATGATATTATACAAAAACATTCATATGATACAAGATGGCTGGCTCTGATTGATTTAGATGAATTCTTGGTTCCTGTTGTTAATGACACTATCCCAGAATTTTTGAATTCAATAAAAACAACTTTTTCTCAACTGGTTTGCACATGGGTAATATACGGTTCATCTGGACACATTCATAAACCAGATGGTTTGGTTATTGAAAATTATAAATATCGTGCAAAGAAAACTTTTGGTGTAAAATCTATTGTCAATCCGCGTCTTTTAATTAAATATAAAAATTTACATCATAATTTTATAGCCGGTTGGACTATTGACAACAACGGGAAAAAGCTGGGACACATAGATCAAACTAATAATCCACCGGCATATAACAAATTGCGCCTAAATCATTATTACACAAAATCTTATGACGAATATATTGCAAGATTAAATCGTGGTTCTGCAACCAAACAATCTATACAAAGTTATCGCGGGGTTGAAAAATTCAAATATTATGACCGCAACGAAGTATATGATGATGTAATGGACAGATTTATAGAAAAATTAAAAAATGAAAAAAAATAGACTATTTTTATTTGCTGGTTTTGACAAAGATGGCATTGTTGATGATGCAATAGTTTATTATATATCTTGTCTTTCAAAATACGGCGATGTTATTGTTTGTATGGATAATGATTTAAAAAAAACAGAAATCCAAAAATTAAAACCATACACAATTCACACGATTGCACAAAAACATGGTGAATATGATTTTGGTTCTTATAAACGTGCATATCAATATGCCAGAAACAAAGACATATTACAAAATTATGATGTTTTATATCTGGTGAATGATTCTGTGTTTGGACCATTATTTGATATCAAAGAAACACTAAAAAATATGGCATCTTTAAAAACCGATGCGGCGGGAATTATCGTATCTAAACACAAAACCCACGAATTTATGGAATCTTGGTTTGTTCAATTGAACAAAAAAATATTTATATCCAGCTGGTTTGATGAATTTATTTCAAATGTTAAACACGAAGATAAAAAATACATAATAACAGTTAAATATGAACATGGACTTACTAATTTAATAAAGAATAATGGTTGTTCATGGGATGGACTTTATAAATGCCACGGAAGATTTACTTATAATAAACCAAAACAGTTATTTAAAATGGGGTGTCCTTTTGTAAAAAAAGCTTCTTTTACAAGACATAATGGTGCTGCGGGCGCACAAATAAAATATGTATTAAATCGGGCAGACAAAAAAGCCAGTGAAGCAATCATGAAAACCGCCAATCGTATATATGGCACTGCATACATGAACCAGCTGTTGACATCAAACCCATTTAAAACAATATTAAGAAACATAAAATATTTGTTCAAAAAAATAGGAAACAAAGAAAAATGAAAAAAAACAAAAAGATTGCTGCGATTACAATGGCGCGCGATGATGAATTTTTCTTAACGCGTTGGATTGCATATTATGGCAAACAATTAGGTACAGAAAATCTTTATATTCTTTTGGACGGGACAGACCAAAAAGTCCCTGAAAACGCGGGTCGCGCACATATAATTAAATTACCACATACCCCCATGTCACGAAGTAGTGGCGACAAATACAGAATTAAAAAGATATCAGAAACTGCGCACGAATTATTAAAAAAATATGACATTATAATTGGTTGTGATTCAGATGAATTTTTAATTGTTGATCCCAAAACAAAACAAACTTTGACACAATATCTATCAAACAAAAAATTCAATACCAGCCTTTCTGGATTGGGATTAGATGTCGGGCAACATTTATATAACGAAGCTATTCTTGATAAACACGCGCCATTTCTGGAACAAAGGGAATATGCCCTGCTTTCTACGCGTTATACCAAACCAGTTGTGATAAATAAACCTGTCGCTTGGGGCAGTGGTTTTCACAGCATTAAACACCACAATTTCCACATAGACAAAAATTTATATCTTTTGCATTTTGGCGCAATAGATATGGACATGCTGGAACAAAAGGCTAAAAAACGCGGCACAGATTGGTTAAATCATCTTAGACGGCGCGGAAACGGAACAATAAATACTGTCACTAAATCGAAACCAAAATCTGAAAAATGGTTTAACATAGCGCGCATTTTACAAACTTATTTTCGTCCCATTTATGCGTTGCGCAAACCAGCAATGTTTGGGTTAAAACCTGTTATAAAAATACCTACACGGTTTAAAAAATCTGGGATATAAAAAATGAACGACAAAATAGATATAGTATATTTATGGGTCGATGGCAGCGATAAAAAATGGCAAAAAATTCGCAATTTTTGGTATGACAAAATCAACCATAAAACTGTTGAAACCGCTAATAATTTAAGTCCTGCACTTTATCGTGATAATGGGGAATTAAAATATTCACTGCGTTCTGTTGCAGAATGTGCGCCCTGGGCAAATCACATTTATATTATCACTGGTTTTAATCAAAAGCCAAAATGGTTAAATACAAAGAACCCAAAAATCAGCATTGTTCCACATGAACAAATTATGCCCAAAAACGCAATACCGACATTTAATTCAAATTCTATAAATTTATGTATCCATAAAATACCAAACTTGTCTGAAAAATTTATAATCATGAACGATGATACTTTTTTCAGCAAACCGGTAAAACCATCATTTTTCTTTGACAAATACGGCCGCTCAATCGTCCTTTATAACAAACACAAACACATCAAACACAATATAGATAAATGGTTGAAATCTGTGGACAGATATACACACACCATTATTTTATCAGCATTAAAAATCAAAGAAATTTTTGGAAAAACATATATAACATATTATCCATCACATGGTATTGACCCGTATATAAAATCTTCTTTTGTTGAATGCAGAAATCATCCATTGGTAAAAAAACAATTGGACAAACAAATATTACAAAAATTCCGCGCAAGGGATGCTTTGCAAATATGGCTGGTTGAATTATATACAAAAATGACTGGCAAAGCAGTATTTAAAAAAGCCCGCGGATATAAATCTGGGAAACATTGGTTTTCTAATTTTCTTTATAATACTATACACTGGAACGCAGTGCGCCGTTCCCCGGTATTTTGTTTTGATGCAAAAATGTCTAAAAATTCCATCAAACATGCCCCAATATTTTGTATAAATGATTCAAAATATACAACAAACGACACAATTAAAAACAATATTGAATTTTTAGAATCGCGTTTCCCTAACAAAAGTGAATTTGAAAAATAAAAGCGGTTTAAAACCGCTTTTTTACTTTATAAATTCATAGATTTTTTCACGCAAATCATACCATTCATTTGGCACGTCATCAAAGACACCTATTTTATTCATGTCTTTAAATTCCTTGCGCGCTTCATCAATTTCTGCATCTGTTTTTAAATATTTCAATTTACGAAAAGCCCAATTTACAAAATACCACATAAATTGAGATTGCCACTTTTTCATCTGTTCATTATCTGCACGGTCTTTATAAAGTTTATAAGCAGATTTTATCCCCGTGCATAAACTTTTCATAATCTTTAATTGTTTTGTCGATAAAACTATTCCACCAAAATTTGGAATATAATAATACAGCGGTAATGGCACAACTGTCACACGCGGATTTTTTAACATTACTGCACTCCACCATGGGAAATCTTCAAACAAAATTCCTTTGATAAAAGGCGTATCTTCGATTAAAGATTTTTTATAGATATTTTTCCACACCTGGCAGTGTTTAATCAGCCATTTACGATTAGGATTTGTTTTATTATGTGTTCGTTCAGTAGCCAATTCAAAAATATCATCAACTGTTTTTGTTTTTAATTTATCCAAATTATATCTTTTTTTAATACCAAACGGGACAACATTGTCTGTATCCATATGTAAAAAATGTCGCACCATTAATTGAGGACGATAGAACCTGTCATAAGAAAACGAAGCAATATCAGATTTATTTTCTGTTATAGCTTTATAAGCAATTTCCATTGTTTGTGGATGAATAAAATCATCACTGTCCAAATACATAATATAATCACCGTCTGCATAATTCATACCAAAATTGCGTGCATCAGAAAGCCCACCATTTTTTTTATGAACAACGACGAATCTTTTGTCTTTTTTAGCATAGCTTTCAGCAATTTCACCAGATTTATCAGGTGACCCATCATCAACACATATTGCCTGCCAATCTTTAAAAGTCTGATTTTGAACGCTGTCCAAACAACGGGAAAGATATTTTTCCACCCCCCACATTGGGATAATGATTGATATTTTTGGTCGCACGGCAACCCCCTTTTGGTTTTTACATTTTATTTATCATAACATCCGCAAAAGACCCAGGCACAGGATTATCAGAACCACGATATGTTGTCTTTTGAAAAAATGCGCCACTTGTCACTTCATCAAAGGTCTTTTGGTTAAACGGTTGATTTTGATAAGCCCACCAAAGCACATGCGTCGGATCTTGAGCAATATGCGGCATTTCTTCAAAATATTTTTTTGCCCTTTTGTCATTTTCGACCAAAGTTTTGAATAACAATTGGTGCATAAAGTAATCAAAAGTGTGATTTTCATGCATCCAATAATCAAGTATCATCGCACGCCACGCAGCCAGCAAATAAGCCCCTTTGCGCGCACGAATAAAACAATTCTGCATAAACGAATACGGCGACCCACCAATGTTATAGTTATCGCCCGTTAAAAAGACAAAGAAATCTTGTTTCTTTATCCAATCAGGAATTGGTGCGGTCACAAAACCAGTAGAATCCAACCAAAAACCACCATGTTCATACAATAATTCAACACGACAAATATCAGCAAAATGTGCATGCCCTATTTTTCCGGACTTGTATTTTTTGATTATTTTTTCAGGCAAGGTTATGTAATCAAAAATTGTCTTTTCATCCAGAACAACCAATTCTTGACTGCAGTGCCTGCGAACACTGCGAAAGCAAGCCTTTACCAACGCAGGCGCTTTGTCTTCACCCTGCAACCACATTGTCCATATTTTTTCACCTTTATCATTATTGATTGGCTTTTCTTCAATAACTTTTTCAACCGCTGGCAGATATTTTTTAAAATATCTTGAAACAATTTTTGCAGTTAAATCAGTTCGCCGCTTGCGTCTTTGCATACGCGTCTTCCAAAAAGGATTAAGGACATGCCCCAATAACCCTATTTCAAACATAGCGAATAATCTAGACAAGCTCATCTAAAAACCCCTTTGGTTTTAATCACTCCACATCAACGACACCTTCGTTATCATCAATTGGACCAGTGGTCATTTCTTCAGCGATACCGTTTGCCTTTGCCATAATTTTATCCAGCAATTCTTTCTGAGCCGTTTCATGGTCTTTTAACCATTGACGCGCATTTGCTTCGCCTTGGCCAATACGTTCATTATTGTATGAATAGAAAGAACCAGCTTTTTCAATAAAATTATATTTCACCCCCATATCCAAAATTTCACTAATTCTTGAAATACCTTCACCATACATAATTTTGAAATCAACAGTTCTAAAAGGTGGCGCAACTTTGTTTTTAACAATCTTTACACGCGTTTCGTTTCCAATAATATTTTCTTTATCTTTGATTGCGCCAGTTCTGCGAATATCAAGACGCACAGACGCATAGAATTTCAACGCATTTCCACCAGATGTTGTTTCCGGATTCCCGAACATAACACCAATCTTCATACGAATTTGGTTAATAAAGATTAACAATGTATTACTGCGTGAAACACTGCCTGCCAATTTCTTTAATGATTGAGACATCAATCGCGCAGTTGTCCCAACAAAACTGTCACCAATGTTTCCTTCTAATTCAGCCTTTGGAACCAGAGCCGCCACAGAATCAATCACAACGACATCAACCGCACCAGATTTTATAAGTGTATCAGCAATTTCCAATGCTTGTTCCCCAGAATCAGGTTGTGAAATAATTAAATTCGCAACATCAACACCCAATTTTTTTGCATATGATGGATCCAAAGCATTTTCAGCATCAATATATGCGCATGTGCCACCTTTCTTTTGCGCTTCGGCAACAGCATGCAAGGCAAGTGTTGTTTTACCAGAACTTTCTGGTCCATAAATTTCAACAATGCGTCCACGTGGATAACCACCAATCCCCAAAGCGATATCCAACCCCAACGAACCCGAAGAAATCGCTTCAATATTTTGTTGTGAACCATCACCCATTTTCATGATGGCTTCTTTACCAAATTGTTTTTGAATTTGCGCCAGCGCAGATTCCAAAGCCGGATTTTTAGCTGGTGTATTTTCTTTCACTACTTCTTTTTTTGCCATAAAATAACCCCTTTTCTTTTCCTTAAAATCATACTAAGAAAAAAGCCATAAAGCAAGATTTATTATCGTTTCGACCACAATACAATAGTTGACAAAATTCCCATAACCGCAGTAATCAACCACACAGCCGAAGTAGAATTAAATATCGCGATACAAATCCCACCGAAAATTGGTGCAATAACACTGGGGAAATTCACACTTGTTCTAAAAACGCCATAATATCGGGCTTGTTTTTGTTTTGGCATATCATTAAAGAACAATAAATCATGGCATGCCTCCATAAACGCACCCGAAATTTGCCACAAAACAAAGATTGCCAATAATGGATATCCTGTTAAAAATGTCGCAAGAATTGAAAATACCGCAAACGAAACAAAACCAATAGTCAGCCAAATTTTTACACCATATTTTTTTATCAATCGCCCTATAAAAGATTCTATGATTATATAAGGCAATATCCCAAGTGATAAAACAATACCCAATGTTTCACTGCTGAACCCGTTTTCAATAACAACAATCGGCACATAAAGAAATCTCATAGCACGCAAAGCGTAATACCCAAAATTCACCGTATAAGCCCGCAGCATCCCATTTTGTTTAAAGAAGTGTAATGCAGTTATACGCAAAGCACGCCAAGTTTTACGCATATTTACTTTTTTAATAATTTTATCTTCTTGGACAATTCCGAAATGTTTAAAAAACAAAAGACCTGAAAAATACACTAAACCCGCCGCCATCAAAGGCATTCTGTAATTACCACCGAAAAATGATACGACCGTCATCGCAAACACAGGTGCAATCAACGCACCGATATTGACCCACAACAAATATCGTGCATTTAATTTTTCCATACCAACACCTTTGGAAAAATCAGATATAAAAAGTGGCAACAATATATTCAAAACAGTCAAAGCAAATTGCGCCATAAAATCTAGTGTTATAAATGTCCCAGGTTTCACAGAAAAACTCATCATGCAATAACACGCACATAAAAAACTTAAAACAATTCCCAACAATTTTGTTTTAGTAAACCAGCGCAATATCTGCGTTGAAAACAACCCGACACACATTGAAAACACAGCAATAATCGCGGCATAAATACCAACCGCACTGGATGCCATTTCTTCGTTAAAAAATAATTTAAATATGCCCAATAGCACCAATGAATACACAGCACTTACCACACTGCTGGCGAAACCAGTAAAAAGCCCCAGGTTAGCAAATGAAAACCCGGTAACATTTTTTCGCATAGAAAGATACTTCTCTCGTCCCATTTTATCCCTGTGTCTGTTAAATATAGCACATACAAATATTTTATCAACCAAACCTTGAAGTGTTTGCATGTGTCAAAGCAATAGCAATAGCGTCACTTTCATCAGCCGTCTTTGGATGCGCATTTGGCAACAATATTGACAGCATCTTATAAATCTGTTCTTTGTCCGCATGTCCTGCCCCAGTCAAAGCCTTTTTTACCTTGTTCGGTTCATATTCAAAAACAGGCATGTCTTTAACCGCAATCGCAGTAATTGCCGCCGCACGCGCATGCCCCAGCAATAATGTTGTCTTGCTGTTTTTATTTACAAAAATCACTTCGATACTACATTCGGTCGGATTAAATTTATCGCATAATTCGCTTATCCCATTGAAAATAAAAGCTAATCTTTTTGCAAAATCGATTTTTGTGGGTGGCAAAATAACACCACTGGCAATATATTTACGCGAAGACCCCGCGACATCTATAATCGCCCACCCTGTGTGTAAAAGCCCTGGATCAATTCCCAATATTCTTTTCATATTATTTCCGTATTGTTATACGCGCCACAGCATCATACCCATAATAATTATTTATCTGTTTTTTACAATCGCCCAACTTGTACGACAATTCCAGTGCAAAAGAAGGATTAATGGGGCGCAATACAATATTAAATCTTTTATCACGCGTTTTTTTTATCGCAACAACATTAGCGATATCATATATATCCTTGCTGACAACATTTTTCCAATTTTTTGCTAAATCAGCATCCCCAGTTCGCGCACCGAAAATTTCCAGCAATCCACCAAACGCAGATGCCAGTGTCTGTGGTCGATTTTTTCGTATATCAAGATTTATTTTTTTATCTTGGTTTGACATAAGTATATTCCTTTGGCATCAGGATAAATATTTGTCCTTGGGAATGTTGCCCGTGTGCAATTTGATACGCTTCATCACCAGAACCAAAGAATATATCAGCCCTTATCCAGCCTTTTATCGCGCCACCAGTATCTTGGGCAATCATCAAACGATTAAATTTACGCCCATCAGATAAATTCGTATTGATATACACAGGCAACCCCAAAGTATAAATAGAATCATCCATCGCTATACTGCGTATTTTTGAAAGCGGGGTTCCTAATTTTCCAATGACACTTTTTTGTTCTGTTTCATAAAAATAAACATAACGTGGATTGTTGTAAATTACTTCTTTGGCTAGTTTTGGATTTTGTTTCAAATGAGTCCATACCGCATCAGCACTATACCCCCCAGCAGGTTTGATTCCGCGTTCTTTTAATTGCCCACCGATAGATTTAAACGGCATATCATTCACCGCAGCAAAGTTTAATTTAACCATTGTCCCATCTTCCAGTTTTAACATACCACTGCCTTGAATTTGCAAATTTTGGACATCAACCATATCTGCCCAATAGATAATACGCCCTATTTTCTTACTTACAATATCTTTCTTTGGAACACCTTTATAATTTGTGCCATTTGTTGGTACTGCCATAATCGGTTCATTACATTTTGTACTTTGTTTTCTACACCCCGGTATCACAGGTGAATAATACCCTGTATAAGTCCCTGTTTTTCCACCATTTTCATTATAAACCTGGTATGGTTGGAAATGTGATTCAAACCAAGCGCGCACAGTCGCAACATCTGCCGATGCAGATGGCAACATATTACATTTTTCACGCAAAAGGTCCGCATCTGGGATAACAGAACCCTTGTATTGAATTTTTGCCTTGCAAGTATTACGAAACGCCTGCAAAGCATATCTAACATCGTCATCGCGCCACCCTGGCAAATTTGAATACGACACCGCCCGCAAATTAGACGGTATTTTTGAATCGTCCCCCACATGCATCGGCGTTGATAAATCGCATCCAGCCAGTACCACAAAGCCAATCAACCCCAAAAATTTCGCTATACTACGCAATTTAAACATTTTTTTACCCCCCACTTGTAAAAATGAATTCTTAATGCTATATTATCATAAAACGATGGATAAAAAAAGGAGCAAATGATGCCAAAGTTTAATATTATTTCACAATTCTTAAAAGACATCTCTTTCGAAAGCCCAAATGTGCCAGAATTATTCTTTAAACAAGACAATGGCCAGGCTAAAATTGAAATCAATCTTGACATCAACATCAAAGGCGCAGACAATAATTTGTTTATGGTCGATTTGATTACCAAGGTTCATTCTAAGTTGGAAAAAGACAATAAAACAATATTTATGATTGAATCTACATATACTGGTATGGTTCAATACGAAGAAAAAGATGAAGAAATAAAGAAGAAAACATTATTGATTGATGTTCCAACATTATTGTTCCCATCTGTTCGTGCTATGGTAACAAGATTGACAGCAGAATCAGGATTCCCGGCATTTGTTATGCAGCCTGTTGATTTTGCTGATTTGTACGAACAAAGACAAAAAGCCGCTACAAACCAAGTAGCAACACCAAAACCTGCTAATCAGTAATTCCAATTTTGGTTAATAAAAAACGGTGTCTTTTGACACCATTTTTTATTTAAAAAAATCGAGCACCGCGACGAAGCATTTACATTCAACAACAATATATTCTATATTCGTTTCTTATTTATTCTTCGATATTAAAAACCTGCGAAGACGGGGAAAATATCCCAATAACCTATTTGCGATATTTATCTCTGTAAACACATGTTGCTGTTTCAAACCAAAAATCACGTATGTTTCGCGCACATAGTTCACGCGCAAACGGATTATAAATTTTTGGGTCTATAATCAACAAATCACAAAAATATACATTTATCAAATCCCATTCCGCTACAGACAACAAAAGTCTATCTATGAAACCTTCTGTATAATCTCCACGCTCCATAAAAAACGCCGCAGATTTAGTAAAAACATAAATTGTTCCGCGTCTGTCGACCAGACCAGATTGCGATATCATAAAAAATAATATGGTCTTCGGGCCTATTTCTTTAAACAAATCTTCATTTATTCTTTTAAAAGTGACACCTTTGATACAAATAGAATCTTTCATATTCCCCAGCCATTTTTTATACCTAAAACAAAAAGACCGTCATAGAATGGCGGTCGGGGAGTTCATAAATCATCTAATCATTGATTCCGCGGCTTTTGGGTTGCCCCTGTTGTATGACCTGCAGCTCCCCAACCAATGGTTGGGGGAATTAACGATGTGTTTTCCACACCGGATTAGATGGGCTTATGACAGCCCCGAACCTAAATTCCCATCTAGGTTCAAGGTTATTATAAATATGATTATCCCAAAAAGCAAACCAAAAAAACCAGCGATTGCCGGTTTTTTTAATACCGATTTCATAAATTAAATAGAATTGTTTAGATGCGACGTTGTCGGCAAGTGCAGTGTAGTAAACCTACATAAACGCGCCGACAACAAGCAGATGAATAATTATATTTAATTTACGCAGCGGCAGTAAATACTTTCTGCACATCATCATTGGCATCCAGCGCATCAACCAACTTTTCAACCTTGGCATATGCTTCATCGTCCAAATCCATTGGCATATTTGGCACCCAGGTTAATTCAGCATTTTCTGGTTCACCTAATTTATCAGCCAACGCTTTTTGAACATTCATGAAATTGTCTGGCTTTGTAGTGATAATGAAACCTTCTTCGGATGTTTCCAAGTTATCTGCATCCACTTCCATAACCAATTCCATCATTTCGTCTTCTGTTTTACCAATACTGGCCGGATACATAATTTGCCCAACATGAGAAAACATAAACACTACAGAACCTTCTTCGCCCATATTTCCGCCGTTTTTGGCAAAGATATTGCGAACTTCGGGAACTGTTCTGCGTGGATTATCAGTCAAAGCTTCGACTATAACAGGAACAGCACCTGGACCATAACCTTCGTAACGAACTGCGACAAAGTTATCAGTATTTACACCAGACGCCTTATCAATAGCGCGTTTAATATTATCATTTGGCATAGAATTTTTACGAGCTTGTAAAATTGCCAATCTCAATCTTGGGTTATTATCAGGATTTTTATCGCCCAATTTTGCCGCCATAGTTATTTCACGTGCCAGTTTCGTAAACAAACCACTACGTGCTGCATCAACCAATCCTTTTTTATGTTGGATGTTGTGCCATTTGCTGTGTCCACTCATATTTGACCTTTTGATTAAATTGTATTAAAATTACCACCAAAGGATAACAAATGATTGGAAAATTGCAAGGTGTAATTGATTATATCGGTCCAGATTTCGTAATTTTAATGGCGGGACCCGTGGGCTACAAGGTTTATACCCCAGAAATCCTGACTTTGAAATCAACGGTCACCCTTTGGATAGAAACGATTGTCCGCGAAGATTCAATAAGATTATTCGGTTTTTCAACGATTGCGGCACAAAATCTTTTCAATCAATTAACAACTGTATCTGGTGTTGGACCAAAGGTTGCAATGGCAATTATGGGGACTATAAAAACAGAAACATTGATGTCCGCGATTGCAACTGGGGACGCAAAAACAATCGCGACCGCACCTGGGGTTGGTAAAAAAGTTGCTGAAAAAATCATTGTTGAATTAAAGAACAAAATGGGTGGTGGCAATTTTGATTTTGGTGGCATTGATTCAAATGGCACATTACCAGATTTGTTGGCCGCATTGGAAAGTTTGGGGTATCGTCGTATGGATGTGGTTGATATGGCACAAAAACTGGTATCACAAAATCCGGACAAAGATGTTTCTAAACTGGTTCCAATGGCATTAAAAGAAATAAGTGGTAAATAAGGTATGAATAACGATACTATTTTTGCTTTGTCATCTGCACATGGAAAATCGGGTGTTGCGGTTGTTCGCATAAGCGGTCAAAACCTGACCGATTTAGCTAAGCGCATAATATTCTCCTCCCATGGGGGAGCGCGGCGCAGCCGGAAGGGGGTTGTCCCACGTCATGCCTATTTTACGAATTTAACAGATGACAACAAAGATTTAATCGACCAATGTATCGCAATTTATTTTGGTGCACCCCACTCTTTTACTGGCGAAGACATTATTGAAATCCACAGCCACGGCAGTCCTGCGGTTATCAATAAAATTTTTGAATTTTTACGCAACAAAGGTTGTCGCATTGCACAACGTGGTGAATTTTCAAAACGCGCATTTTATAATAATAAAATGGATTTAACAGATGTCGATGGATTAATCGCGTTGCTTGACGCACAAACAGACAAACAAAGACAAAGCGCCTTGCGTTCGTTAACTGGTCATGATTCCATTGTTTATAACGCATGGCGAAATCAAATGATTGAAATATCCGCCTATGCAGCGGCCATACTTGATTATGCAGACGATGAATTACCAAAAGACATTGATAAAAAAATAATAAAAAAGACAGAAAAATTATTAAACGAAATCAATGGTGCGCTTTTGCAACACCACACTGCACGGACAATTCAAAATGGATTTAATGTAGTTTTGGTCGGCAAAACTAATGTTGGTAAATCGTCTATATTTAATAAATTGATTGGTTCAAATCGTGCGATAGTGTCTGATATTGCTGGTACCACGCGCGATGTTGTGTCCCATCAAATAGATATTGACGGATATCTGGTAAATCTTTCTGATACAGCTGGTATTCGCAAATCTCACAACAAAATAGAAAAGATTGGTATGGAACGCACACATAATGAAATCGAAAATGCAGATTTGGTTTTATATGTCTATAATGAAATACCCAAAGAATTAAAAACTGACGGCATCACAATAATAAACAAATCTGATTTATTAAAAAACAAAAACAGCAAACGCGTAATTTATACTTCCGTAAAAACAGGTGCTGGGTTCGACAAATTATCAAAAGCAATCAAAGAAAAAATGCACAAAATAATCGGCAACAGCGAATCTAAAATTACAATAAATGAACGCACTTATGAATTATTACAAGACGCGGCTAGTGAATTGACAAAAGCCATAAAAAATTACAATGGTAATTATGATATTTTTGCAGAACATGTCCGTCGCGCATCTGATTCAATCGGAAAAATTTTGGGTGTAATCACAACCAACGAAATCGCAGATATGACATTTTCACGTCTTTGTTTGGGAAAATAAAAAATGCCCGAACGGGCATTTTTATTCTTTTCTATCTGGATATTCACCGTTGATTAAATTTTGACGAACAACATGATGTTTGATCTTTTGCGTGCTAGTCATTGGCAAATCTTCCGTTGTCATCGCAAAATGCGTCACCCATTTATATGAAGCAACTTTTTTATTAGCCTCTGCCACTGCCGCAGACAATTTTTCCATTGTCATCCCCGGTTCAACTTGGAATACGCCGTATGCAACGGTTTTGTCCCCAACTTTGTGTTCAAAGACCGCAACATTTTTAACACCATCTATGTCCATAAACAGTGCTTCTAATTCATCAGGATAAACATTTTTACCACTATCCAAAACAATTACTTGTTTTTTTCTTCCTGCGAAATGTAATTCACCATTTTTATCCATATACATCATATCACCAGTATTAAAGAAGCCCTTTTCATCAAACACAGTTGCATTAACTTCGTCATTATTCAAATACCCATTAAACACTTGATGCCCGCGCACCCATAAAATTCCAACACCATTTTCATCTTTGTCACGAATTTCACATTCATTATTAGATGTTGGCGCACCAACCGAATAAGGCAACCTTTTGTTTGTTGGCTTTGAAATACAGATTGGTCCCACAGTTTCTGTTAAACCATAGCCTTGGATGAAAGCCAACCCTAACGATTCATAGAAATTTTCTACTTCGGGTTTCGTAGCCGCCCCACCCGCAATCAATAAACGAACACGCCCACCAAAAATATCAAGTAATGGTTCTTGAACCTTGCGAACAACAAAATCCAATCCCATATCTTTCAAAGTCTTTTGATTGTTCAAAATAAACGAAGCAACACGCCATTTCTTTTGCGCCTTCATACCGCTGATAATTTTGTTACGGAACAATTCCAAAACGCGTGGAACAATAGGAATCACATGTGGTTTAAACTTTTGAAAATCGTCCAAAATATATTTTGGATTCACCACAGGCTGCAACACCAGACCACCACCATAATGAATTGTCCCCAAGATACAAACAGCAAACCCAAATATGTGGTAAAGCGGCAAAAACCCGTACATGATTTCACCGGAATGATAATAATCAGACATATCTTCCAAAGAATTTGCGCATTCAATCAAATTAAAGTGAGTAAGTGGCACAACCTTTGGTGTTCCGGTTGAACCCGATGTGAACGACATAGTCGCGACATCAGTTGATTCCGAAGGATACGCCCTTAAATCATAATCTATATCCCCGTCTTTTTTTGTTATATCATAGAATTTGAATTTGTCTGTTTTATAAAAAAACGAAGGTTCAGCGCATACAAATTTGCATCCGGCAATTTCACACATCTTGTCATATTCGCGCGGTGTTAAATTCGTATCCAACATCAAAACAGTTGCCCCCAAATACCAAATGGCAAACAAAGTCAATGGAAACTGTGGTAAATTATGCGACAAAACACCAATTACATCACCGTTTTTAATACCAGCCTTGTTCAATGAAGATGCACGTGCACGCACTTGGTTTAAAAATTCCGAATAAGTCACATTTTCACGAACCAAAAATAAATTTTCTGGCCATTGATTTGATGCGTTTTCCAACATTTGATACATATTCATTTTTATCACCTTTTGGTTAAACTGTGGTCGTGACACTTGCAAAAGTGTCGCAACCAAACAAAATTATTCATGTCTATTTGTGTATTTACCATCCAATAACCATTGACGAACAACATGGTGTTTGATTTTCTGTGTACTTGTCACAGGCAAATCATCAGTTGTCATCGCGAAATGGGTCACCCATTTATATGAAGCGACTTTCTTGTTCTTTTCTGCGACAGCCTCAGCCAATTTTTCCATTGTCATGTCTGGTTCAACAGAAAATACACCGTACGCAACAGTTTTCCCATTTATTTCATGTTCAAACACAGCGACACTTTTGACACCTGGAATTTCAATGAACAAGCCTTCTAATTCATCAGGATAAACATTTTTACCAGAATCCAAAACAATTACTTGTTTTTTTCTTCCCGCAAAATGTAATTCACCATTTTTATCCATGGATACCAAATCCCCAGTACAGAAAAAACCGTCTTTGTCAAAAGCTTCTTTGTTTGCAGCGTCATTATTCAAATAGCCACATAAAACCTGGTTTCCGCGCACCCATAACATTCCAATATCATCTTCGTCTTGGTTACGAATCTGGATTTCAGTATCACCCATTGGCGCACCAAAAGCATACGGAACGCGTTTTTTCAATGGCTTTGAACAGCAGATTGGTCCAACGGTTTCTGTCATACCGTATCCCTGAACAAAAGCCATCCCCAATTGTGTATAGAATTTTTCGACTTCTGGTTTTGTAGCAGCACCACCCGCAACCAACAATCTGGCGCGACCACCAAAAATGGCACGAATTTGATTCAATACTTTATCAACTAATTTTCCCATTCCCATTGCACGCAATAACTTTTGGTTATTCATAACGAAAGAAACAAGCCCCCATTTCTTTTTTGCCTTGATACCATCAATAATCTTTTTGCGGAATATTTCCCACAACTTTGGCACTGCAGGTATAACCTGAGGTTTATATTGCGCGAAATCAGCCATAATTGCATTAGGATTTATTGTCGATTGCAACAATATTCCCATACCGAAATGCAACGGTGCCAAGAACCCGACAGCAAAACCAAACACATGGTAAAGCGGTAAAAACGCATAGAACATTTCACCTGGTTTTAACCATTGATTCAAATATTCCAAATTATCAGAACAAGAAACCAAATTAAAGTGTGACAAAGGCACAATCTTTGGTTGACCAGTTGAACCAGATGTAAATGATAATGTCGCAATATCTTTGTCTTTTAATGGATACGGTTTTAACTTAGCATCCGTATCTTCATCTTTGGTTTGGATATCAAAAAATTCAAAATTCTTAGACTTGTAAAAGAAAGATTTTTCAGCACAAACTAATTTGCAACCTGTTCTTTCAGTCATGTTGTCATATTCAACAAGTGTTAAATTAGTATCCAACAACAACACAGTTCCACCCAAATACCAAATTGCAAACAGGGTTATTGGAAATTCCGGTAAATTGTGTGATAACAAACCAACAACATCCCCCGGCTTTACGCCAGCTTTTTTCAAAGTAGTTGCGCGCGCCTTTACCAATTCTGGCATTTCTTCAAAAGTGACATTTTCACGAACCAAAAACACAGTTTTTGGATTTCTTTTTACATTTTTTTCTAACAATTCATACATATTCATGTTCTACGCCTTTTATTTTAAAACTTTAATAATTATTCATGTTTACTAGGATATTTACCGTCTATTAAATTTTGACGAACAATATGATGTTTAACTTTTTGCGTGCTGGTCATTGGCAAATCTTCCGTCGTCATGGCAAAATGCGTCACCCATTTATATGAAGCGACTTTTTTGTTTGCTTCGGCAACAGCAGCAGACAATTTTTCCATTGTCATCCCATCTTCAACTTGGAATACACCATATGTGACGGTTTTACCTTTAACTTTGTGTTCAAACACAGCGACATTTTTAACACCATCTATATCCATAAACAGTGCTTCTAATTCATCAGGATAAACATTTTTACCGCTATCCAAAACAATCACTTGTTTTTTTCTTCCTGCAAAATGATATTGCTTGTTTTTATCCAGATAGACCAAATCGCCAGTGTTAAACCAACCATCTTTGTCAAACAGTTCCTTGTTCACAGCATCATTATTCAAATAGCCTTTGAAAATATTTGGACCACGCACCCATAATGTTCCAACACCTGTTTCATCGGCATCCCTTATTGTGCATTCAGAACACCCAACTGGCGTTCCAAACGCAAAAGGCACACGATTTTTCACAGGTCTTGAACAACAAAACGGTCCAACAGTTTCTGTCATGCCGTATCCTTGAATAAAAGCGATTCCCAAAGATTCATAAAAACTTTCTACTTCGGGTTTTGTAGCTGCGCCACCTGCTATCATTAAACTGACACGACCACCAAAAACATCTTGGATAGGCTTTTGCACTTTGCGCACTAAAAATCCCATACCAATATTTTTCAAAAACTTTTGATGTTTTAACACAGGTCTAACCAACCACCATTTATGCTGTGCCTTGATACCTTCGATAATCTTGTTACGAAAGACTTCCCAAAGGCGCGGCACCGCCGGTATACAATGTGGACGATAAGTTTTAAAATCATCCAAAATGTTCTTAGGATTGATTGTAGGCTGTAATAAAATACCCATATGGAAATGCATTGGTGCCAAAATTCCAGCAGCAAAACCGAACACATGATAAAGTGGTAAAAAACCATACATTATTTCGTTTTTATGAATCCATTGTCCCATATCCGCATAACAATCAGACGAAGTCTTTAAATTACCATGCGTCAATGGTACAACCTTTGGATTACCGGTTGAACCCGATGTGAACGATAATGTAGCAATATCATCAGCACTGGTTTTCACAGGCTTTATACGCGCATCTGCCTTGTCATCTTTTGTATTTATATCAAAGAATTTAAAATTCTTAGATTTATAAAAGAAAGATTTTTCAGCACATACAAACTTGCACCCGACTGTTTTGGTCATATTATCGTATTCAAAAGGTGTCAAATTAGTGTCCAACAACAACACAGTCCCACCCAAATACCAGATTGCGAAAAGCGTTATTGGAAATTCTGGGATATTATGCGCCAACAACCCAACAACATCACCAGATTGAACCCCGGCGTTATGTAAAGTAGTTGCACGTGCATGGATTAATTTCAGAACTTCTTTGAACGTTATTTTTTCGCGTACCAAATACAGGGCATTTGGCGACTGTTTCGCCACCTGCTCTAGAAACTGATACATGTTCATAACATAAAATCCTTGTTGTTTTTATATTGGACAAGGTGTATTATAATACTATAAAACAAAGATTGCAAATATGAAAATACTAACACTTAATATAAATTCAATTCGCGCCCATATAGAAAGCTTTATGGACATTTTAAAATCTGGGGAATACGACACCATAATGGTCCAAGAATTAAAGGTTGAAACTGCTAATTTTCCGTATAATTTACTGGATGAATACGGGTATAATATAAAGGTTTTTGGTCAAAAATCATGGAACGGGGTCGCAACTTTTTCCAAATATTCTATGGAAGATGTGATTTTAGGTCTGCCAACATACCCTGATATAAACGCGCGTTTTTTGGAATGCGTCATTGACGGACATATTCGTGTTATAAATGTATATATGCCGAACGGTGATTGCACAGAATCGCCAAAGTTTCCTTATAAATTAGAATGGATGAACGCGTTTACTAAATATATCGCAAAATACCTGGACAGCGAAGAACCAGTTATAATCGGCGGTGATTTTAATGTGGCAATTACCGATAAAGATATATGGAATCCAAAAAATTACATCGGTTCATCAATTTCAGCGCCTGACGCACGTGCAATTATGCAAAAATGGTTGGATTTTGGATGGGTTGACGCATGGCGTAAATTACATCCAGATACAATAGATTACACATGGTATGGATATCGTGGTCGTGATACAGTTGGCAACAAACAGGGCTTGCGTCTTGATTATTTCCTTTGCAACAAAACCGCGACAAAAATGATTAAAAATTGTGAAATTGATATGGCCCCCAGATTGCACAACAAACCCACCGACCACTGTGGATTAATGCTGGAAATCGGGGATTAATCTCCGACCCTGGCTAAATCATCATATTCGTGATATTTTGCACCGACTGTATCTCGGTATTCATATTCAGCAACTTTATCAGTGCTGTATTGTCCGAATAACTCTTTTACTTTTTGCACAGTATTATCTATCATTTCTTGCGCGGTTTCATCCGCATATTCAACCAATTTCAAATCATTATTTTTTAATTGTAAAAATTGCAGAATTGGTGTGATTGAAACATCTTTCATCTTTATCGGAAAACCACCATTTTGCATTATGAAACCTTCCAGCGCAATTTGTGGCATGGTCCCTTCCATTAATTGTTTTTTCGTTGGGGCACTGCCTGTTTTTATATCCATAACAACGCCGTCCCAAATTAAATCAGCACGTGCCCGCACATTACGTCCTGCGATATTTACAGACCCCAAAATTTCTTTATACTGAATTTGTTTATCTTTAAAAAATTCAGCCACAAAATTTGCAATTTCACAAAATCTTTTGTGCCAGAAATAAAACAAAATCGAATCATCTGGTAAAACCTGCTTTGCCCGTGCATCCATCTCTTGTATCAATTTTTCAGCATTAAAATCATGCGCATTTTCAATCACATCATGAACCAGATTTCCAAACTGTCGCGCATCAGGCAAAACCCAATAGTCATCTGTTTTCCGCAAGCGCAAAATATGTTTCACATAAAAAGCATATGGATTATGTATCAATAATTCTATTTCAGTCACATAAACATCGCTTTTATCAATTGGTGGTGTTGGTGGTGAATAATCAAGCGGTTCATATTCCACATCATCTATTTTACGAACGGAATTCAAAATATCATCCCCCAACAGTATATCGCCAACCGTAACACGAACGCGTGATAAAAATCGCGATTCTGTATTCAATGTCCCACCAGATTGTTTAGACCGCAACCAATAAACCGATTTTCCACAAGACAATATCATGAAATCGAGTGCCTGTAACGCGACCTTGCGGTTTGGTGACGGCAGCCCTATTTTTTCACTGATTTTTCGTGGCAACCAAGCATTTTCATAACCAACGGATGGAAACATTCCTTCGTTAAGCCCAGTTAAAATCACAACATCCGCTGTTTGCATACGCGATTCAATCGTTCCAATTACACATACACGACAATCTTCTGTTTTTGCTGGTCTAATTGAAACATTACCGATTGCATCCATAATGAAAGAACGCGCATCTGCCAAATTCAAAATAATATCATTAGCGGATAATATATCAGCTGTTTCTTTTATCGCATTCCATATTGGAATATCATTTTCGTTTTCAATATTAAAATTCGGCTGAAAATCATAATCGTTGTTTTCATCAACAAATCGCACCAACATATTGAACAAATTATAATCGCTTTGTTCGTATAGTTTTTCAAAATCTTTTGGTGCGTTTTCCATCCAACAATCAAAAAGGTTTAATATCGCACGCCCTAAATCAGTCATTGTCCCAGGTGTCCCAGAAGAAAAATCAGCATCTATACACACACGCATCATTTCTGATTTTATTCTCTGATTCGCGGCAGCATCCGGCGTAATCACCAATACAGATTTATTTTGCAATATTGCGTTTTTAGCAATCTGTGCCACACATTGGGCTTCTTCGCTTTCACGATTACATTCAATCAATTTACATGTTTGTAATTTATCCTTAACATGTTGTCCGCTGTTTCCAAAAGCGATATTCATAATGTCAAAACACCTGTTTTCCCCAACATCCAGTGTTTGCACATCTTTGACATCCAAACCTATTTTCTGTAAAAATTTGTATTCATTATTATAAGGATTAGTATCTAATACAAAATCTTCTTCTGCCCCAGATATTTTTCCAGATAAAATAATTTTACCGTTTTTTTGATTTGCTATCTCTGCCATTAAATCCGCAGTCGCAGGAACCGAAGCAGTTGAAGCACAAACAATCACACTATCATATTCACCCAAATGCTTTTTCCAAGATAAAATATCAGCATTTCTTTTTTGTGTCGTAGTTAATTTATCATTTGGTAATTGTTTCAAAATATCCAAAATACGCGCTTTGTTTTGAAAATGCATCGCATATTTATCATCTATGATTTCAGACCAATTTATATCATTTATATTTACACCTTCGTTTTCCAGATAATCTTGCATACGAATAAAATCATGTGCCAGCGGTAATGCAGTTGCTATATTTTTAACGCGCGCATCACCCGACAACAAACGCGCCAGAATAATAACGCGTTCCTGGTTAGATACAGTATCAGTATATTCTTTTCCATCTTCTTCAGCGCCATTTCCCAACGGAATTAAATTAGGTAAAACAACAGCATGTCCAATTTTTTGGACAATCATTTTTTCAACACTTCTTATCGCACGATTTGAAGGTAAAAAAATCAAAACACGCGAAAAATCATTTTTGTATTGGACAATTTCACCCCATAACGCATCCAGCATTTTTGATGGGTCAGAAACATTAAATACATTTTTATTTAACACCGATGATATTCCTTAATTCGTCCAATCCTGTTTTCTTTTCAGCAGATGTTTCTAAAATACATTCGACCATCGCAGGATGATTATCATGTTGTATTTTTACCTGTTCTGTTTCACGAACGCGTTTGTCTTTTTTAGTATACACAATTTGATAACAAATCCCATTATTATCACAGAAATCCATTAAATCTAAATCGCTATCTTTCACACCAACACGCGAATCTATCAATATAAAAAGCCGACGGAGCTGTGAACGATTTAACAAATATTCTTCTAATCTTTCAAGCCACTTCATCGCTTGTTCTTTTGACACACGCGCATATCCGTATCCCGGCAAATCTACAATCATAGATTTATCATTTATGTTAAAAAGATTTAAACTTTGTGTCCGCCCCGGCGTATTAGAAGTCCGCGCAATTTTTTCATTTACAATCGCATTTATCAGCGAAGATTTTCCAACATTACTGCGCCCGACAAAAGCATATTCAGCAAACCGTGTATTCGGCAAAGATTTAACATTTTCAAAAGAACCTACAAATTTTATCATGATTTTTTCACCAATTTTTTATACGCTTCTTTTTTTGAAATCCCAGTGCGCACCGCCAACTGTGCCGCAGCTGATTTAGTAGAATTCACAACAACATCGTTCACTATTTCACTTATTTCTTCATCTGTCATTTTTTTATCTGGCGCAGGCGCAACAACAATCACTATTTCCCCACGCGGTGGCTCTATGTTCACCAAATCTGCCGGATAGCCAATAATAGTTTCTTCATGAATTTTTGTAATTTCACGAACGATTGCTATTTTTCTTTCTGGCATAACAGATGCCAAAGTTTTAATTGTATTCATAACGCGATTTGGACTTTCATAATAAATAATAGTGTGACGAATTTTGTTATCTTCGCGCAATTTTTTTTCATCAAAAAAACCACAGAAAGTAAATCTGTCTGTTGGAAAACCAGATAACACCAGCGCAGATATTGCCGCTGTTGGTCCAGGAACAACAAACACATCAACACCTGCATTGCGCGCCGCGCTTATGATACGAAAGCCCGGATCGCTTATTCCTGGCATTCCGGCATCAGATACAGTTGCGATTGCCATACCATTTTGTATTTTTTCAATCAACGATTCGCTTACCGCCCTTTCATTGTGTTCATGACACGATACAACTTTGGTTTTTATTCCAAAATGATGCGCCAGTTTTCCAAAAACACGCGTATCTTCAGCCGCAATTAAATCGACATTTTTCAAAATTTCGACAGCTCTTGGCGACAAATCAGA
The DNA here is from genome assembly GCA_046881825.1 of Alphaproteobacteria bacterium. GTDB lineage: Bacteria > Pseudomonadota > Alphaproteobacteria > Rs-D84 > Rs-D84 > Enterousia. The sequence continues at coordinate 72,285 of JBKSMS010000010.1, read as the reverse complement.
CAAATTTCCAATTGGGGTGCCAATAATGTAAAGTCCTGATTGCATTTTAAATCCTTTTACATTAGAATAATAGCATATAAGGAGTGGGATTTTCAATGTATATGAATAAATTTTTAATTTTATTAGGGGTCTTGTTGGCTGGATGCAGCGGGCAACACGCTATGAAAACAACGCAAATTGGGACTTCTGCGCCGACAGATATTCAATCTGGATATCTTTATTCAACATCCATGTATGGCACAGATAGTTCAGGTCCATACGCAAATGTTGCTGTCCTTTTGCCGATGACTGGCGATGCCAAGATGGTTGGAAACGACATAAAAACATCTGTTGAAACGGCATTTTTGCGCAAAACAAAACAGAATATCAAGGTCTCTTTCTTTGATTTACCAAACGATAAATCTTCAAGATATGATGCGATACGCACTGCACTTAGCACTAACCCAAATGTTATAATTGGACCACTTTTTGCAGAAGATGTTGAAAATCTGCGCGACATGAAATCGTCACAAATACCTGTAATTTCATTTACATCGGATGTAAATGCATTGGGCGACAATGTTGTGACAACAAATTTAATCCCAACACAAAGCATTGAAACTATCGTTCGTCAAATGCAAAAAGACGGTGCGCGAAACATGGTTGTTTTGGCGCCAAATGATAATTCTGGAAAACAAATGGCTGCGGTTGCCGACCGTGTTTCTTCTGCATACAATATGCCGATAAATGGATTGTTCTATTATCTGCCTGGTAATTCATATTCTATCAAAGATACAGCTCAAAGGGCGACGATGTATAATGCGCGTGCTGCTGCTAATACCCGCGCCCGCGAAGTTTTATCGGATATTTTGGCCAAAGAATCTTTGTCACCCCAAGACAAACGAAATCTGCGCGCACAACTTGAAAAAATATCCCGCACAGAAACATTGGGCAGATTACCATATGACGCGATTTTATTCTTGGGTAATGGGGACGATTCAAAAACCTTGGCTTCGTTTTTGCGCTATTACGGGGTCAGCAATCGCGATGCTGCATTTTACGGAACAACACTTTGGCACGGATCTGATATAGCATCTGATTTAACAATGAGTGGCGCAAAGTATGCAACTTTGCCGGAAATTTCGACTAATTTCATCAGCCTTTATAATATGATGGCTGGCAAAGACCCTGATTATTTAGCAGCATTTGGATACGATGCGGCAAATCTGGCTTTGAGTATGTTGTATTCACCAAAGAATCAATCAGCTTATCTTTATGATCCAAACGGATATCTGGGGACCACGGGTGCATTTCGCCTTCAACCATCTGGCGAATCAGAACGCGCGTTGCGTATAATGGAATTAAATGGTTCTGGGAATGCTGCAACTATAAGTGATGCCCCAACAAACTTTTTAACACCACTGTATAACATCAGAACGACTGATCTGCGCGATGTTTCCGAACGCGAATTGGCTACCCCAGGAATAAACCCTGGTGATTACATCAGCATACCTGATGAATTGCGCAGAAAATCTGCATACAGAACAACAACAATTGGCGCAAACGCAGCATCTGATTACGGGATCAGTCAACAAACTTACGCTCCTGTTCAAATCTATGAATCAGAAAAAACCGAAGTTGTATCAAACCCAGAATACGAAACAGCCAAACCTGAAACGATTTCACGCTCATATATTGATGTAGTTGAAATCGAAGAATAAACACTTGCGTTTAAAAAAAAATACGATATAATCGTAGGGCTTTGAATTCATTGCGAGCATAGTTCAAAGGCTAGAATGCAAGCCTTCCAAGCTTGAAATGAGGGTTCGATTCCCTCTGCTCGCACCACAGATTGTGGTAACTTAGTTCAGGGCGCGCGCCGGAGTCGGAGAGCCGGGGCAGACTGTAAATCTGTTGTCTTTGACTGAGGTGGTTCGACTCCACCCGCTCCCACCAAAATAAAAATCACACCCTTGCGGTGTGTTTTTTATTTTGCAAAAAGTGAGAGCGGGTGGAGCCGCCAGAGCGCCATGACACGACAGTGTCATACGAAAATGAAATTTTCGTGAATAATAGGTGCGCATGGCGACTACGAGAATGAACATTTAATAAAATATTAAAAAATCGCAGTTCACAAGATTTTTTTAATTTTAATTAATGTTCATCGAGGCCCCACCCGCCAAGTCTTGCCCACCAAAAGATACACCGCACCTTTAAAGTGCGGTTTTCTTTTAGATTTCTTACTTTTTTGGTGGTTCGAAAGAAGCGTATACGAAAAACACTAAAATTCACTAATCTTCGAACAACTTAGATTTTCAAGGGTTTGCCTTGTTCGAACACACCGAGGCAGTTTTTACTATTATTTTTCAGCTTCTGCTATCTTGTTTCTTAATTCAGTTTCATTATTTTTTACCCAATCAAAAGATTTTTCCATAAAATCAAAAATGTCTTTCCGATTTAGATACATTTTTCGCATAGTTTCAAAAATCAGTTCATCACCAATTTTCATATCATAGAAATACGAATAGGCAATATATTTTGGTTGTTTAATCAAATCGTTTATCTTTGAATTACGAATAATTGTTTCAACAACTATTTCTGATAACAACCATTTTAGGTTTGGATAATCATAGTCGTTTATGTTGTCTTTGAAATGTTGTTGCCAAAAATAAAACCACACAAAATGAGTAATTTCATGTAATGCCATTAGTATCGCATGTTGTACATCAAAATAATGATATATATCAAATTTATGATTTTCAATATATCGCGGGCATATTGGATTTAAACCAACTTCTGCTGTCATTGAGTTTAATATATTTAAACAATCGTTATCAAAAGCGGAACTGTATGCATCATTTAGATTATCAGCAATATCCATCCATGCTTTTTGGAATATATTTATTGATTTTTCTATAACAGGTTGTCGTTTTTGTGCCTGAATTTTCATTTGCTTGATTATATATTTAAACCGTTGCTCTTCGCTAATACCAGAATTCCAACAATAATCGTAATCTAAATCAGGATATGCATTGAATAACTGTTTGTGCCACCACACAGGTGTTTTATCTTTTTGATGAAATAATATAAAATCTATATCTTTATCAAAATCTTTTTGTTCCCAATTCAAATGCATTTATATAACTCCATAATAACGGGTATTATTATATCATATCTTTGGCATTTTATCAATTTTCACCCCAGGGTGAAATTAACCCTTTTTATTTATTCGAATCTATATGCTCTGTTTTAATCATTTTTTGAATGGAATAATTTGTGAAATATTGTTTGTAATTTGTTTTTTGATTGTTTTTTTATCATACTGGTTATATCAACACGATGAAATTGTTTCTGATTAATTCTCTCTTGCATTTCTTGTTGTACATCGAAATTAGTATCTGTGCCTTTGTTTGTTTTTAACGGTTCATTTAATACATATATTTCATAACCGAGCCGTTTTATTTCTTCAACTGTGTTAAATTTTTTGCGATATGCAATCTTTATCGGTTTTGTTGAATAATATTCGGTTCCATGATCATGAACAAATTTATTATCTGGTGTTTCATATACAACATAAACATAAAATTCAGGTATTATGTTATTTGATAAACGTTCCAGATATATTTTGTTATGATCTAATTTTGTATGGCCCGTACCAATACAATGATTTATTGCAAAAAACTTGGCATGAGCCTCATTAGAAGTTACAAAAGCACCAGAAACAATACCATTTTGAAGACTGTTAAAATTTTTTCTGGGTTGTAAATAATCATCAAGTAATTCAATATGTGTACCATGATAGTATTTATGTTGATTTAAATTTTCTGACGCTTGATTAAATGTACTTGATTTATCCATAAATAACCCCTTTCTAGCATTATACCACACATACAACATTTTATCAAATTTCACCCGTGGGTGAAATTAACCATTTTTCTCTAAACTCTTTTACCCGTTGCATGAATTCTGTGAATTCTTGTTTATTTTCTGCTCGATTAGTGCAAGCATACTCCCACCAGAACAAAAAACGCACCCGACGGGTGCGTTTTCATTATTGTAAATACTATTAGAATATGCGACCAAAAACACCACCATCTAATGCCAATGTCAATAATATCCACCACCATGAACATTTAAGAACGTTTGTTAATTTCAATACGATAAATATAAGTGTAATCATTTTAGACTCCTTTTTGACACAATATGATTATATTCCAACTTATGATTTTTTTGCAACAATCTATTTTATTTTTTGATGCCCATGCATGTTGACTGGTTGGACGAGATTCATTCCACTTTTTTATCAACTCTTCTTTGTTATCAGCCCAAGTCTTTTGTATTTGTTTCATGATTTTTTGTATTGGCGATGGTATCCCCTTTTTCAATTCAGCCTTCATCGGTTCACAATTCAACAGCTTAAACCGACAGGTGACATTTTGATATGTCACTTTGAAATGTGGTTCTTCTGTTTCATTTGGATAAATTTCTATTTTGAACTTTACACGCGGGTCTTGCTTAACCTGAACCACCATACTAAAATTGCCACGCCCAGACGAATGAAATTCTGTTTTACGCGCTTCTAACACACCATCTGCAACCAGCAAATCATCCAAGTATTCAGATAAAGTTTTTTCTAAATCTTCCATTGTATTCCTATTTCACAGGCGGAAAGCAATTTTCACCGATTTCTGGGCAACACACCATCCAACCATTCCCGGCATCAGTATATGTTTCCCCGGCACAGCACCCATTTTTATCAGGACTTTCCCCATTTGGACAAGTTGCAAAAAATCCATTCCAATTTATAATCGTCCAATGCGCACCATAACCAAGCGCGCCACCAATTAAAAATGCACACAAAATCCAATACCAAAAATATGATTTTTTTGTCGGTTTTGTTGTTTGTTTTTCTGATTTTTTAATCGCTTTCTTTTTCATAATACCTCACCTATTCTTCTATGATTTTTTCCAATTGAATTATAAAATCTATTGCTGGGTTAGTCAACTGTTTCGCCTTTTCAATCATGCGTTCAGCTTCGGCTTGCATTTGCAATCTTTTATAAGTTTCAACGATTTCGATAGAATCTTGTTCATCTTTCAATTTATCATCATCCAAAGCGCGCGCGATTTCTAATTCTTGTTTAGCCAAATTTTTATATTTTTCCGAATTTTCGGGACAACCGCGTTCAGACAAATTCGCATAAATTTTTGCATTATCAATATGATCTTCTGGATTAATAGAATCACCAGGTCTTACTTGTTCATTTAACAATATTTCAATTTTACCACATGTTGTTTCTGGTAATTTTCTTTCTTCAACTTTTGGTTGCGGTTGTGGCTTTGGTTGTCCAAATTCACGGTTTAAACAATTTTCAGAATATAATTCATTTACAATTTTTAATTGTTCAAAATTATTAGTGTAAATCAAACTGCTGATTCTGTCTGATAACTGCTTGCATTGATTTTGAGACATAACTGAACGATTTACATGGTCAGAACCATTAATAATATAACCAAATACCGCACCAACCAAAAACAGCCCAACCATACCAATTATGCCGTATACGCGATTTTTCTTTTGTTCCGTTTTTGTTATGTTTAATTGTTTCATTTCTCTCTCCTTGGTATTGTTTATTTTACTATACCATTTTTGATGGTAATAATTCTATCGGCTTTTTTTGCCAAATTCATATCGTGTGTCACAAACAACATTGTCATTTTATTTTTACGCACTAAACTTAACAGCAAATCAAAAACCATTGATGCATGTTGTGGATCCAAAGAACCAGTAGGTTCATCAGCCAATAAAATTTCAGGATTATTCGCAATCGCACGCGCAATCGCAACGCGTTGCTGTTCCCCGCCAGACATCTCTGCCGGAAAATGTCCCGCCCTGTGTGAAACATTCGCGCTTTGTAATAATTTCATAGCACGCGGACATGCAACATCTTCTTTGACACCGGCAGCCATCATCGGCAAAACAACATTTTCCAATGCCGTGAAATCAGACAGCAAATTATGTTTTTGATAAACAAATCCAATTTTTTTACGACGCAACAATGTTCGTGTTTCTTCATTGATTTTATCAATCGGCATACCATTTATAAAAATATCCCCACTGGTTGGCTTGTCCAATAATCCTACACATTGCAACAATGTAGTTTTTCCAGAACCGCTTTGCCCAACCAGCGCAACTATTTCGCCACGATACAAATCAAATCCACCCCCGTGCAGAACTTTTAATGGCTGCCCCGCTTCGACAAAAGTTTTTTTAATATCGCGAACGGACATCACTATATCTTTTCTGGTTATTTTTGATAAAGAATTTAATATGCTTGCCATGTACTACACCTATTCATTTCTTAAAACTTCTACGGGGTCTGTGTTTGCTGCTTTCCACGCAGGATATAATGTTGCCAAAAACGCCAATACGATTGCAATTACTGCGATTCCTATCACAGTAGACGGAACAACTTTTGATGGCAATTCTGACAAAGAATATAATTCAGCAGGAAACAAATCATGTCCTGTCACAAATTGGAAAAACTTTCTTATTGGTTCAATATATATCGCTATGACCACCCCCAACAAAGTTCCAAATGTTGCACCTATAATCCCAATAGATGTTCCAGACAAAATAAATATCTTCATCATAGATTTACGCGACACACCAAATGTTCGCAAAACAGCAATATCTTTATTCTTATCTTTGACCAGCATAACTAGTGAAGAAATGATATTAAATGCAGCAACAATAACTATCAACATCAATATCAAAAACATAACACTGGATTCAACCTGCAAAGCGCCAACAAAACCACGATTTAAATCGCGCCAATCACGAACAACAAAACCATCTGGTAATAACGCATTAAGCGCTTTGACAACCCGACCACTTTCTTCGGCATCTGTTAAGAACAAATCAATATGTGTCACAGAATTTTCAATATTCAAATATTTTTGTGCTGTCTCTAACGGCATAAATATATACCCACTGTCGTATTCATACATCCCCATAAAGAACGAAGAAACCACTGGATACGACATAATACGCGGCATAGTCCCAAAAGGCGTTGCTGTTCCACCGTTTGCGGCTATTAAAGATACTTTATCCCCGGCTGACACACGCAAATTGCGTGACAAAGTAGAACCAATAATTAATTCCCCATCTTTGATTTTATCTAAACTTTTTCCATATATGCGCGTTCCACTTGTTTTTTTAGAAATTAAATCTGGCATACGAATTCCACGAACCATCGCCCCTGAATTATTTCCGTTTGCAGATGCCATAATTTGCCCTTCGGCAATGGGAACCATAGATACAACATATTTTTCAACAACTTTGTTTTGGCGCATTTTGTCCATTAAAAAATCATAGTCTGAAATAGTCCCGTTTTGATGATACACAACTACATGCCCATTCATACCAATTATGCGCGAAAGCAAAGTATCATGAAACCCGCCCATAACAGACATCACAACTATCAAAGTCGCAACCCCCAAAGTAATACCAATCAAAGACACCCATGAAATCACAGAACCGAACCCGCGCTTTTTAGCGCGCAGATATCTGAAAGCAATCTTTTTTTCAAGATTTGAAAACAACATTTTTACCCCGCTATTGATTCAAAAATTCACGTAATTCATCACCAGACAATGTTTTTGTTTTTGGTGCTTGTGTCGCATCCACGATTGAAATAAGACGCGGCGACATAAACACAACCAATTCTGCAAATGGCGATATCAAAGTTTCTGGTGTAGTCACAAACGAGTGTGTTGGAATACCAATAATTACATAGTTATCACCAACACTGGACGGTATCGTGAACGAAGACAATTCACCATTACTGGTTGACAAAACTATTTTCGCATCTATTTTCTTAGAATCCCCAAAATCACCATAAGTCCCAGTTGCACCAATAATTAAATCTGTTTCTAACCTGTCTTCTTTGCCACATTGACCAATATCAAATCTAGTTTGCCACCCGTTAGGCACAGCAAAAGTTCCTTGGGAAATCAAAACCATACTCGCTTGACTTGATATAAATTCTTGCAAAGTTTTTGTGTTTATTTCAGGGCTTACCACCAACGCACGCCCCACAACCCCAGGAATAGACATACGAATATTATTTTCCCCGAAAGCCGGTAACATATTCATCCAAATAATTGGATTGTCTGTTTTTGGATACACGCGATACACATCGACATCCCATGCCAGAACATATTTCTTTGAAGCAACATCAGCAATTATCTTTGAAACTTCGCGTTCTGTCTGGTAATCGCCTTCGAAAACGACAGTTTTGTCTTGCCAATTTATCAACAAATTATGAATTCCGGCACCACGCATCGCATCCAACATGGCCATAATCATAGTTTCGTTTTTAGGCATCTTTATAAGCCATTTTCCATTAGCTTTTAAATGAATTTCCCCAAATTCACCGTCATAAGTGTAATACACATGTCCTATTTTTGTTATCAATTCCACAGCATCAGATAAAGAACTGGTTGAAATAGAACCTGATATTTTTTCCAAAGCAACCTGGTCTTCAACAATACTTATATCTGTATCAACCAACAACTTTTCCAAAACTTCTTTGACAGGCATCTTTTTGAAACTGTAATCAGACACCTTTAAATCGGGCAAAGCAGTCCCTGTATTAAGACGAATAATTTCTATTTTTTCTTCGGGAATAACAGAAACAACACTTTGATTATCCCAATTCACCAAACATCTTTTTGGCAAATCCAGCGCAAAATGTTGTGCTGTATCTGTTGTCAAAGCCGCTTTTTTAGGGAAAATTGGCACAGAATTTTCATCAATTACAACATTTTCAACAACATTTATCGTGTCATATAATTCATCTTCGGTATATTCATGCTTTACACAACCGGACAACATCACACCAATGCACACACATATAAATGCTAATTTTTTTATTTTATTGAATGCCATTTTCCGTCCTTTTTATTTTTTGTTTTTTTGATACTACTATATATTCATAATTTTTTCAAATTCTTCCAGTGTCATTTCATGTATAGGTTTTTGATTTGGAGTCACCAAATTTTTAACCTTTTCAAATTGTTTTTCAAACAAATCCATCACCCTAGCAACATCGGGTTCGATTTTTGCCCCTGCTTTTTTCAACCTGTTTCCATATTCTACTATATATTCTAAAACATCCGCAGCAAAAAATCGCCCGACATAGTTTTCCAACGCAATGCCACCTTTTTCAACACAAATAGCGGATAAAACCTTTGCCATTTCGTTGTAAAAATTAGCTAACTTTACATAATTTTGAATTGATATAGCCATTATTTCTTCCCATCCCTTTTTTTACATTATAAAAACTATTGCCACACAAACGCAATTAAATTATAATATAAAATATGAAAATGAAATATTTATTTTTATTTTTAGCTTTGACGGCTTGCGCATCTGCCAATCGTGGGTCGATTGATGATGCTACTATATTGAATTGGGAAAATGATGCTGTGACGGTCGAACAGTTTGTTCGCGATCATAAGAATTGCCTGGGGATAAAAGAAACAAGTTATGTCCCCCGTTCAAGAATAGCGAAACTATTGTCCCCAAATCAAAGCGCCCAAATGCCAGATTGGGATGGACTTTGGGTGACATTTCAATCTAATGAATATCGCGATGTCGGGCAACGCGCACTGCTTTCTGTTCCCCGCAACAGGGCCTCAAAGACCGTTGGATATTATCGTAAGTGTATGTTAAGACGCGGTTATTTACTGCGCGGACAATAAAAAAATTGTATTGTTGGATATTTATTAAAAATGTGATATAATAAATGGCATGAAAAAATCCATCTGGTTTTGGTTGTATTTTGTCTTGTCAATTATATTGGCAATCTATTTTGCTGTCCGCATTATAACCAGTCAAATGGGTCGCGGTCCAATATCAACAATCAAAAGCATCGAAACATACGGCACAAATGCCAAAGACGATGAAATTATCAAACTTTCGCTGGGGGTCGCCCCGGGGACCAGTTTGCGCGCTGCAGATTTACATCAATTAAATTATCGGGTTTCTAATATTCCAGGCGTAAAAAATTCTGCGGTTCGCAGATTACCAAACGGAAAAATCATCGTAAAGATAGAAAAGCACAAGGTTATTGCGACTTGGACAGATGGTGCATATTATTATCCTCTTTCCGCAGACGGGACAAAAATAAACACGCCATCAACAGAACGCAACGATAATTCAATTGTGTTTCAGGGCGATTTGCCAAACAACCTTAACGATATAATATCTAATGTATCTTCTATATCAAAATATATTGACTATGTTAATATGGTAGAATCCAGACGCTGGAATATACATACCAAGATTGGTACTACTATATATCTGCCAGAACAAGACCCAGCATCGGCGATAAATAAAATCAAAGTATTAAATCAAACGCATAAATTATTATCAAAAAAATTGGATATTATTGATATGCGCGACAAAGCTAGAATTTTAGTCAAAGAACAAAAATGAAATTATCTAATTCATCTTTTTTGTGTCTGGACATTGGGACTTACGGTGTTCGTGGTTTTGCTCACTGTGTAAGGGATGCAAAAATTATTCGCTCTGCGATGCACTTTGTAAAAAGCCCTAATACATTATTTGCAGTTAAAAGTGTTGTTGATGAATTAGGACAAGAATTAAACACTCATTTTAATTCTGCTTTTATAACTGGTAATTTTGGGGAAATGGATTTTCAAACATTTACTGACATAATTACATGGCGTGAAGAACACAAAATAACAGACCTTGATTTAAAACACCAAATTGGAAAAATAACTAAACCGGACGGATTTTATGCGATGCATATTATCCCCGTGTTTTATGGGACCGAACATTTACAGAACATAAATAATTCGCCTATTGGACAAATAGACACGCAATTGAAATCTATATTCAGTGTAATTTCTTATGATGAAGAACAGACACGATACATATCAGATATTTTGCGTCGTGCATATATAAAATCTGGTGGGTTCTTTGATTCTACATTTTTACAAAATGCTATATATAAAAAACCCAAAGAAAAAGTTTTATTCCTAGATTTGGGTAACGAATTTACAACAGTATCTATATGGACAATGCGTGGACCATTGTATGTAAATAAAATCAAATTCGGTCAACGCGATATAACACGCGCTATATCAGACGGTCTGCAAATCAGTATGAACGATGCTGACACATTAAAAATATCAGTCAGCAGCGCATTACCTAATGAAATGGACAGATTTACCCCGGCAGATTCATCTGAAAAGTTTGCTTCTTTTTCTGTATCAGATATAAATGATATATTTATTCCGAAACTTACAGAATTAATGGAAACGGTACATGCACAATCTGAAAAATATATAAACCAGTACAAACCGGAAAAGATTATTTTAACTGGTGGTGGGACATCTATAAACAACATAAATACATTTATTGAACGCGCGTTTAATTTACCTGTGGAAAATCTGGGCGACAGCGCAACTGTGAATGCTTTGTCAGAATATATATGGGCATCACATTTACCAGAACGCAACGCATATATACAAAAACAGCAAAAAATTCAAAATGTTATTGAAAAAATTACACGACTTTTCAAAAGGAAAAAACGCACTAAAAAGGCAAAATTTATTCCTATAATGCCCAGCACGCTTTGTTTTAACATGAATGATATGACAACATATACAATGTTTGCATCTGCGGGGATTTCTGCGATACATGTCGATATAATGGACGGATTTTATGTTGATAAAATCGCAGGAAGTATAGAAGAACTATCAAACATCAGAACAAAAACTAAATCATATTTACATGTTCATTTAATGACAGAAAGCCCGTCCATTTGGGCGCGCGATGCGATAAATGCTGGGGCAGATACAATTATAATTTCCACTAATACATCTGGTGTCAGGGATGCAATCAATATTATAAAATCAGCCGGAAAAAGGTGTGGAATTGCGTTAAATCCAGATTCTAATATTGAAATATTAAAACCAATATTGACACAGATTGATGAAATAATGGTAATGGGTGTTCAACCTGGGGCGGCGGGACAAACATTTGACGAACGCGCAATTAAAAATATAAAAATGCTAAATTATACACGCAAGAAACACGGACTTAAATATTTGATAAGTGTTGATGGCGGAATAAATCCCGATACGGCTAAATTATGCTGGGATGCTGGGGCAGATTTGTTGGTAAGTGGTTCTTACCTTGCAAAATCACCAGATTTTCCATTGGCAGTACAAAGTTTATTGAATCACTAATTTTCGTCCATCGCCATTTTGGGTGATATAAATATGTATAGTATTTTTTGGCAATACATCTTTTGCAACATCTGGCCATTCAATCAAAGTGATATCATTATCGATTGCATATTTTAATCCAATTTCTTCCAGTTCTGAAACATCGCCTATTCTGTATAAATCAAAATGAGAAATCCCATCATAATTTTGAACAAGAGTAAAAGTTGGACTTGGGACAACAGTATCCGACCCGCGCAAAGTTTTAATAATCGTGCGCGCTATTTCAGATTTTCCCATACCCAAATCACCATGCAAAGCAACAGTTTGTGGTGCACGCAAAGTTTTTGCAAAATCTTTTGCCCAATTATGAGTTTCTTCTAAATTATTTAAAATGTATTCTTTCATTTTTATTCCACTAATAATAAATCATCTTCCATTTTATGAATTGCATCACGCAAAGCAGCTGCTTCTTCAAATTCAAGATTTTCTGCCGCCTTGCGCATTTTTTTGTTCAATTCAGCAATCTCTTTACGCAAAGATGTCGCATCCCAAACACCATTTTTATTATAAACAAATTTTCGCGCTTTGTCAGTTTTTTCTTCTTTTTCTTTGACTTCTTCGAACACAGATTTAGAAATAGTTTTTGGAATGATACCATGTTCTTTGTTATACTTTTCTTGTTTTTCACGTCTTCGCGTTGTTTCATCCAATGCCGCCCGCATAGATTCAGTTATTGTATCAGCATATAAAATCACACGCCCATTTGCATTTCGTGCCGCACGACCAATGGTTTGAATAAGCGAACGAGTTGAACGCAAAAATCCTTCTTTGTCTGCATCCATAATTGCGACTAATTCACATTCTGGAACATCCAATCCTTCGCGCAATAAATTTATACCGACCAACACATCATATTTTCCCAATCTTAAATCGCGTAATAAATCTATGCGTTCCAGAGTTTCTATATCAGAATGTAAATATCGCGCACGAACACCATTTTCAACAAAATAGTCGGTCAATTGTTCTGCCATCTTTTTTGTTAGTGTTGTTACGATAACACGACCTTTGGTATTTTTAACCTCTCCTAATAAATCATCCACTTGATGTGTTGTAGGACGCACTTCACAAACCGGGTCCAACAGCCCCGTTGGTCGTATCACCTGTTCTGCAACAATACCACCCGACTGTTCCAATTCCCATTGTGCAGGTGTTGCAGATACAAATATAGTTTGCGGACGCAACATATCCCATTCTTCAAAAGTCAGCGGACGATTATCTACACACGAAGGAAGCCTAAAACCATATTGTGCCAAAGTTTCTTTGCGTGCCCTGTCCCCGCGTGCCATAGCGCCAATCTGTGGAACAGTCACATGACTTTCATCTAAAAACAAAACAGCATCTTTTGGTAAATATTCAAACAAAGTTGGTGGTGGTTGCCCTGGTAATCTGCCAGTTAAATATCTAGAATAATTTTCAATACCACGACAAGTTCCTGTTGATTCCATCATTTCTATATCAAAACCAACGCGTTCGCGCAATCTTTGTTCTTCCACATATTTCATATTTTCATGAAAATATTTTAATCTTTCGTCTAAATCTTTGCGAATATTCCCAATTGCCTGCATCACTGACGGCATAGGTGTTGCATAATGCGTATTTGGATACACAGTAATTCTGTCCAGTTTTTGTAATTTTCCCCCAGTCAAAGTATCAAATTCCCAAATTTCATCTATTTCATCACCAAAGAAAGATATTTTCCATGCCCTGTCTTGTGAATGGGATGGGAATATGTCTAATGTATCACCACGCGCGCGAAAATTTCCACGTGCAAAACCAACATCATTTCTTTTGTATTGAATATCGACCAACGCACGCATAACTTGTTTTTCGGATATTCTATCGCCAACATTTAATGTCAATTTCATTTCAGAATATTGTTCAGGCGACCCAATACCATAAATAGAAGACACAGACGACACAACAATAACATCGCGTTCTTCTAACATAGCGCGCGTTGCAGAATGTCTCATTCGGTCCAACTGTTCATTGATAGATGCATCTTTGTCAATATAAGTATCAGTTGTTGGAACATAAGCTTCGGGTTGATAATAATCATAAAAGGACACAAAATATTCCACATGATTATGAGGAAAAAAAGATTTCATTTCCGTATATAATTGTGCAGCCAAAATTTTATTTGGTGCCATAATCATAGTTGGACGCGATAATTTTTGAATTACATTCGCCATAGTAAAAGTTTTACCAGATCCAGTCACCCCCAGCAAAACCTGGGATTTTTTACCTTGGTTTACACCTTTAACCAATTCAGATATTGCCAAAGGTTGGTCACCCATCGGCTTGTAATCAGATTCCAGCGAAAATACACTTTTTGCATCTTTCATTTTATTTTTTTGTTCACATACACTAATATAATCCATTATAATGAAAATACAAGGAAAGAGAATCATGGCTTCTAAAAATTTTTTTAAACATAAAATTGTATCATTTATAGCGATTATATTATCAGCGTTTACTTTGGCTATCATAGTAATACCACCAACAATTAATCTTAATTTTCTTAAACCAAAAATAGAAAATATAATTCTGTCTCAAACAGGCATTCCTGCAAAAATTAACGGTGATATTCATTTTAGTTTACTTGGCACGACAACGATTATAGCAAATGATATAACTGTACCAAATGGCACAATATCTTCTTGCATATTTACAATACCATTTCTAGATATATTTGATTTAAAAAATGCACAAGTATCCAGTGATATTTCTGTTTCTGGCGCATCTGTATTAATTGAAAGATTAACCCCGTTTTCAATAAAGAATACTATAAGGGTTCATAATTCAAATGTTCGTTTTCTTAACAAAGAATACACTATTATTGATGCTACACTGACCAACCGCAAAGTTAACGCGATTATTCGTACAGATCAACATAAATACGAAATTCAATCCTATAATAATATGTTTGTAATAAAAAACAAAAACAACGATTTACATATGTCCGGCGAACTATTCAAAGACGGAACAGCTATGGCACATCTTGAAATTACTGCTCAAAATGTGAACCGTTGGTTTGAATTTGAAAAACCACGCATAGAAGGTCAATTCCCTATCAAAGCAGATTTGTTATGGGATGGAAAATACGGAATAAAAATCAATAATATATCAGCCAATGGAATAACCGGTTCCATAGATATACAAAACAACGGATATAAAATAGTAAAATTAAGATCCAATAATGCTGATTACGATTTATCATTTTTTTCAACAAATCCTGATATTGTTCAAAACATATCTTTAGATATAGATTTTTATGGGACTTTAAAATTCGGTGATTATGTTTTTAAGCATGTAAAAATTGTCACACTTGGTTCAGAACATGATATCAAGGTAGACACTATTATTGCGGATGATTTACAAATACACGGCGGAACAATTGACAAAGATGGTGGACACAATTTACATGTGGCAGTCCCAGAATTTGGCGTATTAAGCACATGTCTTTTTAGTGGGACACCGAACAAATGGACATGTGAAAACTTTTCTTATGGCGGTATAGTTTCTGGAACATTAAGAATTGATACAGACCATTTTGAAGGCGAACTTTATTCAGCAGAACCATTTAAAGATTTTAATACTGTTATAAAAATGGCGAAACTACTTGGAACAAATGGTTATATAAAATTTGATGTTCCTGATATGAAGGGCATAATGATTTTAAAAGACAACATACCTTCCGTATCTTATTCTCGATTAAATCAAAAATCATTAAACTGGGCAAAAATTGATTTACCTTTTATCCCAGATTTTATGCGCAACGAAGCAGGAGATTTTGTTTGGACCAAAGATTCGATGACATTTATCCCAGATTCTAAACAATGGCAATTATCTACAACCAAAGATTTTTTCATTATCCACGGTCCTAATTTCAAGACATGGTTTGAAAATGCAGATTTACAATCTTTACGTGATTTACCTTATACGATGTCTGGAAATTATAAAAATGGGAATATATCAAATTTAATATTTGAAATTGGTCGCCAGAAATTTACTGGTTCTGAAAACAATAAATCTTTAACTTTAAAAATTGATGTTTTAGATCTTGATTATTTATTGAACCCTTATTTTATGGATAATTTTGAAGAAATGTCCTTTTTTGCACAATCGCCGATTATGATACCATTTGATTTAAATATAAATCTTGCTTTGTCGGCAGACACATTGATTTACAACAATCAAAAATATGATAATTTTATATATTCTTTGCACAACGACACACAAACTTTTTCAATAAGCGATTCAAGACATGGTAATCTTTTAGCCAAGATAAAAAAGCATAACACAAAATATGCATTAAACATCCAACTAAATAAGTTTGTTCTAAACGAACACTTATTACCATTAAATATGCCTTTGAACATTTTTGATACAGTTATTACTGCGGACATAAAACTAAACACATCTGGAAAGATAGCACATGATATTATTGATAATTTAAACGGCACATTTGATGCTTCGTTTGATGGTGGAAAATTATATGGATTTGGGTTTGATGATTTTTATGCTTCGGCCCAACAACTGACTTTATTAAACAGTGAACACTTTTTATCAAAAGCATTAAAAGAAGGTATAACAACAATAAAGAAAATGCATATTGTCGGAACATATGAAAGCGGGGACATAAAAACATTACGTCCATTGGTTTTAACAATGAAACATGTTGATGCATCTGGCATATTGGAAATCAAAAACAATGAAATGAATGCCGACTTAGATTTAGTTTTACGTGGCACATCTCCTGATGCAGAATCAATAAACATTATCATCGCATCTGATGATACGCGCAACTTTTCTTTATCTGAAATTATGATGCATTTTGATTTTGAATATATGAAAGCATTTGTAAAATCACACAATAAATTTTAAAAAACACCCCGCAAACGCGGGGTATTTTAATGTCTAATTTTTATTACGAATTTTGATATGAACATCGCGCAATTGCTGTTCACTTACTTCATTAGGCGACCCCATCAACAAATCTTGACCACGTTGATTTGCCGGAAACGCAACGGTTTCGCGCACACTGTCACCGTCACCCAATATTTCTGAAACCAACCTATCGATTCCAAAAGCACATCCACCATGTGGTGGTGCGCCATATTTGAACGCAGTATAAAGAGCATTAAAATTCTTTTCAACTGCTTCGATTGAATATCCAGCAATATCAAAACATTTCTTCATAACTTCTGGATTATAGTTGCGAAGCCCCCCGCTACAAATTTCAAGACCATTGACGACCATATCAAATTGCGCTGCTTTGATAGTGAACGGGTCTTTTGTTGATAATTCTTCCATTGTCGCCAAAGGATACGAAAAAGGATTATGCGTAAACATTGGCGCACCACCACGATTTTCATCTGGTTCAAAGAACGGGAAATTATCAACCCAACAAAACGCAAAATCGCGTTCATTTACCAAACCTAAATCAGCACCCAATTTGTTACGCAAACGACCTGCTGCTTTGGCAGCAACATCCACATTATCGCAGATAAAGAAAAGAGAAGATTTTTCCCCTGCGATTTCGTGTAATTTTTTAATTCTTTCTGCGTCTAATTTTTTAGCCACAGGCCCTTTTGCTTCTTCAGCGAACACAATATATCCCAATCCGCCAAGCCCCAATTCTTTGACAGCATATTCACCCAATTTATCAAACCAAGAACGAGGTTTCTCAGCAGAATTTGGTGCTGGTATTGCACGCACTACGGCACCATTTTCAATCGCATTTGCGAAAATTCCAAAATCAGAACCACGGAATATTTCTGTCACATCACTGATTAAAATAGGATTACGCATATCAGGTTTATCAGACCCATATTTCAACATAGCATCATCAAAAGATATATGCGGAATTTCTGGATAAACATTTGCATCAGGTGCAAAAGTCCGAACCATTTCTGGGATTACTTGTTCCCCAACCGCCTGAATTTCAGGTAAATCAACAAAAGACATTTCGATATCTAATTGATAAAATTCTAATAATCTGTCTGCGCGTAAATCTTCATCACGAAAACAAGGTGCAATTTGAAAATATCTATCAAATCCAGATACTTGCAATAGTTGTTTAAACATCTGTGGTGCCTGTGGTAACGCATAAAATTTTCCATGATGCAAACGACTTGGCACTAAGAAACAACGTGCACCTTCTGGCGAATCAGCGGTAAGCAGTGGTGTTTGAAATTCAGAAAATCCCAAATCCCACATTTTATCACGCAACCATTTAATCATCTTGTTCCGCATTAAAATATTGTGATGCAATTTTTCACGCCGCAAATCCAAGAAACGATATTGATAGCGCAATTCTTCACTTGTATCTTCATCACCAAATACCTGAAAAGGCAAAACTTCGGCATTAGTTAACACTTCCCATTTACCAGATTGAATTTCGATATGCCCTGTTGGAATTTTATCATTAACGGCATCTTTATCACGCGCAACAACTTTGCCAGTAATTTGAATAACAGATTCAGGACGAATTTTTTCCAGATTTTCATCGCCCCCATCAAATACACACTGAGTTATTCCATAATTATCACGCAAATCAACAAACAACAAAGAACCGTGATCGCGTTTACGATGAACCCACCCAGATAGCGTCACAGTTTCACCAACATTTTTTTCGTTTAATTCGCCGCAAGTATGCGTTCTGTATTTAGATTTCAAAGATAACATTTTACTACACCTTTTTTGTTTTTGCTTCGGTGCCGTAAAAATCTATTGGATGCGGCACCAATTCAAATCTTAAAACACAGGGGCGCTAAGATTTTTTCGCGCGGTGCCACCCTGCTTTTTTTACTTTTTAGATTTATATAACACTCCGCGGTTGTCAGTCGCATCAGCATGTCACACGGCAGATATTTTGCCCTGCAAACATCAAAAAGTCAAGAAATTCTTGAACGAAAAACCGGGATAAATCCGCCACTTTCACCGGCACACCAATTTTCTATGTCCAGTATATGTAAAATTGTCCATAAGCGTTAATCATATTAAATACAAAATTCACTAAAACAAAAATCGCTACACCACTCACATTTCCGCCATTTTTGCCCCATTTTTCTATGTAAAGTTTTTACCCATCTTAAATCATCCATATACAACTGGCAAAAATCCCAAAATTGTGTTAAAATATCAATAAAATAAATCATCAGGAGCAACCATGACAGACGAAGAAAGATTATCCGCAATAAACGAAACTATAAACAAGTTAAGAGACAAAAAAACAGGATTGAGCAGTTTAAAAAATCTTATCACCGATGCATTAAAAACAGAGCCTACGTTAATCGCAGCCGCGAACCAGCATATATTAAACAAAACTGGCAAAACAGAACACGAACCACTCGAACACCTTGATGTATTTATTTGGTGTGTTTTATTCAAAAAAATTCAAAGAAACGAAAAAAGCCACGCTAAAACCCCATCAGAATTTAAAAAAACAATCGGGGATGAAATAAAAGAAATCGTAAAAGTAATACCAAAACTTTCCAAAAAAGAACTGAAAAAAAACCTCAAAAACTATGACGATAAACGCAATAAATTAAATGCCACACCAGGTATATTTATGAAATATGGCTTCACAACATCTTGTTCAAATGGTGCTGTTGCGTTTATAGATGAATTTACAAAAGAACATTCAGAACGAAAACAATACGTCAAGTTTATGTTCACAACCGTCTGGGACCATTTGCTGAACGGCCGTTCAGGGCACACAGTTCCTTGTGTAAAACTAAATAATGGTGATTGGATTATAATAGAACCAAGAAACCCCACCTTTCCCAAAGGTGAGTTTACAAAAAGAATTTCCAAAGACGATTTCCAAGTTGGCAAATCGTTCAAACATTTGATGACGTTCAGAAATGGCGAACCATATATGATTAGGGCGAAACTGGACAAACCTTTTACTGACCACGAAGTATTTCTGGAAAAAGCCAGTCGCGTTTCACTTGAAGATGCAAAAAAATTCTTGGCACAGGTAGCAAACGAAAAATACTGGTCACCTGGCGTGCACAAACAAATAGAACGTGAATTAAAAATATTATCCGACCTAACCCCAGAAGAACAAGAACTGCCTCCCGAAGAATTGCAAGAAATAATAGAAGAGAAACGCGGAATAGAACGTGAACGTAGAACAGAATCATTGCGTTCAGCAACAGAAGAACTTGGCAAACAAGTTCAACAAAGACCGTTCAGTATGGACGAGTTAAAAAGGGCACAAGCACAACAGGCATTCGACTATTAAAACATGTCCAACATTATGTCCAGTATATGTAAAATTGTCCATAAGCGTTAATCAGATTAAATACAAAAAGCACTTACCTAAAAACCGCTACACCACTCACATTTCCGCCATTTTTTAACCATTTTTCTATGTAAAGTTTTTACCCCTACTTAATCATACCAAATACAAATATATACAGTTTCATTAACCTAGCCTGGAATAATTGATTATTAGGAATATATATTGTATAATTAAAGAAATAGTGTCGGAGTTTATCATGAAGTCACAAATAAAATTTGATAAAAAGTTTTTGGAAGGCATTTATAAGAAATTAACAGGCTTGGTTGGACGTACGCCAATACATTTGATGGCTGTGCCTGGTCGACTAAAAAACAGATTAGATTTATGCGACTTATCTATAGCCAACGTAGAACCAGATTTAAATTTGTTTTCTGACACATCAAAAACAAAAAAAGATACATATGCAAAGAAGTTTTTAGAAACTCTATTGACTAAAGATAAATTTGATTTCCGATTTTCTTGGGAAGACAAGAAATTAACCCGTATGGATGCAGAAATAAAAGACAGGCTTGTTATCGTTGGAAAGCGCCTAGATTCTATGGCTATAGATAACGAAGATTCTTTTATTGATACCGGACTGAAAAATTTTGCCTTTGGGTATCCATTGCTGGTATTGCCAGACAAGAAAGATGAAAAAAAGACTATCGTAGCTCCTTTGTTCTTGTGGTCGCTGGATATCAGAAAGTCTAACCGTAAAAATGAGTGGATTATTTCAAAAAACGAAGATAGTCCAATCAAAATGAATGAAATTTTAATGTCGTACATTGAAAATTCAGAAAAACTTCAATTGGAACGCCTGGATATAGAAGATATTGACGATGGGGTACTTCAAGAAAATGAAATACAAAAGTATCTGAAGGATATATTGAAGAAATTGAATATAAAATTTGACGATCTGTCTCTGAAATTGGAACCTGTTGGCACAAAAGAGCATTTGGAAAAATTATGCTCTGGTAATGGTTTTGTTCAGTGGTCTGGGGTCTTTGGGCTTTTTCGTTCACAAAAAGAAACCATTATAGAATCCGTTTTAGAATTACAAAAAAATATAGATCAGTTTAATGCGGAAGATATGGAATTAGAGCGTTTTTCTACTTCATCTGAGGCTTCCTTTGATACAGATCCTAGTCAAGAAGAAATAATAAGAACTCTAAATGACAATGAGTTTAAGATTATTCAAGGGCCTCCGGGGACAGGTAAGAGTCAGGCAATCTCAGCGATCATTTCTAACGCACTGGCAAATGGTGCCAAGACATTGGTTGTCTGTGAGAAGAAAACTGCATTAGACGTCTTGAAACACAATTTGTCGGAAAAGGGTTTAGACACTTTTTGTATAGTTGTTGATGATGTTAACAAAGACCGCAGAGCTGTGGTCGACAAAGCACGTGCTTTACAGCAATACAATCCGACCAAAGCATTTAATGAAGTGGAGTTTGAAAGAGATCAAGAAAATTTTAATAGATTAAGAGATTCTATTAACGCTTCATACAAAGCTTCTAGCGAACCTATTTTTGAACAAAAAACATGGTCTGATTTGATTGGTTTGTTCTTAAAGAAATCCAAACGTGATGCCTTTGCATCAATTAGAGATAATCTGGAGCATGTAGCCACAGGTTGGGAATTTAATTCTGCAGAATTTGTAAATTATTGTAATTTGGTCAAACGTGGGGCAGAAACACATTCCGCCTGCAAGCATATAGATATAACCTCGTTTGACTTGTTTAATTTGGATAAAGAAATCGATTTATCTGTTAGTGGAAAAATTTTGATTGAAAAGAATATAGATGTTGCCGTAAAGCATATCAATAAGCTTATCAACTTTATTGATAATACAATCTTAGATATTGGCACAACATCCATGTATACCAAGACTGATAAACTATCCAAGTCCTTGGGGATTTGTAATGAAATAAAGGCAAACTCCACAAACGCTTCAAAATTATTGAGTGTAGGTAAAAAACAAGAATTTGTTGATATGATTGCCGAAATAAACAATCAACTATCTATCGTTTCAAAGTCTTGTGGCAAGGATATTGATTTGCTACAAATTGTAGATAAAGGAAAAATTCAAAGTGTACAACATTTTGATAATGCTATGCGCGAATGTCAGGTAAAATTAAGCGAATTGCAAAATAAACACAATATAATAACAGAAAGTAAAGATAATCTGGCTGATTGGATTAAAAGCGCAGGAGCGTTATGTGAAGATATACTTACTGTTGCCAGAAGATTTAATTGCAAATGCGAAAGTATGCAGTTAGATGAAAATGCTAAGGATAAGCTTAGAAGACTCTATTCTATTTTGGATGATGTAGAAGATATTCAAGAGGCTTTTGCAGAAGGAATTGAAATACTTGGGGAAGATTTTAATGCTTATAATTCAAATATTGTAACAAGGCTTTTCTCTAAAAAGCTTTCAGAAAGTCATAAATATGCAAAAAAAGTACGTAAGAATTACAAGCAGTTGTTAAGAAAAATAGATGAGTATACAACAAAATATGGAGATTTTTGTTCGTATAATGACTGTGAAAGTGCTGCCCTGCTATCGATCAAGAAAGAAGCAGAAAACGTTTCTATTCAAACCAAAAATACTCAAAATCTAATTTATGAACATATCAGATCTCATTTAGCTGATATTGAAAGCAATGTAAATGATATAAGCGCGGATTTGCATGCACGACAGAAAAATCTGGCATTAGAACTAGAAGATATACAAAATAAGCTTAAAGAACGTGTATCTGAAGTAGATAATCTGCACAATATATTAAACTCTATAGTGGCAGGCCAACAGATTTACGAAGAGGTAAAGGATACTGTTGCTAATAGTTTTAATGGTGTTGTAGCAAA
Organism: Alphaproteobacteria bacterium; assembly: GCA_046881825.1. Classification (GTDB taxonomy): domain Bacteria; phylum Pseudomonadota; class Alphaproteobacteria; order Rs-D84; family Rs-D84; genus Enterousia. The sequence goes on along the minus strand of JBKSMS010000010.1, from coordinate 48,827 downwards.
GGATTTTGATTATAGAACAACCCAAGGTGCCAAAGAGTGTGCGGAAAAAATTAAGACAAAGCTAGTTTCGTTGTTAGATAAACTTGATGAGTTAGAAATATATGTTTCATGGCTACAAGAGTATAAAAGAGATGTAGTATTGTTTGATTCTCTTTTGCTTGAGCAAGATGATTCTTATTGGGAAGATTTATTCCAAGCTGTTTATTATTATTACTTCTTGTTAAATCATGCCAAAAAGACAAAGAAACAGTTTTTAACATCTGCAAAAGAGCCAGAATTGGCCTCATTGAGAGAGTTGTTTATAAAACTACAAAAGAATAATACGAAAAAAATCTTTAAAACCTGGTATTATGAACGAGAAAATGCAATTGCGACCCTGGATAGTAAATATGGTTTCAAAACATTGTTTGCATTAAAAAGAGGAAAATACGCTAAGAAACTGTCTTTGAGACAAATTATTGACAAAGAGTTTGACGCATTTACTGATTTATTCCCCGTAATAATGGTTAACCCAATTGTTGCGAATGCCTTGCTTCCATTAAAACAGGGGCTGTTTAATCTGGTAATATTTGATGAGGCCAGTCAGTTAAGAATAGAAGATGTTTACACCTCAATGATACGTGGACAATATAAAATCATAGCAGGAGATAAACATCAGATGCCTCCGTCTAACTGGTTTGCAAAAAATATGGATGGAGGGAACGTTGATGGGAACGATGGTGATGGCGACGGTTTTGATTTAGCGCCACTTGACTCAGAATCTTTACTTGAATACGCAGAGGGCTTTAAAAATGTCAAAGAATTTGCTTCTTATTTAGATTTCCATTACAGAAGTAAGCATCCTGCATTGATTGAGTTTTCAAATTGCGCTTTTTATGGCTGTAATTTGTGTCCATTGCCTGCACGCATTGCTACAAATACCCCATTTACATATTACCATGTTGATGGTGTGTATGCAGATAGAATGAATGAAAAGGAGGCATATAAAGTTATTGAGATAATAAAAGCATTGCCTACCATGTATCCTGGGAAACTGCCATCTGTTGGTATTGCAACATTTAATGTGCAGCAACGCAATTTAATTAAATTGATGTTACATGAGGTTGCAGCAGAAGATACAGAATTCGCCAAGATATATGCAGAACTGGAACAACATAAAGATCCTTTGTTTGTAAAGAATCTAGAAAATATCCAAGGTGACGAAAGAGATATTATCATTATTTCCACAACATACGGACCTGCTCATGACGGTAAGTTTAAAGAACAGTTTGTTATAAATAGGGATGAAGGATATAGGCTGCTTAATGTACTTATAACACGAGCAAAACAGCAACTGTTTTTAGTGACCTCAATTCCAGAGATGAAATTTGCTGACTATAAATCCAGATTAGAAGAAAAGCAGGAAAACAACCGCATAGCTGTATTTTATGCTTACTTAGCCTATGTGAAAGCACATGCACTTGGCGATCTTGCAACAGTAGATACTGTTTTAAAAACGATAAAAGAATACTCTTATGAAACACCTAGACGTGATACAAATAGTTCCGCTGAAGGATTAACAGAATCGCCATTTGAAGAAGAAGTGTATGAAGAGTTATTAAAAATACTGCCACAAGATGCTATTAAGCCTCAATACAAAGTTGGGGGATATAGACTTGACTTTTTGTTGAAAGTTGGCGGCAAGGATATAGCTCTGGAATGTGACGGGAAAGCATATCATGGCTCTGAAGAAGCGTTTGCAGAAGATATGCAGCGTCAAAAAATTCTAGAAAGCTATGGATATAAATTCTATAGAATATGGTCAACAAGTTGGTTTAGATCAAAAGATAGGGAAGTTATTAAATTAAAAAAGTTTATAGAACAAGAGAGTAAATAAATGAGCGCCGTATGGCGCTCATTTATTTTTATATTATTTTATTGCACATCTTGTTTTGCAACAGATAACTGTTTCTTTTTTTCCGCTTTTTTAATCATCTTTTTCAAAACCTTTTGATATTCTTTCGCCTCATCACTATCCCAAACCTCTCGCTTAAATATATCAAACTTTATAAAATTAGAAATCTCTTCATCTGTTATTTTGATACTATTTTCAAAATACAGCTTTATTTGTTTTTTTATAAGCTTATATATCTCAGGACTATCTATCAACCCCGCAAGGACATACTTATTTTTCACTTGATTATTTGAATAAATCTCATCTATTACAGAAAGATCCTGACCTTCTTTACTAAGAGCAAAAACAACCTCAAGTTGTTTTTCTTTTTTTAAATCCATGTCTAATAAATTGAATTCAAAAACCAATTCTCGTTCTATTGGTTGACTGTATTTAATTTTATAAACCTTCCAATCTACAGAATTTGTTAATACAACCCACTTTGTTCCATGATTAACACCGTAATCTGTAGCCTGTTTAATATGATTTTCTTTTAAAGGAATAGACACCCCTTTTGCTTCTACTAACATGTAAATCTTACCACTTTGTTGCTTTATTGCCAAATCACAAAAGGTTCCACGAATTGCATATTCACTAGTTATTTCGGTATATTTATCATATCCAAAAAGATCCGCAAAAATATCGTTAATAACTTTAACTGTATCCGTCTCATTAACTTCTTGTCTTTTTAATTTTCTAACAATAACCTGATACTTTTTTAATTGTTCATTTGCTCTTTTTATAAACTTTGCGGGAATCTTCATAATACACCTCTTTATACAGGTATAATAGTATCAGAATTTAATCATAAACACAATATACAAAAAACCGCCCAAAACGGGCGGTATATTATGCTGCTACACTTTGATTATATGTACTTTTAGGTGTAAAATTAACTTTTAAACCTAACGCATCTATTGCTTTAAAAACAGTTTCTACATTTGGACGACGTGCGCCAGAGAAACTTTTATACAAAGATTCGCGTCCTACCCCTATTTCTTTTGCTATCTTATTTATGCTACGTGCTTTTGCAACATCACCAAGAGCAATTAAGAAAAATTCTATATCATTTTCTTCTAATGCAGCCTCTAGATAGTTAGCGATATCTTCTTCTGTTTTAAGGTGATCAAGAATATTCCATTCTGTCGCCTTTTTTACGTTTTTCATTCCTTACTCCTTTGAGTAATATTTTTTGTTTTGCTAACGCAGTAGTATTTATTGCTACTGGTAGTTTGCCAAAATTTGTTTAGCCTTTTTTATATCTGATTGCTGCGTTGACTTATCGCCCCCGATCAACAGCAAGACAATCTCTTCACCACGCTGTGTATAATAAATTCTATATCCAGGACCGTAATCTATACGCAATTCACAAATCCCATCACCAACCGGTTTAAAATCACCAAAGTGATCCTGTGCCGCGATGCGCCGAACCCGAACACCTATCTTTGCCTTTGCTTTTCCGTCTTTTAATTTATCAAACCATTTACTGTATTCTATTGTTTCTATGATTACCATTTTGTTTTTCTCCCGACTGATAACGTCCAGCCTCTACGCCCCTTCTTTTCATCTTAATCCTTTTTGGTTTATTATACATCCGTATTGTATCCAAATGGATACAAAAAATCAAGTACTATTTTATTGTTCATATGAAAAACTTTTAAATACATTTATATCACTTTTGTAAAGAGTCATACCCCTTTGTAAACCTTTGTCATCGTTCGCAGCCTTTTGCCGCGACTTTCTGTGTATTCCCCTTTATAATTCATAGTGTAAAGCAAGCAAAAGGATTACGCATGTAAATATATCTGCTAAAACTGATAAATTCGGGCGAAATCGGGAAATTTTTGTTAAATAAAAAATCCCGGAACACCGGGAAATTCTGGTAGCGGCGGAGGGATTCCCTCAACACTTCGTGTCTGCGGGGCAACCGTAACGATTTTGGTGCGTTTCACTTCCAAAATCTACTTGTTGTCGGACCCGGGGTCCTCATCCACTCGCGACTATATCAAAAATTAAACCCCGAATAAATCGGGGTTGAATTTTTGGTAGCAGCGGAGGGATTCGGACCCCCGACCAAAGGATTATGATATTTCAGCGCATAAATATTTTTCCACACGAACTCCGCAGAAATCCGCCACTTCCCACAGCACACCAATTTTCTATGTCTGGTATATGTAAAATTGTCCATAAGCGTTAATCAGATTAAATACAAAAAGCACTTACCTAAAAACAGCTACACCACTCACATTTCTGCCATTTTTTAACCATTTTTCTATGTAAAGTTTTTAACTGGTAAAAATTCGTCACAATTTGCTATTATATTTACTATAAGGAATCAAAATGAAACTGTATCACTATGCCCCAAAGAATAACACTATATTGACCAATGGTTTATTTTCATACGCAAAGCATCCAACAGACCTAAAACGATATTCATCATACGTAAAATCAAACAAACGCAAAGATGTTATTGCATGGATGGACAAAACATTTCCTGGGCGCAGCAGAAGCATTTCTTGTTTAACCGAACCGGTGAAATGGCGTGGAAATGACCCAATTCTGAAAAAAATGGTAAAAAGTTCTATCTTGTTTTCTTTTGAACTGGACGACTTAATCAAAAACGGCCTTGTAGAATCAATATGGTGTCGGGACGATTTGGCAAAAAAAGGTCGAAAACTGCATATACACAAAGGGTGCGACAACTATTTTTATAAAGTTAAGCCAAATGAAATTGATACATCGCCTTTAACATGGGAAAAGGTTGATATAAAAAATGAATTGCTATATGGCGCAGTACGACATTATATGATTGTGCTTAGAAAAGGCATTATTCCACCCAAATATATAAAACAAGAAAAACAAAGATTTAATTTGATTTCTTGGATAAAACAACTGCTTTACAATTCATAATAAAAGGTTTGCGTTATACTGGCCGACCATAATCACAGTTTCAAAACTTGCCCTTAAGTGCACGTTTTCTTTTGTAAGACAACACTTTCACCTAGTTCGAAAGTTGAAAAAATAGAAAACATCTGTTTCTGCTGATGGGACGATCAAACAGTACTGAAAGCATTTATGGATGCTCATCCTGAAATAACATTGCCAAGAACACCAGATACACAATATTTTATTATGGAAGCCACGCATGTAGATAGTGTTGATGAGCTTAGGAAGGATGCAGAAATACTTGAGTGTTTGAGAAACAAACCAATTACTATCGAAGAACAAAATACAATATTAAGTGAAATACAAAATATGAATAACAACGGACTTATACATAATGATATATGGCATAATTTTGCAATTTATCGAGATTCCGGCGGCAAGCTGCATATGGAACTTATGGATTTCGGTGATTTTACATCGGCACAAAAATTGAGCAGATCTAATGACGATGTGTTAGAAATAAAAAAATTATTTTCAAGATGGAGTGACAGAGGCTTAGTTGAAAAAAAGTAATAGAAAATAACAAAAATTTAAAATCCGCAATAAGCCCAGATAATTGAGTTAAATTATCGCTTGAACAACAAAACAAAGTTGCAAAACCTGCTTTTTTGTCGAACCCCTGACCAAAGGATTATGATATACCAGCGCACAAAGTATTTTCCCTCACGCACCCCGCAGAAATCCGCCACTTTCACCGGCACACCAATTTTCTATGTCTAGTATATGTAAAATTGTCCATAAGCGTTAATCAGATTAAATCCAAAAATCACTTTAACAAAAATCGCTACACCACCCACATTTCCGCCTTTTTTAAGCATTTTTCTATGTAAAGTTTTTACCCATCTTAAATCATCCATATACAACTGGCAAAAACCCCAAAATTGTGTTAAAATAATACTCAGTAAAATAAATAAGTTATGGTGACTGTATGACCAAAATACCAACCATCAGTGAAATGGAAGAATTTTTATTACGAGATTCCGAAACGGAAGATTTAGTTGAAGCCGGGAACACAAAATCTAAGACCCCAAATACCAAACTGACCGCCGAACAGGTTAAACATGAAGTATCGGTCTTTGCACGAGTTTTAATAAATGTATATTGTGGTTGGCCATTTCATAATGAGGTGCTAAAGCGCAAAATCCTGAAGACATTGATTGATGTTCATAAAAATGCACACGATATGACATCGGCAGAATTTCTGGAACAACTGCGCCCTGCGATTGAGATTATACCAGATAACCATATACAACTGAACATGGTTGGGCAAAACATGGGTGCGCGCACCGCACTGCGCAAGCCAAGACCAAATGTCGGAAAAAATATTGCAAGCGGTAAAAAATTCCATACCGAACAACGTGGTGATATTGGAATCATAGCAGTACCAACACTATCTGGATGGACAGACGCGGAACGCAAAATATTTGAAAAACAATGGCGCGCAATTCTGTCACAATCAAAAACACTTATCATCGACCTTCGCGATAGTGGTGGTGGCGACAATCGTCCCACTGACAAGATTGCTGAATATATACTTGGACAAAAATATCCAAATGCAAACAAAGAAATCATTCGTAACAATCCCGATGCAAAGCATGTACACAAACTTTATCCAGAACGAATTGGAAACAATTTTGACACAGACTCACTAGACGACCCGTTTATAATCCACGACAATAGTATTAAACCAACACAAAAATACGACCCCAAAAACGCAAGACATACAGTATATATATTAACAAATCGTGGCGTTTCTTCTTCGGCAGAAATGTTTATTTTCAGAATGAAACACTATCCCAAAACAACCATTGTCGGCACAAACACAAACGGATGCGAAGTATATGGATACAACCAATATATTTTATTACCATATACACATATGAAGTTCACTGTTGGCGCAGTATATCGTGAACTAAGCATAAAAGATTTTGAAACAAACGGGTTTGAACCTGATATTAAATGCGCAGACGGCACCGATGCATTTGCAGTTACGATGGACGAAATTGAAAAATCCAACGCATTACAATCGCCATCCCCGGAAAGATAACCCAAGACCGCTACACCACCTGCGACAACCAATCCGGCGTATCAATTACGGTGAACTTTTCACCATCATATTCTAACTTAAAATATTCCGCATTTGGCATACCACCACGTGGCCATTTTACACCTGTCATCAATTTGCGAATTTGTGCATAGCCGACTATTTTTTCGCCATCAAATGCCGCAATGTATAAATAGTTCTTGTTCGACCACACTTTTACATAGTTTTCTTTCGGTTCAACAGGCGCACCAGGATATTCAAAATTCATTTTTGCGCTGGGTCCATTTGCAAACTCTTTATTAAATTTTACAAACGCATCATAATCATCGGCACGCAATAGACGGATAGTCACAACCCGACCATTTTTCAATTTGAATTTAATTGCGCGTTTCATTTTTGTTTCCTTATCGTTTTTCAATCTTTTGATAGCCGCGGAATTTGCCAATATCAAATCCACCGCCAGCACGCATGACATAGTTATAAAATGCCTTTACCGCGTCCATTTTTGCGGTCTTGGATTTTGCGTTCATACATGCCAACAATTTATCTGTAAATGTCTTGGGCGGCATTGCCTGAATATGATATCGCTTTGCAAATTCTGGGTCGGTCAAGATTGGTTCAATTTTACTGCGTGGTGGGTGCGGCATATTCTTGAAATCATAGTATGCAGATATCAAGGCATCCACCACCGCCCAATATTGCATATCAATATGATATCCGCGCGCATCCAACGACAACAGTTCATCATACTTGTCCCACAGATGGTATTTGATAAAAGATTTTGTGTATTCTGAATATGGCTTGAAAGGCTTTTTAATATCGCGCACACATTTTTGGCGCAGTTTTTTCATAACCCCATTTTTATCATACAAGATTTTTCCATACACAAACATATTCTGGTCTATATGGCGATGGTTTTTCATATATGTTGCCATATATTCTTCCAGTTTATAAACAGGGTTGATTGTATATTCCATCAAGAACCCATCAACATAGCAATTGGACTTTTCCTGCCAGCCCATATTATTCTTGCCAACAATAACAACATCTATGTCTGAAAACTTGGTCTGGTTGCCTGTGGTATAAGAACCGCACAACAACGCCCCCTCGAACCAAGGTTCATGAATATATCGTTCCAAAAACTTATTTAATGCGATTTCCCATTTTTGCATGTCTGTATCCTTTTAATCAAATTGTCGCAGATGTTTCCTGACCGCGGCCACCGTTTTATCCAATGACAAATCACTGACATCTATAACTAATCTATTGGCATGTCTAGAATGAAATGCGTTTGGTAACCATTTATTCAGCACCTTTTCATATTGTTTCGGGTCTGATATTTTTTCGCGTTTTTTCCGCTGTGCTGTATTACACCGTTTCAACAACACATCTTTACGCACGTTTAATTCTATGGGAATAAAATCAGCATTTATATCATGCGCAAACTTTTGTAGATTTGCAGGCAGTTTTTCGCCGCGGAATAAAACAGATGTAAATATAAATCGCGTTTGCTTTTTTCGTGGATAAAACTTTCTTAACACATCCATATAAGCCCTGCGAACATCTCCAACACGATGAAACCATTCGTGACGTATTTCATCTGGAACTTCTGTTATACCTACAAACAAGTCATAAAAATAATGGTTATCCAACAAAACGCCGCCGCATTTTTTCTGAATTTCTTTTGCAACCGTATATTTACCACTTGCCGGCAGACCATAGAATAAAATCACTTGATTTCGTTTCATAATAATCCCTCATACATTCTAACCGCAATAATACCATAATTTATGAATATTAGCAAATAATGCAAAAAAAACGGCGGCCAGATGGTCGCCATTTTTGTCATTGTTTCTCAAAAAAACCAAAGAAGCCAGAACAAATAACCACATCTGACAGTTATCCTTTCCTTCCTTGAATTAAACTATACAGAAATCTGATTTAGAAAAGCAAGATAAAATAATCTCAGAAAATAAATATGGAAAAAATCAAATTGTTTGTGTACTCTGCTCTTAACCAGAACAACACATAAAATAAAGGGAACAATATGAAAGAAGAAAACAACTCAAAGAACAAAATTCTTGATATCATCAGATGGATAATAGGTGGAATATTCCTGATAAGCTCACTTGCTGACTTTAATCTTTTTGGTTTATTGTTCGCTTTGATGTTGCTACCAATAAACTATGGTTTCATAAACAAAACATTAAGGATAGTTCTGGCTGTAATTGGTTTTATTGGATATGCGGTTGTCGTTGAACCAGAACAGGCGGATACGACCAACGAAGTAGTGGCCGAAGAAAATGAAACTAAACCCACAGAAAACACAGAGAAAGAAGAAACAAGGACCAAGGAAGACAGCATTAACTATGATGATTCCGCCGTTTGGCCAAACATCATTGGAACAGAACGTGGCGAGGGATATGACGAATACATAGACAAATATGGTGTAGAACGCATTAAAGAAATAAATGCATTATTACCCAAAGCAGCAAAACAAATTCGCAAAAATAAAAACTGCGACAAACTGATATCTGTATCATTGGTTGAGGATATGGGCAGTAAAGATAATGTTGTTATTTATGGTGCATGTGGCAAACACAAGTTCTATTTAACAGAACAAGAAATCAATAGCGGCGCAAAAGCACTAACTGTCCAAGAAAAATATGAAGATAAAATATATGACTATATGAGCCTTTGCGATGAAAGAGCCAAATCAACACTAACCAATCCATCAACATTCAAAAGAAGTATCTCACGCAGCACTCATCACATAGACCAACATGGTCTGACAGTGATATCTGGGTTCTCGGCAAAGAACGATTTTAATCTAGAATTAAAATACAAGGCCAGATGCGTTTTCAATGAAAGAATGGAAATGAGTGTATTTGAAATAAATGAAGAACGATAAAAACAACCGCCCAAACGGGCGGTTTGAATTTTGGTAGCAGCGGAGGGATTGATTCCGCTGCGCTTCATTCCCCTGGGCAAATCCCCCTTCGTTAAAACTTCGGGGGACCGGCATACTTCTGTCTGCCTTTTGCCTGCGGGTCGGACCCCCATCTGGGTGCCCTTCACCACCCCGACGCACAGAATAAAAAAACGACCCATCGGGTCGTTTGTTTATTCTGGTAGCAGCGGAGGGATTCGGACCCCCGACCAAAGGATTATGATTCCTCTGCTCTACCACTGAGCTACGCTGCCAGTGCAACGCATTATATCAAACTTTTTTCACTTTGCAATGTTTTTATTTATTTTGATTTTATCAGTCAAATTGATAAAATAGACTCCAAAAGGTCACCTTATGAAATTATTTAAAAAAATTACAGATATTGATGGAACACGTAAGATATATTTATTCAAAATTCCTGTGTGGTCTTATTATAAACCTGTTGCTTTGCCTGATTTTAGCTACGATATTATGAAATTCAAAGGACTAACCCAATGCAAAGATTTAAAAAATTTAATATTGGGGTCTTCGCATGCTCGTGATGGTTTTATCCCATCAAAAAATGATTTCAGTTTGGCTAATTCTTCACAAGATTTATATAGAGCATCAAAATTATATGAATATGTTGTAAAACATAATGGTCAAGAACTTAGAAATGTGATTCTCTTTTGGTCTGTTTTTCATCCTGGCTTAGAATTAGAAAAAACGCGTGAATTTGTTCGCTGTATTCCTTATAAAGGATTATATGGTATAGATTATGCTACTAAACTACCGATTGATGATAAAAAAGGCATGGATATATTAAACAAACAAATAAAAACTGTTATCTGCCCAACTGGGTTTCGCGGGCAAGCTACATATAATCTGGAACATTTCAAAGAACCAACTGATGTTTTGGTTTCAAAACATCTTAAAAATACTATGCGTAATAATAATCAAATAAAATATTTGGGCGACATTGTAAAATTAGCCAGACAAAAACATCATAAAGTTTATGTTGTTTTACCGCCATATCGGTCTGACTATTTAAAATGTTTACCAGAAGAAAGTATTGTGTATCGTGAATTGTTTGATTTTTTAAAAGAAAACCCAGATGTAAAATTATTGAATTTTCAATTAAGCTCTGATTTCAAAGATTCAGATTTTGACAGCCCGGACCATTGTAATAAATCTGGTGGTTTAAAATTAACGAAAAAAATCAAAAGCGCCATGCATAAATAATCTGGGATTTTAGTTGATTTTTTTGTGTTTCTAGGTATAATACCTGGCGATTGCCCTAATAGTCTAGTGGTAAAACACGTCCTTGGTAAGGACGAGTCGCAAGTCCGATTCTTGCTTAGGGCACCATCCGCTTTCGCTTTCGCTACAGCGAGATTGGTTTCGCAGAAAGCAAGCGAAGATATATGGCTAGAGAAGACGTATTGAAAGGATAAATACATGATTGAGAAATTTCCAAATGAAATCACAAGCAAAAATATTAAGTTGGTAAAATTGGCACCAACATTTGATAATTTAAAAATTGTTTTTGATATCATTGAAAACAATCGTGATGAATTTAGACCTTGGTTGGAATGGGTGGATTTTGTTAAAAAGCCAGAAGACGAAAAGTCTTTGTTGGAACAAGACAAAGATTCAGCAGAATGGTTTATTCAATGGAATAATAAAATTGTTGGACGTATTGGTTTTGTAAAATTATCAAAATCTGATAATCGTGGTGAAGTTGGATATTATCTTGATAAAAGAGCTGGTGGTCGTGGTATTATGACAGAAGCTTTTAAATTAATTGAAAAATTAGCTTTCACAGAATGGGGATTTAACAGGATTGAATTAAGAATAGACCCTGAAAATAAAAAATCTTTGGGTGTTGCAGAACGTATGAATTTTACAAAGGAAGGCATCTTACGTAAGGAACATTTTATACATAATGTGTACAAAGATTCATTTATGTTTTCTAAATTGAAATCTGAATACAAAACAAAATAATTTTATAAAATTCTTTGAAAACATGATTGAAACCCCTGTTATTTCACAGGGGGGCATTCAGATTGCTTAACCCGAATTTCCGTTAATTTATTTTTTTACCTATATTTTTGATTATTGTTCCTGTTCTGATAATTTCTTCACAAAATTCTTGCCATTAAACTTCAACGGTTGCTTCAGAGTCCGATGAGTTTTGGATCTGGGGCACCACAAACTTTTGCTATTTTTTAAACCACAATTAACAAAAAAGAATAAAAAAAGACCCATTTCTGGGTCTTTTTTTGCTTTTTATCGCATAACTATTTTGCGTTATCAATCTGACGCTGTGTTTCTTGGATGACTTGTTCTGCAATTCTTTTTTTCTGTTCTTCCGTGTATTCATGACTTTTTGCAAGTTGTTCTAACCTTTTCATAGCCGCATTCCATACACGTCTACTGCCAACTGTTTTTGATTTAGCAAGTTCTTTCCTTGCCAATTTAACAGCATTATCAGCAGATGTGATATCATCTTTTGTTTTGTCGCCAAAACCTTTTACAAAGCCAGAAATCGCCTGTGCTGCCTTTCTGATACGTGAAGCACGACCATCAGCTTTGATATCTTTGACTTTATTTCTACCTTTTGCTTTTTCGATTTCAACATCTATTTCGCCTTTGGCATCAAGTTTTTTCAATTCATTATTTAATTTTTTCATTTCTTTTAATTGCTTCATAGCATCCACGCCCCCCATATCTTCATACGCATCATATTTCATCTGCAAAGCTTCTATTTCTTTTAATTCGCTTTGTATTTTATGCATTTGCTTTGCATCGGCAAGGTTCATCTTAGCCAACAATCTTGTATGCTTTCTGCTTAATCTTTTCATCAATCTTTCATTTTCGTTTGCCATAGCAGCAATATTTTTCTTGGTGACTTCGTTTATATCTTCAACAGATATATCGCCCCATTCTTCTTTCTGAGATTTTACACCTTTGATACGTTCAATAGCACGTTCATTTCGATTTATGATTTTTTGCTTTTTCATATTATGTACTCCTTGTTGTGTTTTTTGTAATCCATGATATCCGGCTTGCATGATTTTATAAATTGTATCTTTGCATCTACTGAAAAATCCGCGCTTTGTTTGTTGTGTGCCAGTATTTCCTGTTGGCGGATTACCGGTATTGCCCCCTGGCGTATTGCCAGTTGGTGGTGTGTTACCCCCTGGTGTATTTCCTGTCGGTGGCGTGTTTCCACCCGGTGTGTTACCAGTTGGCGGAGTTATCCCTTCTGGGGTATTTCCACTTGGTGGTGTATTACCGCCCGGTGTGTTTTCGCCATTGCCGTTCTCATTTGATGGCGGAACAATCTTGGTACTACGATCTGCCAGCGCACTTGCGCGTTCACGCATACGATTCAGATATTGTGCGGGAACTACTCGTGGTTCATAAATCCCCACTGTGCCTATGCCTGCAGGGAACGCCAATTCGTTTGGTGTAAATACGCTGTTTGTTTCTGTGGTCATAACAGGTATATCAGAAAATACTTGGCCTCCATGTTCCACATATGTTGAATATACATCATTCCCTGGTATCAAAACGCCGTTAGCATCGTATGTGGCATTTGCCGGCAAATCATAACTGACTGGTGCACCTGGCATATATCCAACGGTGTTTGTTGCAGAAATATGCGGATTAAAATGCTCAAATGCGGCCATTGATTCTGGGGTCAAGTGTATGCTTGTCCCATCAATTGATCCACGTAATGCCGCCAAAGCATCCGGACTCATGCCAATATTGTTAAAATATCCAGGTCCTAAATTGTGATCTGTTGCATCGTGCCACGCCAACAAATAACGCATCGCATCATCGTGTGACAATCCTGCATCCATCAAACCATCAATACGCGCATCCAGTGATTGTGGTGTTTCCCAGTGATTCTTCAACATCATATCTTCGTGATGTTTAATCACACCATCGTCATATACACGTTCTGTCCCTGTTTGGTGTTCACTTGTTGTCGTGTGTTCTGTTTTGAATAAATTGCTCTCGGTGTTGTTATTCACATAACTGATGACACCGTTCATTGCGGCACGTCCCGCCAATCCACCAGCAATTGTTGCCCCGGCAACCCCGATTGCACCGGCCAATGCTTGACCTTTGGTATAACCGGCGTTCAGCGCATCATCATAAACCATCTTTGCCGCAGATCCACCGCCAACAGCCATTGCACCAATACCAAATCCTGCTGCCAATTCTGGGTTTCCTGTTGCCATGCTAATAACTGCTGCAACACCAAGACCAGATGCTACTGCCGGTCCCCAATTGCGTTTATCTGAAAAGAATGCTTTCAATCCATGCGGTTTTCCTGCTTTCTTTTGCTCTTTGCGCCACTTGAATCCTTGGATAATCATATTGCCGATACCGATTGCAGTTCCAACTGCAGCCCCGGCATAAGCAACACCTGTTGCTTTTCCAATAAACGTCAGCCCTGCGGACATAACTGCCGCTGCACCGAAATTCTTAGCCATACGTTTGAAGAATCCTACTTTCTGTTTACGTTCTGCCGCACCAGTTTTTTCGGATCTTGTGCTTGCCAATTTATCTATATCTTCAACAGCCTCAAATGGCCGCATAACAATTGGTTTGTCTGGCCCAACTTTTTCTGCCATTAACCCAGCGAAACCTGCTGCCTGGTTAACTTGTGCATCCAATGCTGCTTGGTATCCTTGATCAGAAATGTTACCGCCGTCTTTTTCTAAACTATCCCAAAAAGCATCAACATCTTGTTGTGTCATCATTGTGGACGGTTTGCTTTCTATTCCTGAAATAACCTGGTCTGGAATGGATATTTCCGCCACTTTCCAAGGAACCCTGTCAAACAATGCGGCTGTCAAATCAATGTCTTTGACATCGTGTTCTAAATCGCCAACATTCCGCATAGTAACATCATTCTTTGCCAACGATATAATGCGATTCAATCTGCCGTCTGGGTTTAATTTATAACCAGGTTGAAAATCTTTTTGTGGCTTGCCGTCCGCATCAATAAATTGTGGCATCGGATTGCCGTTCTCGTCCAAGAATTCATATTTTGCTAACGTTGCCAACACATCGTCTGTCAGTTCAACATCTTTCAATTTTTCCGATATTTCTTTCCAGCGTGCATCAAGCGTTGAAGCATCTTCTGGTTTCAAATCTTTCAAATTCCACATATCGGAATACATGGCAACAATTTCTTCCAATCGTGCCTTTGTTTCATCAACAGATTTTTTGATTTCTTCTTTGTATTTTTTTGTGCTTTCGTTGTCACCTTGTGCTGCTTTCAAATCTTTGCTGCGAATATCACACATTTTGCGATATCCAGCATAAACATCGGCGATGTTTGATGGATCTGAATAAAAATAATCAACCCTCGAAGCAAAGTTTTTTATCAAATAATCGATACGTTTTGCCAATGTTGTAAAACGATCAGCCAGATCTTTATCATTTGGGTTGGCTGCCAATTGTTCCCTTATGAACGTATATGCATCAGCCAATATCTTTGGCGGTGTTATCTCAAATAATTCTGCATTACCAATGATGTTATCAATAAACTTGTTCGCGTATTCGTTGCGTTCTTTATCTGTCAGTTCGATACCATTTATCGTTTCTGCAACTTGTCTTGGTGTCATATTTGCAGGATCAACCGATGCATCAACCAATCCCATATCTTTGTATACATTCAAAGTAACCAAGTCAAACTTGATTTGATTCTGGTCTGATGTCAAAGAAAAAATACGATCCGAATCTACCGCATTTTCTGCGTTTTCCAAAGAATCAATTATTGTTTGGAATCGTGCCGCTGCTTGTGCGCCAAGTTCTGTGAATACTTGTTCCCCAGCATCATTGGTCGTTATTCCAAATGTTTCTATTATTTTCTGAAATTCTTCCAGCGCCGATTGTTCGATATCTACATCTTCATTTACGAAATCTTTCAACAATTGTTCTGCACGTGCAATTGCCTCATCACGAGAGTCCTGATTTGCATACAAATCCAATATTTCCTGCAAGTCAGATTTACCATATACTTTATTCATAAAAACTATCCTTTTTTTCCTTTTCGTGCATTAAAATTTGACCTTGGTTAAAAACCTATAATTTTGTCGTTATTTATTATACCTTTTTTTCCAGTATTTATCAACATATCCTTACGTTTCCAAAAAGATGGAAAAATAATTAGTTTTATTACATGTTTTGTGATATAATAGTGTTTATGAAAAAAACACTAGCCGTTTTATTTGCGCTTGTTTTGCCGAATCTTGCTATGGCAGATTCTTGCATCTTGCCCGAAGAAAACCCGTTCATGGGGACTTATCAACAACAGGTTGCCTTTGGTATTGGTCAGGGCTTTGATACCGGAATTTTATTACCACCACCTGTTCGACCTGTGCCATTTTATATTGGCACAATACAATATTCTCAACCAACAACTTTTTTTAGAATCCCCGCGCGTCGTTCATTAAATGTTTCTATGACATTGGGGTTGGATGAAAAATATGGTTGGAAATGGCAAGATTTTACAATTCCAATGGCTTATGTAACCGAAGATATCGCTTTGTTTAGATACGAACGTCTTTATGCTGGACTTGGCGCGGGCGTTGGTCTGCAGGCACAAGAAAACAAACGTCTTGGTGCAAAATTGATTTTTGAATTCAAAGTCACATTTGGCTATAACTTTAACGACAAATGGGCGGCAGAATTATTTATACAACACTTTTCTAATGCCAACACAGCCGAAGAAAATAATTCTTATGCGTTTTATGGTTTGGGCTTTACATACAATTATTAATTACCAATTTATTGGTGTCTGCCCTGTTTTAACCAAATATTCATTAGCACGTGAAAAATGATGATTTCCAAAAAATCCGCGATATGCCGAAAGCGGTGACGGATGTGCGCTTTTTAAAATTAAATTATTCGCCACATCGAGAAATTCTGCTTTCTTTTGTGCAAAAGCCCCCCACAGCATATAGACTACATTTTTACGATTTTGTGCAACGGTTTTTATCACAGAATCAGTAAAAGCTTCCCATCCCATTCCACTATGTGAAGCAGCCACATGCGCCCGCACAGTCAATGTTGCATTAAGTAATAAAACACCCTGTTCTGCCCAGGTTGTCAAATCACCATTTGTAATACTTTTATGTCCTAAATCAGATTCAATTTCTTTGTAAATATTTATCAAAGATGGTGGTAATTCCGTCCCGCTTTGTACAGAAAAACAAAGCCCATGTGCTTGCCCTGGTTCATGATATGGGTCTTGCCCAATAATAACAACCTTTACTTTATCAAGTGGACATAAATTAAATGCATTAAAAATATTTTTAGGTTCCGGATAAATTGTTTTTCCAGACAAATATTCGCCGCGCACAAAATCAGTTAGTTTTTTGAAATAATCTTTTTCAAATTCATTCTTTAAAACATCTTTCCAAGATTGTTCAATTTTGACATCCATTTTTTAATTCCTTTATCAACCCGTTTTGAGAGCTTTTCCAAAGCACAACATCAATATATCCAATTGGCAAACCTGTTTCACGCGATAATTTTTCAAACATATCATCGCAACATTTTTTTATTTCTGTATTCAATTTTCCGTTATCTATTTTTTGCGCTAACGCAGGATTTCTGCCGTACAGAACACCAAGCCTTTGTATCCAAATATCATATTTAACAATATTTTCACCCAAATTTCGTGCCAAATGATTTGCTGTTATTTTTCCAATATGTGGCAATTTTTGAAGATACGATAATTTTTCATTTAAATTTTTACACGCATAAAATCCGTCACAAAAATTTTGTCTGTTGTTCCAAATTTTACAAATAGCATTTATTTTATTTTTGTTATTAAATATTTTTAATAAATCTTCTGTGCCTGGGTTTTCTGGCATTTTTTGTATTATGATTTCATGGATTTTTTTTGCGGTTTTTTGTGAAAATCCACCAGCCAAAATTACATAAAAAACAGCAGACGCAAATTCATCAGGTGATAATTTTTTCGGATTTGATAAGTTTTGTTTTATTTCATCAAAAGATTTATCATCACTATCCAATCCCATTTCACGAAGTTGTGATTCCAAATCAAAAAACCAATTTGAATCAAACATATTACCGAACCTTGGTTTGCCGATTATTTACCATAGAAACATCTGGCCCAAAAGCCGGCAATTTTATCAAATCCCCATTTTTCTTTTGAACAAAAACATTATCAAACCTGTATGTATCTTCTTTGTTGCAAAACAAGAAATTAAAATTACCCCCAGTAATCAAACACGCCAACATTGATATATTATGATTGTCGAAAAGATTTCTGTTTTGTTCATACGCATCTATATAAGCTTTGATATCGCCCCATGAAAAATTCAAATAATATCCACCAACACGTGGATGGGTATGACCAAACGCGATAACTTTATTTTCTTGCACTTTCGCAGATTTTATAAAATCACTCGCATATTTGTTCATTTCATTACTAGCAACAGCTTCTAGCCTGTCACTTTCAGAATTATGGTGTACCAAACCATCATCTATTATAAACTGCTGATTTTCTTTATCGAAATACCCTGTTAAAACAAAAGGTATCTCAAAAACATAATTATCTGTCACATTACCAACCACACTCAAAGTATCATAAACATCTTCTGTTATAATCATACAAAATGGATTTGGCATTTTGGGTAAGCAAGCATTATTTACAACACTGTTATCGCCAGCCCACACAGATATTCTGTTTTGTGCTTTTAGTTTCAAAGTAGCGCTGTTAAACCTATGTTTATCCATTTTTATTTTCCTTTTTAAAATTTACCAACGCAGCATAAAGAACAGAATTATCAGTTGATTTATCAGCAGCGATAATTTCTTGTTTTATTTTTTCCCGCGCTTTTTCTAATTCGTTTAACTTTGCAAGTTTTTCTGGATTCACAGTCGAATAATATTGATTTGATAATTCTTTTTTTGGCCGATAAAAATCCTGCAACAAAACATTGTTGTGAATATCCCCCGATTTATCAACAACATTTTTCGACATCTTATCCTTTGGTTTATTTAATTATTAATATTTCCAAAAATATCCTTTAACAGTTTTTTTTCTTTGTTTTGCTTTGCTGTTTTTTTATCTTCTTCATATTTATCCAAAACTTTTTCAACTGCATCTTTAAGAGTGTTCGTCTTCTTTTTAACCCCAGCTTCTTTTATTTGTTCTGGTTTAATATCCAATTCTTTTTCCATATCTTTAAGATAAGAATTTATGACCTGTTGCATCTCTTTTATTGCGCCCTTTTGAACGGTTTCATCCGCAAAACGTTGTTTTATACCATATATTGGCACTTCCAAAGCTTTAACTATCTTTTGTCTTTTGTCTTCGTCAATCATGCGAATATAACCATTTAATACATCAACCCAACTTTTGTAAGCAATGAACGGCAATTTATCCAAAGCATGATTTTTTGCAAAATCATCAACAAGCTTTGAATATTCATCCAAGTTTTTTTTTATATATTTTAATAACTTATATTCTTCAATTTTATTTATCATAATAGATCTCTTTACACATCCAAATTAGCATTCAGCGCATTTTCAACAATGAAATCGCGACGCGGTTCTACAACATCACCCATCAACATAGAAATAACTTCATCCGCCTGGGAAGCATCGGTCACTTTTACTTGGAACAGCGAACGATGATTTGGGTCCATAGTTGTTTCCCATAATTGTTCTGCATTCATTTCACCAAGACCTTTGTATCTTTGAATCTTTAACCCAGTCTTGGCATATTCAAACGCAGTATTTAATAAATTAAAAGCACCCCAAATTTTTTGCGATTTATTTTTCACACGCAAAGTTGTTGGTTTTGAAAATGTTTCAATCAATTCATCACGTCCCGGCATTCTTTGCCATGCGCGAATTTCAGGTGAATTAATCTTGTCACGCGTCAAAACATGTGTTTCAGTTACCGAACGCAAAGTGCGTGTAATTTTTATGCCTTCTATATCAGTAGATATTTTCCATCCGCGTTCAAATTCTAATTCTTGGGCATCCAACATGCGTTCTGCCGCTGCAAAATTTTCTGGCATTTCACTTTCAAATACTTTGTTCAAAGCCAACGCTTCGACAAAGCGCAATGGCATAATATGATTTAACGCTTGTAAATTATTTTTCATATCATCAACCAATTCCAGCAAACGCTTGAAATCTGCACCTGCCAGCTGTTGACCATCACTTGTTTCAATCATTCCATCAGTTGCCAGTTGATCTAACAAATAATCATCCATTTCGCGTTCGTTTTGGATATAGATTTGCTGTTTGCCACGCGTTACGCCGTATAGTGGCGGTTTTGCAACATAAATATAACCGCGTTCAATAGCCTGTGGCATATGACGATAGAAAAATGTCATCAACAAAGTTTGAATATGTTGTCCATCGACATCCGCATCGGTCATAATAATAACTTTGTGATAACGGAATTTTTCGATATCAAAATCGTCTTTGCCAATCCCGGCACCCAAAGTAGTAATCAACGCACCAATAGTATCAGAACCCAACATTTTATCAAAACGCACGCGTTCTACATTTAAAATTTTTCCACGCAAAGGCAATATAGCCTGGGTTTTTCTATCACGCCCTTGTTTAGCAGTACCCCCAGCAGAATCACCCTCAACAATAAACAATTCGCATTTAGATGGGTCTTTTTCAGAACAATTCGCCAATTTTCCAGGCAAACTGCCCAATTCCGGCCCGGTTTTCTTACGAGATAATTCACGCGCTTTGCGGGCTGCTTCACGCGCACTAGCTGCTTCTACAATTTTATCAATTATCATTTTTGCAATGGTTGGATTTTCTTCCAGATATTGATAAAGCAAATCGTTCACAGTATTTTCAACCAACGGCCTAACTTCACTGGACACTAATTTATCTTTGGTCTGTGAACCAAATTTTGGATCTGGAATTTTCACACTGACAATACTGGTTAAACCTTCGCGGAAATCTTCACCAGACAAATTGATTTCCTTTTTCATATTCTGTTCAGAAATATATTTGTTTAACGCGCGTGTCAACCCAGCACGAAATCCAGCCAAATGTGTTCCCCCATCACGATTTGGAATGTTATTAGTAAAACAAAGTGATGTTTCTGTATAAGCCGTAGTCCACTGTAAAACAATTTCAATATAAGAATCATCAATTGTTTTAATCATTTGAATAGGTTCTTGATTTAACAATTCTTTGGATTTATCAAGATATGTCGCAAATCCTTTAAGTCCATCAGCAGAATGGAATTCGCGAACAACTTTTTCTGGTCCGCGCAAATCTTCCAAAATAATACGAACATTAGCATTTAAAAACGATTGTTCACGCAACCATACTTCCAATGTGTCAAAATCAAATCGTGTCCCAGTAAAAGTATCTGGTGACGGCAAGAAAGTCACTTCACTTCCATGTTCAATACCGCTTTCATTTTTAACAATAGTCAAATTAGTTGTAGGAGCACCATCAGCAAAAGACATACGCGCCTCTTTGTCGCCACGCCATACGCGCACTTCCAGCCAAGTGGACAACGCATTAACGACCGACACACCAACCCCATGCAGACCACCAGAAACCTTATACGCACCATTACCTTCGTTATCAAATTTACCACCGGCATGCAATTCGCACATAATCAATTCCAGCGCAGACCGTCCTGTTTCATGATTAATATCAAAAGGCATACCACGACCATTATCGCGTATAGTTGTTGACCCATCTGCATTAAGCGAAACATAAACCGTATCAGCATAACCAGCCATCGCTTCGTCGATAGAATTATTTACCACTTCATAAATCATATGGTGCAGACCATCGCCACCTTCGCCGACATCACCGATATACATTCCTGGTCTTTTTTTGACTGCTTCCAGACCTTTTAAAACTTTAATCGAATCACCTGTATATTCATTATTTACTGCCATTTAAAATCCTTTCTTTTTGCTGTTCAAACCATAGCAATTTATGGTATAATTATCAAGAGAAAATGACAAAAATCTAACAAACAAAAGGGCTAAACCATGAAATTTAAATTATTATACTATGGCGATATATTGACAAATCCAAAGAAACGGGCACAACATATTGCTGATATCCGTATGCAATTCCACCCACAATTGAAAAAATTGGTGACTCTGAAACCATGGGATAATTTGACTAAATTCATGATGCCAGATGCAAAAAAAAGCCCTATTATAACTCGTCATATTGGTGGTATAGATTGGAACCCTATTATTACACCGAATTTAAAAA
This sequence comes from Alphaproteobacteria bacterium, assembly GCA_046881825.1. GTDB lineage: Bacteria > Pseudomonadota > Alphaproteobacteria > Rs-D84 > Rs-D84 > Enterousia. Next base: position 26,690 of record JBKSMS010000010.1, on the reverse strand, counting down.
TGATTGCAGAATTGGATATTTTGCTGATGCACCCAGAAATCGTGGGTGTTCCACATTCTGATATAGATAACCGGGTTAAAACGATTTTGGACGGTTTGCGTTGCCCACAAAACGAACACGAAATTGGACAAAATACACCACGCGATATTGGACCGATTTATACATTATTGGACGATGACCATTTGGTTACAAAGTTGACTGTGAACACCAGCCACTTGCTGGCGCCAAATGCGTTTACTAAAAATCCGCAAAAATCAACAGACGCAGTATTTATGCTGATTGATGTAAATGTCCGCGTGACCGAAGGAACTTTGGAAAACCTGCCATTTATGGTATAAAGAAAAAAGCCCCATCTTTTATTATAATTGGGGCAATTCTTTTAAGTGTATTTTACGATTTGCAATTTTGGACATTTATGGTTATAATAACAGCAGAATCCAAATGGATTTTGGGTTTGGGACTGTCATAAGTCCTTATACAGACCGGTGCTAAAGCACCGTCAGCTCGCCCGACTGTAAGGTCGGGGAGCCGTCGGTTATAAAACAGGGACAACCCAAAGACCGCGGAATCAAGTCTGTATGATTTATGAACTCCCCGACCGCCATGTTTTATGACGGTCTTTGTTTTTAATAATGGGGTAAAACATGAAACGACAAACCAATACAATTTGCATACGAAATGTTATTTTTCATAAAATTAACAAACAAACTTTTGACACCATAGATTTATCTGATTTACAATTTTTTATTGTATCGCGTTCGGGTTTAATTGATACACCAAGAAACATGTATTTTTTTACTTCAACCAAAGCGTTCTTTATGAACCAATCTAAAAATACCGATAATTTTTTATCCACAAAAATCCCAGGGGATTGGAAAAAAATAAATTTATTCTTTTGTGATGATTTATTTATAAACCCAAAAATTTATAATTCTTTTGCACGCGAATTATGTGCAAAAAACATTCGTGATTTTTGGTTCCAAACTGCGATAGATATTTTTAAAGACAAAGCATGGAAATTACACAACCATTCGTAATAATACTACATCAACACAGCTGTGATTTGTTCTTGCATTTGGAAAGTCCCCATAACAATCCAACCAATTATTATGGATACAAGAATAATACCAATACTGTTTAATACACTGGATATACTTTCCATTTTTCGAACAGATTCTTCCATATAATCATTAGCAATTTGATTTACATTTTTTGCAAAATCGTTCATATCAGAATAAATTATCAAATCACCTATGATTTCAGGACTTGGGAATTCTTTGCCGGTCGCCGCCAGCGCATTACCCAAATTTTCACCGTTTGCGATATAATGCAATGCTGATTCCAAAATATCAGACAAATAACGATTAGAATAATCTGATAATAACCTCATCGCGTCAGGCACAGAAACACCCGCAGACACCATCGCAGATAATGACATCAACCAACTGACAGACAATTGCAATTTATAAGTATTCCATGGTGGCAATTTATCAAACAGTGTTCTAAGTTTCCCAGTCCACACTGGCAAAGACGACCATATCAAAAAGATTAATATTGCAAATCCACCAGCCAACACATGCCAATATTCCCTAGCAACCCCAGACACCCAAACTAATGATGCTGCACTGCCACGCCAAACAACATTAGAACCGGCTGCTTCGGTTAATGGCGGAACCAGATACAAACCAACCATTATTATTATCGCCACAGTCAACACAAACAAAAACAATGGATAAATGACCGCAGACCACATTGCACGTTTAATACGATTTATTCCACCAACTATGCGTCCAATGTTTTCCAAAGATATCAAAAGACTAGACACACTGCCCGAAATTAATAACAATGTCTCTTCACGCGGAACCCAATCATAAGTAGCCTGGGCAAAAGTCATACCGCATTCAAGGTTTTGTTGAATATCACGCATTGCTATGGCAAAAGGTTCATTTGGCTTGCGACCATTTTGCGATTCAATCATTTCTATTCTGTGCAAAGCATCCATCAAAGTAAAATTATTACGCAATAATGATGCCACCTTGCGCGAAATAGCCATGCGCTTGTTAGTGTCCATTTTGAAAACGAATTTTGCATAAAGTAATTCTAGTCTATTCATGATTTTAATACACCCATGGTCTGTCTAACATACCAACCCAACGTTCCAGTTCATCCACACCAATAATTCCACGCAACATCAATTCTATGGCAGCTTCTTTTAATGTGCGCCCGTTCATTTTTTCCAACCAATATTTCAACGCAGCTTCGGTTTCCCCACCTAATGCAAAATTTAAAAATTCACTGTTTGTCATGATAATTTCACCAGCTTTGATACGACCAATATTTCCCGTCCCATTACAATATTCGCACCCTGTCCCGCGGACAAAAACCTGCTTTAATCCCAAATCACCGAACGCATCTTTGACACGATTATATGCTGGATGTTCATGTTTTTCAGACAGTTTTTCACGACAATGTGGACATAGTTTTTTAAATAATCTCATCGATATCAAACCACGTATCATCGTTTCATCTTTTAATTTAAATGCTTCGATACCCATATCCAACAAACGCATTAACGCACCCATCGCAGAATTAGCATGCAAAGTTGTCCAAACATTATGTCCAGAAAGCGCACCCTTTACCGTTAATTGTGCCGCAGACAAAGTTCTTATTTCACCGACCATCAATGTATCAGGGTCACTGCGTAATGCCGCAGCTAAAGCTTCTGTAAATTTTTCTTCTCTTTGTTCTTCGTTCACAGCATTAACAACAGGCATTTGATGCGCACCAAAAATCTTTTGTTCTGCAGGGTCTTCCACAGTTATAAGATTGATTTCATATCGTCTTTCTTTCAACATCAACGCCATATTATGAACAAGTGTTGTAGATTTACCAGACGAAGTTGGTCCCGCAACAATTACTAAACCAGTCGGTGCAGAACGCAGACGCATCAATAATTTCTGTTCATATTCAGTAAATTCTTGTTCCAGTTTAACGCCCTGACTTGGGTTGTCATACAAAAGACGCATAACAACATATTGCGAACCAAATGCAATAGGATTGAATTGCATTCTTATACCTAAAACCCCAGCCGGCAAATATAAATCTTTGGTTCCACGCAATGGTGTGCGTCCATCTTTTTGAGCGGTTTGATATTCATTTTGTGAATAACTTGAATTAGAAATATCAGCAGAAGCAAACGCAGCTCTAACAAAAGATTCGCCCCATTGTGAATTATATTCCAATACTGGTTGCATACTGCCATCAATACGAAAATAAATTGTTGTTTGATCTGCCACTTCTATATGTATATCAGAAACCTTTTGCGCAGCTGCGCGTGCAATAATATCGACAAAATCTTTCTGCATCTGGTTGTCGTATTCTGTACGCGAACGAATATCATTGCCCAATCTTTCATCATTACTTTTATATATGTTTGAAATCAAACCTAAATCAGAATAATAAGGCTCTTTAACAACAAGTTTTTTTTGATTTAACAAATCTAAAAATGCTAAGACACGACCATCATATTGATGTGTCCGCGATATAATGATTTCACCACCAGAAAAATATGCGATTAAATTTTGTGTATCTTTTGGCAAAGCTAATTCGCCAGAATATGCCGTCAACAGCTTGTTATTTTTCGCAAATAAATAATCTAATATTTCCTTGCTGGTAGCTTTGTCCAAACCAGCAGGTACAGACAATTCTCTAACATTTTTAAAATTATTATCTGTATTCAGCATATTTTTATTTTCCAATATTTAAACTTTCTTCGACACCATCTTTTTCAAAAATAATACCATCATTTAAAGATATAGATTTCACGACATATCCATCCAAATCTTTACCCACAGCAATACGTTTGTTTTGACCAGTAGATACTTCTTGAACAGTAGCCTGTAATTGATTATCAACACCGACAACATTTATCAATTTATATCTTCTGTTGAAACTACCTTCTTCTTTTTTAGATGTTGATTTTTTTACTATTGATTCATAATCTATTTCTTCATCCAAAGCCTCTCGTTGTTTTCTTAACTTTTCCGTCTGTATTTCCAACTGAGTTTTTGCAGTTTCTAATTCTTGTTGTTGTTGTTCTGCACGCCCAGACAAAGTATCTAATTCCATTTGTAATTTAATTCTTTCAGCATTTAATCTGTCAAAATCTAAATCCAATTGTGCGCGTTCTTTTTCCAGTTGAGCAACAACTTTTTCTTGTTCCAGCATTGTGATTTTTTCAAACAAAGAACCTGTCATATCATATTCTTGTAATGCTTGAACAGACATTTGGTCAGCTAATTCGGCATCACTTTGTCCAACAACATTATCTGAATAATTATCATATTCAACATAATCGTCCATGAAGACTTCTTCGGACCAACCAGAAGAAATATGAAATCCCAAAGCTATCATAACTGCAAATACTATAATATTTAGTTTTTTAAACATGTTTCCCACCTTTATTTAGAATAAATTACCACTTCGTAATCCCACATCTTTGTATTCGTACGCCATGTCACAGACGGCATATATACACCATTAAACCCATCAAAAGCCCGCATAAATTCTGATGGAATTAATTTTGAAGAAACGCCGACTTCGGTCACATAGATATTTTCTGTCCCAGCACCTGTTAGAACTTTATCTATGACACCTTGGATATTCGCATTGATATTTGATTGTTGAAAAACCGTTGTTATATCACGCATCAAAGTCGTCTGATCGCGGTCATCAATCGAAGTATAAGTTTTTAATTCTGGTAATTTTATACGAACAAGTATTTCATCTTCGGACATTTGTTGAACCATAGCCCCAGGCATTAAATCGCCACCTATTTCATAAAAATCGTTCAAAGTTCCAAAATCGCGTGAAAAATTAGCGGATACATATTCTTCGTCACATCTAGCATAAGTTTGATTCCACCCCATCACAGGCTGCATTACAAAAGCAATTGCTTTATAACACAAATCTGCGCGTTCATTAACCCTTGGTAAATGTTCATACGCATAATCTATATCAACATCTTGTTCTGTAACAGTCGGCAATATTTTATCAGCTATTTTTTGTGTTTTAGCTTCTATTTGTTTTTTATATTCTGCAATTTTTTCTGCCGTTATTGTTGGCTTGCTAACAGTTTTATTGGCCACAGAATTTTTCAAAACAATATATCCGAATACCGCGAACAAAATCAAAAATACAACAGATGGAATTATTATTTTCACAGTGCTTATTTCACGCAATTTTACATACGCACCATGTCCCATCAAATCAGACAAAAGTTTTTCCTGAGATTTAGCAATCCCCCACGAAGCAGGTGCAAACAAAGCGCCCCAATCTGGAATTTCAGTCATTTGTGTATATAATTTTCTGGCACTTTCTGCATCAGTTAATAATATATCACGAATGATTACACCATTACGAACAGCGATTAAATAATAATTATTATTTTCTGTTTGAAATACACCTAAAAACGAAACCAAATCAGACAAAGCACTGACTATTTCTATTGCAGCACTTGCCATACCAGCCTTGACACCTTCGTGTGTGTCGGTTAAACCAACCATAGACTTATAACCGACATACAATGTATATTTTTTACCGCCATTTTTAGCCAATTGTCTTGCATAATTTTGAGCAATAACACCAACCCGCAGGGGCTGCCAAAACAGACCTGTTGCATACCTTTTGCGATTAACAGTTATTACTTGTTTTATCAATTCTCTCTCGTTATAGAAATATTATAGCATAAATCAATAATAAAAATAAAGCCGAAATTTATACTAAAAAAGTCGTATTTCTACGACTTTTCATTATTTAATACAATCATAGACCTTTACTTTGAATTTATAGGTATGTTCTGGTCCAAATACAGCCCCAACATTGTCAATCACATCTTCATTAACGATATAGTAAGAATCACCTATTAAGCTTTTGTTTTCCAATATGCTTTTTTCAACATAATCATATGCCCCAGACAATTTATAAGTTGTCACACTGGAATCAAGATTATACAAAAATTCACAGTTTTTTGGTTCCTCTGTCAATCTAGTTAAACCATTTCCACTATTTTGTGTTGTTGCGCAAGCACACAACCCAATCAAAGACATTAAAACTATACTTTTTTTCATTTTTTACTCCTTTGTTGTTTAAACGATTTCATAATTAGATTTATCACTAAATAATTTACGTAAAACCAGATTATTAAGCGCATGCGACCCCTTGTAAGATTCAAGATGCCCATAAATAAACCCTGAACTGGTAAACATATCACCAATGGCATCTATGATTTTATGACGAACGAATTCATCAGGATAATACAATTTATTTAATGTCCCATCACCTTTGTCGTTCACAGCAATCACATTTTTTTCATTTGCGCCATGCGCCATACCATGCGCCTTTAACCAATCCCATTCAGAATATTTTCCAAAAGTCCTTGATTTCGAAATATTTTTCACAAAATTATCAACAGACTTTTTTGTTCCGTCCAACAAACAAGAATATGATTGTGTTCCTATAATCTTGTCATCATAAACCAAAGTCGCATCTATCAATAAACCTTTTTCATTTGGTGATAATTTGACATATCCGTTCCCGCGACGCCACAATGTATGATTTAAAATAGTCGTTTTTATGCGTTTCCAAAATGGCATATATTTTACCAATTCATTACGGCGCGCAACAATGGTCTTTTTAACAATAATTTTTTTCATCTTGTTTTTTTGACCGACAGATTTTTCAATAGCTTTGCAAAATTCGAACGCGCTGCCGTCCATAATAGGCGTTTCAAATCCATTTATTTCTATAATCGCACTGTCGATACCGAACAAAAAAAGCGCAGCCATCAAATGTTCAACCGTTTGAACATGAGCGCCTTTTTTATCCCCGATTGTAGTATTACGCATCAAAGTATCACAGACATTATCATATGTCGCTGGAATCAAATCAGAATTTTTTAAATCTGTTCTCTTAAAAAAAATACCAGGCTTTTTTGATGGTAAAATAGTCATATTTACTGGCAATCCAGAATGTATTCCGACACCAGATAATTTAACTTTTTTTAACAATGTTGTCATGATTTGCCTTTCCTTTAATCCAATTATAAAAACCTTTCTCTATTTCTATATCCAGCGCAGAAAATTTTATATCTTTTCTTGCCCAATCTGGGATACGCACCCAATCTTTTTCCGTAGTCAGCAATTTAGCATTCTTAGATTTAGCCTTTTTAAGCAATCTTTTTATATCATCATCTGTGTATTGATAATGGTCTGGAAAAGAAATTTTTTCAACTACATGGCATGGAACACTATCAAAAAATTTCTTTGGATAACCAATCCCGGCAAATGCTATAACTGCCATTTTTTTATCATACGGACATATTTCTTTACTTTGTGCTTTGAATATTGGAACATCAGTTGGCAAAGCAAAATTTTTTGCCACATTTTTTCTTTTTATCAATATGATTGCATCTGCACGTTTTATAGCAGATTTTCTTTCTCGTAAAGGTCCAGCCGGCAATAAAAAACCATTTCCAAAACCAATGGCTTCATCAAAAACCAACACAGAAACATCCTTTTTAATTCCAGAATTTTGGAACCCATCATCCATTATAATTGGCGTATTAGATTTTTGTTTATTTAATAAAATCAAATTACTTTTTCTGTCCCCAACATGAACCAAAATACCATCATTTGATAACATATTAGCTTCATCGCCAACATCACCTGTTTCTTTTGATTTTTTATACCCACGCATAACCACAGGTGCATCGAAAAATTTTGAAACTTCACGAACTATCGGTGTTTTACCAACGCCCCCCGATAAAATATTACCAAAGCATATAACAGGTCGTTTTGATTTATATTCACGCAATTTACGAATACGAAAGACCAATCTTGAACCAACCAAATAAAACAAAGACAGTGGCAACAATAAAATCGCCACAAATCCGCGTTTCAAAAACCATTTTGGTGTTTTCATAGTATTATTGCCTTGTCTTTGAAATTATCAGGTGTTAAATCTTGTTCTACACGAAAATCTGTAAACTTTTTATCTAAATCATAGGCCTGCTTGACCATTATATCTTCCAGATTTTTACGAATTTTTTCGAAATCTTCTATTTTTGTTTTTCTGTCGATAAATATAGGCTTGCCAACAGTTCCAGCTATAATCGAAAAAGGTTTGGTCAACAAATACCTGTCCCAGCGATTTTGAAACCAAGGTCTTGATGAAGAATAACAAACTGGAATAATCGGTGCCCCAGTCATTTTTGCGAAATAAAGCGCCCCATCATGAAAGCGCATAGATGGCCCACATGGTCCATCAGGCGACAAAGCCAAACAATTTCCACCACGACGAAGTGCTTCTACACCTTTACGCAGAACGGATACACCGCCCCCCGCAGACGACCCGTATATGGTTTTAAGCCCGAATAATTTTTCCATTTTTGCAATAGCACGCCCGTCTTTTTTGGAATCAGCAATAGCATATCCGCGCACACGATTAAGTGCTATAACCGGAGACAACATCATTGTTCGCCCATGCCAAAACACGAAAATCGCTGGTTTTCTGGCATATTTTTTCAATATGGACAAACCTGTAATTTCTTTTTTCGAAGTAAAATAAACAAACCAGATTAAAACATAATAAACCAGGGCCAAAATCCATTGAACGACCCCCCAGCCATAAAGATACCTAAAAAATCGTTTTAATCTTTTTTTAAGCGCTTTTTTCATATAAAAAACCTTATGGAATAGATTCTAGCAATAAAAAAAATACAATGCAAGAATGATAAATATTGACAAAAATAAGATTTAAACCATTTATTTAATTGACATATGAATATAAAGGTATATAATAAACACCATTATCGCGGGATAGAGCAGCCCGGTAGCTCGTCAGGCTCATAACCTGAAGGTCGGTGGTTCAAATCCATCTCCCGCAACCACTGTTTACAACCGTTCGATTTTTTTAGTAAATCGAACGGTTTTTTCAGAGAAATCCGGACTTTTTTATCAGTTATGGTCGAGTTCAAAAGTACAAGTTTCAAAAATGCACGTTTTTGCTCAACTTTTGAACTCTTTAATAAAAACTTAGCATTTCCGGCCAATTCAACGATATTTTCAAGAATCTTGCCGATTTCATCATAATCATCAGTATATTTAGCTAATTCTGATTCTATTTCTGCAATTTCTTTATCTAATTGCACTTTTTTAGCTTCATAAACATCCTTTGTTATTACACCATCTAATAATAAGTTAATTGCATTATCTAGACGATTTCTTGCATTTGATAGACGTGTTTGCAGCTGTTTTTGTTGACTCTGATTAAAAACATCTTCTTTATTTATATATTCACGAACACTTGCTTTTAATGACGATAGTGCTTTTGGTGAAAAATTAAAGCTTTCTGTTAATTCAGATTCAATTTGTTCAATAATTTCTTTTTCTGGTACCGGTTTTTGACAGCAATTACCACGACCATGCGTACATCTTAAATAAATATATTGTTTGCCACTTTTCTTTGTATGTAATTCAGATGTAATAGCACATCCACATTCACCACAATGAAACAATCCACGCATAGCAAAATCAATGCTTCCATATTCTGTCTTTGCATGAATCTTATTTTTGCCATTTAAAATATCCTGAACTTTATCAAATAATTCTTTATCTATTAAAGGTGTATAGATATGTCTTATATAATTGCCTTTGACACGCATAACACCATAATAAAATGGATTTTGAAACATTTTATGTATTGCAGCACGAGACAAAGGTTCTTTTGAAAGCAATGATGTAAGTCCATGAATTCTTGTCCAGACCGCCATGTCTTGCAAAGAATATAGTCCGGTTGCATATTCCTCAAACATCCTTTTAACCAAAGGTCCACGTTCTGGGTCTATAACAACTGTCTTTTTATTGTCAGCATCACGCGTATTTAAATATCCTGTTGGTGCAAATCCCTGCCATTTTCCCAACGACCAATTATATTCCATACTACGATTTACATTGTCCCGTAAAGAACCAACATACATTTTTGCCGACATTATCCCCATGTCCCAGCGCATAATATCAGCAGATGAACTAGTTTTTGTTAAAATTAAACCTTCTTTATAAAAATGTAATTCTATTGAATCGTTTTTTAATAAAGAGTCTATTTCAACAGATTCATGAAAACTGCGCTGAAATCTGTCCACACAATGAACAACTATCGCTGTTTTCTTTTTCTGCTTTTTAACAAATTCTAACATTTTATGAAATTCGATACGTCCTCCCCTAGTTGAACTTTCGGTCAATCTCACTTCTTTTATAATATTCAGATTATGAGCATCACAATAACGTCTAATCGCATCAAGTTGTGCATCATGTGATGCACCCTGTTCTTGTTCACGACTAGACACACGTGCAAAAGCAACAGCTTGATAGCATGGATTTACTTTTCTAAAATTAATTGTCTGATTTATCTGATTCATTTCTATCCTCTTATTTTCCATTTGATTCTACCGTGTTTTTTTCATTTTGCAGACCTTTATTTTTATTTTCTGCTTTTTTTTGCCTATATATTTCTAGTGCTCCTTCTGCAAAAAACTTAATTAAATCTTGTGTTGCTTCATTTAATTCAACATCTGTAAATTGGTAATCTGGATACCAAGATTGAATTTCCTGTCGCAATGTTTCAAAATTAGTCATTTGCAGTAGTCCTTTGTTTTTGCCGATAGCTGACCTACCGACGTTGTTTAGAATGTGAAAGAGTCAAAAACTTCAGATAAAAAAATTTCTAAATAGTGAAAAAAACATCCTGCCCAAAGGGGCAAGATGTTAAATCAATACTTTATAATAAACTTATAAATTTATTATAAAAATTTGGCGTTTTGGCGTTTTTTTAATTGACATAATTTTATATTTAGTGTTTAATCTATACTGAAAGGAAGAAAAATTATGAAAGACATAAGAATCAGCATACGATTATCAGAAGGCGAGCATATGGCATTAAAAATGTTAGCCATTAAGAAAAAACAACCCATGCAAACTTTATTACACAAATCCGTTGTTAACATGATAAATAAGGATAATAAACATGCCAAAAATTAAAGCACTTTCTTTGTTTGCCAATGTAGGTATTGCTGAAACTTATCTTGATACAACCAATGTCCGTGTTTGTGTTGCAAATGAAATTGAACCACAACGTGTAAAATTTTATAGGCATTTATACCCAGATGTTAATATGATTGAAGGCGATATAACCGATAAAAATATTCAAAAACAAATAATTGAAGCATCAAAAAAAGAACAAATCGACTTAATAATGGCAACACCCCCGTGTCAAGGTATGAGCACAGCAGGAAAACAAGATAAGTCAGATTCACGAAATTATCTGATTTGTCCTGCCGTTAACATAATCAAAGAATTAATGCCAAAGTATGTTTTTTTAGAAAATGTTCCAGAGCAACTAATAACACCGATAAATATAAATGGTAAAGTGTTAAAAATTCCTGAATACCTTATGGAAGAACTAGGTAAACATTATAATTTTAACAAACAATTTTTAATAAATGCTTGTGATTACGGTGTTCCACAACAAAGAGAACGAGCTATCATATTGTTAACACGTAAAGACATAAAAAAAATATGGGATTTTCCTAAAAAACACACAAAACAAATAACTATGTTAGATGCTATCGGGGATTTACCTGAGTTAGACCCAGAAATAACAGATTTATCAAAATCAGAAGCAGCAAAAATATTTCCGCAATATGAAGAAAAAAGAAAAAAAGCTTTGAGTATTTCTAAATGGTTCTATCCACCAAAACACGTTTATAGACAAGTATTTGCCATGATGCATACACCGAGTGGACAAACAGCATTCGATAATATAGATAAGTTTAAACCAAAAAAACTTGATGGAAGTTTTACAAAAGGTTTCAAAAACACCTATAAAAGACAATGTTGGGATAAACCTGCTTTTACTGTCACTATGTATAATCGTACAATAGGTTCACAAAATAATGTTCATCCAGGAAGATACATAGGAAAAGATAAAGAAGGATATGATTTATATTCAGACCCTAGGGTTTTAACAGTATATGAATTAATGATAATCACATCTTTACCAACAAATTGGGATATTCCGTCTTGGGCATCAGACCATTTTGTAAGACAAGTTATTGGTGAAGGTATTCCACCAAGATTGGTAGAAAACATCATGAAGAATATACCAGAATAAAAGTTGTTAATATGTCTAAGAAAAAAATAAATGCGGTTTCTTTATTTGCCAATGTTGGTGTAGCAGAATGTTATTTTAAAAACATCGGTATAGATGTTAAAGTTGCTAACGAAATAGACGCAACTCGAGTAAAATTTTACAGACATTTATATCCCGATGTTAATATGATTGAAGGCGATATCACTAACGAAGAAATTATTAATAAAATCATCACAGAATGCAAAAAATCTAATGTGGAACTTTTGTTGGCAACTCCGCCGTGTCAGGGCATGAGTTTAGCCGGTAAAATGGACCCATTAGACCAGCGCAATCAATTAATTTATTATGCAATACAAGTGATAAAAGCAATAAAACCTAAATATATATTCTTAGAAAATGTACCACAATTATTAAAAACAAAAATTAAAGTTGAGGATAAAACATTATTGATTCCAGAATACATACATCAACAATTAGATAATGATTACTATTTTGCAAAACAAAATATTGTTTGTGCAAAAGATTATGATGTACCACAAATGCGTAAAAGAAACATATTCTTATTAACACGCAAAGATATGAAATATAAATGGGAAATGCCTGCACCAAAACCAGAAAAAACATTAAAAGATGTATTATACAACTTGCCTTCCGTTGACCCAATGCTTAAAGAAGGCTATGAAGAAACAATCAAGTTATTTCCGGATTTTGAAACAAAAAAGCATAATGCAGAAAAATTATCCAAATTTCATACCCCCCCCAAACATGCAAAAAAACATGTAATAGCTATGATGCATACACCAAGTGGAAAAACTGCTTTTGATAATGAAGTATTTTATCCTAAAAAAGATGATGGTACCAGAGTCAATGGACACTATAATACATATAGAAGATTTGATTGGAACAAACCAAGCAGAACTATCACTCAAAATAATGGTGTTATATCTTCTTTGTGTTGTGTACATCCTGGCAAAAAATATCAATCTGCAACTGGGGAAATTTTATATTCAGACCCAAGATGTTTAACATTGTATGAATTATTTATCGTTTTTTCTATCCCAACAGATTGGAATGTTCCTGATTGGGCCGATGAAAAGCTGATACGTCAAGTTGTCGGTGAAGGTATTCCACCAAAGTTAGTAGAAAACATTATGAAGAACTTATTGGACAATATATAAAATATTAACTATTTATAATATTTTGTATATAAATCACCAAAGCTTATATCTAGACCTGCTTCTTTTAAACCATCGATTTTCATATCATACAATGTTTTTAATATTTCTAATCTGACAGAGTCTGCACCTAAATGAATTGCAGAATGGCATATTGGACAAATAGATACAATATTTTCTATTCTGTCCAAGTTAACATCAAAATCTTTCTGTGCACACATAGGTATAAGATGATGTGCTTCCATATATTGCTGACCTAATTTTGATAAGAAAGTAATATGTTCATCTGGATGACATTGACACTTACATTCTGCCAAAGCAAGAGCAGTTTTTGAAATACGCGGATTTGTTTTGTATCTATTACCATGACCTGCTTTAGCTGGAATCGGTTTTCTATTATTTTGACGTTTAAACTTTTCACTATTAACATCATATACAAAAGATGTAAGAATCTTTTGTTGTAACTCTTCATCTAATGTCAAATCAGAAACATTTGCATCATTATCTTCTTCTAACTCTTCATCCAAAGATAATATTACTTCTGGTTCTTTATTATAAATTGATAATTGTTCAATTTGATGTCTGTATTTAGTTTTTATAAAATCAGATAAAGAATAAACGTTTGCATTGTCTTCACATATACCAAATGCTGTTAATAATACCGTAAACTTAACGTCACTATATTTGTTACGTACATTTTCTGGGATATTAATTTCTCGTTCACCTACAGCAGATTGAAATTCTTTAAGTGCATCTTTATATGAAACTTGTTTGTCGTGTGTAACATACAGCAAATATGCTAAATCTTTCCTACTTATGCCACCTAAATCGAACATGGCTTTTATAAATAATTTTGGGGCATCTACATCAGAATCACTATGTTCAATAGCAGTATTATCTCTACCAAAACTTATTGTAAATATAGAATTCATCAACATTTCTATTTGAGCTTCTATATCGTTTCTTAAATAAGCTTCGAAAAATTTTATACCTGCATCTGTTATATGGCTTCTACCAATAGCTGTACTATAATCATAAAAAACAAATCCAAAATAACGTGTTAGTTCTGATTGTTTCACTAAATAAGGTCCGTCTTGTGCACCTTTTGCTAAATAAGGTAAAGCAATCTTTATTTCTCTCTTAAAATCTGTATTTGAATACCATTCTTCACCACGTCGATGTGATTCATACAACAAACGTAAAGATTCATAAAAAGCATCCTGTTGCCCTGTTTGTTTAGGCATAATTAAAGTATGTGGCATATTATATATCCTATTTAAATTTACTTAATTTGTAGCATATAAAACGTTTGTAGTCCAGATTTTTTAAACATAAACATATTGAATTTTCTATGAATTGTGGTATATAATATACCTGAGATTCTGAAAAAGAGTTTCGTGATATAACAAAGTGCAAAGGTTTTAGACGACCTTACACGATGCGCACTGTTTATATCCCGACACGGTCGGGATGTCGTTGTCATAAGGTTTTACCAAAAGCAACGAAGTTTCGTGTAAACTGTCTAACTCCCGACCACCTTTAAAAGTGGTCTTTTTTATATGATAAAGACAGTTAAAATTTTTATTTTAAATATATCGATTTTGGCTTTGACTGCCTGTGTTTCTGTTAATTCGACATCTATCCCGGAAAATAAAATTTTAGATAATGATATAAAAATCTTTTTTACCCCAGGTATAGAGTGTGAAAACAATATTATAGACAGAATAAACAAATCAAATAAAATAGATATTGCCGTCTATTCTATTACAAATCCAGATATTACACATGCTATTATTGCTGCATATAAACGCGGTGCAGATATTAGAGTTATTACAGATAGAACACAATCAAAAGGCAAAAACTCATTAGTAGATACAATTAAAAAGTCAGGTATTCCAACATTAACAAATAAAAAACACAAAATAGAACATAATAAATTTGCTGTTTTTGATGATAATTATATTGTCTCTGGGTCTTATAATTGGACTACAAATGCAAGTATGTATAATAGTGAAAATTGCATATTTTTTAAACAACCCAATAAAGAATATTCACTCAGATTTGAACAATTATGGAACATCTATAACAACAATTAAAATTGGTTATAGGGGCAATAAAATCAAAATTTTATGATGTTTCTGGATTAAATATAGCTTATTTATGCATGTTTTATTGAACTTTGTGCCCCTAAGGGCACTTTTATACCATATTGGCATAAAAACTATTAGCATCAAATAGTTAATTATTTAAAAAATGGCTAATTTCTGCGTTTTTTTGTGTGCAAAGCAGTTTTTACACGGTAGGATTATACCTGTAATGATAAACAAAGAGGTATAAATCATGACAAAAAACTTTAAAAATTGGTTAATTAACAATGGATATGCATTATTTACAGCTAATAATCAACCTTCCACAATATTTGACTATTTGACTGGTGTAAGATACGTGTGTCAATGGGAAAACAAGACAATAGACGAACTTGCTGAATCTATTTCTGAAATTTATCCTAAGTATTGTGATATGGGTGAATGTAGTGTAAAAGGACGTATGAAAAGTCGTGCTGTGAGATGTGGCTTGCGTCAGTTTAACAAGTTTATTATGGAATCAAGAGCTGCATAATGACTAAAATTGCTGAATTGAACGATAAGTTGCGTAAAAATATGTTTAACCCCGGTAAAAATAAAGTTGTTATTACATCCGGGGTAGCTACTTTATCTCTTATTGATAGGATGTGTTTATTAAAGAAAATTATTGAATTTAATGATTTTAATAAAGCAAACGATACGTATAAAGAACATGATTTTGGTCGTATAGAACACAAAGGTATAAATTATTTCTTTAAAATAGATTATTACGATAATGACTTAATCTATGGTTCAGAAGATGCGTCAAATGAAGATATAACTACAAGAGTTTTAACAATTATGTGTGCAGATGAATATTAATAACTATTCAATTTTAATAGTTAATAAAAAATACCGCAAACAAAAGGATAAGAAATGAATTGTACATGTTTTAAATTAGTAGCGAACGGAATTACTTTACCTGAAATATATTTTAGATACGACCAAGCATGCCAAGCCAGACAAAAATTAAAAGATAACAACATTGCAATGAGTGTGAACATCATAAATTGTTAAAAAAAAGACCACCAAGATAAAAATTGGTGGTTTTTAATTACTTTTATTAGAATTGACCGAGATTTGCTCCAAATTTATTTGATGTATAAGTTATTAAAATCTTAAATTGGAGCGATTCTAGAAGTGTTTCTGTGATTTTTAGATACGTTTTAATTTATTTATTGGATTAGGTATAAATAACATGTGTTTTCTTTTTGAATCAAGTGCTGCAGATATTAATCTTAACATTTTATTTAGCTCATCATTAGGTTTAGATTGCTTTTTTTCTTTTATATTAACATGAAATAAATCTGATAAAGAAGATAGATAACTACAATTATTCTTTAAATTATCATCTGTTTTCTGTTCTTTTAATTCTTTGGTTAAATATATACATAATCCTTCTTGGTCATAAACATAAGTTAATTCTATACAAGTTTTAAATAATCTATGCTTATTTAATACTGAATTTATGGCTTCTTGTAGTTTATTATAATATGTTTCATGATTCATAGTATCTGCTACTACGACTAAATGAGTATGCCAAAATCCAGATTTTCCATGTTCAAATACTAAATTAAAATCAAATGCATCACGCTCCCAATGCTTATGATTAGTATATGCCTGCTCTATTTCTCTTATTAACCTTCTTAATTGTTCTATTGCTTTTTGTTGATTTGTTGTGCGTTTGAATCCGTCTATTTCATAATGTGGCAGCTTAATTGTTATCATATATTTGTATTCTTTCTGCATTAACCAACTATGCCAATGTCTTTGATAAGATGTTAAATTAAATTTATGATTTCTATATATGCCTGCATCTTCTTTGTCACATTCTGATATATATTTGGCTATTATTTCAGATACAGATAATTTAATGTTGTCTAAATTATTATAACGATGTCTATTTATTGTTTTATTATATCTACTATTTAAAGCTTCTAATGTCTCTCTTTCTGTAATAATTTGTTGTATTGTATCAGACATAATATAAGTCCTTTTTTATATGAAAATTTAACACTAGGATTTTTAGTGTCTTTTTATTGATTTAAATTGTTAGTGTCTGTTGATATCGAGACATCCCGACATCTTGCACTTTTTTTAATAGAACGATTTTTTTGAAGCTTTATTTTAAAAAATAATTTTTATATACTTGTTTTTATAAACAAAGACCGTCCATAACAGACGGTCTTTATCTTTGTTGTCAGATTTAAAATCCGACGGACGCACCTTTTGATAAATTTTTATATTTTCTAACTTTTGAACGCAATCTCGACACCCTTTGTGCTGCAATAAGTTTATAAGGATACCTGAGCAAATGGTCAATAAAAATTATTCGTTGTAAGTTATACGGAATTTCTATATTTGAATTTAATTTCCAATCATCCGTAAGTGTTGTATATTCATATAATATAGGAAATTTGGCATTTTTATATTCGGTGAAAGCTTCTACCATTAATTTTTTATATAATGTAAGTGATGCCCAATATGCTCGCCATTCATTTTTATTTGATGTTTTTCTTTCTAAAACTATGTGAGCAGCATGTAAAAGCGATGCTACAGTCGGTTCAGATTTGTTATATTGTTTTTCAAAATCAAGAAATATATCTGCCAATTTTTCTTGGGCAAACATAGGAATATCAGAAAATCTGATATTATTAAACAAATAACATTCTGATTTTTTCATCCTTTCTTGAATTGAGACTAACAATGTGTTTTGTTTGCTATATTTTTGTCTTAAATCTGTCATTTTTATATCCTTTTTATTAATTTGTTAATTATTAAAAAAACATTGCGCCCCGAAGGGCGCAAAGTAGCTAGTACTGCTTTGGCAGCATCTGAATTAGCCTTTTTACCAGTTTTGGCATAAAGGCTTCACCGATAACTTCACGAATCAATCTATCATCGGCCCATTCAGGTATCGGATAATTATCAGGTAAACCACTTACACGTAGCAATTCTAATATAGTCAAATAGCGTGCATCCGAATATGTACCATCAGACAACGGACGCCCCGGATGTATTGTCGTATACCCTGATATAATATTTGTTTGTGTGACAACAGTATTGCAGGGTTTTTCCCAAGATTTACGTTTAAAACTTGTTTCAAACTGTGCATTACTAGGTTTGCCATTAACATTTTTTGGTTTATATTCCGCCTGATTATTATGTGCAGAACATCCTGTTGGAGTATGTTTTAATACTTCAACCTGGCATTCTGGCAAAGATTCAGCAACATGATATTTAATGCCACTATCTTCGCCTGCTTCTATCGAAGGCAAATCGCCGATACACTCCCACAACATTAGTCTACGCTTGTCCGGACTGGGAAATTTCCAAAGACCAGATTTAGCAGCTGTAATAATTGCTCTTTTCCTGGCTTGGCATGTGCCATAATTAGCCGCATCCAATACATCAATATTTACTTTATATCCCAAAGATTCTAATTCGCCTTTGATGTAATCGGCAATATTTTGATAATTCATACCAATCAAAACATCCGGACAAGCATTCAAAAACTCCGGAACATTTTCAATCATGACATATTGATTCACGTCATTCACAGCACGTATAAATTCTACTGTGCGTAAAAACAATGCTGCTTCTGCCGAGTTATAATCTTTTTTACCTGCTTGACTAAAAGACTGACACGGTGGACTTGCTAAAATTATTTTACATCCACTTTCATGATGTGCAGCAATTAGTGCGTTAAAGACATCGTCGTTTGTGAAATCACCTTCAATCATATTACAATGTGGATACAATTCTTTATACCAGCGCACACGGTCAGATATAATTTCGTTTGCAACCGCATTTATCACGTTTAGTTCGTGCAGGTAATATTCACCAATACCAACATTTGCGAACAATTGTGTATAATATAACGGTTCAGACGCATCATATTTTTCAACAAATTCATCTGATGAACATTCTGCAAATTCACCAGAATATTCAACGTCAGTAATTATACCACTCTGTTTATCCTTGCGTTTCATACGTATTGCCCAATTTCTTGATACAATATCGTTATAATCACGTGCCATGTTGATAGCTCTTTCTACGCAAGCTTCATCTAATTGACCTATTGCACGAGCTTGTTTCGGTGTCAGCCCCATTTCAGCAATTAAATCTGCTTTGGTTTTAACACCAGAATCTTTACGGACACCTGGTGATTTTGGTAAATTGTTTAACTGCTTGGATATTTCTAATTCTGCATATAACAAACTTTCAGCACTTTGCTGTGTGTTTGCCAATACTTTTATATACATATCCTTTGGCAAATCAGGCCGTTTCAACAGAGCTTTACCTAAATTAACACACGTCTGTTGCACCATCACAAATTTTTGTAATTGCTCTGGGTCTGTTGGTATAACAACATCAGTATTTGTATCCAATAATAAAGCAGGCAATTTTATATCTGCCTGCTCGGATACGATTTCTACTTCTGTTGTTGGTTCTTGTATTTCATCTTTACTTGTTGTTTCAGCATTTAAAGATGTTTCTATATCTTGAATTACTTCATTTAACTCTGATTTTTCAAGACATGATTGTTTTGCAAATATATCCATTTTTAACTCCTTTATGTGTTTTTGGATAAAAAAAACACCCTTGGCCAAAAGGCCAGAGGGTGCTTTTTATGATTTAAATTAGTTTTAGAAAGTTTATTGGGATTTATTCTATGTCATTTGTTTCTCCTTTGGTTGTTTGGTTTTTAAAAGAAAAAAGCAAAAAAATCCCCATTGTATAAAAAAAAAGCACAAAAAAGTGCCATTATATCACAAGTTATCTACAATGTTTTATTGGGAAATTAGTTTTTGGAAAAAAAGTAAAAAAAATAGGGCATAAAAAACCCAACATAAAAGTGCATCAGCACTCAACACTATTATATTAAAACATATTTAATGAATGTTTTTTATATAATGACTTAATATATACTAAGCTAAATTAATATTTAACTTTTGTATATGCTACTATCATATCATCAAAAATATGTTTTGTAAAGCAAAAAAAATTATTTTACTGAATTTGATTGTTTTACATATATAAAAAAGTCCCTAAAGCGCGTTTTTTGCGTTTTACAGACTTTTAACATCTTGCCCATAAGGACACAAACTTATTAAAAAATTATTTAATGTAGATTCGGTAAACCTAACTTATCTTTAAAAAGTTGTATTTCATGACCGATAGCTATTAAATCCATATAGTAATCAGTTCGAGAACTGCACACCGAGCACAACCAAGATTTAACAAAAGACATCCCTTTTGGATGTTTTTTTGTTAAATATGTGTGTTGTGTTGGGTTTGAACCACCGAGACAAGGTGGTTCAGTGCAAGGATTAGGCGATTGGAAAGCGCCGGTTTGCCAAAGGCAAAAATCCGCAGCCAATGAAGCGAAGCGAAATAAATCCATCTCCCGCAACCAAAGTTTCAAAACTTGCCCACTGGGGCAAGTTTTTATTTATTTTCCAATACCTACAAAAAATTCGAAAGTTGAATTTAAAAAAGTGGCGATTTTTCACTACTTTTGAACTTTTTAGCGTTTTTTACACAATTTTGTGCACTTTTTATCACAAATTTTATTTGTCGTATTATCAGTAATAGGACTTGTTGTTGTGCTTTCTTTATATTCTACAGATTCTTCAATTTCATTTATTGTTACTGTATCACTGGTTTTAAATGAAAATGCTTCTTTTGAAATCATAAATTGTGGTGTATCAGACTCAACATTATCAAAACAACCACACAAAAACAATTCAGCAGTGGATGTCTTTATTATTTTTCCGTTTTGTTCAGTAGTAGTAATGGCTCTTTCGTTTGGTAAACATTTACCAACAATTGTATTGTTATCACATGCACATAAACAGAATAAAACAGGTAAAATAAATAATTTTTTCATTAGTTATCCTTTTTACGAACACAGTGAGTATATTCCAATAAATGTTATTTTTCAATATTTAAATATTTTTTTATCTTATCAATTTCTAACCCTATTTCCAACAAATCGGCTCGGGAACTGCACACTACTATTCAGCCTTTTTTAACAATTTTTCCAATTCCTTTATATCTTCTTTATACTCTTTCACAGAATTCACTTTTTCTTCTTGTTTTATACGCAATTTGTACTTCGCATATTCACAACTTGCGTGACGTAAGGCATCAATACGAGATACAGTCCCAGCATTATTAAGAATTTGCTTTTGGTTAAATACTAAAAATTTATCCAACTCTTGTTCCCATTCTTTCATAAATATCGGTTCTTCAGCATCTGCTTTGTGTTCTGCAAAATCAAGAAACATATTTATTATGTATTGCAGTTCTTTTAATTCTGGCTCTGTTAAATAATTTTTTGCAACGGCGATATCCGTTTTTGTAATATCTCCGTTTGGCATATTATGCCAAGTTTGCAAATTCATATGTTCTTTGGTGTGGTCAGCACGAGCTTTTATTAATTCAGCTGAAGTATTTCCAGTAATAGCAAAATGAACCTTGTTCTGGACAGTTGCAAAAAACATCAAAGTCATTACTTTATCATAATTATAATCAGCAGATAACGCATAAATATCTTTCAGTTGTTGGTATAACATTTTTTCAGAAACGCGTATATCTCGTATCCGTTCGCGCAATTCTTTGAAATATTGCTTATCGAATTTGTTTCCTTGCTTAAACCGTTCGTCATCCAGTGCAAAACCCTTCTGTATATATTCATGTAATACTTTTGTTGCCCAAATACGAAAATCTGTCGCTTTTTTAGAGTTTACCCGATATCCAACAGCAATTATCATATCTAAATTATATAAATCTACAACTCTAGTAACTTGTCTATTACCTTCATCTTGAACTATTTCCATTTTGGAAATAGTTGAATTTTTACTCAACTCTCCTGAATCAAAAATATTCTTTATGTGTTTACTTATAGCAGGAACTTCAACTTCAAATATCTCTGCCATTTGTTTTTGGCTAAGCCACATAGTATCATCACCAACAGGAACAAATACTGAAGGTTTTCCATCTTGATTATATAAAAACAATGCTTTTGGTAATTTTATTTCATTCATTGCAAACATTCTTATTAACACCACTAATAATATGCTAAAACCCGCAAAAAATCAAGTTTTTTCTATATATTTAACACAAATTCGGCACACATAATTTAGCGTTAAAAAGTTGTATTTCGTGTCCAAATGCTATTAAATCTATATAATTATCAGTTCGAGAACTGCACACCGAGCACAACCAGTTAAATAAAAAATGTGTCCAAAGTGGCACATTTTTTGTTTAAATTGTTGTGGATTGTTGGTTTGTGTCATGCAACGCAGTTGCTTGGTTCACAACAAGTAGATTTGATAAGTGAAACGCAGCCAATGAAGCGAAGCGAAATAAATCCATCTCCTGCAATAAATTTATTTCACCCACATATCTTCTATGAATTTAGTGTTTGATTCGACCAATTCTGGGTGTTTGTCGTAATAAGCATATGTATCTTTAACCAAATCAAGTGTCCATCTTGTGTTATCCCAATCAGATGTTATCTCAAAATTCAAAGCTTTTTCAACCCCAGGCAATATCGGCGTGACATAACTATTCAAAAATTCATTTGGTATATTTTTTATATCATTTGCCGCACCATCAGATAATAATTTTAAAATCTGTTCACAAATATAACAAATCAAAACATTAGTCGGATGATTCAAAGACCAAAAAAGTCGTGTTTTTCTAAAATTCTGTTCTATAAAATCAGATATTGTGAAACTTAATCCTTGTTCTCTTCTTTTTAATTCCATAATAGATTCTTGGACAAGTTTTTTGATTTTTTGTGTATTTTGTTCGCCATACAATAAATCAAAAGTTTTTTCTGGTGATAATTTATGAACATATCCATATAAAATAATCTTGTTATGATAAGGCATCGGCAAACCTTCACATTCCCCAATCATAATACCATTACTGTCGTGTAAATACATCTGTTCTGGAAAATATCCTATGAAATATGGGGTTGGTATAGCAAAAAATTTTGCTTTGGGTTTTAAAATCTTTTTAATACTTTCTGTATCAATACCCATATTTTTGTATTTTTCACCACCGATTGGCTGTGTCAAAAATACATCACACATAGAAACAGATTTTTTAAAATCATCTATATCTTGTTTGGTATTCACTAAATGTATAGGTGTTAACTTTTTACATTCAAAATGTTTATTAAACCAATTACTTGTTTGTAAAAAATCTGGAATAACCCCAGTCACACAATTACCACATATACAAACAGTTTTCTTTCTTTTTGAATAAAAAAGTTTTTTAACCAAGTTGAACATTTCATTTTATCCTATATACCCAATCAACATAGCATGAACACCAACATATTGATTACACGGTTCTGTATCAACAACTTTAAATTTATATCCTAAATTTAATGATTCTATAAGTGGTTTAATTTCAAAGAAATCTTTTGGTTTGTGATATATACAAATCAAAAGCAATGGTTTATCACGTTCAATTGTTTTTATTGCGCCTTTGATAACATTAAATTCCATACCTTCTACATCAAGTTTTATACAAGAAATCTTTTTATCTTTTGCAAAAGTATCAATAGTGGTTGTTTTACATTTTTCATCTAAAATATTACAGAAACCATCTTTGGCATCTAGCCCAATATGAACAGCTTCGGCTTTCTCGCATTTATTAACCTTTAAAGTTTTTGCCATGTCATTATAAATATCAGATAATGGTTCAAAAGCATATATCTTGTCCACAAAATCATATTCAGCAAACATCAAAGCGCTGTCCCCGGAACACGCACCACCATCAATGATACATCCTTTGGATAAATGTTTTTTTATAATTTTATCGTCTAAAAACTTCAAACCATTTTTAAAATAAAAAACCTCTGGCTGGAAACCAGTATTGTTTATTATTTTATATCCAGAAATATCATTAGAATATGCCAGATGCTTTTGATACAATTCATCACAAGAAAATTGATATTCATGTTTTCTGCGCCACAAAAGTGTTTTTATAATATTTACACTTTCATCAGATAACCCATTGCACAACTTTTTTATCTTTGTGTTATCCATATCCATCATCATATAATTATCCCAATCTTCTTGATAACACGAAGTCACATATTTCATAACACGATAACTGTCCACAGAATCAAACGGTGACAAAACTATATCATTAGAAGACGAAATGCATGTTATACCATAGCTTAATTTTCTTTTGTCTTGATTTAATCCTGCTTCATAAGGGGAAATTTGATTTTTTGCGAATAAAGATACCACCATTTTAAAATTATTTTTGACCAACATGGCATAAGGTATTTTTAATACAAATTCATCACTAGTTTTATCAGTTGAAAAAGTAGATAAATATTGTCCATTAACAAAAGCTATCAATTCTAGTCTTATTTTGTCTTTTGTATCTATTTTAACAATATTTATATGTAAATCTGCATCATCTTGTCCTGATTTATCAAAAGTTATATATAAGGTAGCCGTATTTTTTATCCAAGCACCCCATTCTTCAACAGGATATAAACCATCACAAATTAATTTATTATCAGATATTTTAACAAACTTAGTTTTTTCACACATATTGCTTGAATCACAAACATGTACTTTTTCATACATATTTGACATATCTGTTTGTGATTGCCGAAAAGATTTTTCAATATATTTTAATATATGTTTCCAGGGCTTTCTTTTTTTCCACAAACATTTTCCAAAAACATAATATTTTTTGTAAAAAGTCGTTTCTTTGACTTGAACCATGTTCTATCTCTTTATTTTTTTCTATCTTTTTACCCTTTTATTTTTAACACTGGTATTCCAAATATACGTAATTTCTTTACACCATATTTGTCAGATTTGTATATCAAAGGAATCACACAAAACAAATATGTTTTTACCTTGTCTTCGTTATATTTTACCTTTAACAAAGGAAAAAATCCACCTAATAAATAACGTTTTACCCCGTATTTTTGTTTTATTTTTAATAATGGGATAACATCAAATAAATTATATTTTTTAATTTGTGCAATTCCTGGATTTAACGGTATATTGCCCCCAGTATTATTATTTATCCACATTTCAAAGAAAGACTGACGCCATTCTGGTTTTTCCAATTTAGACCCCAAAACCAATGCTTCGTTCAAAGGTAAATTTACAAAAGAATTCCATATCAAATTTTCTACATCTAATTTAGTTAAGCCATGATATTTGCCATAATTTTCAAACAAAGCATTTATTTGGTCTTGTTTCGCAATATTCATATTATCATTTGAAAAACCGCCATCACGAAATTTAATAATTGCGCGTTCTATGCCAACAAATTTTTTATCACGATTAACCATTTTTACAAAAAAAGCATTATCTGCAGATACCTTGTACTTTATTTCATATAATCCCAATTCTTTCATAACATCAGTTTTAATTAAAAATGTCTGATGACAAGGGAAAGAATTACGATAAGGAATAAAACATTTTTTCCCAGACCAATAATTTATAAACTTTAATGTTTTTGGGTGCACACGTTCCGCATCTGCATAGCATGCATCTGCATTTAATTCTTCTGCTTTTTTTACCAACATTTCAATAGCGTGTTCATCACAATAAAAATCATCACTGTTCAAACAAACAACATATTTTCCATTGGCTTTATTAATACCTTTATTCATGGCATCATAAATACCTTTGTCTGGTTCGGAATAATATTTTATCCAACCTTTGTCCACGTATTCTTTTAATAAATCAATCGTTCCATCATTAGATGCC
The DNA here is from genome assembly GCA_046881825.1 of Alphaproteobacteria bacterium. Classification (GTDB taxonomy): domain Bacteria; phylum Pseudomonadota; class Alphaproteobacteria; order Rs-D84; family Rs-D84; genus Enterousia. The sequence goes on along the minus strand of JBKSMS010000010.1, from coordinate 419 downwards.
CCGTCAATCACAATGTGTTCAATATTTTTATATGTTTGATTATGTGCGCTTTCCAAAGATTGAATAAAAGTATCCTTGCGACCATTTTTTATTAAATTATATGTCGCAGTAATAATTGTTACCAACGGTTGATTTTTTTTAAGTTTTTCAACTGTTTCTATTTTATTTAAAATTACATCAACAGTTTTATCCCAAGAAAACTGTTTTGAACGTTCCAATCCTTTCTTTGCCATTGAATCTCTGTATTTTTTATCAAAATAGTATTTTTCATAAGCAGCTATATGTTGTTCATCACTGTCCCAATCTATCATTATTCCCGCATCACCCACAACTTCTGGTAATGATGAATTATTAGATGTAATTACTGGGCATCCACACTTCATTGCTTCTAATGGTGGCATTCCAAAGCCTTCGTATTG
>JBKSMS010000009.1:0-71389 GCA_046881825.1 Alphaproteobacteria bacterium | reverse complement strand
TGATTATACTACTAAACCGTGGAATTATGCTTATAATGTAAGGTGTGAAGCTGTTTGGGATACGGTAGAATACACTTTAACTTATGACTGTAAAAACGGCGATAAGACAGTGGCGGAATCCGGTAAATCGTATCCAGCTGGGACAGATGCTACGATTGCGGGGTATGGTGAATGCGGAACAAAGCTAGGTTCTACTATCACCAGTTGGGATTGTGGTGCAGATGGTGTAAAAACTGCTGGTAGCACAATTGTAATGAATTCTTCCAAGAATTGTGATGCGGTTTGGGAAGATATCATAGAGGAAATTATTTATGTTGGTTGTGTGGACGGAGATTGTAAAGGGTGTGCTAACGGGATCTGTCAAAGCTGTGTTACTAATTTGCGTTTGAATAGTTATATTGATTCTGAAAAGTGGACATATAGTAATACGAAACTAGTGACCTTCCCCGTTGATGATGAGAACCCTTACGCATATTTAAGGGAAGAGGGATATTATTTTGATGGTAAGTGGTACAAAACCAAAGCCTCACGTAGATATCCTGTAAGTAATACTTTGTGGGATGAAGGACCTTTGACGGTTTGTACAATACTTAGACCGTATTATAATGTGACTTATGAATGTGGGTGGGATGGTGTTGTTGCACCAGAAGATGAAAACAATCCTTATGTTTCTGGGAATGATGTGACGGTTAAGGCTGGTTCTGAATGTGGTGCCGGCAGCAGAGAAGGATATACGTTTACAGGATGGAGCTGCAAACCACAAGCTCAAAGTGCGTTTGATATTAATGCGGGTGAAAAATTCGCAATAGAAGCAGATACTACCTGCACTGCCCAGTGGACAAAGAACGAATACAAAGTGACTTATGATTGTACAGAACGGTCAGTAAAATCTGGTGCAACGATGCAATATACTGTACATTATGGTGATGAACATTCTGTCGCCAGTGTTGATGACAAGTGTTCTTATGATGGGTATACATTTAATGGTTGGGTGTGTAAAAAAGTCAATGCTGGTAATGTATTAGGAACTTATCATTGCCCCGCTTCACTTGCTGACGATCCTAGTTGTAAAGGAAGCTCTATTACTTGGGCGTTTGATGATGATTTGAAATGCGACGCTTTATGGGACGCTAACCATTATAATGTGATCTATGACAAGGGTGAATGTGGTGCTGTTGATGGTGTCGCATACGAAGACAATTATAATCCAGACACTCAATCTGGTGGTGCTACAACTGGCAGAACTTATACTATGCCAGATGTCGCAACAACTTCTATGGTTAATGCTATGAAGGATGGTTATACATTCAAGGGATGGAATACAGTTTCTGGTGAGACAAAAGGAAACTGGACTGGCGAAAGCCCTTGGACACACAAAGAAGATTTAATTGTGTATGCTGCGTGTGAAGCAAATAAATATACTGTCACTTATAACAAGGGAAATTGTGTCAGAAATAATGGTGATAGTTATGCTGATACGGATGGCGCGACATATGGTGAACGTTATGATGCTTTGTCTGGTGCTGCAACAAGTATTTATGCAGGAGCTGGATACGAATTCAAGGGTTGGAGTACAAAGTCAACTCAGACAGCTGATGATTTTGATGCCAATGGGGACTTGATTGATGAATGGAAAGGTGCAAATCCATGGGAACTTACAAGAGATTTGGATGTTTATGCGGTCTGCACACCAATGACATATAATGTGAGATATAGAAACAATACTTGTGGTGGTGAACAAGGGGCTATATTCAATGATAAAGTTGAATATGATTCGAACTATACATTGTTGCCTTTGCCAATCGAATGGACAACTGGTACAAATAACGCAGTCGAACGTAGTATTTATGTGCCGGTTGGATATAAATTCATAGGTTGGAAGAGCTTAACGACTTTGATGGAACCAGATTATCCAGACGGTTATACATTTGAACCTTGGAATAGAACCAGCACTTTAGATTTGTTCGCGGAGTGTGTGGAAGAAGATTATCGTGTCACCTATGATTGTGATACTATAGGTAATCCTTATGATTCTTATAATTCTTGCAACGATAATGATGAGACAGGTTGTCGGACACCAGAAGATGATACTATATATCATATTACTGATACGGTCCCTGTTCCGCTGAACGAAGCAAATACTTGCAAAAAGATAGGTTATCATTTTGATAAATGGAATTGTGTTGCAGATGATGATAATCATACTGAATTGCCAATAAGTCAAAATACAAATCGTTTTGAAATGTTGGCGGCGGATGCAAGATGTACAGCACAATGGATAGAGGATGAATATCATGTGTTGTATAATTGTGACAGTGGCACTTCGTGCGACAATAGCGATACTACGGGCTGTCGGACACCAGAAGATAACACAGCTTATCATTATGATGCAGATGTAATTACTTCGGATAACCAATTGAACGAGCAGGATGCTTGTGTAAGGTTTGGGTATTCACCTACTTTGTGGGCTTGTAATGGCGGGTATAAGACGGAGGAACTTATCCCTGGTGATTCCTTCAAAGATATACGGCAAGATACAACCTGTACAATGCAGTGGGAACCACACAGATATAACATTAAATATGAAGCTGGGAGCTGTAGTGGAACATATAAAGAATTTGCAAATGCTTTGCAATATGGTGCTGGGTATGAAATCAAGAACATTACAGATATAAATAACCTGATTGTACCTGTTGGATATGAATTTGTTGGCTGGACAGATGATGAAGATAATGTAACAGAAGATGGTGTTAATTATTCTGTTGGAACATATGATTCTTGGACAAAAGACGAAGGTTTGACATTGTATGCTGTGTGTAAGAAGAAGATATATAATGTTTGTTATGATTTTACTGTTAAAGGTGGTCAATGGGATACAAATGATAGAAGAGAACCGTTGTATGAATTTGATGTTGATACGATCGATGCGGGTGTGCCGTTGGCAGAGCATGATGATAAGGGGGAAGCACCTTATTATGTGTTTGATGGTTGGTATGGTAATTCAGAAGGAACTGGTAATGCAGTGACAAGTTTGCCGGGTAATAGTTTGCGAACAAATCCACCAACGAGCTCTGTGCTTGTTGAACAGACAGATAGGATATCGGCACAATGGGATGAAGATGGGTTCGCAAATTGTGATGTGATGTTGTATGCAAAATGGAAACCAGCTGGTAAGATAAAGTTTAATTGTTTAACAGGTTGGGCAGAAACTCATAAAGAACCGGAAGATGCGGATGTTCTGACTGCAGAAGGCACCTATTGTGAGATTGGTAACTGTGAATTCTCGTTATGGCATTGTGGAGATTATACTGGTTCACGACTGGATTACAGACCTTATGTGGAAGATGAAGAAGAAGATTATGATTATATAAAGGTTTTAGTGCCGAATACGACTGTGACGTGTACACCAGTAAAAGACTGTTCTAATTTGGAATACAATATAGAATATCGTGTTTATAGAAATGGCACAGGACAGAACAGAGTGATATATGACGAACAAGAAATAAATGTGAATGAGCTGAGACCAAATACATATAGACCTGGGGATGAACCTGTGGAATATCCAGAAGTGTCATGGTCAAATTGTGAATTTAGAGGATGGTATGACAACGAAGACTTTGCTGGTGAACCTGTGACTCATACCCCTGCTCTGGCGATTGATGAGGAAGGTGAAGATATAGTGTTGTACGGAAATTTGGTTTGTGAAGATGATACAACACTGTGTAATGAACCAGGACATGAACATTGGTTGCACATTGGTGATGGCGAATATGACAAGGTGTGTTTGTATGAAAAACGCCCAACGAGCCAAACGCCTGCTGTTCGAGTTAGCAGAAGCGATAAAAACGCAGAACCATATTATATGATGTTGTCTTTGGATTCTGATAAGAAGATACATTATGGTTCTGAAAAGAAAATGCATATTGTGCACCCAGACGGTAACGTTTATAATGTCTGTGATAAATCTACTTGTCCAGAATTAGCAAATTAAAATGTTATAAAAAGCCTGTTTCTACGGGCTTTTTCTTTTTTAATCTTGTTTTTTTAAAAATATTCATTATATGGAATAAAGTGGCTTGACCGGGGGCTTAAAAATTGCTATAAACTATACGATTTAGGGTGGCGAGTCTGGAAAGAACGGTAAGGAAAAGTAAAATGAAAAATGTATTAAAGTTAATATTGGGTTCTGCAAACGATAGAATTGTAAAATCATATGAAAAAACTGTTTCAACAATAAATAAATTAGAGCCAAAATATGCGGCTATGTCAGATGATGAAATTCATGGTTTGACGTCTGTGTTTCGCGAACGGTTGGCAAAAGGAGAAAAGGAAAAAGATATTTTACCAGATGTTTTTGCCGCTGTGCGTGAGGCTGGCAAACGTTCTATTGGTTTGCGTCATTTTGATGTGCAATTAATTGGTGGGATGGTTTTAAACAACGGTCAAATTTCAGAAATGAAAACCGGTGAAGGTAAAACCTTGGTCGCTACACTGGCACTTTATTTAAAGGCTTTGTATGGTAAAGGGGCACATTTAATTACCGTTAATGATTATTTGGCTTCGCGTGATGCGGGTTGGATGGGTCAAGTTTACAGATTTTTGGGTATGACCGTTGGTATTATTCAACATGATATGTCTGACGAAGACAGGCGCGCTGCTTATAATTGTGATATCACTTATGTGACTAATTCAGAATTGGGTTTTGATTATTTGCGCGATAATATGAAATTCACCAAAGAACAACAAGTTTTGCGCCCGTTCTTTTTTGCTATTGTTGATGAAGTAGATAGTATTTTGATTGACGAAGCAAGAACACCGCTTATTATTTCGGGACCTGCGGAAGACACAAGTGATTTGTATAACAAAGTTGATTCTGTAGTTGCGGCATTAAATCCGGATGATTATAAAATCGATGAAAAAGACAGACATGTGACTTTGACAGAAATTGGTGTGGACCATGCGACAGAACTGTTGAAACAAGCAGGAATTTTGGCTGGTGATAATTTATACGCATCAGAAAATGCGGTTATAGTTATGCATTTACAGCAGTCTTTGCTGGCACATCATTTGTATGAAAAAAATGTGAATTATGTTGTTCGAGGCGGTGAAGTTTTAATTGTTGATGAATTCACTGGTCGTGTAATGACTGGACGTCGTTTTGGCAAGGGGTTACATCAGGCTATTGAAGCTAAAGAACATGTTGCTGTTCAACCTGAAAATCAAACTGTGTCCAGTATTTCTTATCAGAATTTATTCAGAATGTACCCTGTTCTGTCTGGTATGACTGGAACAGCTATGACCGAAGCTGCGGAATTTGAAGAAATATATAAATTGCGTGTCGTGTCTATCCCAACTAATAAGCCTGTGGCACGTATTGATCATCATGATGAAATATATAGAAACAAAGAAGAAAAATACGAAGCGATCATAAAGCAGATTTCTGAATGTATGGAACGCAAACAGCCTGTGCTGGTTGGAACCGTTTCTATTGAAAAATCAGAAGAGCTGGCAAAGGTAGTCCAAAAAAAATTGGGTATCAAGCCCGCGGTGTTAAATGCAAAACATCACGAATCCGAAGCAAAAATAGTATCACAGGCCGGTGCGCCTGGGGCAGTCACAATTGCAACAAATATGGCGGGGCGTGGAACTGATATTAAATTGGGTGGAAATGCTGATGATTTAATTGCTGAATTAGATGAAACAGCGCCTGATTTTGAAAAAAAGAAAAAAGAAATAATAGATAAAATCGAAGCAAACAAGAAAATAGTTCTGGAGGCTGGTGGTCTTTATGTAATTGGGACAGAAAGACATGAATCTCGTCGTATAGATAATCAGTTGCGTGGTCGGTCTGGTCGTCAGGGGGATCCTGGGGATTCAAAGTTCTTTTTGGCTTTGGATGATGATTTGATGCGTATATTTGGTGCGGCAAGATTACAAAACATGTTGACCACTTTGGGATTAAAACCGGGTGAAGCAATTACACATCCTTGGATAACCAAGGCTTTGGAAAAAGCACAAAAGCGTGTAGAAGCACGATATTTCGAAGCGCGTAAAGAATTATTGAAATACGATAATGTTATGAACGATCAAAGAACAGTCGTTTATAAACAACGCGATGAATTGATGACTTCTGAAAATTTAGAGCCTTTGATAACAGAATTTGTTGGTGATGTTGTTGAATCGATTTGTGAAAGAAATATACCAGAAAAGGCACATCCATCTGCATGGAACACAGAAGGCATTCACGATAATATGATGCGTATATTCGCTTTGGATATTACGGATATTAATAATTGGAAAACGGACGAAAGCATATCCGAACGCGCTGCGTATAATACATTGTTTAATTTAGCTATGCGTCGTTATCAACAACAAAAAGAAAAATATGGTGTTGAATTAATGCAAATGGCACAAAAACAGATGATGTTGGGCGCGCTTGATTCTGTATGGAAAAGACATTTACAACAAATGGATTATTTACAAGGTGCAATTGGTTTGCGTGGATATGCTCAAAAGAATCCTTTGTATGAATACAAAAGTGAATCTTTGGAATTGTTTAAAAATACGATTCAAAATTTCAAAACAATGTCTGTTGCATACATTTGTCGCATGGAATTAACGCGTGAAAATGTTGATGCAACTGCACAACAACATGCACAGCACGATTCCGAGCTTAATCAAAATACCGCTGGTAATAATATGGGCAACATGAACATAAGTCGTAATGCGTTGTGTCCGTGTGGTTCCGGGTTGAAATATAAACACTGTCATGGAAAATTGAATTAAAACGGCAACACAAAAAAGGAAGGAAAAGCATAATATGCCAGATTTTGTGCATCTTCGTGTTCATTCAAAAGTGTCTGTGGGTGCAAGTACTATCCCGGTGGGCAGTAATAAAAAATTGGGTGTATTAAAAGGTATTCCAGAATTTTGTCGTGACAATAATATGTTTGCATGTGCTTTGACAGATACAAATATGATGTCTGGATGTGCAGAATTTTCAGATGTTATGCCGTCTAATAAATTACAGCCTATTATTGGTGTTGAAATATCTTTGAATCATCACAGTGCTGATCCAAAAATATTACGACAATCTTCGTTGTCCAAAATTGTATTATTGGCAAAACATCACAAAGGTTATTTGAATCTTTGTGAACTTAGTCGTGTTATGTATATGCGCAATTCTAATCATCATCTGGGACCATACATAACTATGGCAGAATTAAAAAAATACAGCGATGATTTAATTTGTTTATCTGGGGCGCATGCTGGACCAATAGGTATGGCTGTTTTGAATAATCAAAATAATACTGCATTTAATTTGGCTCAACAATTCTTGGACATATTTGGTGATAATTTTTATATAGAAATTCAACGACACGGATTGGATGCAGAAATAAAAACAGAACCAGTTTTTTTACAAATTGCACGTGATTTGAATATTCCTATTGTTGCAACAAATGATGTTTGTTTTGCAACACCAGATGGATATGAAGCTTTGGATGCGTTGGGTTGCGTTTTGGGACAGACAAAAGTCATAGACCCGGACAGACCACGAAAATCTGTAGAACAATATTTTAAGTCTGTTGATGAAATGGTGGAATTGTTTTCTGATTTGCCAGAAGCAATTGAAAACACTGTGAATATTGCAAAACGTTGTGCTTTTTTTGTAAATGTTCATGAAAAACCTTTGTTGCCGCGATTTGGGGCTGATTTGAAAACAGAATGTCAAATGTTGCGCGATGCAACGATAAGTGGATTAAAGGCAAGATTACAAGAACACAAAATTACAGATACTGCGCCCTATTTTGAACAGGCAGAATATGAATTAGGTGTTATTATTGGTATGGGATTCCCAGGATATTTTCTTATAGTTGCTGACTATATAAATTGGTGTCGTAAAAATGATATTTTAACTGGACCAGGACGCGGTTCCGGTGCGGGTTCTATTGTCGCATGGGCATTGGGAATAACGCATGTTAATCCATTAAAATATGGTTTGTTGTTTGAAAGATTTTTGAATCCGGATCGTATTTCTATGCCTGATTTTGATATTGATTTTGAACCAACGGGTATTGAACGCGTACTTGATTATGTTGGTAAAAAATACGGTCGAGATTCCGTTTGTCGCATAATAACTTTTGGCAGTTTACAGGCGCGTGGTGCTGTGCGTGATATTGGGCGTGTGTATGGGATACCTTATTCTAAATCAGATAGATTGTCTAAGTTGATACCAGCAGATGCGAAAACATTAAAGGAAGCTTTGGAATCTTCGCAAGAAATTCGTGATGTTTTAGATAATGACCCAGATATGGCAAAAGTAGTTTGTGTGGCTGAAGATTTAGAAGGATCAATTAGAAATTTGGGTCAGCATGCGTGTGGTGTTGTTATTGGCGATCGCCCTACTACACAAATTGCGCCGGTTTATCGTGACCCTGCGAATCAATTACCATCTTGTCAATTCGATGGGCATTATTTGGAAAGTGCTGGGTTAATTAAGTTTGACTTTTTAGGCTTAGAGACTTTGGTTGTGTTGAAATATACAACCAAGTTGATTCAACAGACGCATGGAATAAATATTGATTTAGACCAGATTCCAACGGATGATGAAAAAACTCTTAAGCTTTGGCAGGCGGGAACCACAGAAGGCATTTTCCAATTCGATGCTCAATTTGTTCAACAGACTTTGAAAAAAATGCACCCAACGAGCTTTTTGGAAATATCAGCGTTAAACGCATTAAACCGTCCGGGTCCTATCGCTTTTATTCCACAGTTTATTGCGCGTATGCATGGTGAAGAACCCGTGGAATATGTTCATCCGAGGGCTGAACCTGTGTTAAAAGAAACCTATGGAATTATTGTGTATCAAGAACAAGTTATGCAATTAACGCGTGTGTTGGCGGGATTTACCCGTGGGGAATCTGATACAGTGCGAAAAGCTATGGGTAAAAAGAAAATTGAATTGTTGGCTGAACTTGAAAAGAAGTTTTTGGAAGGATGTAAGAAAGAAGATACTTTGGATGAAAAAACAGCAAAAGATTTGTGGGAAAAATTTAAAGAGTTCGCAAAATATGCATTTAATAAATCACATGCTATCGCCTATTCTATCGTGGCAAATCAATGTGCATATTTAAAAGCGCATTTCCCGGCCGAATTTTTAGCGGCTTCTATGTCAAGCAATATGAACGATACAGATCAGTTGGCTATATTTGTTGATGATGCTAAAACTAATTTTAATATTCAAATTGTTGCGCCAGATATAAATGAAAGTGAATCTTTGTTTACTGTGAAAAACGGCAAAATTATTTATGCTTTGGCTGCGATTAAGGGGGTCGGGACAGCGGCAACAGATGCGATAGTTGCTGAACGTGAAGCACACGGAAAATTTAAAAACTTGACTGATTTTGCAAAACGTTGTGCGCCCATAATCAACAAAAGAATATTGGAAGCTTTTGCTAAGGTCGGTGTTTTAGATTCTTTAGAAAAAAATCGTGCATTAATCTTTATGAATGCTGATGCAATATTGGCATATGCATCTAAATCGCGAGAAAACGCAAATTCTTTGTCTTTGTTTGCTGATACCACCGAAGACGATATCAGCGAAGATAGATTGTTGAAAGATTTGCCAAAAACAAAGCCTTGGACTTTTTCACAAAAATTAGAAAATGAATTGTCTGCGTTGGGATTTTATATTTCTGCGCATCCGTTGGACCAATATAAACATTTGATTGCGCGTGCAAAATTGACCACCAGTCAAACATTGAATGATATGGCTGATAGAAAGCCTGTTCAAGTTGCGGTTAATGTGAATTCTTTTTCAAGACGCAGAACAAAAACTGGAAAGGATATGTTGACTGTAAACGCTTCGGACAGTTTTGGTAATATTGAATGTGTGGCTTTTGGAGAATCTTCAATAGAATTATCACAAATATTAAACAGTGAAACTGCCGTTGTTATTTCTGGAAAAACTTCTGTGCGTGATGACCGGGTTTCTGTGTTTATGGATTCTATTATACCATTGGCACAATGGGTTGCGAAAATTGCTAAAACAATGACATTGGATATTCGGGATAAATCTGTTCTAGAAAATGTAAAGAAAGTTATTGCTGGGTTGCCATCCGGGAACACGAAAGTTATTTTGAATTTATATTCAGATAATAAAAGTGTGTCTTTGGCTTTGAAAAATTCCGTAGAATTGGGGGCAACTACGGCTAAAGATTTAAGTGCACTGGGGATAAAGGTTGATATAGAATAATGAAGCATATACCTGTTCTTTTAGATGCTGTTCAAAATGCACTTGGCGATGTTCGTGGACGCACGATTGTTGATTGTACTTTTGGTGCAGGTGGATATACACGTGCTTTCTTAAAAGCTGGGGCAAATGTAATTGCTTTTGACAGAGACACAAGTGTTTTATCGGATGTAATTGAAATACAAAAAGAATACGGTGACAGATTTCGTTTTATTAATGCACCGTTTTCTGAAATAAGCAATTTAAATCCAAACGATTTTGATGATGTTGTTTTTGATTTGGGGATTTCTTCAATGCAGATTGACAACGGGGCACGTGGTTTTTCTTTTCGTTTTGATGCGCCACTTGATATGCGGATGGATGTTCGTTGTAAAACTACTGCGGCAGATTTAATAGAAAAGCTGTCTGATTCTGAATTGGCTGATATATTGTATGAATATGGTGATATAAAAAAATCTCATATGTTGGCAAAAATATTAAAAAAAGAATTACCACGCACAACTTTTGAATTGCGCGATTTGGTAAAAAAACAAAGTGATGTTGCCCCTGTGTTTCAGGCATTGCGTATTGCGGTAAATGATGAAATGGGCGAAATCAAATCTGCTTTGGAAAGTGTACGCTGTTTATTACGCGATGGTGGGCGGTGTGTTTGTGTTACTTTTCATTCGTTGGAAGACAGAATTGTTAAAAATACTTTTCGCAAATGGACAGAAAACCTTGGTGATCCGCATTTGCCAACAATAGAACCAGCTGAATATAAATTGTTGCGAACAGTGTTGCCGTCTGATAAGGAGTTGACCGAAAATCCGCGGGCGCGGTCTGCACATATGCGCGGGGTGGAAAAAAGTATAAATATCTTGTTGACTTGATTTGTCGGTTTTTGATAAAATAAGTCAGAAAAATTATAAGGAAAGGAAAATGAAAAAACATTTATCAACATATTTATTGTGTATTTTTTGTGGTTTGATACTTTTTACATCAATGGCAGAGGCCGTATGTCCCGTATGCACTATTGCGATTGGCGCGGGATTGGAAAGCATGCGCGTCTTGGGTGTCAAAGATGTGTTGACCGGTATTTGGGCTGGTGGTTTGACGGTATCTTTGATTGGTTGGACCGCGGGCTATATGCACAGACATAATATTAAAAACCCTTTCTGGTATTTGTTAAACGCGTTTGTTTATATTGCTTTGTTGGCGGGGGTTTATTTCTTTCCAACTGATAACCCGATTGTAAAGTGGTGGGAAAATTGCATGTGGCATATGGATCAGTTCTTGTTGGGGGTGTTGGTTGGTGCGACAACATTTATTTTGATGGAATTGTGGTATGCCCGCATCAAAAGAAATAATGGTGGACACGCAATGTTTCCTTTTCAAAAAGTGGTTATGCCTTTTGCGGGCTTGTTGTTAATGACAGGTGTGTTCTGGGCGATAATAAAATTGTTGCCACAATACGGAATTGTTTTGTGTTAAAACTGACGGAGGATATTCATGAAAAAAGCAAGCAAAAAATTATCTATGGAAGAAATGATTGAAAAATTGGATGCCGCAAAAAAGGCTAATCCATTGGATTTATCGTCTGATCAAGATTTATCGATTGCGTTGATGAATCTGGTTTCGCTGGAAGAACACTTCTTTTTCAGTGGCGCAAAAACTGGCAAGGTTGGCTTTTATGATTTGATAAACACCGTTCGCAGTATGCGCAAAGAATTAATGGAACGCATTGTTAAAAAATCTAGTGGTGAAGATGGTGAAGTCTGGTGTATTTCTAAACATTTGTTGGCTGCATCTATGCGTATTTACGAAGTTGGAACCAAGGCTATTGGTGCTGGCAAGAAAAAAGAAGCCTATGAAATGTTTGAAAAAGCATATGAATTATATTCTTTGTTTTGGGGGTTGAATATGCACCTTATTGATTTGGGCGGGGTTAAAGAATCTGTGCCGGCTTTTTATGATGGTGCTAATGAGGCATGTTTAGATTCTAAAACCGAAAAAAAATCTGTAAAACCAGCAAAAAAAGAAGAAAAGATTTCTGGGGTTAAAAGACTGGGGCAATGGGTAAAAGAAAAAGTCAACTGTTGTATTGAATAAAGTCTTGCATTGGTGGGGCAAAAAGTGATAAAATAAAAAGCGAGGAGACAAAAAGTGGCAGGGATTGTAAAAAATATTTTTAAAATGTCTGTTATTGCGTTGGCAATACCAGCGGTGGCTTTGGGTGCTCAAAGGGTTAATCCTCGCACAGGGGGTGTTCGTACCAATCAGGCGCCTGATAATTCAGCAACTTCTGTGATTTCAAGATCCGTGGCGAAAGACGGTCGTCAAACTCGTTCGGCGGTAAACGCGTCAAGTATTAAGTCGCGTTCTGCGCGGTCCGCAACGGCGGGTGGCACACCTAATGCTGCACGCAATACGCGGTCTGCGGTTGTGCCCGAAAAGCAAACTGCGAAAAGTGGTTCGCGTGTCCAAACTGCGCGCGCAACGGCTGTTTTTAATGATGTATCAAAGATTGGTGGCGGATTTGCTTCTTGTCGTGATGCTTATGCGACATGTATGGACCAATTTTGTGCAAATGCTAATGATACATACAGAAGATGTTATTGCAGTGATAAATTTACCAGATATCGTGAAACTTCGGAAAATTTAGATGCCGCGTTAGGAATGTTGGCTGATTTTCAAAACGAAAATTTGGATGCTGTTGATAAAACTGCCGCAGAAGTGACCGCTATGTATATGGCAAGCGAAGGCGAAAAGGTAATAAAAAAAGATACCAGTGCTTCGCAAAAACTGTTAAACAATATCAGTAATATTTTGTCTGGTAAATCGACAGTAAAGACGAACACTAATTTGAATTCTTTGGGGGTTCTTGATTTTTCGGATTTTGAATTTGATGAAGGTGATATTTGGGGTGAATCTTCATCTATATTTGGTGGTGATTCCGCAACCAATATTGCTGACCTGGAAGGCAAGGCTTTGTATAACAAAGTCAACAAGCAGTGTGTGGAAATTGTTAAAGATGCTTGTGGCAGTGATGCTGTATTTAATCTGGCACGCAGTTCTTATTCTATCATGATTTCTCAAGATTGTAATGTGATTGAAAAGAATATTAATGCAAAGCGTGCTGCGGTTGAAGAAACAGTAAGAACTGCGCAAAAATATTTGCGTGATGCCAGATTAGATGAATATCGTGCACATAATTCTGCTGATGTTCTTGAATGTTTGGGCAAGGTAGAAACTGCTATGCGTAATCCATTGGCGTGCGGTGAAAATTATGAAAGATGCATGGATTATACTGGCAAATATATTAGCTATGATACTGGTGAAGCGATTTATTCCAAAGAATTATTTGGGTTGAATTCTTTGATAGTTTTGGACGGCAGTGCAGATGTATTAAAGGCTAATTCTGAATATGATAAATGGCTTGATAAAAATACAAAGAAATTCGCAGAAACTGCATTAGACTCTTGTCGTGATATATCAAATGTTGTTTGGCAGGAATTTAAACGTTCTGCGTTGATTCAAATGGCACAGGCTCAAGATGACAGAATTCAAAAAATCAAAGATTCTTGTGTAGAAACAATCAAAGAATGTTATGATGAAAAATCTGAAAGCTTGTATGATATGGATACGACGGATATGCAATCTACGGGTGCTATGGTTACAGTGGCGGCGCGTGGCACGTGTTATGATAAAGTTTTGGCTTGTGCGGCACTTTATGGTGACCAGGATGGTTGTAAATTTGATGATAAAACGAAAAAATTAACAAATGCGTCAGGTAAGAAATGTGGTCTGCAGTCTTTGTTGGCATTTGTTGATACAGTTGATGCGGTAAAGGTTGCCGAAGGATGTGAAATAGCGCTGACTAAGTATGCTCATCAATTATGCGATCCACAGGTGGGTGATGATGATACGGTTGTGTATCCTGCGGGCTGTGCTTCTATGAGTCGTGAAGAATTATGGGCTTCTATGGAAGCGCGCAGAAAGACATTCTGCCCTGCTACGATGGTTAACGATGATGATGCTAATACTTTGTCAACAAGTGCCGATGCGTATAATACAACAATCATGAACCAGGTAATACAAGATATTTACAGGGACTTGGATATCGTGTTCACCGCTGGTTGTGATGAATTTGACGGTATTTGGACCACAAGCGTGCCAGCATCAAGTGATTTGTTAAATGCAGATTTCTATTTGACTTATTATGGTATAACCATTAACAGTCAAACCAATGTGAACAGTTTAAATTCGCATCAAATAGGTTGGTGTATTGGTGGCACGCGTCAACAACAGTGTGTTGCTTTGGGCAGTCAGAACGCAAGCTGGAATGGAATTGACTGTATCTTGACAACGCAAGGGAATCAGTATCTTTGCGAACATAATCTTGGTGGTGCTTGGTCGTCTGTCAATGAACAATGTACTATTACAGATATATTTGATGTTCTCACGCCTTAAAACATTGCAAAAAAACGGGGCGTTCGCCCCGTTTTCTATTTAAATATTTTAATTACTTTCCGTTTAATGATTTTAGCATCTTCATAATCATATCGCGTTGGGAATCCAAAGGCAAATCCCAATAAAGATTTATTAATCGTAAAGATTCTGTCTTTGCCAGCGGGTCTTCTTCTTTTTGTTCAGAAACACGCATAGAACGGGTTGCCTTGGTTTCAGCAGGCAAATTTCCGGGTAATCCAGAAAAGAAAAAGGCCACAGGGGTTTCCAAAGCCTGGCTTAAATCAAATAAGCGGGCCGCAGGAACACGGTTGCTGGCCGTTTCGTATTTTTGAATCTGCTGAAAGCTTAAGCCACATTTTTTTGCCAAATCAGATTGCGACATCCCCAACATAACCCGACGCAATTGCAGACGTTGTGCGATATGTTTGTCTATTTCATTTATAAGACCTGGTTTGCGTGTCATTGTTTAATCTCCCAATATAAGAAAATGTTCCTTCTTTTTCTATATATACAATTTTTCTTTTTGTTTTGCAATCAAAAAACATATATGATAATATGTTCTCTGCGAAAGGAAGTGTTTTATGAAACCTATAGTTTTATGTATTTTGGATGGTGTTGGTATAAATTCACAGCATGAACATAATGCTGTATTGTTGGCAAAAATGCCCTATTTCAGCGATTTATTAAATAAATATCCTAATTCAAAATTAAAAACAAGTGGTGCAGCTGTGGGGTTGCCTGATGGTTTGATGGGCAATTCAGAGGTTGGACATATAACGATTGGTGCTGGTCGTATAGTAAATCAATTCTTGCGCAGATTTGAAACAATGAATTTTCACAAAAACAAGCCATTAAATAATTTTATTAAATTGGTTAAACAAGATGGTGGAATCGTTAATGTTGTTGGTTTAATGTCTGATGGGCGTGTTCATGCGAATATTGCTGATACTGTTTTAGCAATTAAATATGTTTTAAAACATGGGTTGCGTGTGTGTATTCATTTCGTGTCCGATGGTCGTGATACCCCACCCCAATCTGCACAAAAATATATTGATTTATTAAGAACGGATTTGGCAAAAGAATTTAATAAGGGACTTGTGTTTTTTGGGACTTTGTCTGGTCGTTATTATACAATGGACAGAAACAAAAACATGGACAGAACACAGTTGGCCTTTGATGCAATAGCCAAAGGTAAATCTAAATATCGTGCAAAGAATATAGATGTGGCTTTGGCTGATGCGTATGCGCGTGGCGAAACAGATGAATTTATTAAACCAATAATTATAAAATCTCAAAAAATAACACCGCGCGATGGATTTTTGTTCTGTAATTATCGTGGTGATCGGGCGCGTCAAATTTTGCGTAAAATTATCGAAACAAAATGTCATATGTTGTGTTTTTCCCAATATGGCGAAGGATTGAACGATGTTTGCCCCGCAATTTTGTCTGATGAAAAAATAGAAAATACTTTGGGGGATGTGCTGGCAAAAAATGGCAAAAGCCAACTGCGTATTGCTGAAACTGAAAAATATAATCATGTGACTTATTTCTTTGATGCAGAGCGAAACATGAATTATGTTGATGAAGAGAAAGTTTTAATCCCGTCGCCTGCTGTTGAAACATTTGACAAGAAACCCGAAATGGCAGCCAAAGAAATTACAACTGCGCTTTTGAAAAGGCTTTCCAAGTTTGATGTTGTTGTTTTGAATTTTGCAAACGGCGACATGGTTGGACATACTGGGAACGAAAAGGCTACTATAAAAGCTATGAAATGTCTGGATAATCAATTAAAGAAAATTGTTCCAGCGGTATTAAAATTAAACGGCGCTGTTTTAATAGCTGCGGATCATGGCAATGCAGAACAAATGTGGGACAACAAACATAATGTTCCATTGACTTCGCACACTACAAACCCTGTGCGTTTTATAATGGTTTCAAACGGTAAATATAAAGCCCATAATGGTGGTTTGCGTGATGTTGCGCCAACTATATTGAAATTATTAAAAATCAAAAAGCCAAAAGAAATGACTGGAAAATCTTTGATAAAAAAAATCCCGTAAAAACGGGATTTTTTTATCTGGTGTGTGGCCAGTTTTGTCTTTCGTTGTATGCCAGCTTTTCGACTGTTATGTTGTGAATAATACGAATTGTTTTATCTATTTCAAGCAACAATTCATCACCGCGTTTGTGTTCGTAAATTTTTGGTGATACTGGATTGTTGTTTATGGTTAAATTGTCATTGATTAATTTTCTGCCTATTTTATTACCGTATACCCACAATTGTAAACCCTTGACCCCCAAAACAACAGCATGTTCAAAATTATGTTCTTTGTAATTGGCAAGTTTTGTCCAAATCATACCATCCGGGGTATATTTTACTTCAAAAGTATCGCCTTTGGCGGGTTTAAATTCTTTCACATTTTTTACTTTGGAATATCCGGTTTTCTTATAAGGTTCTTCATCAAATTGGTTTAATGAAATTGTATAATATTCTGCAAAAAGCGGTTCAAGTATCATTACAGATTTTATTACCATTTTATTTCCTTTTTGTTTTGTCGTTGTTGTTTAAAAAAATCGCGCAGCATTTTTGCAGATTGTTCTGCGTATTCCGGCATTTGAATCACGTTCGGTTTCCATAAATGTTTGTCGTTTTCAAATATACGCGCATTTGCGGTTATTCCCCCGCCCTTTTCGTCTGTTGCTGCAAAATAGATGTTTTTGATTCGTGCAAAAGAAATCGCAGTAGCACACATGGCGCATGGTTCCAGAGTCACATATAAATCACAATCATCCAAAAACTTGGCATTTAATTTTTTACAAGCTTTGTTAATTGCTACTATTTCTGCGTGTAATGTCGGGTTTTTAGATTTTTGGACACGGTTTTCGCCACGGGCTATGATTTTAGTATTGCGAACAATTACTGCGCCGATTGGAACATCGTCATGATTTTTGGCTTTTTTTGCTAAAATAAATGCTTGATTCATAAAATTCATAATGTAAAGTTTATACCATGAAATCGAATTTGCAAATTATTTCTGGAAAATATCGTGGTAAGAAGTTGTTTTTGCCAAATGACGCGCGACCAACACAAAATATGGCACGTGGCGCGCTGTTCAATATGTTAAACGGAATAATTGATACAACTGTCCCCATAGCTGTTTGGGATGCGTTTGCAGGTTCTGGGGCTTTTGGGTTGGAATGTTTGTCCAGGTTTAACCAGCCTATGGTTGTTTTTACAGATGTCGTTATTGATACGGTTAAAAAGAATCTTTTGTCAATGAACGAACGCGCAACACTGGAAAAAACAGATGCAATATCTGCTGTGCCGCGTTTTGGCGGAATGACAGATTTGTTTTTTGTTGACCCGCCCTATGCCGACTTTGGATTGGGACTATTGTTTGTTAAAAAAGTCGGAAAAATAGCCAAATCTGGCGCGATTTTGATTTGGGAATTTGAATCAAATCAACCAGACCCTAAGATCGACACAAACTGGGAAGTTTTAAAAGACAAAACTTATGGGCGCGCTAGATTTTTGATATTAGTGAAAAAATAATATAAAAAACTTGATTTTTTGCGTTTTTTGATAAATAATATGCCCCGCACGACACCCTTGGAGGTCGTGTATTGTAAAAATAAATATAAAAGGAATTAAAAATGGCTATTAAATTAAATGCTGAAATTCGCAAAGTTGCTGGCAAGGGGGCCGCACGTGCAGTTCGCAAGAATGCAAATATCCCTGCTGTTATCTATGGCGAAAAGAAAGAACCTGTGTCCATTGAATTAAACGGACACGATTTTAATGTGTTGTTGGGTAAACCATCTTTGCGAACAAAATTGTTTGAAATTATGGTTGGCAGCAACAAAGAAGATGCTATGTTGATGGATATTCAATATCATCCGGTGTCGGACAAGGTTGTTCATGTCGATTTCAAAAGAATCGATGTTAAAAAACCAGTGCATGTCGTTGTGCCTGTTGAGGTTATTAATGCCGATATTTCCAAAGGTATTAAATTGGGCGGTGTTTTGAATTTTGCTGTTCGTAAGGTGGCTTTGGTTGGTCTGGTTTCTGATATGCCAGAAAAAATCACTATTGATTTGGCAGATGTGACGATTGGCGATACAATTCATGGGTCTGATTTGGTTTTGCCAAAAGGTATTACTTTGGGCTTGCGTATGGCAGATTTGGCTTTTGCTACAATTGGTGGTAAAATGCCAGAAGAAGCAGATGCAAAACAACAAGCTGCTGCAGCTGCTGCCCCGGCAAAGAAATAACATTGTGTTATACATAAAATTAACCGCCCAAACGGGCGGTTTTTTGTGTGAATATATACCAAAAATATTTTTCAATTTTCCCCTTGAAACAATATCGTTTATAACTATATCTTGGTTATGCAAAAACTTTAAGGAGTTAAATTATGGCAAAAGTATTAGGTATCGATTTGGGAACAACTAATTCCGCTATGGCTTTCATGGACGGAAGCAATCCAAAAATCATCGAAAACAGCGAAGGACAACGCACAACACCATCTGTCGTTGCATTTACTGCTGGTGGGGAACATCTTGTGGGTATTACTGCCAAGAATCAGGCAGTGACCAATCCAGAAAATACTATTTATGAAATTAAAAGATTGATGGGATTGCGCTATGACAGCGAAGCTGTTAAGGAAATTCAAAAACGCGTTCCTTATAAAATTGTGGCTGGTGACAATGGTGATGCGTGGGTTGAAATCGAAGGTAAAAAATATGCACCTTCTCAAATTTCTGCTATGATCTTATCAAAATTAAAGAAAGATGCAGAAAGCTATTTGGGCGAAAAAATAACAGATGCAGTTATTACTGTGCCGGCTTATTTCAATGATTCTCAACGTCAGGCTACAAAAGATGCTGGGCGCATTGCGGGATTGAATGTATTGCGTATTGTTAATGAACCAACCGCTGCGGCTTTGGCTTATGGTCTGGACAAAGACAAAGATGGAACGATTGCTGTGTATGATTTGGGTGGTGGAACATTTGATGTTTCTATTTTGGAAATCGTTGATGGTGTATTCGAAGTTAAATCTACTAATGGAGATACCGCATTGGGCGGTTCCGATTTCGATGCGCGTGTTTTGAAATATTTGATTGAAGAATTCAAAGCACAAACAGGTATTGATTTGTCTGGTGATAAATTGGCCTTGCAAAGATTAAAAGAAGCTGCAGAAAAGGCAAAAATTGAATTGTCTTCAAAGACTTCAACAGAAATCAATTTACCTTATTTGACAGCGGATGCAACAGGGCCAAAGCATTTTAATACCACTTTGACTCGCGCTAAACTTGAATCTTTGGTCGACGATTTGATTAAAAAGACTATTGAACCATGTAAAAAGGCTTTGAAAGATGCGGGTTTAACAACATCTCAAATCAACGAAGTTATTTTGGTCGGTGGTCAAACTCGTATGCCAAAGGTTGTAGAAACTGTGAAAGAATTCTTTGGTAAAGAACCGCATAAGGGTGTAAATCCTGATGAAGTGGTTGCATTGGGTGCAGCTATCCAGGGCGGTGTCCTGAAAGGCGAAGTCAAAGATGTTTTGTTGTTGGATGTGACACCATTGTCTTTGGGAATTGAAACATTGGGTGGTGTATTCACAAGATTGATTGACAGAAACACAACAATTCCAACCAAGAAATCACAGATATTCTCTACTGCCGAAGACAACCAATCTGCGGTGACAATTCGTGTATTCCAAGGTGAACGCGATATGGCTGCGGATAATAAATTGCTTGGTCAATTTAATTTAGAAGGTATCGCACCTGCCCCACGTGGTATGCCACAAATCGAAGTGTCTTTTGATATCGACGCCAATGGTATAGTCCATGTGTCTGCAAAAGACAAAGGCACAGGTAAAGAACAAGCGATTTCGATTAAATCTGATGGCGGATTAAGCGAAGAAGAAATTAAACGCATGGTTGACGAAGCTGCTGCTAATGCCGAAGCTGATAAAAATAAGAAAGAATTAGCCGAAGCGAAAAATACAGCAGAAACCGCGGTGTTCAGTATTGAAAAATCTTTGAAAGAACATGGTGACAAGATTTCTGCCGAAGAACGCGAAGCAATAGAAAACGCTAAGAAAGAATTAAGCGATGAATTGGCAAAAGCAGAAGCGACAGTTGAATCTTTGAAGGCAAAAACTGATGCTTTAACCGAAAAAGCGATGAAATTGGGCGAAGCAGTGTACAAAGCTGCCCAAGAAGCGCAAAAAGCAGAAGAAAACAAATCTGATGCGTCTGGCGACAACAATGGCGCAACGGATGCTGATTTTTCTGAAAAGAAATAATGTTTTTCTCTTTCTTCCTTTGAAAACCGGGTGTTTGCCCGGTTTTTTTGTTGACTTTTGCCGGCTTTGTGTTATGTTTTGCACCATAAAAAGGTATGAATTATGAGCAAAATCGGGTTAGTAGAACAGATTAAGTGGAAATATCAACAAGAAAAATTTAACACAGGTTGCTATACTAAAATTATACGCAACCATCATTATTGTTTCGTTGGCATTTATAACCCAGAAGATGGTCGTGTTTATGCTGTTTCTGATGATTATGATGATGAAGCATACGAAGATTTATTATCAACATGCAAAATTGGTGATTATGTTGAATACATTGGTGAATCGCGAACAAAAAAGATTTTAAAGAATTTAAGTAATGAAAAAAGAATAAACGATTTTAAGCAAGCTTATTATAAAAAATCTAATACTCGCTAAAAAACAACATGAAAAAAGATATAAGTGATTTTTATCGTGAACCAAAATGTGTGTTGTTCCTTACTGGGCTTACTATTATATTTATTTATACTTTGATGAACAAATTGAAAGCAAAAGCAAGAGAAAAAACAAACGAAAAAACGAAATAACAAACGGGGTTATATACTATTGAAGAATACATGACATTGGAAAAAATCAAAGACAGATTTGTTGAAAAAGAATATAGAAAAGAAACAAAAAAATCATCAAAGTTCGTAAAATCAGACAAAACTTTAAAGTTTATAAAAGATAGTATTAGCGAAAAGAAAGCAGAATATAGAGCATATGGCAGATTTATACCAAAGGGACCAGGATATTTTAAAAAACGGTAAAAAATACACCGCCCGTTTGGGCGGTTTTTTTATTTCTTTCTTTCACCAATATATATACCTGCGTCTGTGGCAATATGTAGCAGTATATTGTCTGGTTCTACATAAGAATTAGATGTCATGGCGCCGATAATATGCGGGTCTTTTTGTTGTTTGCCACTTTTGAAGAATTTATCCAAAGACACTGTCTTGTATTCACCATTTTGAAGCACCGTCATAACAAATGTTTCGCCTGAATCAATCGCATGAAATGCCGCGTCAACAAAACCGGCTGCTAATATTCTGTCTGTTGCGACTGTGTCACCTGCCCTTTGAATATGTTCGGGGAACGCGGTGCGATTTGGAATATCCGCCTTGGTTAATTCACGAGATATCATATCTGCCGCCCGTCCAGAATGTCCGCGTATCGAAATTCCTTCGGATACTATGATGATACCATAATCGCGTCTTGATTGTTTTATGTGTTTGATTAAATTGTTCACATCAAATTTGATTTCTGGAATTAAAACAGCGTCTGCACCAATTGCAACCCCCGCATTTAGTGCCAAATTGCCACAATCGCGTCCCATAGTTTGAACGACAAACCAACGGTGGTGGCTGTGTGCTGTCATCAGCAGTTGGTCACAATACGAAACCAATTGTTGAACTGCGGTGTCAAAACCGATTGTTTTATCTGTTAATGGAACATCCATATCTATCGTTTTTGGGATGCATATCAATTGCAATCCGCTATAAATTTCACGATAAAGATGTGCCAAGGATAACGATCCATTGCCCCCAATTAAAACAAGCACATCCAAGTTTAAATCTTGCAAAGACTTTTTTAATCTTTTGTTAAAAGCAGTCAATTTCCCCGCCCGCGCAGAAGATTCGAAATTAGTATTGCCAGCATTCCCATTTGCCAAAAGGCTGCCCGCCAGATGAGATTGAGCAAATTGTAATGTTTTGTCTGTTAAATTAATTGTTTTTGCCGGATTAGCATATAAACCATCCGTTCCGTCTTGAATCCCAATCACAGACCATTTGCGCGTGATACAGCCATCCACAATGCGCTGAATAACAGTGTTTAAACCGGAACAATCGCCCCCAGTTGTCATGATTCCTATTTTTTTAGTTGCCAATTTCTATCCCTTGTTTTTGTTATGAGCTTATTATACCATAAAAAGATTGACAAATAAATAATTTTTGGAATACTTTTTTAAACGGATAAAGGGAAACAACATGACAAACAATAATATCGGTAAAACAAAACGTTCCACAGATAATTTAATTGATGATGCTATCGATCGCCAACAATCTTGGTTAAACCGTCGTCGCAGATTTACAAGTTATTTTATTAGAAGATTCAACAAATCAGAAAATACTGAACAAAAATCAAAGCCAGAAGAAATCATTGTAAAAACAGAAACAAAAAACAACTCTGTTTTAAAATCTTATTGGTTGCCGATATTGTGTGCTTTGATAGTTATTTTGTTGGCTTTGTTTATCATGTTATTCAAAATAAATGCGCCAGTCAAAGTTATCGCACCAACGGTTCCTGAACCTGTTGTTAAACATGTGGTTAAACAATCAAATACACCGTCTTTTGATTTGGTAAGAATTGAAAAATCAGGAAATATAATTATTGCGGGACGCAATCCACGGGAATCTAATATTTCTGTTTTAATCAACAAAAAAATAGTTGCAACAAAACACACTAACAAATCTGGTGAATTTGTCTTTGCACCAAACGAAGCATTAAAACCAGGCAATTATGTTATTTCATTAATAGACGCAGATAAAAATATCAAATCAGAAGATTCCGTATTTGTTTATGTTTCCGAACGCGGATATAAAAATTCTGTGTCTTTGTTAATGACAAAAAACGGCAGCAAAGTTATGCAAGCACCAGAATTAGCAGATGGCGATTTGGTTGTGTCAAAGATAGATTATTTGGACAGCGGTCGTATGGTTGTGACAGGTCGTGCTTTGCCAAGATTGCGTGTATCGCTTTCTTTGGATGATAAATATTTGGGCTTTGCACGTGTATCTGATTATAAAAATTTTGGTTTGGGTGCAGATATTGGAAAATTGGAAAGTGGTAAAAAATATAAATTAAACATCCGTCTGCACGATGGCGAAGGAACGACAATAGCAAATGTAGAACATGAATTTGTTATGCCTGAAATGACGGGCGATGATAATACTTTCTATACAGTTCGTCGTGGTGATTGTTTATGGATTATTGCACGCAACTTTTTGCGTCGGGGCGTATTGGTCACAATGATAGCGGAAAGAAACAATATAACGAATCCTGATTTAATTTATCCAGACCAATTATTGCAAATACCAATGAAAGATTAACTCTTTTAACTTGTGGAGGCAGATAATGAAAGATACCAGACATAGAAATTATGATTATGTCCCACCTGTGACAAAAAAAGAACAAACTGTGTCAGATTTGTTAGCAGAGATAATGTTTTTTATACAAAACACAGAGCTTAAGCGCGAAGATTGGTTCTTGTTAAATCGGATGATAAGGAATCTTGAAAAAGGAAAACACGCTAACAAAGTTTTGCGTGGCATGGAAAACAAGTTCGCCAAAATCAAAGAACAATATCAAAGATAAACTTCTGGACTTTTGTAAAGTAATCTTGTAGTATCGTTCTGTTTGCGGGTGTGGTATAATGGCAGCACGAAAGCTTCCCAAGCTTTAGACGAGGGTTCGATTCCCTTCGCCCGCACCACCCGTCTTTGCTAGCGCAAAGCTGAGGTCGGCATCTTGTAAGATGGTAAAGAGAGTAAAAAAGATTATGACAGACAGTGAAATAAAACAAGTATTAAAAGATATTTTTGTTCTTACTAATTCTATGGACCGGGAACACTTAAAAGCTTTGTTTCAAATATTAACTGGGGAAAAGGAAGTTAATTTGTGTTATCCGCCTGTTTTGCGTAAAAGTATCAAGAAAAAACTTACAAATATCTCTGGAATAAATCACCCGTTGTATCAGTTTAACCACAAACAGATAAAGCAAATGTATGCTATTATGGGCGATTATGGACACTATCCGGTGTGTAAACTGTGTGGTAAACCAATATATATAAACAGCCAAACTGTTCGTAATTCTGCTACTAAATGTTCCCATAAAGAATTTACTTGGGATCATATACAACCGAAATCTTTGGGCGGAACAAGTGATTTGTCGAATTTACAAGAAACGCATAAATTGTGCAACAATATAAAAGGCAGCACGCCCCCAGAAGAATCACACGCGCAATATCAAATAAACATCGTTGTAAATATATGTTTTGATAATTGTTCTGACAAAGTAGTTCGCCAAAAGACACGCAATGTTAAAAAGTTTAATCCTGCTTTGCGCAAACAAGACGGTTGGTGCCACAAACACAGAAAACACCATTTTGGCAGACGCCATGGCAGATAAAAACATAATAATCATTTGACTTTTTGTGTTTTTAGATACATAATAGGTCCGCAAATCCCAAAGATTGCTATTATTGAACCCCTGTGTGCGGTATGCACAAGGAACATCAACCGGCGAGTTTTCGCTCTTGATGGCGGTTTTGGTGTGGTTTTTGGGTTTAACAAGATTATAAAAAACCAAGGAGTATAAAATATGGCAACAGTTATCAGATTGGCGCGTTATGGTGCAAAAAAACGCCCTTATTATCATGTAGTGGTCACAGATTCTAGAAATGCCCGTAATTCTGGCGCAATTTTGGAAACAATTGGTAAATACAATCCAATGTTGGCACGCGATGATAAAAACCGTGTTATTTTGGATATTGAAAAAGTAAAAGCCTGGATGGCAAAAGGTGCTAAACCATCAGATCGTGTTTACAAATTCTTGGTAAATGCTGGCTTGGTTGCTGCTAAACCAATTCCAAATCAAACAAAGAAAAATCAACCATCTGAAAAAACACAACAAAAAGCAAAAGACAAAGCTGATAAATTAGCTAAAATCGCAGAAGAAAAAGCCGCAGCTGAAGCTGCCTCAAAGGCTGCCGCTGAAGCACCTGCTGAAACACCAGCAGAAGAAGCACCTGCAACAGAAAGCTCTGCGGAATAATGCTATGACTACGATACACGATACTGAATGCCCTTTTGATGGTGCCGATTGCGTAAGAAAAGAAATTTACTTTAGCGAATTAAAGAATTTTGCTTTTCGTAATCCGGAATTAGTTATTCCATTTAAAACTAATCTGTTCGCAATATGCCCTTTAAAAAATGAAATTGAACGCGAAGAAACATGTAAAAGGTATCGCGAATATTGTCATAAAATACTTCAGAAAAAGCAGCAACAAAATGCGCGATAATCGCAAAATCTTGGTTGGCAAAATCGTTGCACCCCAGGGAATTCGTGGTGAATTTCGGGTGCAATCTTTTGCTGCAAAACCAGATGATTTTAAAGGCTTTCGTGTTTTATGCGACAAATGCGAAAGTGAAAATTTTCATTTTGTTCGTGTTTTAAAACAAAACATGATTATCGCAAAAATTGATGGTATTGATGACAGAAATGCAGTCGAATCTTTGCGTGGAACAGAACTTTTTGTTTTACGCGATGATTTACCAAAATTAAAAGATAACGAATATTATCAAACTGATTTAATTGGATTTGATGTTATTCGTGATAATAAAAAAATTGGTGTCGTTGATGGTTTTCAAAATTATGGCGGGGGAGATATTATTGAATTAGATAACGGCGAAATGGTGTCTTTTGTGGGGGCGTTTGTCGATGTGGCAAACAAAAGCATAACAGTAAAATAAGGATTTTTAATATGTATACAGAAATATTTACAAGAACACAAAGATGTGTTTCATATTTCTTTGAACGGCATAAGCCTTATACCACATACAAATGACACATTAAAGATTGCTCGCGAATTGGTGAATATTCGCTTGATTTATAATCGTTGCAACTTACAAATTAATGAACAAGCAAAAACACACACAAGATAACATGCATTTTAATATATTGACTGTTTTTCCAGAAATGTTTCCAGGGACCTTGTCAGGCGGGGTTGTTGGACGTGCTTTGGATAAAAAAATATGGTCAATGGATGTTATAAATATTCGTGATTTTGCTATTAATAATTATGGCAGTGTTGATGACGAACAATTTGGTGGTGGCGCAGGTATGGTTATGAGACCTGATGTTTTAGGAAATGCGATAGATTCCATAAAAAACAAGGGTAAAATCATATTCTTTTCACCGCGCGGAAAGACATTAACACAAGAATTAGTCCACGAATACATAAAAAACGATACTTTTACCCTGCTTTGCGGTCGATATGAAGGTATTGACCAACGGATAATCGACGAATATGATATTGAAGAAATCTCTGTTGGTGATTATGTTTTGTCTGGGGGCGAATTGGCTGCACAAGTTTTTGTTGACAGCGCGGTTCGTCTGTTAGATAATGTATTGGGTGGCGGGTTGGAATCAACCCAAAACGAAAGTTTTGAAATCGGCGGGCTTGAATGGCCATTATACACCCGTCCGTCAGTATGGCGTGGACGACATGTCCCAGAAGTCCTGCTGTCCGGTCACCATGGCAATATCGAACGGTGGCGGAAACAACAATCGGACGAAATAACAAAAATTCGTCGTCCGGATTTAATAAAGGAAAATAAAAAATGAGTATAATTAAAAAAATAGAACAAGAACAAATCGCTAAATTGAAAGGCGATAAAAAAATTCCAGATTTTAAAGCTGGAGACACTGTAAAAGTTCATGTAAAAATCAAAGATGGGGATAAATTCCGTATCCAGGTTTTCGAAGGTGTTGTTATTGCGCGCGATGGTGGTACAGGCAATAACGCTTCGTTTACTGTGCGTCGTGAATCTTATGGTGTAGGTGTTGAACGCAAATTCCCATTGTACACACCTGCTGTGGAAAAAATTGAAAAGGTTCGTGTTGGTAAGGTGCGTCGTTCAAAATTGTTCTTCTTGCGTGCATTGTCTGGCAAGAAGGCTAGAATTGTCGAAGATTTATCTGCTAATACCAATAAATCAGAAAACAAATAATTAAAAATTTAAAACAGGGGGTGAGATAAATGAGCATTACAAAAAAATTGTGTTTGTTTATAACGCCCCTGTTTTTATTATCATCTTGCCCTGCTTTTGCATATATTGATAAATCTAATGCTGTTATTCGTATTATGAACAAAGCAGCGGGGAAAACACAACTGGCTTCTGTAGGGGTTGGACAAGCTTTTCAACACGATGGTTTAACTATACGGGTTAGAAGTTGCAAACAAAGTGACCCTTTTGACGCAGAAAACTATTTTGGTTTTTTTGAAATATATACAAAAACAGATGGTCGCATTTTTAGTGGGTGGATGAATCGTAACGAACCAGGACAAAACCCGTTACAAGATGATACTTATGATGTTTGGCTTGAAAGATGTGAGTAATTAACTATGCAAAAACACAAACTTCAACAAATAAAGCTTTTTATAAAAATATCTATTGTTGTTTGTATTCTTGGCATGTTTATAGTGTTGGGCTTTTTTGTTAAGCCAATACGGACTTTTGAAAAATCACACATGAAAAAATGGTTAACCTTGTCAGAACAAGAACAAATTACAACTGTTCAAAAAATTGTGCCAAATGCGGAAAATCAAGACTTGTTAATAAGCTGTGTTACCAAGATTGCAGAATTGCCTGATTCTAATAAAATGGTTATTCATGATGCTGCTGTTCTTTGTTATAATGGCATAAAACTTAATTCAAAAACAGATGACAAACATGAATAATGAAAATTTAATCATTACAGATATGGGTGCTGATGTGTCCAAACAATGTTCCAAAGATTCTGTATTGTGTTTGGGAATTGAATCTTCATGTGATGAAACCAGTGCAGCAATTATAGACAGCAATAAAAATATTTTATCTCATATTATTTATTCACAAATCCCGGAACATCAAAAATATGGTGGTGTCGTTCCTGAATTAGCGGCACGCGCACATATATTAGCAATAGACGAAGTCGTAAAATTAACACTGGAACGCGCGGGCAAAACAATTGATGACATAGATATTATCGCTGCGACTGCGGGTCCTGGGTTGATTGGTGGCGTTTTAATCGGATGGATGACGGCGACGGGTATTGCAAATGCTACAAAAAAACCATTAGTTGCAGTGAATCATTTAGAAGGACATGCGTTAGTGCCGCGTCTTAAAGCTACTTCGGCTGGTGATTCTGTGACAAATATAGATGTTGAATTTCCATATTTGTTAATGTTGGCTTCTGGGGGACACTGTCAGATTTTGCTTGTTCGCGGTGTTGGTAAATATGAATTGATTGGACAAACTTTAGACGATAGTGCCGGGGAAGCGTTTGATAAAATCGCTAAGATGTTAGGTTTGGGATATCCTGGGGGACCAATTGTAGATAATCGCGCAAAACTTGGTAATGCCAAACGGTTTCATTTTCCGCGACCACTGTGCGACAAGCCAGGGTGCGATTTTTCGTTTTCTGGTATAAAAACCGCGGCACGCATGTTGTTGGACAAAATACCAGAAAAAGATATCAATGAACAATTTATAAATGATTTTTGCGCCTCATTTCAGTGCGCTGTTGTTGATTGTATAACAAACAGATTAAACAATGCCTTGTTTGATATGCGTGTAAAGAAGGCCAATCCAAAAACTTTGGTTGTGGCTGGTGGTGTTGCAAAAAACAGTGCTATACGTGATGCCATGGAAAAGCTAGCAAATAATTTTAATATGCAATTTGCTGCACCCCCCATGAATTTATGTACTGATAATGGTGCCATGATTGCATGGGCAGGAATAGAAAATTATACAATTGGTAATATAGTCAAAGAGCCAATTGCCCCCCGCCCCCGTTGGCCATTGACTGAATTATAATCTTTGTTTTGAGGCTATTTGTTGAACTTGAACAGATTTAACACAATTATTATATGCAGTTTCCAGTTCGTTGATTTTTCCTTTTAAAATTATTTTGTAAATATTTGCCTGTTTTGGTTGTTGTATCAAAGATTCGCCAGTCCATTGAATCGCGCGCAAAGCATTAAACAAATTCAACATATTTTTATCCGATTTAATTCTTAGTTTTGGATTTATCTTTGTATATTTAGAAATCAATTTTTCTGTATCCAACCATTGCAGTTTTTTCAAATCATGATTAAACATATATTCTATGTTTTCATACTTTGATTCCGCAAAATCCAAGAAAGAAACAACATCATGTTCAATATCATAAAACATGTTGTTTTCGTTCATGTCACCATGAAAAAACACATATGCTTCCATCATATCCGAACGAGACATAAAAAATTTATAAATACGATTAATTTTTTCAATGTCTTCTTTTGATAAATATTGTTTGATTGATGCCAGCACTTTCACAAGATTATATCCATTGTTGTCAGTTTCTTGCAACAAAGAAGACATATTTAATATTGGTTTACTCTGATTCATATCTGTTATAAACGCAGCCAAAGAATCATATAATTTTTCTTGTTGTGTCAAGGGCAGTTTTTTGAAAAAATTTTTTGTAACAGGCTGACCCAAAACCCTTTCTTCGCGAACATATGGCGTATCAGTATTAGAAATTTCTATAATTTTTGGAACAAAATATTGATTTATATATTTTGATTTTTGTAACAAATTATCGACAGTGTTTTTCGCGTTTTTTTGTTTGTTTACCCAAACTTTGATATGTTCTTTGTTTGTTGCTGTCGGTTTTTTTATAACATAATTACCGTCGGCAAAAACAATACTTTCCCGCGGTTTATCTGTGTTTATAAAATCTTTGTTATCCGTCATATCGATAGTATTATACCACAACAATTATCGAATTGCAATTCGTCTAAAAATCGGTTAGAATGCTATGCTTGTTAATAAAAGAGAAAATCGATGTTACCCAAACCAGAACCTTTTGTTAAACCAGATATGATATTCAGTGTTTCTGATGCTGCAACACTGTTAAAAAAAGTCGTTGAAACCGCATTTCCAGAAATTCGTATTCGTGGCGAATTATCACAGATTACGCGCGCTACTTCGGGACACTTGTATATGACAATCAAGGATGCAAACGCCGCTATAAATGCGATTATTTGGCGTGGGACACCTGTGAATTTCAAATTAGAAGAAGGCGCAGAAGTTATTATTACAGGGCGTTTTACAACTTATCCTGCGCGTAGTAATTATCAAATCATAATCAATTCTATTGAATTGGCTGGGGTTGGCGCGATATTAAAAATGTTAGAAATGCGCAAACAAAAACTAGCAGCCGAAGGATTGTTTGATGAATCACGCAAGAAAACATTGCCCCGCTTTCCACAAACAATAGGTGTTGTTACCAGCCCAACAGGCGCTGCTTTTCAGGATATACAAAATCGACTTCGCGAAAGATTCCCTGTCCATATATTGCTTTATCCTGCTACTGTTCAGGGCGCGACAGCTGCCGCCGAAGTTGCAGCAGGTATTGAATACTTTAACGCAAAAAATAATGTAGATGTTATTATTGTCGCGCGCGGTGGCGGGGCTTTGGAAGATTTGTTGCCGTTCAGCGAAGAAATTGTTGTGCGCGCTGCTGCGGCCAGTCATATACCTTTGATTTCTGGCGTTGGCCACGAACCAGATTGGATGCTGATTGATTTTGCAGCGGATGTACGCGCACCTACCCCAACTGGTGCCGCCGAAATGGTTGTGCCAACAAAAATATCTTTGGTTCAAGAACTAGATAATTTATCGCATAGGTTAAATACTGCGTTTATGACAAAAATTGTGCAATTAAAACGCAACATAAATAGTGTGAATATCAAAAGTCCTAAACAGATTTTAATGGAACAAATGCAACGCCTTGATGATATCGGGCGAACCATGGGATTGATTATCACAACAAAAACACAATCAGCACATCAAAAAATAGAATTAGTGGCACGTTTCCCAACAATACTAGAAAACCGATTCAAAGCATTAAACCAAGCTTTGAACCACATGGGGCAAATGCTAAATAGTTTAAGTTATAAAAATGTTCTGCAACGCGGATATGCTATTGTTCGTGACCAAGATAATAATATTATCAGTACGAATACCGCAATTCCAGCATCTATTGAATTTGCCGATGGAATATATCATATAAAAAAGTAAGTTTTAATTTTTAATCAAGGTTTTTGCAGTAGCAACCGCTTCTGGCGTGATTTTCGCGCCGCTTATTATACGAGCAATTTCATTTATTTTATCGTCACCAGAAATTTCAACAACGGATGTTATCGTTTTGTCGTTTGCGCTTTGCTTAGAAATCTTGAAATGTTTATCTGCAAAACCAGCAACCTGAGCCGAATGAGTTATAACCAATAATTGTTCGTTTCTTGCCAATTTATTTAATCTTTCCCCAACCGCAGAAGCCGTTGCACCACTTATCCCAGTATCCAATTCATCAAACACGATAGTCTTTTTGTTGTTTGGGTTGTTAAGTGCTACACGCAATGCCAACATAAAGCGCGATAATTCGCCGCCAGACGCGATTTTATTCAACGGAGCAAACGGAGTGCCAGGATTAGTTTTTATCGTAAATACAACAGCGTCCAAACCACTTAAAGTTGGAATCGTTGATTGAATATCTACAATGAAATCAGCTGAGCCCAATTTTAAATCAGGTAATTCAACAAGAATTTGTTGGCGTAAATTGTCTGAGGCTGTTTTTCGCAAAGCAGACAAGGTGTTTGCCAGTTTATTAAATACCGACATATAATTATCAACATCCGACTTACATTTTTTTAATTCTGTATCGCTGTTATCAATCGCGTTCAATTGTTTTTCCATTTCAATCAATCTGGTTGGCAATTCATCAACCGCACAACGATGTTTTCGTGCAGCAGCACGTAACGCAAACAATCTTTCTTCGACAGTATCTATATCTGCAATATCGGTGTTTTCAGGATGAATTTGTTCGCCTATTTCCGCCACAACAGATGCCGCATCATAAAGTTTATCAATTTGTTCACTATATGGATTTGGTTCGGTCTTTATGCGCTCTAAAATATGAGCCACAGAACAAATCTGTTCATCCAATGAATTACCATTATTCTTTAATACTGTTATCGCATCGGTCAAAATACCAGCATTTTTTTCGGCATCCATCATTTTTGCGCGCGCACCAGCCAAGTCTTCTTCTTCGCCAATTTGTGGATTCAGATTGCGCAGCTCATTAACATTATGTTCCAAGAAATCCCGTTCGCTTTCAGATCTTTCCAAAAGTTCCGTTAATTCTTTTAATCTTTTTTGTGATTCATGTAAATCAACATACGCTTGCCGGGTTCGTTCCAAAGCAATAGAAAATTCCGGATTATTCAATTGCGCGTATTCATCCAAAGTCGTCAAATGCAAAGCCGTATCTAACAAAGAATGACTTTCAAATTGCCCATGAATTTCAACAACTTCATCACCAATTTGTTTCAATAATTTGACGGACACAGGTATATCATTAATCCATGCTTTGCTTTTGCCGTCACGCGATAATGTGCGCCGTAAAATTAACCCGTCGTTATAATCAATGCCATTTTCGTCCAAGATTGTTTTTACATTATCATTAACAAAATCAAATTCTGCGGTCACCGTTGCCATATCACAACCGTTGCGAACCAAGCCCGTATCAGAACGCGCACCCAAAGCCAGCGATAACGCATCCAACAGAATACTTTTGCCAGCGCCGGTTTCCCCAGTCATAATATTCAAACCATTACCGAATTGTAAATTCAGTTTTTCAATCAATACTATATTTGAAATATGTAAACTAACTAACATGCCCGAATTATAGCTGTTTTATTATCTCTATTCAAGTTTTAATATGCCATATGAGACAACCCCAGAAAAAGCAGATAAACGGCCCATATAAAGATTACTATAGTAGTAATGACAGCCACTGTATTTTTATATTTTGGTGCTACAAATCTGGTCGTAAAAAACACCATAACAAACGGGACAACACAAACAAGCATTAGTTCAATAAAATTATACAACGATCCACCAACAGAAGATATTTCATAAGCCCTACTATAATATGTGCGATATTCTTTAT
The DNA here is from genome assembly GCA_046881825.1 of Alphaproteobacteria bacterium. GTDB lineage: Bacteria > Pseudomonadota > Alphaproteobacteria > Rs-D84 > Rs-D84 > Enterousia. The sequence continues at coordinate 37,530 of JBKSMS010000009.1, read as the reverse complement.
CTATTATACGCGCCATCCACCAGCACAACCAACTTTCTGCATAAGCTATTGGTAATATTGATAGCCAACGAATAATGTCTATCTTTTTGTTCGTTTTTGTTTTGTTTTCTTTTTTCATTTTGTTATCCTTTTTTTATTATTAAATTTGCTGCAATACCCAATCATTAGTCCATAAGATATAGCCGTTTATTTTATAATCTGGATAGGCAGATTTTAATAATTCATGATATTCGTTTAATTGGTGTTTATATTTTTCAATAAATAATGTTTTGTCTATATCTGTTTTATAATCAATAAAATCAATGGTTTTTGTCGTTTTGTTTATTAAAAATCTGTCTATTCTGCGACTTATAAAATGCCCGTTTATTAAGCCCGCGATTGGAACTTCCGTTTTTGCGTCTTTGACAAAGAAAGGTTTTAAATTTGGATGATTTTGTATAATTTTTATTAATTCATTATCGCCATAATTGCCAGAACTGTCTATAACAACATGTTGTAAATCAGCATGCTTTTGTATTCCTGTTTTTGTTGCAAATTCTTTATTCTTTGCACCAGTCAAAAAATCGTGTAAGGTCTGTGTCATTATTAATCCTTATTGTGTCTTCGTCTGTAAATAAATCTTTAGCATTTGAAAAAACATTCCATAATTGTTTGTGCCAAACCATTTCAGAAGCCCTATCCATATCAACTCCATAAATATAAAGTTCATCGCGCGCACGCGTCATCGCTACATAAAGCAATCGATAATATTCTGCAATATCATCATTTTTGTTTTGTTCAACAATTGGCTTCAAAGCCGCAGATTCATTGGTTTTCCAAAACCATAAATCATATTTAGAATCATTATGTAAATGATTTATGTTTAAAATTTGTTTTGATTTTGGAAAGGTCAATGTATCTATTAAAAACACTATTTTCGAATCCAGACCTTTACTGCCATGCACAGTCATTATGCGCACCCCAGCCGAAGCATCCATGTCGCGTTTTATTTCGCTGTCGCCTGTGATAAACCATTTCAAGAAATGATAAAGCGTTCCAGACTGTGTTCTTTCATAAGCAAGACACATTGTTAAAAATTCTTCCAACGGGTCAATAATTTGTTTTCCAAGTGCCGATATAAACTTTTTTCTGTTATCGTTTTTATTCAAAACATAAGTAAAAAATGAATATGGTGCCAATTTTTTTGACTGATTTATAGTGTCTATTAAATCATCATAAATGTCCGGAAATTTTTCGTGCAAACAATCAAAAACAGATGTTGTTTTATCGTTATTTTTAATTTTACATAATTCAAAAATATCGAGTTCTTTCAATTTATAAAACGGGCTTTTTAATACACAACATAAACTATAATCATTTGTTGTATCAACACAAAATCTTACCAAATGCAACATATCTTTTATCGCAGAAAATTCAGGTAATTTTATTCTGTCATTACCTGCAATATCTATTCCGCGTTTTTTTAGAGCAGCCGACAAATAATCCACAAAGGGTCCGCGTCGCTGAACCAAAATCATAATATCTTTCGGATTGATTTTTTGTGTTTTTACCAAAGTTTCTATTTTGTCTGCCAACATGTTTACATAAAGTTTGTTTTTTATTGTGCCGGTTTTATCACATTTAAACACATTATGTATTTCAACCAATCCTTTGGCTTCTTGTCTGAAACATTTATGTTTGTTGTTTATAAAACCTGTTTGATGCACAATTTCAGGACAATCAAAAAAACAATCTACGGTATCCAAAATCGGCTTTGTTGAACGAAAGCTTTGGTCTAAAGACACTTCTTGAATTGTTCTGTAATTTTGTTTTATTTGATTCGCAATTGCTTGGCGGCTGGTCGCAAAAGCCCGTGGGTCTGCATTTTGAAAACCGTATATAGATTGTTTCGTATCGCCTACAACAAATATTGAACGATTGTTTTTTGTGTCACCTTCGGTAAAGAAATCACCCGCCAAGGCGCGTAATATATTCCACTGTTGCGGACTGGTATCTTGAGCTTCATCAACCAAAATATGCGACAAAGAAACATCCATTTGCGATAAAACCCAACCCATAACATCAGGTTTTAAAAACAGTTTTTGTGTGTATAAAATCAAATCTTCAAAATCAAGAACATTGTGTTCTTGTTTTATTGTTTTATAAGTATTTGCAAAATCCATTGATAAATCAAATAATGCAACAGTATTTTTAAAGATTTTTTTGTTCAATAAAAATTGCTGTTTGTTATATACTCGCAATGCTTCTTTGCTGAACAAATCATCTTTTAGAAACTTTTTATCAATCTCGTTTTGTTGTGTTAAGTACAAATCTTTGTATTTTTCAAAATATATAGTTTTATCAATGTATTGTTTGGTTGTGTTGATAATGTTTTGAATGTACTTTGCCGGCTTTTTCGAAGATTTTTCTATTTGTTCTGCGTATGTTATTATGGACATTAAGTAATCGGTTGTTATGATGACTTCTTTATAGTTTTTGATACCCAATATATCTTGTGTTTTTTCGATAAAATATTTACGATATTCGTTTATATCATCAACTTGAAAAAACGAACGATAATGCCCCAGCAACAATTCTTGCAAGTCGTTTAAAAAATACTCTGATTTAATATCTATGATTTTATAAAAAGCATCCATAGTGTTTTGTAAATCAGACACATTGTTTACAGAATTTTTAATCATGCGATTAAAAGCAGAGTCCAACAAAACGGTCTGTGCTGCACCAGATACAAGTGACCAAGTTGGTGAAATTCCTGCTTCCAAAGGAAAACGATGCAAAATTTCTTCACAGAATCCGTGTATTGTTTTTATTTTTAACATATCTGGGTTATCGATATACGAATAAAATACTTTACGAGCAAAAGCCAAATCTTTTGCGGTCGGAGGGTTATTTTCGGACACTGATTCCAACAGTTCAGATAAATCTTTGTCGTCACTGGTTGCCCATTTGTGCAGTTCTTTTAAAATACGATTGCGCATTTCACCAGCGGCGGCATTCGTATAAGTCAAACACAGAACACCTGTTGCTTCTTTGTTATATTGTCCGTCCCGGAATAATATGCGCAAAAGACGATGAACCAAAACCTTGGTTTTTCCAGTACCTGCATTAGCTTGAACCCAAATATTTTCCATTGGGTTTGAAGCAGCAAGCTGTTCAGAAGAAAAAACTTCTTTTTGTTTCATTTATACTCTTGCTTTATCAAAAAGATTTTAGTATAAATTCCCTTAGAGTTCAAGGAACTTATTTTTTCAGGGAGAAAAATTATGAATCAAATATTGTTAATCACCGCTTTGTCTTTGGGTGTTTTGTTGTTTATTAACTTGATTTGCTTGTTTTTCATTTCGCGCAAATCTCAACGGGTTATGCAGTCTTTATTAGAAATTATGACAAATCCTGAACAAGCAAAAGTTCAAGATGCAACACGGGTTTTGCAGACCATACTAAAAGACGAAATCACAAAAATAGATGATAATTTTAAACAAATGGCAAATGCTTTGCAAAACCAAATTGTTCGCAGTGAAGAAATTAAGAAAAACCTTGGCGAACAAAACGACAAGATGGTTTTGACTGCCGATGAAGCCGTAAAAAAGATTGCAACAATGTCTCAACGTCTTGACAATACTGTGACTGGGCTGGGTGAAATTGTCGCGTCTGCCGGGTGGGCAGATGTCCAACACAGTGTTGATAATTTTTCTGCCACAACAGAAAGCTTGTTAAACAGAATATCTGAAACAACTACTACAACCACTCAGCATGCGACACAATTACAAGAACAAATAACGCAATCTTTGGATACCGAACATCAAATCAGTGAACAATTACAATCTACATTTAATTCTAATACTGAAAACATGGAAAAATTAACTGCTGCCGCAAATACTTTGCAACAACAACTCACTGAGCTTAGTGCTAGCGTGAACAGTGGTTTTGAAGCAGTAACAAAATCATCTGCTGCATATGATGAAAACATGCGTCAAAATGATAAATTGCTAAGTGATTATTTAACTAAGTTAGCAGAATTTACAAAACGCGCTAATAAAGAACTTACCCGCCAAGTCAATACTATGACAGAAACAGCCAATGTGGTTGGGGCAAATATAAGATTGGCGGAAACATCTATCGACAAACAATTGCGCAAATTAGAAAGTGCAATTAGCGCATTGGATAATTCTACAACTAATACCACCGCATCTGTTCGTGGAATCACAAATGAATTAGCAGGACTAACAAATCGTTTTGATAATGAAATTCATGAATTTTCAACTGGTGTTGTCAAAGAAATCAAAGATGTATCTGGGGTTGCTAATGAAACATTGGAAAACACCAAATCTGCTGCGATGGAATTTGCTAATTCTGTAAAAGCTATGGGTATTGGTGTCCGTGAAACTTTGATAGAAATGAACAAGGCGCACACACAGTTGTCTGGACAATCTGAAAATCTGATTAAGATGTCAACAGAAACGACAGAACAACTGAAACCGTTATCTGAACTGATCGAAAAATATTATGTTGCTTTGCCTGATTTGGCATCTGGTTCGCGTGATATGAGCGAAAACTTGAATCAAATTGTAAATACTTTGGTTGATAAAATCAATGTTATGAAGACGACTATTGCGGAATCTTTGGAAAACATAAACAATTCTTCAACACAACTGGGCGATTTAGCCGGGCAGTCACGCCAACAAATGATAGATTTAATGTCCGATTATGCCAAGGCCGTTGATGCAATGCAAAGCCTTAACAAACAAATGATGGTTGCACGTGCATCTGCGCCAATGGATGCAATTAAAGTTGCGCCTGCGGCTTCTTATAAACCGGTCAGCACCAAAGATTTCCTTAACCAGACAGATAAACTATTTGAAAAACTTTATGAACAATCTGTTGATTTGACGCGTGCTTCGGGCGCCCAGATACCAGATGTTGTATGGAAAAGATACAATGACGGGGACAACAAAGTTTTTGCCAAATGGTTGGTAAAAATGTTTGAAGCATCCGATAAAAAACAAATTCGCGAAATGTTAAAAGCTGATAAAGTTTTTCATTCCCAAGCATCTCAATTTGTTCGAAATTTTGAAAAAATCCTTAAAAGTGCCGATCAAACAAATGATGCAGATGCAGTAAAATCTGCCCTGCTTCAAACAGATTTGGGAATTATATATAACACAATAAGCAAAAACGCATAAAAAAACGCCCGCTGGGGCGTTTTTTTAATCGTGCCTAGCGAACATTCATTCTGCGCATTAATGTCGCCACAGCATACTTTTCTTTTGTTTTTTCGTATGGATGTATTAAATAACCTTCTGGGGGAATGCGTTTGATAACAAAATCTGGTTTCAAATGCACATTTTGAAAATCTTGTATATTACAAGTGTTTTCTTTACGCACTTTTTTGTCGTCCGGCATGTTTTGACGCGCTTCAACAATGTTTTCGATATTTGCGACAGGTTGAAACCATAAAATTTTAAAGTCATAATACTGAGTCAATTTTTTCTTTTTAAACCAATCTATCATTTGTCGAACATATTTTGGTTCTATGACATCATAAGTAAAATTAAGTCCCAAATTATAAAATACTTCAAATTCAGGGACACCATAAAGCCATTTTGGTTGACCGGGCTGCCAAGATTTTTCGTTTACCCACAACAAGGTTGCGAATTTTTCAGTTTTGAAATAATCTTCATCGCGGAAATAGTATTCGCGTCCATCCGTTTCACCTTCGCGCATTAGGCGCGTTGTAGCAGATTTAAGATTATAAAAATCTTTTGTTGATAAAAATTTTTTGATAAAAGTACTTTTGCCAGAACCAGATTGTCCCGTACAAAAAACAACTAGTTTTTTCATCTTAATCTTCCAAGAAGCTGCGCAATTTACGGGCGCGTGTTGGGTGCTTTAATTTATTAAGCGCCTTTTGTTCTATCTGACGAATACGTTCACGCGTCACACCGATATATTCACCAACCTCTTCCAAAGTGCTGGTTTTGTTCGTTGACATACCAAAACGTTGACGTAAAACAGTTTCTTCCTTGGGGTCTAATTCAGACAAAATTTGAGTAACAATTTTACGCAAATTCTTTTGGGCAGCCGAAGTAAATGGATTTTTAGCTGTTTCATCAGCGATAATTTCACTGCGTGAACTGTCATCTTCTGTTCCAACAGGCGCATCCAAAGACATCGGTTTCAGATTCACTTTCAAAGCCTTGTGTATTTTTTCGACTGGTAAATATATAATCTTTGACAATTCTTCGGCAGTTGGTTGACGGCCGTATTTATGCATAAATTGACGCGAAGCACGTTGAATCTTATGTATGTTATCAATCATGTGAACAGGAATACGAATTGTTCTTGCCTGATCAGCAATACTGCGCGAAATGCCCTGTTGAATCCAGTTTGTAGCATATGTAGAAAATTTGTTTCCTAAACGATAATCGAATTTATCAACAGCCTTCATTAATCCAATATTTCCGTCTTGAACCAGATCAGAAAAATCTAAACCTAAACCACGATTGCTAGATTTTTTCGCAAATTTAATAACAAGACGCAAGTTAGCTTCTATCATTTCGCGTTTTGCGCGTGCAGCTTCACTTTGTCCGCGACGCACCAATTCAACAACCTTTTTGTATTCAGCTGTTGGTTGACCTGTTTCTTTGGCTATGGCCGTGATATCTTCTTGGATTTTAAGGACATCCGCCTGGTGTTTAACAGCAAAATTTTGCCATGCTGCATTTTTGTTTTTAGCCAATTTTTTAACCCAATTGCGATTCAGTTCGTTGCCAGTATATTCTGCCAAGAAATCTTCGCGTTTAACCTTGCAAGACAACGCAAGACGCAACATTTTACCTTCTAGTCCCATCAACAATTGGTCGCGTTTAGTCAATTTTTCCATAATTTCAGCAATTCTGTCATCGTTAAGGCGGATTTTGCCAACATATTCAAACAATTCTAGACGCAATTTATTGTATTTCTTTTCCAGAACTTCATCAGGTTTAGACGAAACCAGCAAATTAGCCAAACGTTTTTCTTGTAATTTTTGCATGCTTGAAAAGACACGTTTAATCTTGCTGAATAATTCAGTAATCATAGGCAACAAAGCATCTTCCATTACAGGGATTGGCACACCAGAAGAACCGCGTTGATTGTCTTCTTTCTTGTCTTCATCCATATCTTCATCTTCATCTTCTTCATCATCAGACACAGATTCTTCCAAAGCATCCAAATCATCATCATCCAAATCATCAACCTGGTCAATTCCTTTTGATTTCAAAGTGTCCGTTAATGCAGCCAATGATTTTTGTTCAGATTCACTGGAATACATAACTTCCAGATTTACAATGTGACGAAGACGAATATCGCCATTTAGCAACTGTTGATACCAATCAAGCATAGCTTGAATAGTCATCGGGCTTTCGCAAAGACCATACACCATCAAACGAGACGCTGCTTCAATGCGTTGTGCAATAGCTATTTCCCCAGCAGCTGTCAACAACTGAACTGTCCCAATTTGTTTCAAATAAGATTGTATAGAATCTTGTATTCCAAGAACTAAATTACCCGTATTGCTGCGTTCCAGCTGTTTTGCATAATGTTCATAATCATCATCATTAACATCAACCTGCTCTGCGTCAGCATTTAATAAATCACGGGTTTTATCACGAGAATAACTGTCTTCATCTTCTTCGTAATACTTTTCCATATCGCGCGTAAATCTGTCGCTGTCTGTTTCAATAACTTCCAATCCCAAATCTTGTTTAAAGAAATCTACAACTTCATCCTGTTCTTCATCAGGAACTTCGTCTGATTGAAAAGCGTTATCTAAATCCATTTGAGAAAGATAGCCGATTTCACTTGCCGACAGAGCCAATTCTTTTAAACTTTCTGGTAAAGAATCTATCAATAATCTTGTTGCTTCATCTATTTTTTTAGACATGAACAAACCTTTGATATGGGGTTAAAACTGTGATTTATTATTTGCCCGATTTACGTTGTGCCTTTGCCAAAGCATCACGCACAGCAGATTCAGAAACCAAGCCCAAAACAATAGGACTTTGAATTTGGATCATTGAATACGATTTGTGCGTTTTTTCACGTATGGATTTCACAGTTGGATTGGTACTGCGCATCAAGCGTGCAATTTGACCGTCTGTCAATTCAGGATAGTTCTTTAAAATCCACAAAATTCCGCCCAAACGATTTTGGCGGTGTAATTTTGGTGTGTATCCAACACCTTTTTTGTTTTGTTTTTTCTGAGCTTCTATAATAGCTTCGCGCAAAGTCAACCGTGCGTTTGGGTCTGCTTCGCATTTTTCAATATCTTCGCGAGTAACCTGGCCACTGATAATTGGGTTCAAACCCTGCATTTTATTAGATTCAGCATCAGCGATATTTTTAACTTCTAATTCGTGCAAGCCGCAGAATTCACCAATTTGTTCGAATGTAAGTGCAGTATTTTCAATCAACCAAAGTGCGGTAGATTTAGGCATATACGGATAATTCATGGATTTTCCCTTTGTTAAGACCGCTATAATATATCACAAAATACACTATATTCAAGCAGTTTTTTTAATATTTTTTACAAACGAGATTATCAATATTTTTTCGAACAAAACACTTGACGATTAATATTTTTGTATTATATATGACGACATAAAGATAACAAAAACCAACAACAAAAAGGATAAAAAATGTCATTAAAAGAAATTTTAGCAGGCAGAACATTTGTGGTTGAAAGAAAAATATATCACTCAAGACCATTAAAAAGGCTCGATTGTAATGGGGATTGGATTGAATATGACATTAAAGACACAAACTCAACAGAAGTAATTCTTAGCGCCCATGGTGCGAGTTCTTTGGGTAGAATGACTAACGAAGGAAACACTGTTGTACACAAAATATTTGTTAAAGGTCAAGAAATAAAAGATCTTGAACTACCTGTAAAGCAAGAAATATTTTTTGATGTTTGCCGTTTGTATACCGAACAAGAACAAAAAAAAGCTGAAGAAGAACGCGCAAAAATTGAGCAAAAGAAAAGTATGGTATATCTAGAATTATTTAAACAAATACAAAAGTAATACAAAAGGCATCGATTTCGATGCCTTTTTCTTTACTGTTTTTTTACTAATTTAAACCCATCCTGGGTATCCATAACTGTCCAGCCGGCTGCATCAATTTGATTACGCAAAGCATCCGCGGTCGCAAAATCACGGGATTTCTTGGCTTCAACGCGTTTTTGTGCCATTTCTTGGATTTCCGTTGGTGCCGCAACAGATTCTAAATCATGTAATTTTTGCGCATGGGCCATGAATTGCAACCCCAATAAATCATCAACAAATTCAACCAAAGCCAATTTAGTCGCATTATTGACTGTTTTGTCTTTTAACAAATCTTGGAAAACAACCAAACCTTCTGCTGTTTTAAGGTTGTCAGAAACTGGTGCCAAGATTTTATCGTGCCATTGTTGATAAACTTCTTTGTCCACACTGCCGTCTTTGTTATTCATTAAATCAGCAATTTTACGAACCAAATTTTTATAACCGGATTCTGCGGCATTTAATGCATCAAACGAAAACGCCATTTGAGATTGAAAATGTCCCAACAACACCCAATAACGATAAATTATTGGGGCTATGTTGCGTTCACGAAGTGCGTTCATCCCCAAAAATTCACCCTTGGATTTAGCCATTTTTTCACCGCTTTTATCTAACAAAAAACCAAAGTGCACCCAATAATGCACCCAAGGTTTTCCAACAATTGGTTCGCTTTGTGCGATTTCGTTTGTGTGATGAACGCGCGACAAATCTTCACCCCCGGTATGAATATCAAAATGATTTCCCAATAATTTCATGCTCATTACACAGCATTCTGTGTGCCAGCTCGGAAAGCCAATACCCCATGGTGAATCCCATTCCATTTGCCGTTTCACATCTTTTGGTGAATATTTCCAAAGCGCAAAATCTGTTGGATTTCTTTTTGCATCATTGTATTCAACGCGCGCACCCGCCCGCTGACCAGACAAAGAACCACCTGTTAATGCGCCATAATCTGCAAATTTAGATGTATCATAATAAATACCGTCACCTGGTATTTCGTATGTATAACCCAATTCTTCTAGTTTTTGAATCAATTCAATTTGTTCGTTGATATATTCTGTTGCACGCGGCATATCTGTTGGACGCATATTGTTCAAAGCATCCATATCACGCAAAAATTCATCCAAATAATATTGAGCAATATCCCACACAGATTTATTATCACGCGCTGCGCCCTTTTCCATTTTGTCTTCGCCAGAATCATCATCTTCGTTTGTTAAATGCCCAACATCTGTTATATTCATAACATGACGAACATTAAATCCATTTGCCAAAAACATGCGTTTCAAAATATCATTATGAACCATTGTTTTAAGGTTTCCCAAATGTGCATAATGATAAACAGTCGGTCCGCACGAATAAAAACCAACATGATTTGGTGTAATTGGCTTAAAATCTTCGACTTTACGCGACATTGTATTATATAATCTGATTTGCATAACAACTTTCCTTTGGTTTTATAATGGATGATGATAATAAATTACAGAAAATAATGCAAACAATATGTTTGCAAACAAACATTTTTAACAACAACAGTAAAAATTAATGAATAATACTGTCATGGTTTATATTATGACAAATTATAATTTATAAATCAATAATAAAAAAACCGGCGGATGCCGGTTTTGTTCTTAACGCACATTTTGTCGTGCCAATGTATCAACAATTTGCTTTTGCGCTTCGATGCGGGTTAATTTACCTGGAACCCAACCTTCTATTTTTTTGATTGTTTGCGCCACACGGTCCAGTTCTTCTTCGGTTAAATCACGCAATTTCAAGTTCAAATCAAGACCTGTGAGTCTTTTCAAATCAGCCTGATACTTTTTTGTGTTGTTTTCATGTGGCGGTGCATATTTAGCAACTGCTGCCATTAATGATAAATTACAAAATTTTTCGCCACGTAACAAAGCCTTCATTGCCTCCATACCTTCTTCTTCGGATGCAAATACAGCAAATCTATTAGCTTTGCCAACAGACTTATCGCTGCTTCTTAAAGCACCAGGATTTTTATTGCGCCAAGCTAATGTGCCACCTTCGCGGATTTCGATTGTGCCATCGTTGTAAATATATTTTACTTTTTTCCCACTTGCTAAGATTTTTACTTCGGAACCAGCATTAGAAACATCTTTTTCGATATTAGTTGCTGGTTTGACACTGTCGCTTTCAACAGATTTAATCGGCACAATATTATTAAGAGAATCTGTGCCAATATTTTTGGCATTGTTTGTTTTATCCACTTCACTTTGAAAGTTTTTAATAACATATGTGTTGTGCATCAAATTTTCCGCCGTCAACATATTAAAAGCAGAAACATTTGGCTTTGGGAAAGAAGCCTTTGGCACTTTTGAATCATTTTGTTTGATTTGAAAAGTCAAAGTGCTTAACACAACTGTTGCAAAAACAGTTTTTGTATCCCTTGGTAAATAATCAAAAATTCTTATATACTTCATTTGGTTCTCCTTTGGTTGTTGCAGCATAATAGATTTAATGATAGATAAATACGTCAAAAATCCGTACAAACCCACACCAAACATTTAGTTTTTCTTTGAGATTTGGCCCGTCGACAATAAATTAAATTTTGCGACGTACATTCGGACAAAGGTTCAACCTATGCCCCGACTTGCTAAAATACCTTAGCAGTCCGCCCCGTGTTTAGGGAACCAAGTTAATGCTAATATAACGAAAAAACAGCGCTTTGTCAAGCCTAAAACATCAGAAAAACACAAGAATCTCTTCTTATTAAAAAACAGAAACCGTCAAATGACGGTTAAATAAGTGGCGGAGCGTATAGGACTCGAACCTATGGACCGCTAAAACACGGTCACGGATTAGCAATCCGCTGCATTACCACTCTGCCAACGCTCCGAACTGGGGTTATTATATATAAACACTCAGTTAATTGCAAGCGAGAATTTATATTTTTTATTTAAACCTGTTTTTCTTCGCTGACATGATCTGGTTGGAAAATTTCAACATCGCGCGTCATAGATAAGAATTTCTTTACACGATTTGGCACCAATTCTTCAATTGGAATTTCTTGCAATTCTTTGATTGCGTCTGCCACCGTTTTACCAACCATTTCCATTGTTGTTTGCCAATCTTTGTGTGCCCCGCCCGCTGGTTCATCAATAATTTTATCAATTACATTAAGGGACGCCATATCACGTGCGGTTAATTTAAGCACAGTTGCTGCCTGGGCCTTGAATTTATTATCTTTCCACAAAATACTTGCACAAGATTCAGGTGCAATCACAGAATAAATAGCATTTTCCAGCATAAACACCTTGTCGCCTGTGCCGATTGCAATTGCGCCCCCAGAACCACCTTCGCCAACATTCACAGCAACATAAGGCGTTTTTACGCTTAATCCCGTTGCAATGGTCGCCGCAACCGCCTGGGACTGTCCGCGTTCTTCAGCGGCACCACCCGCAAACGCACCCGCAGTATCAAACAAAGATATAATGGGCAAATTAAATTTTTCAGCCAATTTCATCAATCTTTGCGCTTTTCTATATCCTTCGGGATTAGGCATACCAAATCTATGTTTTTGACGCGTTTCTATGGTTCGACCTTTTTCTTGCCCAATAATCACAGATGGGATACCATACCAATATCCAATACCACCACACATTGCCGCATCTTCGGCAAAACATCTATCACCCGCAAGGTATGTCCAATTATCAACAATACCCGCAACATAATCCAATAAATGCGGTCTGTTTTCATTACGCGCCAGCAAAACCCTGTCATATTCTGGTGATTTACCAGTATCACGCGATTTCTTTGGTGTATCGAATTTAGGTGTTTTTATATCTATCACTTTGGCATCGCGCGGTTGCTTGGTCAGCACAGATAAAATACGTTCCAAGTTTGATTTTAATTCAGAACGATCTGCAACAATATCAACCATTCCATGATCATACAAATAATCAGCCGTCTGAAAATTAGATGGTAATTTTTCATGTATATTTTGTTCAATTACACGACGCCCAGCGAAACCTATTCTTGCCCCGCGTTCCGCAATATGAATATCCCCCAACATAGCAAACGAAGCCGTCACACCACCGAAAGTTGGATCTGTTAAAATCACAATATAAGGCAATTTATTTTCATGTAATTTATTTACAGCAACCGTTGTTCGTGCCATTTGCATTAAGGACAGAATATTTTCTTGCATACGCGCACCGCCACTGCACGTCACCATAATGAAAGGATTTTTAAGTTCAACCGCATGTTCAATACTGGCAATTATACCATCACCAACAGCGCGTCCCATAGACCCCATCATAAAATCACCATTCATAACACATACGGTTGCGTCAATACCACCTATTTTACCGTCAGCAGTTGAAACAGCATCTTTGGCACCAGTATCTTCACGCGCTTCAGCCAATCTTTCTTTGTATGAAACCCTGTCAGTAAAATCAAGTGGGTCGTCCACCGGGATATTAAAATCAAATTTTTGCCAATCCACATCATCAAACAGCAAATCAAATCTTTGCTTTGGATTCATTATAAATGCACGATTACAACGCGGGCAAACATAGTGATTGTTTTTATAATCTTTATAAAACACCAAACGACCACATGCTTCGCATTTAATCCACATTAAGCGACGAACGCGTTCATATCTGTCACGATTATGATTTTTTATTCCACCTGACATAATGTTATCCATTCATTTTTTTTGTTAAATCACGACTTGGTTTAAATAAAACCGTCCGACCAGCCGGGACAATCATTGTTTCACCAGTTGTTGGGTTATAGCCATTTTTTGTAGAGTGTTTGCGCACCTGAAAAGAACCAAAACCACGAATTTCAATTCTGTCATCATTAGCTATTGAAGAAATCATTTCGTCTACAACAGTATCCAACACCATCGCGGCATCTGTAGCGCGCATATTTTTGAATTGCACCTGAATTGTTCTAATAATATCTGAACGTTTCATAATAAATACCTTTGTTGTTTCACATATATAACACCATATTTTACAAAAAATAAAGCTTTTTATCAATTAAAAAACCATCTTATACAAAACCCGCTTATTCATTAGTATTTTTGGTGTTATCAAAAGGAGTTTTTATGCGAAACGAATGTTCTATTTTGCCGCTGATTGGCGATACTGCACCAAAATTTATTGCAAAAACCACGAACGGGATTATAAAGTTTCCTGATGATTTTGCAGGTCATTGGATTATTTTGTTTTCACATCCGATGGATTTTACACCTGTGTGTACAACAGATTTATTATAATATAAATATGTGAAATCATAAATAAGAAACTTATCATGGCGGGCAGAAATTCTGTTGCTAACTTTCCCATACCTAAATGCGTAAATACAGGGAATTTACCCGTTGATTGCCCTCAGTTGTCAGGAATACACCCCCAACTATAGACTTTTTGGGGATAAAACAACAAAAATGTTATAAGCATACTGTTTTTAGTATTGAACATAACACAAATTGAAATACCAAAAAAACAGGCATTCCAAGCAAAGGAATAAAAAACGTTTTGTTTTTATATACCGGGACAAGAATATATCCTAACCATATTAACAATCCAAGCACTCCAAGTATACACAACACATCATAATGTGCCATGCATACCTGTTATGAGTGTCCTGTTAAATAAGAACATGAATTCAACCATATTCCACCATTTTTTGCTATTCTATCAAAATATGCTAAATCACATAAAAATATGTAAAAAAGCCCAGACAAGAATATTGCCACAGTATACAATAATGGATATATTTTTTGTTTCATGCCTAATATTTTACATTGATAATTAAATCATGTCCATTGTTTAAAATACTATATAAAAAATAAATAGACTATTAGTAAATGTAGTATCATCAGCAATAACCATGCAAGGCAAGCCAATACGGGAACAAATAAAAATTTCCACTTATATATCTTTATTACCTGAACAGAAAATATCACAAACATAGTACTAAATAATACCAATGCAATTTTATCAATAAGTATCAGGCAGTTGTGTTTGCATATAAAACACAGCAACCCGTCCCATTTGCTGTTATTTAAAAGACCGTGCAGATCATTCATAAAGAACAATACAAAGATCATAGATAAAAAACTGCCTATAAAACTCATCATTCATATTTTACATTAACAATTAAATCGTGTCCATTATTTTCAAACCATTTAGTAAAATCATCCATTTGCGATGTTAGGTCAATACAACCATTAGAACCTGGTTCCCAGCCACCATGGACATAAAAACCACCTCTGTCAAAAGTGTCGGTTTCTTTGGATGCTTCCAGTGCTATTCTGGAACTACCCCATGAATATAAACTGCCTGGCCAAGTGCCTTTATTTATAAGCCCAGCCGCTAATCCATATGGGGTTATATATTGTAATTTTTCCTGTCGAGCTACATAAATACCTTCTGGAATTGGGCCTTTTGATTTTAGATTTTGATATTCTGAACTTTGAAAATCTTTATTGCCAGATACCGCATCCCAAGATATAACAGGTTTACCGTCTTGATATATTGTTAATGTTTTACCATTAAATGTAGCATATTGCCCCGGTTCAATATCTGTGTCTTTATCAAATACTGCATTTATAATTTTTTCTTCTGTTTCTTTTTGTTCAATTTTTTCATTTATTTTTACTTCTGTCCAATGACCTGGTTTTACAGCACCGGTTTCTTTGATTTTATTTTCTTTTCTAAAATTTTCTATTGCATCAAATAATCTTTGATTTGGGTATTGGTTTAGTTTTTTGTCGGATTCTCCTGCTCTGGAATTAGGGGTATAGTAGCCAAGTTTGACCAAAGCCCTTTTTAACCATTTGATATCGCGAGTATCCACACTTCTATCGCTTGCAACATCTTGATGTAAATTCGAATCATGATAATCTGCGTTTTCTATATCGGATAAATTTAATGTACATTTACAATTCGGATGAAAAGGCGGTCCTGATACAACTTCGTCATCAACAATCAAGGCAACGCATCCGCCACATTCACCACCACAATCAATTGTGGCATAAGTGTGTTTTGGTTCGTTTTCATCTGATTCTTCATCAATTTCATCTTCAAAATCCTCATCAGTTTCATCAAACTCACTTATTTCTGGTTCCACATCTGGTGGGTTAGCATAAACATCTATAACCAATTCGCCATTTTCATTCCAAGTGGCACCTTCCCACATATCACTCATATAAAACTCCTTTTGTTAAATAAAAAAAGCTCGTGCAAGACGAGTCATAACAACAAAAAAAGACGACAAAAGCCGCCTGTTAAATTGATTGTATTATATCACAAATCGCGTAAAAAATCAACCAAAACTGGCATGGCGTTTTTGGGTAAGGTATATAAATATGGTAAAATATGGCATAGTTGGTAAAAACAATGATATATACTGGTAATGTCGTGTGTAAAAACCGCCGGAAACGGGGCGAAAAAGAACATCCCGTGGTAATTCCACGGGATGTCTAATTTTACTGGCGGAGATAGGGGGATTCGAACCCTCGATACGGTCGCCCGTATACGCGATTTCGAGTCGCGCGCATTCAACCAGCTCTGCCATATCTCCACAACAAGACTTTATTATATATATGCCAAACAAAAAATCAACTATTTAAAAAGGATAAAAAAACACTTGCTTTACATATAGCTTTTTTTCTAGAATATTTTTAGGAATGTTATGGAAAGGGGTTAATGTGCCTAGATTTGCGCGTGTTTTAACATTTTTTAAAACTGCGTTGTTTGCGGTCGTTTTGACGTTTGGTGTATCAAATGTGTATGCTGTGACAAGTTTTCCTTCGGGTCAAGAGCTTCGGTCTGTCTTGGCTAAATCTGCACCGGCAAGCGTTTCGGAATACGCACCTACAGATGTGTATGTACGAAGGGTATCTAGTTCTGGCAGCCAAACTTCGACCGGTGGTTCTGTTTATGTCCAGTATTTTAACCAATTCCCTGTGCCTCAAACCTGCAATCCTGGATATGGTAAAAACAATGATTCTGCGGGGATGTTGGACCCAAGTCTTGGAACAAAAGGGTCATTGACTGCCTATATAAGTAGTCGCACTCAAGTCACAACAGGCAACGATGGTAAAAACGATTATGTTCCGGGAATAAAAGATAATGGCGAAAAGGGAATCTGGGGATTGCTTTTTGCTGATGGTATATCTGGAGCTACCGTAATAAATCCGTGGTATGTGGTGTATGGTAAATCTGGTTGCATGGCAGATGATGGTTTAACACCACCTGATGCCATTGAATATTCTGAGACAAACAATATTGGTAACACAAATGACAGTGGCGGTCATTGTTGGTGTAAAATGATGAATTTTGAATCAAGTGATGGATCACAACAAACCACAGATAGTCCGTGGGTATATTTGAAGACATATGATAACAAACTTAACTATCCTTCAGTCGCTGACCGTTGTGCCGACAAGTGCGCGGCTGACTGTGTTAGTGCGATGAAGGGCGATAACAGCTTTTTCCGTGCACAGGTGTTTGGCAGGTATTCTGCGTGTAATATTGAAAAATATGATGTAACATACGAAAAACGGTTCGAAAAGGCAACTTGGGTATCAGAACCAGAAGCACTGTATTCAATTGTGTATAAAACTGTAACCATCCCAGATTTGAACAATATGGATCCATTTGTGTTTGATGGCTGGTGTGAAGAGACCACAAACCCAACAGACGAAACAAAATGTGCGCGAACACAGACAATACCAACAGGTTCTTATGGCGACAAGACTTTTTATGCAAGATGGAAAACAACTATTAGCTTTGAACCAGGAACAGTTGATGTGGTGATAAATAATAACCCTGGTTCTATGGAAAATCAGGATGTGTATTATGACCAGACAAATGTTGTATTAAGTGAAAATGCGTTTGAAAGAACAGGATATGATTTCGCTGGTTGGAATTGTGTTGTTGATGGAGAACCTGAATCTGTCCAACCAACAAAAGACAACAATGGCAATTATGTCATAGCGAACTATAATTATGCTGGTAATATGACTTGTACTGCCCTGTGGGATACACATAAATATTATGTGCACTATTACAGCAGTGATACAAATGTAAACTTTGATACTTCATGGTTAGAAGACCGCGACCTTAACGAAGATAATCTTCATGAATTTACTGTTGAAGATATCAATGATAATGGGCTGACTATACCGCCGGCGATGGCATCAAGCGCACAATACGATTTTTATGCTTGGTGCAATAGTATAGACAATGATTGCAGTGATGAAGTATTAGAACAAAATGCAAATCAATCTTATACGATTGCACCAAATACTACAGAAGATGTTCATCTTTATGCACATTGGCAAGCAGCGAGTTATAACATAACATATTATCTTAACAATGAAAACTATGAAAGTGACCCGCCTGTTTCGCTTACTGCCCAAGAAATAAGTGGTTTAGGTTTACCGACACAATATACTTATGCTGAAGTGACAGAATTACCAAATTTGGATGATGATGATAATCCTGGATACAATTTTATCGGTTGGGGTGTGTATGATAATAATGGAAATGCACTTTCAGAAACACCTATTACCTCTATTAATGCACAGTATGACAAAGACGATGAAGACAAGATTTATACACAACCAGTAATACTGGTCGGACAATGGGAACCTATTGAATATACAATAAAATATTATGCACAATACAAAGACCATGATACTACAAATCCCGATGATGATAATCCTTATTATACAGACACATTCACTGTTGAAACTGCCAACATAACACTGGCAGAAGAACCGATAAGAGAGCATTTTGAATTTGATGGTTGGTATAATTTTGAAAACAATCAACTTGTCGAAGGAATACATCCAATACCTGGCAAAGATTGGTATCTTTATGCACAATGGACACGCGTATCTTGCGAAGATGGTTATTATTTGCCAGAACGCGGCGGAACATGCTACTCTTGCAGCGATGAAACAAATGGCTATTATCCATTTGCAGACGGCACAACCGCTACGACAGTAAATGATTGCTACGCAGTATGCCCAGCAGAAATTGCAGATTGTCCAGAACATTCAACTTGCGACTATGACAACATAGATGAAAACAATAGAGATTATTATCGCGAAATTAGTTCTGACGAAGCCATGCCATCATGCAGCTTTACATTTACTTGTAATACCAATTATCATTCAAATGATGCAGAGACGGGATGCGATCCAGATACATATCCTATAAAATATCATGATGGTGAAAATGAGCTCAGTGATGGACAAGCATCTAGCTTTAGTCTGCCAATAATACACACGTATGGTGTTGATACGAATCTGCCTAACACATATGACATACCACACTATGATTTTGCTGGTTGGTATAATAATGGCGCATTTGAAGGGGACCCTGTCACCGAAATTTTAAGCACAGAAGTTCCAAATAATGAACCACCTCGTTTTGATTTTTACGCAAAATGGAATGCAACACCTTATCACATAGAATTCTTGCACGGCAAAGCTGGCGATAGAACAACTGGTTTCACAGGTAAAATGCCGAATCAGACAACTGTGAATTACGGCGAAGATTCTGACGAACCAATAAATCATGAAGATACCGTTAAATTAACCGCTAATGGTTTCAGCATAACTGGTTATGATTTTGCAGGGTGGCATTGTTCTGCTGTATATGACGATGATCAAACATACGAAGAGGACCTTGCCAACGAAGCCGTAATTGAATATGGATTTGATAGTAACATGGTTTGCACCGCACAATGGACTGCACAGACTTTCGAGTTTACTCGCGATTGTGGTGATGGGGACTTAGCAGACGGACAAACCGCAACTGTTTCTGTATATTATGATGGTTCGTATTCTTTGGATAATATATGTAAACCACGGGATAATTATTCAATAACTTCTTGGTCATGTACAAATGGTCTTGACCCAGCCGGCGATACGTGGCTCATTGCAGACAATTCAACTTGCACCGCGAATTGGGGTGAAACAAGTTACAATATTACATACAAAAACAATGATGGGACAGTGTTGTCAAATTTGACGCCCGCAACATACCGTGTATCTGATACGCCATTGACTGTGCCAGAATCTAATCCGTCAAATACTGTGTATGCAACTTTCAAGGGATGGTGTGTTGGCGAAACTAATAATTGCACAGACGAACAATTGGTGACAAGTTATTCTATCCCAACACCAGACGGTTCGGGAACAAATATCGTGATGTGGGCAAATTGGGATGCGATTGCATGTCACGCCGGTCAATATCTTGATTCTGCGCAATGTTTTTCATGTCCAACCGACTATCCATTTACTTCAGTTGAAGAAAATACAGGTGGCTTAAATTCGTGTTACTATAATTGGAGTTGTGACAACGATTGCCCTGCACATGCAAGTTGCACTTTAGTTTCTGGGCAACCCAGTGGCACAATACATCCTGGCGAAACATATTCGTGTGAAATGAATGTTGAATGTTACGATGGATACACAAAGCAATCTGGAGAATGTGTCCTGAATACATATGGAATAACTTATCACAATGTTGATAATATTGATTGGGCGACAGGCGCAAATCATCCACTTTCTTACACAGTAGAAGATTCGTCGTTTACAATTAGCAACCCTCAAAATCGCGTTTGGGAAGATTTCGTTGGTTGGTGTGTTGGTGAAGATAATTGTAATAACCCTGTTCAATCATTCATGATAAATCCGGCAGAAACTCTTTATGACCTAGATTTATATGCCCAGTGGTCTTTTACTTCTTGTCCAGATGGTTATATTGAAAAAGAAATAAATGGTACAACAACATGCGAACCAGAAATTTACACTATAACATATATGGATGGCGAAACAGAATTGTTTACCGGAACATTTACTGTTGAAGATGAAACTATACAACTGCAATCTGCGACCAAAGATAGATATATCTTTGACGGATGGTGCATAGATACACCAAATTGCACAACAAACGCCATGGTCAAAGACACCATTAACGGACCTTGGTCATCAGGTAATAAAACTCTTTATGCCCAATGGACCGAAGAAGAATTCGTGTGTGATTCTGGAAAATTCCTGCATATTGGTAATGATGCTGCGTGTTTGTCACAAACAAAACAAACTTCTCCGTCATTGGCTGTTGGCAATGGAAACAAAAAATATTATCTAAAGATGACACAAAAACAAGATGGGGACGAAGCTGTAAACATGACCAAAGAATCAAACAAACAAATAAACATCTTGTACAACGGAGATTTGTATAACGCGTACGATGATTCGATTATAACAAAATAAAACAAAAAAAACCGCGATAAACGCGGTTTTTTATATTCAAATTTCTTAAACATCAAAATCATATGAATTGATTGATTTTACAATAGCAGCGACCAATTTGTTTTGATGAGAATCAGATTTCAAAAGATTTTCTTCTGTTTTATTAGACAAATGTCCCAATTCAATCAAAGCACCGGGGACAGTTGAACGCAACACTGCAAATGGCGCATGACGAACCGCTGGCCCTTTTTGTTGTTCAATAGATGCACGATTTAATGACCTGGCACAACTGTTTGCGTATTCTTCGCTTAATTCCGCAACTGCGTGTTGTTGTAACGATGACAGCGCAACACGAATGTCTTTGGAAAATTGTTCGAAACCACTTACATCTATTTTATCAGCAGCGTTTTCAGATTCAGCCAATTTTTGTGCCTCTTCGTCTGAAGCTTTTTCTGATAAAGTATAAACAGAAAATCCCTTTACATTGCGGCTTGGGTTAGCATTGGCATGCAAAGATATGAACAAATCAGCCTTTTTCTTTTCAGCAAATTCCGCCCTGTCTGCCAATTTCAAGAAAGAATCAGAAGAACGAGTCAAAAATGTCTTATACCCCGCGGCATCCAACGATTTTTTTAATTTTTTAGCAACAGACAAAACCACAATTTTTTCTTTGGTTCCGCCCCTTCCAATGCACCCAGGATCTTTGCCACCATGTCCCGGGTCAATAACAATAATGTGTTTATTGTTTGATGAATATTTGCTTGTTTTAATTTCTGTCTTTGGCTGTGTAGTCGCAGACTTTGCCACAGTTGATTTTTCAACTATCCCCTTGCCAGTTCCGGCTGCAAAATCAATAACTAAACGATAATCATTATCGCCATTTGGTTTCAATAACATTATTTGTTTTTTATCAATTGCATCTATAGCAGAAGATAATGTCGCAACAACCTTTAATACAGCACCTTCTTGAATTTGCGTAATCCGTTTTATCAAAGTCCCACTTGCTAATTTAGGTTGAATATCTGATTTACCGTTTGTATTAGACAAATTAACAATCAATTGTTTGTCACCATAAGACAATGTATAAGATGGTCGCGATGCAGTTTCAATAACCAATCTAGTTTTTTTACCAGGTTGCGCCCCAGTTCGCACAGCACGCAACGCATTAGGCGTGGCGAACACAACCCGTGGCGCCAATCCTATAACCAAAGCAGAAAAACTTACTGTTTTTAAAACTTGTCTGCGTGATATTTTCATGGAACATATTATATCAAAAAAACACTCCGTTTTCAAGAAAAGGCTATGAATTTTTTTACATATTTAAAAAGCACCCCACAGGGTGCCTTTCATAAATACTTTTATAATTTATCTGCTGACACAGTTAGCAAAAGCATTTGCAACCAGTGAAGTTTCTGACTGAGTCAAACTGGTCACAGGAACAGTATAACAACGCGTGCTGTCGCGGATAATAAACACCTTGGTCCCGCGCTTATATGCCTTTTGCATTTGATCCATCTGTGTAGATGTTAAAAACGAGTTTTGTGTCAAAGCACTGTTTGTTAAACCTGCTTGAACAACCTGGTTCGCACTGGCATAATCATATATTTCAGACATCGATGTCACTTCCATAAAAACACTTTGGTCTTCATATGGATTTTGTTTTGTGTTTTGTGTGGTTGGAAAAGCAACATTCGCAACCAAAGACACGGCATTCTGTAAATTAGGTGTAGTATTTGTTGTTGTTGGATGAGACACAGTATTTAATTGTAAATCATCACCACATGCCAAATTCATACGATTCGTATAACTTGCCAAAACAGCATCAACCGCAGATTCCCAATTTGCACCCTTGTTATTCAAATCCAAACTAACTATTTTTTCAGCCCAACCCCAAACACTGGCACCAACATTACCAGCATTAACAAAACGAGTCACCATTTCAGCAGAACCACCAGCAACACCAGCACCGCAATAATCGGTCAATTGTGTAGTCAACATACTGGTTGTTTCGTTACCATAAGCCAAAGCAACAGAATGACACGCCATGGCCGCTTCTAATTCACGACGGCGCTGGACACACAAATCAGAATGAGATTTAGTCAATTTATCCGCCATATTCGCCATTGATAAATAAGACATTAATTCTTGTTGCACATAAGACGGACAAAGACGTGCAGCCGTATTCATCCCCCCCGCCCCATTTCTTGTCATTGTGTTATATTGTGGTAGCAAGATGGATGTATCTTTTTGTAAGCAAAGCAATGCATAATTATACAATTCTGTTTCAGTTGCATACATACACCGAGAAGATGTTTTTCCAGGAACAACAGTGCTGTCGCCACAATAATCTGTTAAACAGTTCATAATTTTACGACGGCATGCGGTATCAACATCTGGTTGTGTAACCAAGAAATATGTATTGCGTTGATTTTGGATATACGCATTAGCAATACCCTTTTGCCCGCGACTGCCCGCAGTTGAATATCCTGCAGAATTAGTATAAACCGATGCGCGCGCAGAATCATTAGCAACGGTTCCCGCAGAAATGGCCATTGCCGCATCGCCTATCAAAAAAGCGCCGATACATCCACAAGTCAACCAAAATCTTTTCATAAGAAATCCCTCTCGTTAGAATTATTTTATCATATTTTAAAACTAAACGCAATAAAACTTTAACAATAAAAACACAAAAAAGTTGATTTAGATAAATAAATTGCTATATTTTGAACATGATTACGACAAACAATGAAATTTTAAATCAAATTTATGACGATATTTCCGCCATAAGGGGGTTTCTTTGACCCAAATAAAATCCAATCAGAAATAGAAAAATTAAATCAAATTGTAAATGCGCCTGATTTGTGGGACAATCCTGATTATGCCCGCGGAATTTTACAGAAAAAATCAAATCTAGAAAAACAGTTGTCTGAATTTAACCATCTCGAAAGCGAATATAATAATTTGGTTGAATTGTATGAATTATCCCCAGAAGATACAGATGTTTTGACTGCAATATCAACCTTGGCTGACGATGTTCATCGCGCTAAATTTATCACTTTGTTTAACGACCCAATGGATAACAATGGTGCCTTTTTGTTTATTCAGGCGGGTGCCGGTGGCACAGAAGCACAAGATTGGGCGCAAATGCTGTCCCGTATGTATACCAGATGGTGCGAAAGACATGGCTTTACAATCGAAACCGTCGAAGAACACATTGGGGATGTTGCGGGAATAAAAAGCGTCACTTTTCGTATCTCTGGCGAACGCGCATTTGGTTGGTTAAAGAATGAAATCGGCGTTCACAGATTGGTTCGCATATCGCCTTTTAATGCAAACGGCAAACGTCAGACCAGTTTTGCTTCGGTAGATGTGTGGCCAGATGTTGATGATTCCATAGAAATTGAAATAAACGAAAAAGATTTGCGCATTGACACTTATCGTGCAAGTGGTGCCGGAGGCCAGCATGTTAACAAGACAGATTCCGCGGTGCGTATTACGCATATCCCAACAAATACCGTTGTGACTTGCCAGAACGAACGCAGTCAAATTCAAAACAAAGAAATGGCGATGAAGATGTTAAAATCTCGTCTTTATGAATTGGAAATGCAAAAACGCGCTGCCGAAGAAGACGCAGCAAAGGCACAACAGAAAAAAATCGAATGGGGCAGTCAAATTCGCAACTATGTTCTTTACCCGTACCAATTGGTTAAAGATGTTCGGACAAATGTTGAAAAGACAGATTCTGCTGCGGTTCTTGATGGTGACTTGGACGATTTTATGTTGGCAATGCTGGCAAAATAAGATATAATATAACGCATGCACCCATAGCATAACTGGATAATGCATTGCCCTCCGAAGGCAAAGACTGCAGGTTCGACTCCCGCTGGGTGCGCCACAAATTAAACCGACCCTTGTGGTCGGTTTTGTTTGTGTTGTTATCACCCAAGGGAGGCGAACCGAAAAAGTTGCGCAGCAACGACAGGTTCGGGACGAAGCGAAGCGAAGTGAAAGGGGCCCGCGAACAAAGTGAGCGGGAATTACACTCCCGCTGGGTGCGCCACGAATTAGAAAAACATTTCTTGCCGCCAGGATAACAATGTATGACAACAATACTTATGATTACATTCAAATTGGTGATACCGTTATTTTAGAAATGCCTAGAAAAACATTCAGAAAAGAATATAAAAAACACAATATGATGTATCCAGAAGAAATGACCATAGATCCCGATTCTGTGTTGTATAAGAAAAATAAAACTTTAAAACACAATAAACAAGTCCAAGCAAAACGCGAAATGTTACGCAAACAACTTATAGCACATCCATTACAAATCGTTGCTTTAAAAGCAGAACGAATTCACAGATAATAAAAAGCGCAAATTTAATTGCGCTTTTTTATTTTTCTATTTTTCTTGATTTTATATATTAAAAATCATATTATATTCACATTGATTAAAGGATTATGAATTATGGTAAAAGTAAAAGAAAAAATTGCTGATAAACCGGCCCACGAAAGTGACACCAACGATGAAAAAATATATTTTATGGCGCTGGGGGGATTGGAACATGTTGGTCAAAACATGTATCTTTATAAATACAAGGGCAAATATTTAATCGTTGATTGCGGTATGGGTTTTTTAGAAGAAGAAATCGGTGCTGGCGATGTTCAATATTGTGATACAACATGGTTGGAAAAACATAAAAAAGATGTTGTTGCTTTTGTTATGACACATGGTCACGAAGATCATATTGGCGCATTGAAATTCATCTGGCCAAAGTTTAGAAAACCTATTTATTGCACGCGGTTTCCTGCTGAAATTTTAAGACGGACATTTGATGGTCTGGAAATGGATTATAATCCAGAAAAAGATATTATTGAATTTGATGCGGCTGGCGCTGAATTAGATTTGGATCCGTTTGTGATTGAAACTTTTCATGTATCCCATTCTGTTCCAGAAGCACAAATGTTAATTATAAAAACACCTGCGGGAAAAATCTTGCACACAGGCGATTGGACTTTTAACGATGACAACCCTATTGAACCTGGGACAAATTATGAAAGATTACGCGAAATTGGTTCTGACCCAAAATTGCTGGCCTGCGTTTGTGATTCTACTTCGTCTGAAAGACAGACACCACAAACCACAGAAATTCAAGTTCGCGACAGCTTAACTGAAATTATGAAAAAAGCCCCAGGGCGCGTTTTTGTGACCGGTTATTCCAGAAGTTTGGCGCGCATAAAGATGTTTAGCGAAGCAGCACATGCCGCGGGACGAATTGCCGCGATTAAAGAGCGCAGCAATCCTAATCCTGTACCTTATGTTGGGTTGCCAGAATTTCGTGAAATTGGTATTGAATACGGTTATCTTGGCGAAGATGATGTTTACACTTTTGAAGAAATCAAAGATTTGCCTGCTGAAAAACAAGCTGTGTTTTTAACGGGTTCCCAGGGCGAAAAGTATGCTATGTTGACACGTCTTTGCAACGGTCATGTAAAAGAATTAAAGCTTTTGCCAACTGATACTGTGGTATTCAGTGCGATTATTATTCCGGGACGCGAACAAGATGTTTCTTACCTTTATAACAAATTGGCGCGCATGGGTATCAAAACATATACTATATTTGATACTGACCATATCCACGCATCTGGACATGCTGGACGACCAGAATTTGAAAGATTCTATGATATGGTTCACCCCCAAGTTTCTATCCCAATGCACGGCGAATATATCAGTGAAATGTTGAACGGAAAAATGGCGATGGAACGTGGTGGTGCAAAACATATGATGCTTGTCCATAATGGCGATGTTATCGCGTTAAAAGATGGGACAGAACCGTATGTGTGTGAATCTGTGCCAACTGGTTTTGTTGTTATGGAAGGCGAAACAGAACGCAGTGCCGATGACCAGGTTTATAAAAACCGTAAAAAGATTGCTTCTAATGGTGCGATATTTGTCACCCTGCCCGTCGACAAAAAGGGATTCTTAAAAGGTGTGCCCGAAGTATCAAGCGCAGGTATATTTGAATCTGATGACACTGGATTTATGAAACGTCAAATTCAAATTGAAATCACTAATGCGATTGATAAATTAACCAAGACTGAACGCAAAAATCAAGATAACCTTAGAAAAGCAGTTCAAGTGGCATCAAACAAGGTTATTCGTGCAGCATTAGGTGCAGACAAAAAACCACAATATAGTGTTCATTTTGTGATGAAATAAAACATCCGCCGATTGGCGGATTTTTCTTGCATTTGTCAAAAATATGTATAAAATATGCCCTGCTGGATAACCAGAACTGAATAATCGACGGTGTCTTTTGGTCCCGTTTGAGATAAGGATTCTGTGAAGTGTTCGGCACAATAAAAACCAAAAACTAAAAGGATAATATTATGGCAAGAGCTGGTGCAAAACGCAGCACACGCAAATTAAAGATTGGCCGTTCTTTGGGTTGCAATCTTTGGGGTCAAGCTAAATCCCCATTTAACAAACGCAAATATAAACCAGGACAACATGGTCCAACTTCACGTGGGGCTTCGTCTTCTGATTACGCGAAACAGATGCGCGCAAAACAGACTTTGAAGGGATACTATGGCAATATTGGCGAAAAGAAATTCCATGCTTATTATTTGGAAGCAGATAATATGAAAGGTGACACACCTGATAACTTGATTGGCTTGTTGGAAAGACGCTTGGATGCTGTCGTATATCGTTCTAAATTGGCACCAACAGTGTTTTCTGCACGTCAATTGGTCAGCCACGGTCATATCTATGTAAACGGAAAGCGCGTTAAAATTGCTTCTTATCGTGTTAACCCAGGCGATGTTATCACGGTTAGTGAAAAAGCAAAACAGATGCCATTGGTCGTATTGGCTTTGGAATCTGGCGAACGCAATTTCCCAGACTATATTACTGTGGACAGCAATGCATTTACTGCGACATTTACACGCGTTCCAGCGTTTACAGATGTTCCATATCCTGTGCAAATGTTTCCAGAATTGGTCGTCGAATTCTATTCCAGATAATAGAAAAAACACCTATTATAAAATCCTGCGCTTTGCGGGATTTTTTTATTGGAAATTTTTATACAAAAGTGTTATCATCACTTTGAAAGGTAAACAAATATGACTGATAAAATTGTTTTAACTGGGATAAAACCAACAGGAACGCCACATATTGGAAATTATATTGGCGCACTAAAGCCATTAATTGATTTATCACAAAATCATAAAACAGTTATGTTTATCGCTGATTTACATGCTTTGAATAGTATACACGATGCAAAAGCAATTAAACAACACACATATGAAATTGCCGCGCTGATGATTGCGATGGGATTAAATTTGGAAAACACCATATTTTTCCGCCAATCGGATATTGACGCGGTTTATCAATTAACAGAATTTTTAATGAATGTTACGCCAAAAGGTTTAATGAATCGCGCCCATTCTTACAAGGCGATGATTGAAAAAAATACAGAATCTGGCATTGATATAGATTCTGGGGTTAATATGGGTTTATATACCTATCCTGTTTTAATGGCGGCTGATATTTTGCTTTATAATTCTGATGTTGTGCCTGTTGGCAAAGATCAAAAGCAACATGTCGAATTCGCACGCGATATTGCTGGATATTTCAATAATATTTATGGTGAAACCTTCAAATTGCCTGAACCTGTAATTGGTGAAGATTGTGGCTTAATTCCGGGACTGGACGGCAGAAAGATGAGCAAGTCTTATGATAACACTATTCCATTATTGTGCCCAACTGCTGAATTAAAGAAAAAAATTATGCGGATTATCACAGATTCCAAAACACCAGAAGAATCGAAAAATCCAGACGAATCTACAATATTCCAACTTTATAAATTCTTTGCAAATACTGATGAAATTTCGACATTCCGTAAACGCTTTTTGGATGGTGGCATGGGTTATGGCGAAGCAAAAACAATATTATTTGAAAAAATGGATTCTGTATTAAAACCACATCGTGAAAAATACGAACATTTGATGGCGAACACGTCTGAAATTGATACTGTATTAAATACCGGGGCTGAACGCGCACGCGTGGTCGCAAAAAAAGTTATTACAAAAGTAAAAAAGAAAATGTTGGGTTTATAAAAATTTAAAGGAGAGAAATACCATGAAAAAAACACTTACAATAACTGCTGGAATTATTGGTGCTGCTGCTGTTCTAGATTTGATTTTTGGTGTGTTTGAAAAGCCGAAAGAAATACGCAAAATCAATGTAAATGGCGAATGTTTAACTTCTGTTCCAAAGGACAGAACTGCTATTACTTTGCGTGTGACAACTTTGGATAAAAACGCAGCAAAATCTATGAAAATGGCAACAGAAAAAATGGCTGCCATTACAGATTATTTGAAGACCATCGATGTAAAAATGCAGACAACAGAATTCAATTCTTATGAAAAATCAGAATGGAATCATGTTGCCCAAAAATCTGAAAATCTGGGGATAGAAACGCGTATTGCCGTTGAAGTTTCGGCATCTAATCCTGAAATCATAGAATCTGTGTTGAACAAATATGCAGGTCAGCCAGATATATTCACAGAAAATCTTCGTATGTTCACAAGTTCTGAAGCTTTGAAACCAGCCATGGAAAAATGTTTAGGTGCTGCTGTCGAAGATGCACGCGTGCGCGCAAATGCTTTGGTTTCGGGCAATGGATTAAAAGCTGGCAAATTATTATCTGTATCTTATGGTAATGTTTCTTACGAAGAAAGACCGTATGCTAATTACAGATTGATGGGTGCAAAGATGGCAACTGCTGAATCTGCGGCATTTGATACATCTGGAACTATTGTTGGCAAAGATACAGAAATAACCGTCAATGTATCTGCAACTTTTGAAATAAAATGAACGAAATAATTGCTGAATTTGTAGATTATTTGTTGAATACGAAAAACTATTCAACATATACCGCATCTGCTTATGAAAGTGATATTCGCGATTTCTTGAATTTTTTTGCGCGATTTAGTAATGCTGTCGAACTATCAGATATCGCGCATGCTGATACTTTTTCGTTCCGCGGTTGGTTGGCAGACAGGGCAAAACGCGAATTAACACACAAATCAACGGCACGCGCTTTGTCTTCGTTGCGAACTTTTTATAAATGGTTGGCGCGATATAAAAACATCCAAAACGATGCGATTGGGCTTATTTCTTCACCAAAGATAGAACGCAAATTATCAAAGGCTATTGAAACAACAGATATATCAGATATGCATGGTGCAATTCGCGCAATAGATATGAACGAACCATGGATTGCCGCACGAGATTGGGCGTTGGTCGTATTGATATTTGGTTGTGGGTTGCGTATAAGTGAAGCTTTGTCATTAAAAAACAAAGATGTATATGGTGCACCAGATTCTTTGCGCATCATCGGCAAAGGGAACAAAGAACGAATTGTCCCGGTTTTGCCTGCTGTGAATACAGCTATTGAAAAATACACAAGAATAAATCCGTATGGCACGCGCGCCGATGAACCATTATTTCGCAGTGTTCGGGGGCTTCCTATGTCGCCGCGTATGGCTGAAAAAGTTATTGAAAACTTGCGTCATTATTTACAATTACCAGATTATGTGACACCACATGCACTGCGTCATACTTTTGCTACTGCCCTGCTGGCTGGTGGTGCTGATTTGCGTTCGTTACAAGAATTGTTGGGACACGCGTCGTTATCAACAACGCAATTATATACCAAAGTAAATATGGCAGAAATTATGGACGCATATAAACATGCCCACCCTTTGGCTAATAGCAATGATTAAAAAAACCATCCGTTTGGATGGTTTTTAATTTTATTTCTTCCAGAAAGCAAATCCAGAACGTTTTTCTTTGTGTTCTGCACGTGATTTTCTTTCTTCGCGGGCGCGTCTGCGTTCTGCACGACGTTCTTGGAATCTTTTTGCCGATTCTTCATCCCTTTGAATCAATTTTAATGTTGTGACAGATAATTTTCCATTACGAACTTCTTCTTCGAATTCGACAATATCATTTTCATTTAAAAAACGAATATCCGCAGCCTTTAATGAAGAAGAATGAACAAATACATCATCCGTGTTTCCATCTTCATTTGGTGTATCCGGTGCAATAAAACCAAAGCACTTTTTGCTGTTATACCATTTAACCTTTCCTTGACGCATAATTGAATCCTTTTCATGCTTGTTATAGTCATTGTAAACCCATCAATGACCTGCTTTTATTTTACATCAATTTCACATAAAAAGGCAAGTAAATATAATAGGAAAAACGATATCCTATTTTTTATAATAACGTTGTAATTCTTTCATGATAAATTCAAAGAATTTTCCCGCCATTGTATCTGTTTTTACCTTCCAGTCAGCATGAGAATATGGCATAGCAGCAACCAAGATAAATCGCGCCATCCATCTAAATATTCTAATTTCTTGATCTTTGGTCAATTTTGCAGGTGCGTTTTGAACATAAAACACTTCGTTTTCAACAGAAATATCAACCTTTCTCATCAATATATCTATGATTTTTTGTGGGTAATATATGGTAAATATTTTCGGGAAACCTTCGAATAACATATCTTCGTTACCGTCACTGTATAAAATATTCCAACCTATTCTGTCAAACAAGCCTTCAACACAATCACAAATCATCAAATTATAGGTTTTAACACCTTCGATATGCAGGTTTTCTGTATGCAATGACACAGATGCCACTGTATTAGTTTTTTTACTTTTTTTATTTTCTACACCACGCGCTTTTTCATAAGCCATATGAGTTCTGTGTTCAAATTCAAAAAAAGTTCTAACCTGACAGATGATTTCCATTGGGATTATCTTGCCATCGCAACCGATATTCAAAATCAATTTAGCATCACGATATCCACGTGGATTTGTTATATCAAAAAACTTATCACGCACAGCAATAATTTTATCCGGCCACATATTGCTTATGCGTTCTATAAAAGTTCTTGCCTGGGGAACCAAATCAAACAAACATTTTATACGCCACACATCTTCCAATCTTGCATAAGGTGTTCTTATTTTATCCAAAGCCCGCACAAGATTAGCAGCGATTTTTTGATGCCCTGAACCTATAATTCCCAATACAGCACTGGATGCGTCTGTGATAAAAGATTTAGAAAACGTTTCAACAATTTTATCATGGACTGCTTGTGCCGCAGCAACAGGTTCTGTTTTGGCAATAACATTGTATGCGGTCTGTGCCACTTCGTTTATATAATCTTTGTAATATTTGCCTGTAATTTTATCCACCGCGCGGGAAACACTTTTTTGAGCACCCACAATCACCGTTACGATTGACGAAACAGCCAAATCTATTTTGTGACCTTGGGTTGATACAAAGAACTGATTACGCATCGGGTCAGCATCCAAACGATGATTTACAACATATGGTTCCAATGGGTTAATATCCGGGATTGTTATCGGCGTTTGTAATGCTGTATCTTTTTCATAATCGTAAACATGAACAGCCGCCTTTGGTGCACCGAAACATTTACCTATGTAAAGGAACACTTCACGAAACCATTTCATAGAATCAATATAAAGATTTGTTAAATATTTGTGCGTTGCATCATCTATGCGTCCAGATTTTAACGCATCATCTAAAAATTCCAGATTCTTGTCATCATGTTGTTTTGTCGCAATGAACACATCTTGTGAAGGCGGCATTTTATAACCCTTTTATTTCATGATTGGGAACAATATAACATCGCGCAAAGTTGGTTGGTCAAATACGATTGACGCCAATCTGTCTATTCCAACCCCCACACCAGAAATTGGTGGAAAACCATGTTCCATCGCACGAACGAAATCGTTGTCTGGGTTAAATGCTTCTTCGTCACCACCAGCAATGTTTTTAGCCTGTTCTTCAAAAGCATGTATTTGTTGAATTGGATTTACCAACTCTGAATAACCCTTGCTTAATTCAGCACCAGCAACCAATAATTGATACATATCCAGACATCTGTCGTCTTGGTCATTATGACGCGCCAAAGGCACCATATATGTTGGATAGTTATACAAGAAAGTTGGTTGAACAATTTTATCACGAATCTTGCGTTTATAAACATAATCTACCAAAGCCGGCAAAGATTTCAAATCTTCCAATTCAGACATTGGGAACATACCTTCGTCCACCAATTTTTTACGCAACGCATCTACATCATCAAAATCCAGGATGTTACAGCCGAAAAATTCGTTCATTTTCGCAGTGTAATCAACCAATTCATATTTTGAAAAGTCTAATTTCGTTCCTTGGTATTCAATCTGTAATGTGCCACGCGCCTTTTGAATCAATTCTTGAACCATGTTCCATGTAAATTCAATGTTCTTTTTATAGTCCCAATAAGCCGCATACCATTCAATCATAGTGAATTCTTGAAGGTGCATAGCGTCCATACCTTCGTTTCTAAAATCTTTGGCGATTTCATATACTTTGTCAAAACCAGCACCGATTGCTTCCTTTAAGAACAATTCCGGGGAAATACGCAACTGAAAATCAGCATCCAAAGCATTATGGTGTGTCACAAATGGCTTTGCTGCCGCGCCAGATGCGATATTTTGCATAATTGGGGTTTCTATTTCCAAAAATCCGTTTCTGTTCATATATTCACGCAAATTTTGTGTCATTTTGAAACGTCCCAACAAAGCATTTCTTGAATCAGCATTAGAAATAACATCTAAATATCTTTGGCGATAACGTGTTTCCATATCTGTCAATCCATGATATTTTTCAGGCAATGGACGCAAAGCCTTTGATAAAATCACATATTTAGACACACGAACCGTCAATTCGCCCGCGGTAGTGTGGTAAAGCGTTCCGGTAATTCCAACAAAATCTCCAAGATCCACATTGGCTTTCATAAACTTGTAATCTTCTTCGCCTAATTCTTCGCGGGACATAGAGAATTGAATTTCGCCTTCGATATCATAAATACGACCAAACATCAATTTGCCCAGCCAACGAAGCGCGGTCACACGACCAGCCAACACAACATCTGTCCCGTCTGCCAAATCACGAGCATCTTTGATTGTATGTGAACGATCAAATTTATCTTTCCAGACCACCCCGTCGCGCTTTTTAATATTTTCTACCTTTTGCAAGCGGGCTTCTAATTCGTTCGTAGACATATTTGTGTTTTCTGCCATTTTCTTTTTCCTTTTGTTTATTTATAAAAAAACGGACACAGATAAATGCGCCCGTCAATTTTTGTTTGATGGTCGCACCTTTATATCAAAGATTTTTTTATTAATTTTACCATTGTTTTTCTTTTCGCACTATTTTATAACACGAATATTTTACATTTTCAACCAGAATTTATTATCAAATCGAATATTTTTCAAACACACGATTTAATTGATTGTGAACCTGGATAATTGTTGCACATTTTGACATATGCTTGACAGATGTTGCACCAATATAAGTACAACAAGAAGCAATTCCCCCGGTTATGTCCTGTAAAACCTTGTCTATGGTGCCTGTGTATGGTATCAATAATTCACGACCTTCAGATGTTTTATAATCACACATACCACCCGCGAATTTATTATTAGCGTATTCCGAAGACATACCATAATAAACCTTGAAATATTTAGTTTGAATCACATGTTTTCCATCGATTATTTCATTTGTTTCATAGTGTTTTTCGACCACTTCACCAGCCGCTTCGTCTGTTCCGGCGAACATGCCGCCCGCCATAATAAAATCAGAATTTAAACAAAAAGCTTTGCATATATCGCCAACATCAACAATTCCACCATCTGCACAAATATGCCCACCAACAGAATGCGCAATATCTGCACATTCCAAAATCAACGACACCATCGGTGTTCCACATCCCGTCTGTTTACGCGTCAGACATGCAGAACCACTGCCGATACCGCATTTTATAATATCTGCATAATCTAGTAATTTAAGACAGATATCACCACTGGCAATGTTTCCAGCCATAATAACAGCATCACTAAATTCATGGCGAACACGCATTAAAACATCCAACGCTTTTTGAATATAAAAATTAGGTGCATCGATGCAGATATTACGTGATTCTTTCCATTGATATTTTGATTCCAGTTCTTTTAATTTTTCTATTTCATTGTCGATATTTTTTAACCCGATAGTTATGAATAAATTATCAAGTGGAATATTTTCATCACGACAAGATTTTAAAAAGTCCCCCATTTCATCAACACTGTAATGCTTGTGCAGTGTTGCAAACATCCCCCGCATCAACAATTTTTTTGCAATATCAAAATTTCCCACAGTTGCCATATTTGCATTAAACACCCCCAAACCAGTACGAATTTGCCCATGTTTAAATTTGAAAATTCTTTGTAAATTCACATCTTTACGGGAATTTAAATTTATACCCATTTTTGGTCTTATCAAAATATCAGAATAATCAAGGTATGTTTCTGGCAAAATCTGTGTCATAAATACTCCTTTGACATGTCATTATAAGCAAAAAACTATAAAAAATTCAATAATTTTTGAACCAAACAGGAACAAAAACTTTCAATAAAAAACACTTGCATTATAAAAAAAAGTATGTCAAAATAACCCCACATGCGGGCGTAGCTCAGTTGGCTAGAGCGCAACCTTGCCAAGGTTGAGGTCGTGGGTTCGAGCCCCATTGCCCGCACCAAAATTTTAAAGACCACCTTTTGGTGGTTTTTTGATTTTGTAGGCAATGGGGCGAGTTGCGAGGCGAGGCAACCACAGTTGCCGAAGTACATTGCCCGCACCAAAATTTTAAAGACCACCTTTTGAAAGTTTTTCACCTTTTGACGCAAGCTTCATCATCGCCCTTTCATAAGCAGCCTTAGATTCTTTGTATTTCTGTTTATCGTATTTCATTTTTTACCTTTTTGTATCAATCAAATATAATCACAATTTGTTTCGTGTGTGTCTTTGTTTATTTCTTTTTTACATTCACACATTGAACAATTGGAACCAACACACTTTTCGCCACACATTTCTGGCACACTGCCATAATCAACCACTACTTTCAAGGTGGAAAAATCTGTCTGCGATACAAACCAATCAACAAAATCACCTATTTTATTGGTCAAATCTATGCAACCTGCACTACCAGCATACCAACCACCATGAATGTACATATCTGGTTTTCTGTTGTACAATTCAGTAGAAGCATCTGGCTTTAACAATACACGTGCTTTACCCCATGCACTACCTTGTCTGTCAGCAAATGGCGAATTGCTGTTAAAATTACCAATTGTTATATTGTCAAAATATTGAACATCATTCTGGGATATATAATACACACCACTTGGCGTTGGCCCAATATCTTCACACGCCTGATATTTCCCGCTCTGACATACCGTTCTTCGCGTATCTTTTGGTGTCTTGCCACGGCCAGACACAGCATTCCAAGATTTTACAACACCTCCCCCATGAAAAATTTTTAAACTATACCCATCAAATTTTGCATAATAATCGTTAGTTGCCTGTTTTGACGTTATTTTATCATATGTAACAACACATTCATTATCATCTTTATAAGATTTATAACCCCATTTTTGCAATTTGGTATTCAAAGTATCACAATTGCTAATATCACATCTGAACTTGCCCAAAATAGCTTCAGCTTTTTCTACTTTTTTCTCTGATATTTTACCTATCACAGGTATATGTTTTGTTTCTGCATAAACAGCGATTGGTTTTGAAACGACTGATTCTGGCTTTCCACCATAAACCAAACAAATACCACGTCCAAATTCACGTTGAACAAACTGATTATCATTCGCATTAGATTCCTTTGCATCATCTATTTCAAACTCATAAAAAGCATCACGATTTTTTGCCGTGCATTTCATATAATCCTGCCGTCCGACTTTTCGTATCAGCGACATTTCACATTGTATATCATCGTTGTATTTTACTTTGGCATATTCAACAGCAAGATTTTTTGCCTGTGCCGCTTGTACTTCTATATCTTTGAAAATATCAACACAATATTCTGCTCCACCTGTTTTTCCTTTGTCTTTGCCACAAACTTCATAATAGGTGTGTGTTCTCTCTTCGGCTTTATATTTTTTATCCTTTTCTTCTTGTTGCGCTTTATGGCTTCTTAATTCTGCATCCGACGGATTACAAATAACCTGATATTTCTTACCAACCGATGCAGCCAAAGCCCCCCTTATACGACAACCATTATC
>JBKSMS010000008.1:0-30251 GCA_046881825.1 Alphaproteobacteria bacterium | reverse complement strand
AAGTAACGTTTTCAGCAGTTGCCCAACTGGCAGCATTTGTTGTCTGATTAATGGTGTCTCCACTAGTGTCACCAACACAGCTCCACGCACTATTAGTCTGCCCCGCTGCAGAACAAACATCTATTGACCAGAACGTATACGGGTCTCCAAATGTCGCAGCATCTGGATTTGTTTCACCATTAGGCACTGTCAAAATTCCATTAACTGTTCCATTATCACAAGTGTAAGTGACCTTATATTCATTTGCTACACAATTTGGCATAGTAAGCGTTACATCATTTGGAATATAATAGGTTATATTGCCAGCATTAATACTACCAGCTGTGTTTGTACCAGGAGTAGTTGAAGTACCATTGGTCCAATCACTACTCCAACCGCTACCAGTAGGTAAATGATACCCAGTATTAGCAGTCATACCAGCAGCTGAATAAGTTTGTACAGTATAAGAGTCGGCATATGTTGCTGTATCACTGTCACTACCACTACAATTGGTCCCCGCAACATAAGTAACCGTATAAGTATCTGGGACACAATTTGCAGTGAATACCAAATTTCCATCTGTTTGCCACGCTGACGAACCATATACATCAGCTGGAGCCCAGCGATTATCATCGCCATATACATTAGCCGACCAGGAATCAAATACATATCCTGTCGGTATCGAAACCTGTACATCTGACGGGCTTAAAACAGTGTGATTCGGGGCCACATCATATGTTAAAGCATCTGAAATTGTTGTGCCCGAACCCGCACAGTTCCCAGGCCGATAAATAATATTATACTTTTTTGCGGCCCAATGTGCGTACACAGTTTTATTGCTATCCAAACAGAAATCATCTACTTGGTTTCCATTGTTTTCCGCATCATACCACCCATCAAATGTATAACCAGTCAACTGCGGTGTATATGTATCCGCGTTTTGACAAATATACTGTGCGTGCCATTCGGTAACCGGGCATTCACCATCAACCTTTGATATGGAGGTTCCTGCAGTTATACCATCCTGTGTAATCATACCACTATTACCATCACCAATATATTGGGTTCCATTTGTTGTTGTCTTATCTGATTGAGTGTCACTGTAAAACCCAGCAAATAACATTGTGGCAGTTGTCGATGCAGCCTTGGTTCCAGTTCCAGATACAGCCGTAACATCATTGTCTGTGTGTGCCGCGTTCATACCACCAGTTCCAGCAGTTGTCACATTGGTATCCAATGTCAAAGTATATGTCTTACCAGTAGGAATATGCGTCAAACGATTCTCAGTCGTTGACATTGCATTGGTCGAAGCTGTTCTATCTGCCACACTAAGATAGACATTATCAGCATATCTTGCATACAAAATTTCTGGATCTGAAGCAGTTGAACCATATTCATTAGCACCCGTGTGTGAATTCAATGCTATAGAGCACTCATCTTTTTCCCATTGTGCAGCAAGAGTATATGTTCCATAACCCACAGCTTGTCCTTGATACATCAACGGGTCAGTATCACAAGGTTCCGAAGAACTAGTCGAAGCAATATACCCAGATTGTGTCGGTGGATTTGATCCAGGATCATTTACCAATTCCGCATACGCAGGGCAGGCGACCATAAGCGCCACCATGCTTGTCAAGAATATTTTTTTGTTCATGTTTTTCTCCTTTTTTTGTTTTTAATCTCTTTGTTGGTTAATTATGGTGTTCCGTAATTCGTCACTTTCCAACCATTAAATGTGTATCCCGTTCTTACAGGCACCCGTAAAGGGGTTTGACCATAACCAATGGCCCCAGCTGTCCCAGCAGACGAACCATAAATACAAGTTGACTGATTCGTCAATTCATTGTTGTTCGCATCCAATGGCCAAGAGCCACCATTTAAAATCCAATTCAAATTCAACGGGCAACACACTGCATACAAATCAACATCCGTGCATATCTCGCCTGTCTTGGTGTATGTATAATAATCATTATCACTGTTTCCACCATACAATTCCTGGTATAAATCACCCGACTCTAATCCACACCACGATTCATCATCACCAGCAGTTTCTGATGTCGCCCAACCCTGGAAACTAGACAACGGAGTTATTAACGAATTTAATTGCGAGCCAGACGGCGACAAAGGTGTATAATCAACACTCTGCGCCCCATCTGACAATGAAATCGCATTACTATGAGTGTAAACCTCGTCGCCATCGCAATTATGATATATCACATTGTGTGCCATAACATCACATATCGCATAAAGGTCTATGTTAGACGATATGTTGGAGATTGTTCCGCAACTGCCCGTTTGGGTAGCGCAAGCATCGCAAGTACCGTAAACCACCTGACTTGAAGCAGTTTGTGTTGAATCGTATGGCGAATCACTCCAGCCAATAAACATTCTACAACCATCTGTTGGTAACCAATCATTACTATTACTTGACGCACACTCTGGGTTTTCCACCGTATAACTAGTGCCAGCATCCACAGTTTCATTGAACGTAGACGCACTTGTATTACAACTTCCCCCATGATAAGTCACGGTATATGTCGTCGGTGCAGGAATACATTGATTGCCACTTGCTACACAACTACTCGCACACCCCCAAATCGCATAAAGATCTAAATGATCAGGAATCCCCAACGGGTCGGCATGATTGTAATTCCCTTGTTGTGTTCCCGCGCTAAGTATCGAACCAGACCCACAAACATCGCCCTGACTTTCACTCCATCCACAAAATTCATAACAGTTATCATTGGCAACTATATGTGTATTCCCCTGTGTTTGTGTAGACCACGGTTGCCCCCACGTTCCACCCCCAAGATTTGCTCCAGGTCCAAACGAAATGAAATCCGGTCCATAACCAGAATCAAAAACACCATGAGATCCTGGGCTATAATCTATACGATATTCATTAATACATACGCCGTTATACAACGTGTAACCATTTGCCGTATCACATGCCCACACGGCTTCACAGTTTACATTATCAGGAAGTACATCATCAATAGTTTCAAAAGTCACATAAGTATAAAGAAGATTAGTACCAAGCCCATCCCCAGACGGAAGATATCCATTAACATCATAACAGTCCCAACCAGCAAATGATTTATGCTCGGGAACCTGACAAGAACCAACCGTGTTACCACTTTGTTGCCACAAAGAAGCAGTGTCACCATAAAAGTAACCATTACCATTATTATTATCCACATAGGTCTGTTGAACTTGACTATTGTTGCAATTATACGTCACAGTATAAGAAGGTTGCGTCCATTGGGCTGTACAATTCACATTATCATATGGCATGGTATCTAAGGAATATGATGCACTTGTCAAAGGTGTTGTGTATCCCGTGTCTGAACTAGCATAACAGGTCCATCCAGACAAAATATTGTTGCCGTTGTTACAATCTGGCGCAGTAGACGCCAATGACATCGGACTGTTTTGTGTGATATTTGTTGGAATTATTCCTGAAACAGATGACGGAGCAGTACCACCGACAGTTCCACAATTATAATCTAAAGTATATTCACATATCGGTTTACTTAACAAAGAAACATTAAAGAAATAATCAGGATCTTTTTGGTTAATCGAGGACAAACACCATTTTTGACAACCTGCTACGTTACAGCCATCGTAATACTGAACAAACACCCATGGATAATTATTTAATGGTGTTGAATTATAAGAAGTTGCTTGACACCAACAATAATCGCCAGATGTGGAAGAAGGTGTTCCAATTTGTCCTGGATAACTACCAACAGTTTCACTACACATCCCGGACAAACCAATTAAGGAAACATTAACAGATGATATCTGATTCCAACTGTTGATTGCTCCGCCCAAAATTTCTGGGCTGTTGCTGGCCTCGCTCCCAGGGTCACATGGGTTTCTTTCCGTCCAGATTGCTGTACATATTGTATTATTATATAAAGTATAAGAATCGCCACCATTGTATACGTTCCCCAAAGTAACATTCTGCGGAACACAATACCAACCTTGAAAATCATAATCAGACGATAAAAGACCATTACAACCGTTCGCCAACTGGACATTTGAACCACCGTTCTGTGTAACACCGGCTGGTGCAGTCCCATTAACACCACAATCATAAGTCAATGTATATTGTGGCACATCAGCGACACTTCTTTCTTCATACACTGCATCCCATGATGTTTCACCTTCGCCACCTTCTGCCATTTGTTGAAAACCATATTCGGTTATATAACCCCTTTCATCAACGCATTGGGTTCCCATATCGTCTGGGTCACTATAATACCCTAAGAAAGTATAACTTTCATCATCATATGTCGGTAACACTATGGATGACGCCACACCAGACGCAGATTTACTGCCGTTATATTCATTATAAAAGAATTCACCATAATCACCCAAATTACGATAATAATAAAGTTGTTCTGTCCCTTCTGAACCAATTTCTTCTTTGCCCGCTGGGTTCAAAGTCACGATTCGGTTTTCATCACAACTCAAGTTTCCATACAAAACCTTGTCTTCAAGTGGTTCTGGTTCTATTGATTCAACAGGTTCTGACATCTTATCATCCCAATACCATAGTTCGTCTACCAATTCGCAACCTGTTGCTATGCTTACCGCTTCGCCATTCGGCAAGTTTTCTCTTGCCAACGGCAATTCTTTTTCTGTATATCTATCCGGTGTTAAATCACTAATCTCATCACCGTATTGATTAAGGTATGCAATTGTATATTCTTCCGCCCGAGCAGACATAAAACCAAACGCAAAACACAAAACCGACACAAATAATGTGCGCCTAAAACTACGATAAAAAGCCCGAAA
Source organism: Alphaproteobacteria bacterium (assembly GCA_046881825.1). Classification (GTDB taxonomy): domain Bacteria; phylum Pseudomonadota; class Alphaproteobacteria; order Rs-D84; family Rs-D84; genus Enterousia. The sequence goes on along the minus strand of JBKSMS010000008.1, from coordinate 25,469 downwards.
AACAGCCAATTTAGCCAACACTTTTTCTCCTATCTGAAATTATTGTAGAAAAATAGTCGTCATCGTGTCCAGTAAAAAAATACTATTTTTTATTTTTTTTAAATCTTTTTTGTGATATCATACGGTTGACAAGAAAAAAGAGAGAAAAAAACATGAAAGATAATATCACAACACTTAGCCCAGAAGATATCACCAGCGATGTTTTTATTATCGCGCCCAGCCAAATCGATACTATATCTAAAAATTTCGGTAACGCTGTTGCCGAAGCTATGAATGTTCGACCATTGGCTGGCAAAATTCGCCAAATCGCTTATGAAATATTAACTGAAACTTTGCATAATGCCAAAAAAATGGGCGCATAAAAACATTGAAAAATTTTTTAATAATACTATATTGTGAACGTTGGGTGCGAAAAAGCATAGCTGAATCGGACGCAGGTTTCCCTGTATGAACACGATTCAGAGGAAAGTCCGGACTGCTTGGAACAACATAGCGGCTAATGACCGCGCGGGGCAACCCGACGATTAGAGCAGCAGAGACGAGCGTGTTAAGTCACGGTGAAACGGGCAATCTCTATGTGCAGCAACCCCAAAAAGGATTCCAAGACACGTTCCAGTCGCTTTACGGAATCGGGTAGGGGGCTTGACATTTTGCGGTAACGCAATTTGCAGATTAATTATGCTTGCATCCTGGTTGTGTTTATTCAGTGTGTGCGCAATTGGGATGAACAGAATCCGGCTTAATGAACGCCCAACATTTATAAAAAAATCGCCATCGCGGCGATTTTTTTTACATAACCTGACCAGATGTGGGATAAAATGTGACCGTTGTATCTTGCCATGTATCAAATTCATTACGCGGCAACATAGAAAACGGTGAACATGTTTTAATGGCTTCGCGCGCAGTTTCCAAAACATATGCAAAATCAGAATCTGTTTGCGCACGAGATTCCGATTCAAACCACAATCTGTCCACAACACCTGTTGGTAAAAATTTAATGTGCGCAGTAAGACGAATATCTTCCAAACCAGGATGTGTTGTATCAACATTCCAACAACGCGTCAATGCAACACGCAACGCATCAATAACAGATATCGTCATTGTCCTGTCCAAAGACAAAACTTCACGATTAACACGCACCAATTTCTTTTTACGCGGAGCAGGTTTATCTTCATCTTTCGTTTCATCTGTTTTTGGCGTTTTTTTAGCCTTTAAACTATCACTTTCAGAATCAATTATACTTGGTTGTTTTAAGTCAGTTTTTTCATCTTGAATAATTTTCTTATCTTCGGCTTTTTTATCTGTTTTTTCGTCTTCATTTTGTCGGGGGATAGATGTATTATAAAGTCTGGTTTCGTTTCCGCTGACCTTTACATTTTTTAAATCTATTTCTATAATTTCTATACGATTTGGTGTCACCAACTTTGCGCGTTCAACCACAACAGAAAAAGATGAAATCAACAACACAACCAACAACAGATGTCCAACAACAGACATCATAATATTTTCACTTTGAAACTGCGTTTTTTGTTTCATTACTTATTATCCAGTTGCGTCCTTAATCCCACGCGTTGAAAACCAACATCTTTTAATTTTCCCATCATAGACATAACCGCACCATAATCAGCATGTGTGTCGCCACTTAAAGTAATAGCTAAGTTTGGATTTTCACCACGCATTGCAATTGCGCGTTTAACAATTTCATCTCGCGACAATCTTTGTTCAGATAAATAATAATTACCGCGCGCATCTACACTTATCTGAATAGCATGATCATTACCAGTCATCGCAGAATTTCCAGCACGAGGCAATTCTAAATCTATACCACTGGTCATCAACGGAGTTGTCACCATAAACACAGCCAACAAAGTTGTCATAATATCTATCATTGGTGTCAATGACATATTCGCATCATTAGCATTTGAACGTCTTCTGGACATTTTTTATTCCTGTCTTTTTTATTTGTGTTTTAATTCTTTGACACTGTCAGTCAAAGCATTATATAAATCGTCTGATTTTTTGGAAAAAACATTATATGCAATCGCCGCAGGCACCGCAGCAATCAAACCCAATGCCGTTGTCCCCAACGCAACAGCCAACCCCGGAGCAATAACACCAATACTGACCGATTGATTTATACCAATCGCAGAAAAAGAATCCATGACGCCCCACACGGTTCCAAACAACCCAATAAAAGGCGCAACATAGGACACCATCGATAAAAACCATAAATTCTTGTCAAACGGACGAATTAATTTATCAACAATCGTATCCATGTTATCTGTGCTTTTCACAGAAACCGGACGATGTTTTTGATAATTCCACAGGCGAATTTTTTCGATTATCACCGCCCACGACATGACACTTGCCGCCAATAAAATCAAAGACACAAACAACGTCATTAAATCGCGCCCACTAAACAAAGACAACAAAGAAAAACTATTTTCCATATTAAAAAACCTCCCTTTATAATTTTTTATTTTAACGCATTTATAATACTTTCCGGTACCGCCTTTGGACGCATATCAGAACCTAAATACGCAATCGTTATATTCATTATAGCACAAATTTTATCACATTTCACGAATTTTTGTTCGATTGTTATCGACGCCGCACCAATTTTTGCTGTTTTGGTTTCAACAACAAAACTTTCACCCAACAATATAGGATGCAAATATCTGATATTTAAATCATGAACAACAAATCCCAAATCACCATCTGGAACAGGAATATCTTTTGACCAATCAAAACGCGCCCGTTCGGCAACTTCTATATAACGTCCATGATACATAATACCCTGGGCATCACTATCTGCATAAGCAACAGTAAAATTAAAAATATGCGCTTTTGTCATTGTGTTATCCGTATTTTTTAAAATTATTTATTAACTCATACTATCATGTTGTTCTCTATCATATTTTACAGTCAACACATTCATATATTTATTAAATTTTTCCCTGTCCTTAAAAAACAAATTTGACATAAGTTTTGATTTCGCCAATCTAAAAATAATTTTTTTAGCAAACTTACCACCTTTTGGTATTCTGACACTATACCCACAATCTGCTAAAATTTTTGGGGTTATTTCAACAGAATCAATCACCTTAACATTCGAAGACGACACCCATTCATCGCCAGTACCATCAATATATTTGCCCAACAAAGAAAAATCTTTCGAATCAACCTCGTACACATAATTGCCAGTATGCCATTTAGAAACCAAAACAATATCATCGCCAAAAGTATATAATCCACGCGCACCAGAATCATGATTTATGGGAAATAACGAATAATAAACCGCCAATTTCATATAACTTGTCGCATATACTGCATTAAACGAAGTGTTTGCCCCCTGCGTAGCATCGTTGCTTGTTTTCAGAATATCTCCTTTGGAAAAAAACTTTGTGGTGCCGTGATATAATTTCATTTTTGAAACCCTAAATGTTTATACCCGCTTTCTGTCACAATACGCCCGCGCGGGGTGCGCTGAACAAACCCGAGCTGCATTAAATATGGTTCAATTACATCTTCGATTGTGTCTGCTGGCTCCGATAAAGCCGCCGCCAAATTATCAATTCCAACAGGACCACCCGCATAATGTTTTATTATCGCATTTATATATTCACGATCTATTTCATCCAATCCTTTTTCATCGATATGTAATTGATACAACGTTGTTTTTATTGTATCGATATCAATAGAACTTTTGCCAATTGCGACCGCAAAATCGCGGGCGCGTTTCAACAACCTGTTTGCAATACGTGGCGTCCCACGTGAAGATGCCGCCAACATTCTTGCACCAGCTTCATCAATTTGAGTTCCAAGTATATTTGCGCTGCGCATTATTATCTTTGCCAAATCATCGACCGAATAAAACGACAACCTTAAATCAATACCAAACCTGTCACGCAAAGGATTAGACAACAGTCCAGTTCGTGTAGTTGCCCCAACCAAAGTAAAAGGTGGTAAATCAACACGAACAGATTTTGCTGTCGGGCCTTCACCCAACATGATATCTAATTTAAAATCTTCCATTGCGGAATACAAAACTTCTTCGATAGCAGTGGGCAAGCGATGAATTTCATCTATAAATAAAACATCCATCGGTTCAAGCGCAGTTAAAATCGCCGCCAAATCACCTTGCTTTGTCAACATAGGCGCAGATGTCGCACGAAAATTTGTTCCTAATTCATTTGCCACAATATGTGCCAAAGTAGTTTTTCCAAGTCCCGGCGGACCATAAAGCAAAACATGGTCCATTGCTTCTGCGCGTTTACGCGCTGCAGATACAAAAACAGACAAATTTTGTTTCAACGCATCGTGCCCTATAAAATCCGCCAAAGCCCTTGGACGAATTGTTGCCACCATATCGTCTGGAATATTAGGATTCATAAAACGTTTGTTTTCGTCTATCATAATTACAACAACTTGTTATCCGCATTTTCGCGTCCAACATACGCCTTTAAATCATTATACATTTGGCGCAAATCACCCGGTTGAGAATAGGCAGTATCTGCATTTTTTACCCGTATTGTTTCCAAACTTATTTGCGCCTGTTTTTTCAAAATCTGTGTTAAATGAGCACCAAAAGCGCTTGCTTCGTCCCCTTCGTTTGCACCTTGTAATAATAAACCACGATTTGGACGGGGTGACAAAAAGCCGAAATCAGACACAGATACATCCGGTGAAACCAGCGCAAAGCCACTTATCTCTGGACGACGCATCAACATTTGTAAAACATACCATGCCCCCAATTGATGCCCGGCCAGCCAGATTTTTTCACTATCTTCGTTTTTGTTTTGAATCCAATCTACCACAGTAGCAATATCTAACATATTATCCGCGGTAGTTCCAATAGCGCCTTCGGAATCATTAACACCACGATAATTGAACCGAACCACAGAAAAACCGATATCCATAAAAGCACGAAACATCGCATAAGAAATTCTGTCGTTCATATGGCATTTTTGACGCGGGCTGCCCGATAATACAACCGCCAACGGGGCCGATTCTTGTTCAGATTTATGATAAACCGCATGCAATTTTCCAGATTCACCCGTAATAATAACATCTACCATTTTTTATCCTATTATTTTTCTAACCGTCATTATATCATATTTATATAAAATAAAAAAGCCATTATTTCCAATAAATTTTTTTTTGCTTTGACATACACACATAAAATATACTATTATATATAGTATAAAATTCACGAGAGAAAGGTTAAACACCATGAAAAAACTTGTTTTATTGGCTGGGATATTGGCAATCTGCACAAACAGTGCCTTTGCGGGGGTATCTAGATTGGACAACGAAGACTTTGAAGATTATTTTGTTGAAGAGGTTCAAACCATTTATACCGAAGTTCCTATGCGGTCTTACTATGCATATCCAGAAGATGTTAATTTCATCCCGGAAACAGAATTTATGAATATGGATGACGAAATTGATTATGATGAAGTTATATATCAGGTCCAATCTGAAGAAGCAGCCTATAACCCAGGGGTTCAGTTTACTGAAAGACCAACCGTAATTTGTCGTGACTTTAATTGCACAAGATTGAACGACCGCATAACACGAACATTTTTATTTAACAGCTTGGCTAATATGTTTTTAACCAATGCACATTCTCGTGTTTTTATATGCGAAGCAGATCCTTTTTCACGCAGTTGTTTACAATCTGGAATATCTTTTCCGGTGCGTGCGGGAATAGCTAATGCGCTGGTAAAAATTCCAAAGGCCACAGTTTCTCAGGTTAATCTGTCTCGTGGGCTTTCGCGCGCAACAGTGACTATGACTTATGAATTTTTAATCAACGGGATAAAACACACCTGTGAACCAACAATCATGGATATTTCTGTTCCCAATAATTCCCAAGCAACACTGATGAACCGCGAATTTGCTTGCAATTTAACCAGTGACGGTGTTTCTAATGTATCTTTGTTATTAAATGTTGATTACATAGATTTAGATTATGGGCTGATCGGCGCTTATTATTCCTTAGGGCTGCAGGGGCCTTCAACTGGTGCATCTAATGGTTATCTTGTGTTCAAGACAGAATTCACGACAAATGGGGCAAAATTCCGCGCCAGTTATAAAAATTCAGAAAATCTTGATCGCGTGATTCAACCAGGGGAATACGCAGTAGATCCTTTGTATAAATAAATGACCAAAAGCGTTTTGATTATTGATGATGACGATATGTTGCGCAACACGCTAGCAACAGGTTTGCGCAGGTCGGATTTTGATACAATAACAGCACCATCTGCCGAAGAGGCGACTAAGATTTTGGAAAGAATAGCTGTTGATGCTATTGTGTTGGATCGCATGATGGGGGGCACAGATGGGCTTAGTTTTTTAAAAAATTTACGCAAAAAAAACGATACCACCCCGGTTATAATGTTAACTGCATTATCTGGCGCAGAAAATGCTATTGACGGTTTATCTTGCGGTGCAAACGATTATATGTCAAAGCCTTTTAAATTACAGGAACTTATATTGCGATTGAATAATGTTATAAAAAACGCGCCAGCTACGACAAACGAAGACTCTAATTCTATTGGTTTGATATACAATGGTGAAGATTTTTTTGTTTTGGACAAATCTGGGCAAAAAAAGCTTTTGTCTCTTTCCAAGGAAGAAAAAAAGTTATTACAAAACCTGACAAATCCTGTGGGCAATACTGTATCAGCAACACCGATGGTCGTAAAACGCTTGCGCAATAAAATAAATGGTGTATTATCAGATATAAATATAGTAACTGTCCGCGGAACAGGGTATAAAATAATAAAAACAAAAATCTAGGGTGATAATATGAAACTTATGCCTCGCAGTTTTTTAGCCAGAACCATTTTAATGGTATTGGTTCCGCTGATTATCGCTTTGCTGATTGTGACTAATGCGTTCTTTGGAAATCACTGGAAAAGGGTTCATGCTACATTGGCGCGCGCACTTTCTGGCGAAATCACCACTATGGTTCATTTCATCGACAAAGGTGACACGGATGCCGTTCAAATGCTGGCTCATGATATTGGGATAAATGTTTCTGTGAACAGCAATCTGAACAGACCAAAACACAATGACAACAAGGATCGCGAAGCGGGTGAATTGGCTTATTATTTACAAAAAAAACTGAAACAGCCGGCACAAATTTATATTGACCGCACAAAAAGATTATTATTCATAGATGTTCCGACAAAAAATGGTAAAACTGTGACTTTTGGAACATCCATGCACAGAATTTATTCCACTAGTACCGAAGTATTTTTAATCTGGGTTATTGGGGCTATTTTAATAGTATCTATCTTAATTACACCATTTGTAATTCTGCACACGCGCAGCATTAAACGCATAGCAAACGCGGCAAACAAATTCGGGCGAGGTATGGATGTCCCGGAATTCAAACCAAGCGGTTCATCTGAAATACGTGAAGCGGCTGCGGCTATGATAACAATGAAAGAAAGATTAAAACGTTATAACAAAACCAGAACAGATATGTTGAATGCTGTTGGGCACGATTTAAAAACACCTTTAACTCGTATGAGACTGGGGGTAGAAACAGATTCTGTGACCAAAGAAGAATTATTGCGTAACATTGACAGGATGACTGAAATGGTCAATGGGTATCTTGCGTTTGCACGGGGCGAAATGCCAGAAATAGAACAAACGGTCGAATTACCAGCTATGCTGACAAGAATTGCGCGAGATGCCGCACCAAATAAAAAGATTATCTTAGATTTCCCAGAAAAGCCTGCTCAGTTTTATGCGCGTCCTAATGCCTTAACTAGTGCATTTACAAACATAATTGAAAATGCCGCACGTTTTGCTAAAAAGAAACTTAAAATTACAGAGATAGACACCACAGATTCTGTGACAATTATTATTGAAGATGACGGTATTGGTATCCCTGATGATAAAAAGGCTTTGGCTTTGCAACCGTTTGTCCGTCTTGACGAATCGCGTAATGAATCAACGGGCGGAACAGGTCTGGGGTTATCTATTGCACAAACAGCCATTGAAAATCATGGTGGCGAAATATTTCTAGAAGACAGCGACCTTGGTGGATTAAAGGTTCGCGTTGTGTTACCTTTATAAAAAAGGATTTATTATGAACTTATATAAGCATGTATCTGACAGTATAAACAACAAATTAGGCTTCAAAGCAAATCTTGAAGTTCCAAAAAATCGTAATTTTGGTGATTTTTCAACAAACGCAGCAATGGTTAGCGCAAAAGAACTTAAAAGAAACCCACGCGAAATAGCTGGTGAAATATTACCAAAATTACAAGAACTTGACTTCGTAGAAAATGTATCTGTTGCAGGTCCAGGTTTTATAAACATTAAAATCAAAGATGATTTTGTTTTGAAAAATGTGTCCGCTCCGAAACAAATAAAAACCATAAAGCCTTTGACCATAGATATGGATTACGGTGCATATAATGTTGCCAAATCTTTACATATCGGACATTTAAGAACTTCTATTGTCGGGGACACATTAAACAGAATATTTAAATTTGTTGGACACAAAACGATATCTTATAATCATATTGGTGATTGGGGGCGTTCTATGGGTATGGTTATAGCATGGATACAAAAAATTCATCCAGATTGGCCATTTTTTCAACCTGATTTTGATTCAACTAAGGACTATGCGCAATATTCAATCCCCGCAAAGGAATTGGATACTTTTTATCCTGCTGCTGCTGCGCTGGCAAAAACAGATGCCGATTTCATGGAAACGGCTCAACGCATAACCGCAGAATTGCAACGCGGTCATGCTGGATATAACGCTCTTTATCATTTGTATATGCCGGTATCTCTGGAATCTATGAATCAGACTATTAAAAAGTTAAATATTTTACCATTTGATAATAACCTTGGTGAAAGAAACGCCGCAAAATATGAACAAGATGTTGAAAAAATTTTACGCAAGAAAAATTTAATTGAACCCAGCGACGGCGCAGAAATTATCGTTGTTAAAAAAGATTCTGATAATGCCCCAATGCCACCAGTAATGTTCCGCAATTCACGTGGCGCATGTCCTTATGATGCTACGGATATCATGGCACTTTATTATCGAAAAATTACCGACAATCCGGACAAAATCATATATTTAACAGATGCGCGTCAATCTTTACATTTTGAACAATTGTTCCGTGTTGCTGAATTGGCAGATTTGTTTTCTTCGGAAAATCTTGAACATATCGGTTATGGAACAATAAACGGACAAGACGGCAAACCGTTTAAAACCCGCGATGGAAATGCGGCTGGGCTTAATGATATTATAGACATTGTTACGAATGCTGTTGAAAACAGGGTTAAAGAATCTGGAAAAACACTTGATTCTAATACGACAGATTCTATCGCTTTGGCGGCATTAAAATTCAATGATTTGATGCATAATTTGACTTCAGATTATGTATTTGATCCTGTTTCGGTTACCAGTTTCGAAGGTAAAACAGGACCATATATATTGTATACCGCGGTTAGATTAAAGTCTGTTTTAAAGCGTTCAAACGCAAAGATTACAAGACCAACCGATTACGTATTGACGCAAGACGAACGTAATTTATTGATTGAAATTTTGGATTTTGAACACATGATTTTATCTGCTTGTGAAAATCGTGCAACAGATATGGTGGCTAATTATGCTTATGATTTATGTCAACTGGCTAATAATTTTTATCATAATTGCCCTATATTGCGTGACGATGTTGACAACAAGACCAAAGCAGGGCGTCTTTTTATCGCAAAAACAGCTTTTGACACCTTGGCGACAGCGATAGATTTGATGGGATTAAAAATTCCTGACGAGATGTAATTATATGGTAATATAATACCATATCGATTTTTCTTGACTTTTTCGCGCCTTTGATACATAATAGGCGCGTTATTTTTAACAAACACAAAAAAGGTAAAAACAATGGCAACGACAAAATCGTTAAAAAAGTGCGAATTAGAAGCCAAATGGTATCTGATTGACGCAACAAATTGCACGTTGGGTCGTTTGGCGGCATATACCGCTAACATCCTGCGTGGCAAAAACAAACCGACATGGACACCAAATATGGATTGTGGTGATCATGTTATTATCATTAATGCTGACAAGGTTGCTTTGACCGGGCACAAGGCTGACAAGACAAAATTCTTTTGGCATTCTTTGTGGACTGGCGGCATCAAAGAAAGAACATTGGGACAGATGCGCAGTGAAAAACCAGAAAAACTGGTTACAAATGCTGTGAAACGCATGATGGGGCGTCGTACTGCGGTTGCTTTGGCAAACAAACGTTTGACCAAATTGCACGTTTATGCAGGCGCACAACACAAACATGCCGCACAAAATCCTATTGTTATTGATTTTGGTTCATTAAATCGTAAAAACAAAAGGGGCGAATAATGACAGAAACAAAAAAGACAGCAACAAAAACAGCTGCAAAAACAACTACTAAGAAAGCGGCCCCTGCAAAAAAAGCAACAACCGCAAAGAAAACAGCTACAGCTGCTGCGAAAACAACTGTTGCAACTGCAAAATTAAACGGTTCGATTTACGCAACTGGTAAACGCAAAGATTCTGTTGCACGCGTGTATTTGACACCTGGCAAGGGTAATATTGTTATCAACGGTGTTGCGATGAAGGAATATTTCAAACGTCCTGTGTTACAAATGATTTTGGTACAACCATTTGATGTCACAAAACGTGATGGGGCCTATGATGTTATTGCTATGGTTCAAGGCGGCGGTTTATCTGGTCAGGCTGGGGCTGTAAAGCACGGTATTTCCAAAGCTTTGGAAAAAGCAGAACCAGATTTACGCAAAGCTTTGAAAGCTGCGGGCTTCTTAACTCGTGATAGTCGTGTTGTTGAACGTAAGCACTACGGTTACCACAAGGCTCGTCGTTCTACACAGTTCAGCAAACGTTAATCGTTTCAAATTGTTCAAAAAACCACCATTTGGGTGGTTTTTTGTTTAGGTATATTTTTATAAATCTTTATGTTGAATTTTGAAAAAAATATTTGTATAATTTGCCAAGTTTAATATCTAAAGGACAAATTATGTTTACAAAAGAAAAAGTTAAAGATTTACATTATTCTCTGAACGGCAAAATCAGCGCTGATGATTTACAAAAAGCTGCGGATAAAGTTTTAACCGAATTCGGCAAAACCGCAAAGATTCGTGGGTTTCGTCCTGGACACATTCCATTATCTATATTGCGTCAAAGATACAATGCTTCTGCATGGGGGGAAGCGATTGACAAAGCTATAAACAATGACATGCAAAATTATGTTAACGAAAAGAAATTGCGTTTAGCTGGTCAACCAAAGGTTGATTTCGCAGGATTCAACATTGGCAAAGATGTTGAATACACTATGGAATTTGATGTTTTGCCAGGAATGCCAGAAATCGATTTGGGCAAAATTACTGTCACTAAAAAAATTGCCAAGTTAGACGAAAAAGAAGTTGATACTGCGCTTGAAAACATCCGCAAATCTCGCAGTGTTGCTGAAAAACAAGATGAAAAATACAAGGCGCAAAATGGCGATGTTGCGGTTATTGATTTTACTGGCTTTATCGGCAAAGATGCTTTTGAAGGTGGTGCCGCAAAAAAACACCATTTGATTTTGGGTTCTGGGGCTTTTATTCCAGGATTTGAAGACCAAATTATCGGTCATAAAACAGGCGATGAATTTGATGTAAATGTGACTTTTCCAAAAGAATATCATGCAGAAAATTTGGCTGGTAAAAAGGCTAGGTTCGCGGTAAAAATTCATGAAATTCGTAAACATATCCTGCCAGAATTAAACGACGAATTGGCACAAGCTGTTGGTCAAGATTCTGTTGAAAAATTAAAAGAACATATCCGCAAAATTATAAACGGTCAATACGAAGAAGCCTCACAACGCGATATGCGTAATGAATTGTTGGAAATCTTGGGTGACAAGGTTAAAATGGAATTGCCACAGGGCTTGGTTGACCAAGAATTAAACATGGCAAAGCAAGAACATGATGCTCAACATGCTCATTGTGACGACAAAAAATGCAAAGACCACAAATGGGACGAAAAACAAGAAAAGAAAGATGCTGAACGTCGTGTTAAATTGGGCTTGATTTTGGCAGAATGGGGCACACAACACAAAGTCGAAGTAACTCGTGATGATTTACAACAGGCTATATGGGCAGAAGCTTCTCGTTATCCAGATCCAAAACAAATCTTTGAATTTTATAATAAAAATCAAAACGCAGTTGCGATGTTGCGTGGTATGATTTTTGAAAGAAAGGCTTTGGATGCTATGTTGAAACATGTGAAACACAAAGAAAAATCTGTCCCAGCAGAAGAATTGTTTAAACAGGCACCTGTTAAATAAAAAAACAAAAAAACCGCAGAATTTGCGGTTTTTTTTGTTGACTTAATCTGCACTTTTTTATATGTTTCTTTGGCAGGGGACAGGGGATGCAAAAGGAAAAAGGAAATTATAATGAAAGCATATCTTGATATCTTAGACAACTGTCTTAGAAAAGGTACATTGTCCGATAATCGCACAGGCATTAAAACAATAAGAATCCCAACAGGTGCTGCGTTTGAACACAATATGGAAGAAGGTTTTCCTCTTGTCACTACTAAAAAAATGGGTTTAAAAAATATTTCCACAGAACTTGAATTTTTTATTAAGGGATACACAGATAAAAAATGGCTACAAGACAAAAATTGTCATATCTGGGACGAATGGTCAAACAAAAGTCGTTGGCAAAACTTATATGATGAAACAATATATAAATTAGATAAAAATTATAATTTCTGTTTGAATTCAGACATCTTGAAACAAATTCAAAACATATTTGCAGGCGCAGGGCGAGATTTAGGTCCGGTTTACGGATGGCAATGGCGTCATTTTGGTGGGGAATACAAATGGAATCCCAAAAAACCAGAAGAAAATTTTAATCCAAAAAAACCAGGCATAGACCAACTGGCAAATGTTATAGAAACCGCAAAGAAAGACCCTAACAATCGCCGTTTAATTGTTAGTGCATGGAATCCAATGGATCAAGATAAAATGGCGTTGCCACCATGTCACATTATGCACCAAATTTTAATTCACAACGGAAAACTGAATTTGATTTGGACACAACGTTCTTGTGATATGTTTTTAGGTATTCCATATAATATCGCATCGTATGCAATGTTGTTATTGCTTTATGCCAAAGAATTGGGATATAAACCCGGTATTCTTCGTGGCGAATTACACGATGTCCACATTTATGAAAACCACATAAACCAAGTCAAAGAGCAACTTTCTCGTGAACCAAAAAAATTACCGACTGTTGCAATTCCGGACAACAACTGGAACGGGTTGCTGAATTGGTCTGCCAAGGATGGTTTTATATTAAAAGATTATGTGTGCCATGAAAAATTATCTGGCGAAGTAGCCCGTTAACGCCACCGCCCACACGGGCGGTTTTTTCTTGCTTTTCTAAAAAAAACACTATATAATGTGCCAGATTTCGCGGGTGGGCGTGGAATCAATCCGATTAACCCCACAAGACCTCGTCTTTAAAAAAACTAAAAAACATGACGATGGCAAGCTTTGTTATAAATTCTAATGAAAGATTTATCCAAAGATTTATTTAATCCATTATCTGGCGAAGATTTTGTCCAGATGTTTGATAAAAATTATGGCGCCCAAGAAACTTTACAGGGCTATGCAACCAAAGGAACAGTCAAAGACATCCGCGGCGATTTTGCTTTTGTAGATGTTGGCTTGAAATCCGAAGGTCGTATTCCATTAAAAGAATTTGGTGCTTCTGTTCCATCCGTTGGCGATATTATCGATGTTTTCGTTGAAAGATACGAATCCCGCGAAGGTACAGCTGTATTGTCTTATGCCAAAGCACGTGCTGAAAAAGCATGGAAAGATTTGGAAAAGACAGTTGCCGAAGGTATCGATCCCGAAGGAACAATTATTGATGTTGTTCGTGGCGGTTATACTGTGGATATCAACGGTGTATTTGCGTTTATGCCATCCAGCCAGGTTGACCATAAACCGGTACGTGATGCCAAATCTTTAATCGGTTTGAAAGACAAATTCCGTGTCCTAAAAATGGATGCTTTGCGCACAAACGCTATTGTTTCTCGTCGCGCTATCCAGGCTGATGCTATTGCTGAACAGCAAAAAGAAGCAATGAAAAACATTTCATTGGGCGCCGTTGTCGAAGGTACAGTCAAAAACATCACTGATTACGGTGTATTTGTTGATTTGGGCGGAATTGATGGTTTGTTGCATGTCACAGATTTATCTTGGAAACGTATCAATCACCCACGCGAATTGGTTCATGTTGGCGAAAAAATCAAAGTCAAAGTTATCCAATTCGACCCAGAATCTCATCGTATTTCATTGGGTGCAAAACAATTGGAAGAAGATCCTTGGGAAACAGCATCCAAGGCATTTAATGTTGGCGATACAGTGACCGGCAAAGTATCTTCTTTGACAGATTACGGTGCATTTATTGACCTTGGCAATAATATTGAAGGTTTGGTTCATATGTCTGAATTGTCTTGGACGAACAAGAACATTCACCCAAGCAAGGTATTGCAAAACGGTCAAGAAATCAATGTTGTTGTTTTGGACATTGACCAAGAAAAACGTCGTATCTCGTTGGGTTACAAACAATTACAACCAAATCCTTGGAAAGAATTTGCTGAAACTCACAAGGTTGGCGATGTTATCACAGGTCCAATCAAAAACACAACTGAATTCGGTTTATTTGTCGCATTGACACCTGAACTGGACGGAATGATTCACATTTCTGATTTGTCTTGGAACAAACTGGACGAAGAAGAATTGAAAAAATTCGTTCGTGGGCAAGAAGTGACAGCAAAAATTTTGGACATCAATCCAGAAAAAGAACGCATCACTTTGGGTATCAAACAATTGACAGAAAATGCCGACAGCAATGCGACTACATTGAAGAAAGGCGCTGTTGTATGTGGAACTGTTTCTGAAATCACACCTGACGAATTGATTTTGGCTTTGCCTGGCGATATCAAAGGCACAATTCGCAAAACAGATTTGTCACGTGAAAAAGCAGAACAAGACACATCCAAATACAATGTTGGTGATTCAGTCGAAGCATCTGTCGTTTCTGTTGATGGCAACAATGTAAAATTGTCCATCCGCGCATTACAAGTGACACTGGAAAAACAAGCAGTTAAAGAATTTGCTAACGAAGCAGATTCTGGCTCTGTCCTTGGTGACATCTTGGGCGCTGCGATTGAAAACAGCAAAAAATAATTTGTTTGTTTTGACTCTAAAAAATCCCACTTTTTTGTGGGATTTTTTTTATATGTGTGATACAATAAAATCATCACCAAAAAAAGGATTTAAACATGACAAAACCAAACATGATTGTTTTTATGGGCGGTCAAGGTTCGGGTAAGGGGACTTTTGCCAATTTACTATTAAAACAACACGATTACAATTATGTAGAAGCAGGCGCGATTTTACGTCAAATGCCACCTGATTCTGAAATAGCAAAAAAGATATCCCGCGGGGAATTGCTGACTGATGCGGAATTATGCCCAATAATCGCAAAGCATATTACAACGGATAAAGATTTGATTTTGGACGGGGTTCCACGGACACTGGGTCAGGCACAATGGCTGGTTGCAAATTACGCTGACAAATTCAATATTAAAATTATATTTTTAAACATCAGCGAAGCCACAATGATTGCCCATATTCAAAAAAGAATAAGGGAAGGGGGCAACCGTTCTGACGACAAAGATAGTGCCGCTGTGCAGAAACGAATTGCCGCATTTAAATCAACCACAATGCCGGCAATAGAATGGTTATCCAAACAACCAAATGTTCAATTTTATGATATAAAATTACCAACCGATGATATAGACATAAATTTCAATTTTATAAAACAACAAATATAATAAAAAATCGCCAAACGGCGATTTTTTTATTTTTGATTGTTTTTTTGCATTTGCTGCAATCTTTGATTACGGCGCTTTTTAACAGCATCTTCTATTTTTGTTGCCCCAATGGCAATAGCCAACAAAAGAACGCCAGCTAATACATAATAAGTATCACTAGAATTACTTTCTTCTATATCATCTGGCAAAAAACCATATGATTCATAATCATCGCGTTCCGCAGGTGTCATATAAGCCATTTGTCTTTCCTTTGGTTCACCACAAGATGTCGCAACCAAAGCGCACCCAATCAAAAACGAAGCTATTTTGTTTTTTGAATTACCAATCTTTTGTGACATATTTAACCCCCTTTTATTTTTGACGACGTTGTATAGTAATAACAAAGTTTTTTAATTTTATCTGTTTTACTACATTGATATTCGCATCTTTTGGATACCCCTTTGCATCAAAAGCATCACTTATACCACCAATGATATCATAAACTTCCTCTGGTTTTTTTCTTGCACCATAAGCATTATTTTTAGCCATAATTCACCCCTTTGGTTTTATTGTTCAAACCAAATATAATACAAAAACATAAATTGTCAAGTATTTTTGCAACCAATCAAAACACGCGTCTGCGGGCGATGGTGTATAAACCATATCCGGTCAGCAACACCATTATCGCAATAAATATTACAATTGCAGTATGAGAATGCCCAGCATACGGCAATTCCATATTCATACCATAATAGCCCACAATCACACTGGGGACCATCAAAACAATATTCCATATGGTCAAACGGTTAATGTAAGTGTTTGAATCAATGTTAATGATACTTTCAAATGTTTCCTTAATCGACTTCAACATTTTACTGTAACTTGTCACAACTTCAATCGCCTGATTAAATTCAATTCTGGTATCTTCCGCCAATTCTTGATTATCTTCATCCTTTACAAAGCCACGCATTTTATCAATTTTATCCATGACAGTTAAATTACCTTTTAAGGAAGCCATATACAAAGTATATGAATTTTCGACCTCAAGTAATTGCATTAATTCTTGTTTACGAATGCGTTCTTGTAATGTCTTTTTAGACGCCAATACCTTTTTATTTAATTCCTTTAACGCGCGCAAATAAGATTCAGCGATATACCATATAATATTTAAAATAAATGTTTCACGCGTCACCATTTCTTCGTCTTTGATTTTATCAAGTAAATCACATCTTTTACGACAAACTGTTATAACTTGCTTATTAGAATAAATAATAGATAACGGTTCCGTATGCCATGTTGTATCCATTTCGCGGTTAGCAATAGGGAAACGCACAATTATAACCTTGTAATCATCTTCGATTTCAATACGAGGTTGTTCATCAGGATCTAAAATATCAGAAATAGTATCTTCATCAATCTTATATTCATTTAACAAGCGTTGAAAATCTTCATGGTCAGGATTGCCGACATTAACCCAAGAGAATGTTTTTAATTTTCTTTTATCAAACATGGAACATCCTCCTTGGTTTGTGTTTCTTATTTACAGACGTAATTTTATCACATACGGTTAAAAAATCAACATTTTTCAAAAAGATGTATAAACTTTTATTTTTTGCTTGCACGAATCGGTTAAATATTACTAGTATTCGCTTGAAGAAAAAGCAAAGGAAGGTTTTCAATGATAATTGGAATTGGAATTGACTTGGTTGAAAGCGACAGATTCTTAGACTGGTCTGCTTTTAAAAAACAACGCATATTCACAAAAAAAGAATTAGAATACGCGAATAACGATAACGCACGCAGCGAAAAACATCTTGCAAATTTCTGGGCTGCACGCGAAGCCGCATTAAAAGCGATGGGCACAGGTTTCAGTGACGATATTTCTTTTTCAGATATATCTGTCACACATGACGATAATGGTCGTCCAGAACTAGTTATTGCTGGCGGTGCAAAAAACGCATTAAAAGAATTGGCAGGTGCGGATGCACATGTAATGCTATCTATCACTGACCAAGACGATTATTCTGCCGCGGTGGTTGTTATCGAAAAATAAAAAGTTTTTTATTAAGGAAGCATGATAAAAAAACGCCACAACGGGCGTTTTTTTATTCTTCGTAGTAAAGTTCCGCTTGTTCAGCCTGATAAGCAGCTTCTTCTTCATCAAAGAAAGTATCTGGTTGAGCATTCATACCTGTTTCATCAATATCTTCTACAATATTTTCACCCTGTGGTTCTTCTGGTGCATACACAGTATTTTCTTCGATATATTCGTATTCCACAGGATTGATTATTTCAGCATCTTCATCAGCCACAAACATTTCATCATATTTAGATCCCGGCTGATATTCTGGTTTTCTTGCCAAAATATCATCTTCAGATGAAATATTAATTTCATTTTCACCAGATTGCCCGGATGTTGTCACACGCGCAGGCACAGCATCCATAACTTCTGGTGTTGTATCTTTTGGTTCTATAATTTCGACATTTTCTGTAACCAAGGATGATGTTTCTGTTTTTGGTTCTGGTGCTGTTTCAACTGGCACAATTTCGACAGGTTCTTCATCCAAAAAAACCGGCATTGTGTCAAGTTCCTTGTCTTTTCTTGTTGCGGGCGCCTTTATCTGTTTACTGGTTTTGACTTTTTGATTAGTCTTTTTATTAAAGATTGATTTCTGTTCTTTTGGCAATTCTGTTTTTTCAATTGATGCCGTCAACACAGGTGTGGTCGGTTTTATATTTTTTTGATAAAACCACAATGTGAAAATCGCCAAAGCAATTAAAAGAAATAACAAGACATAATAAAAGAATCTTGAACGTTTTGGTTCTGCTTCTTCAACAACACCAACATTCAAAGCATTCTGTGGCATTATTGGTGCAACAGGTGCGACCGGCGCTGCAGGCGCGACATCAACATATTCGTCTATTTTATTTTCTTCAACTAATTCTGTTGTTTTTTCTTCATCCCCAGGTTCATATTGCCGCATATCTTCTTGAACAACTTCTAATTTCAAAGGTTCTTCATCAGTTTTTTCTTCTTCTTTTGTTGCCTCACTAATAGGTATTTCTTCAATTGGTTCTTCTTCAATTGTTTCAGTATCTGTCATAGCTGGTTCAACGACAGGCATTGGTGTTTCATCAACAACCGGAACAGGGACCATAGATTCCAACACAGGTTGTTGTTCTTTGGCAGGCTCTTGTTCGACATTGTCTTCTGTTTCTTCTGTTGTTGTTTCTGTTGTTTCTTCGGTCACAATCATGTCTTTGTTTAAATCAGGAGCCTTGTCAGATTGAGATATTTCTGGAACAGCTGGTGCTTCAAAACTTATCGGCTTAAAAGCAATATCATCATCCAAAATTTGCGGATCTTCTTTGAACAAAGGTTCAACATTTTCAATATCTTCTTCTTTGTGTTCTTCCATGGCTTCTGTCTCTTCTTTTTCTTCTATAACTTCATCATATGCCTTATCATCAGTATCGACCACATCTTCTTCTTCGTATTCTTCTTCGATTTCTGGTTCTGATTCGGGTTGTTTTTTCACAACAGCTTTTCTTTTAGCTGGAATAGCAACGGGTGCTTGTTTTTTTGCCACCTGTTTTATCTTACCAGCAGGTTGATTCAACAATTCACTAGCCAATTCAGCATCCACAGTTGCAGTTTCCAAACGACGCTGTGCAGATTTTAATCTTTCATTTGCGCGTTTTAATTTTTCATTTGTTGCCTCTATTTGTGATTCCAGTTTTAAAATCTTTGACGCAGATTGTTTTGTTGGTTCACGACCAATTCCTTTCTTTGCTTCACCTAATTTAGCACGCAAAGTTTTAAGACGCGCCTGAAGCCTTACAATAGATTCTTTGGTTTTTACAATAGTCGCATTGGTTTTTGCGATTATCTCGTTTGCCATATTTAAACGTGTCATTGCACTATGTCGTGCCGCAGAATCGCGCAAAATCGTCAATTGATTCAAAGATTCTTCCAACGAATCACCCCCGTTATACGCCTTTATCAGCGCGTCATACACAGGTAATCCAGAATATTCTATGTCAAATTTTTGGTATTTATTATCTTGCTTTGGGCGAATCGTTTCTAAATCAACACCATAATCCCCAGACAATATTTCATCCCACTTTTTATCCGCATCAGGATTTATTACCAACAAAATATTTGGCTTGTGTGAATCGATTGTATTGTCCAATACAAAAACCAAATTATCAGACGAATCATAAAAAGCATTGATTTCGTTACCATCTATATTATATGGACGCATAATCAATGATCCGTATTGTGTTCCTTGATTAAAATTCTCTCTCTCGCCAATCATTGGTTTTCTCCGTTTTTTTATTTTTTCTTTGGTGGTGTTAATTGATAAGCCTGACGACAATGTTCATAACAATAAGGCTTTCCAGTAAATACTGTTTCGCCACAAAAATGGAAATTTTCCGAATCGGGGTCACCGATTGGCCACCTGCATTGGTTTGGTTTTAAATTAGCCATCTGCAAAGCATGCTGAATCAGCAATTCATGCAAAGCCAAATCTTTTTTCGTCTTTTTTGAAGCCGTTTTAATCGCAGGTTTTACCTTTTCAATAGCTTTTAAATTTTGCTTTGATGTGACTTTGACAGCTTTTGTTTCTTTGACTTTCTTGCTAGACACAGTCTTTGGTTTCTTTTCAACAACCTTTTTAACAGCCGCAGTCTTCACCGGCTTTTTCGCAGTTGTCTTTATTTCTTTCTTTGTCTTAGTATTTTTCTTTGATGCAGGTTCACTGGCCTTTGCATTCCAGCCCAACCGATTCAACTTACCAACCACAGCATTTTTTGACATGCCCAATTTTTTGCCCATTTCAGAAGTAGATAAGCCCTTACCGACCAGGGCTTTTAACTTTTTCAGCATGCCGCTGTCCCAACCTTTGCTCATAATAAAAAATCCCTTGTTTTTATATCCGATATAATTGTATCATAAAAACGAATCGAAAGGCAAGAGAGAAAACATGATTTATTATATATTTTTTTCGTTTGTTTTAATTGGTGCATTATTTTGCGCTTGGCGCATGGCAACCACAGATTTCCGGCGTCATATCATCCCAGATGCCTATTTGTTCCCGTTCCTTTTTGCGGGTTTGCTGATTACGACATTTTTCCCAACATGGCCGGTGACGGTGGCAGATTCGGTTGTAGGTGGCGCAATGGGATACTGTTTGGGCTTGATTGTTGGATTTATATTTTCGCATTTGAACAAAGACCGCGAATACCCACCGATTGGCATGGGTGACATAAAATTATTGGGGGCGGGTGGCATCTGGCTGGGTACAATGGGATTGTCGATTGCCATGATTGTTTCTTGCGTGTTGGCTTATATCTGGAATTGGAAAAAACATGAAAAATATATTCCATTTGCCCCGTTCTTTTTAGCAGGTGGATTTTTAGCTTTGATTGCAATCCAATTTTTGATATAATATACAGAGATTCATTAGGGAAGGGATGAAGAAAAATTATTTTAAATCTTTGCTGTTTGCCTTTGTCTGTGGCTTTTATGCGCTTGGTGCGATTGCTGCGGTGTCTATGTTTTCAGATTACGGGCAAATTCAAAATGTTCAAAATTATTCATCTAATCCATTTTGGTCACCAAATTCTCCGTATAATCAACGTTTACCACAACCAGTATTTGCGACAGGTGCTGATTTGAACGCCAACGATTGTATCCAGGTGGTTCAATCTTTGGTATCTGTTCAATGTATGGCACGCGACAATTGTAAAAACGCCGATTTATCAGACATACGTCCAACCGTGATGGTTCAATTGTCTAATTTGCCCGGGGCGAATTATGTATCATCTTGTTCTGGATATATTGATGAAATTTTTGAATCGTATAAACGACAATATGGTAATACGTTACCGAATCGCCCAACGGCTTTTCCGAACGCAACCACACCAAACCCAGATTTAAATGATACGGGCGGAATAAAATTTGAAAACCCGTATAAGCAACAGCCCACAAAATGGCAGATTGAACAAAAGGAACGCGCCGATGAACTACAGCGATTACAGGCGCAAAACGGGGTGGGCAGCGAACATTTAGTCAAGACAGATTTTCCGGCGACATACGCCGATTTGTCTTTTTCAGAGCGTCTAGAAAACGACCGCGCCGGTCTGGAACCATTCAAAGATTTAAAGGCATACAACACATTGGATGTAAAATCAGAATCTGAATGGTGCGAAGAACACTATAATTCATCAGAATGCACTGCATATCGCAAAAGAAAGGAAGCCGCCGCCCAAGCAGCCCAGACCAAAAATCAACAAAACGCCAACAACAATCAAAACCAAAATCAACAAAGCGAAACAAAGCCAACAGAACAGGTAGAATATGTTGCTCGCGTTCGTAAAAGACATGCGATACAAAGAAACGGCAATGATGGTGCTGTAGATACTGATGGCAAAGGTTGTTATGCTGCATGCGGTCAACCTGTCAGCGATAACTTAAATAACAAAGCCCTTCATGAAGTTATGGGCAAAAATTATTGTGCGCGCACGACCGATGGTTTGCTGGTTGAAAACGAAAACCGTGAAAATATTTTAAAAATGAACCAACAACAATTGGATAAAATCAAAGGGCTTATTTCATCCAGGGTTCTAGACAAAGATAAATGTGATGGCCACTTCAGAAATTATATCATGTTTGTTGGAAAATTTGCAAGCGATGACAGTTTTACAGAACTAGAAGAAGTTTTTCTGGATGATTAAAACAGCGGGTGGGGGATTTGTTGTGAAAAACATTTTTTTGTTTTTTGCTTTTTTATTTACTGTGCCGCTTTTTGCGGCTGACATTGATTCTGGTATGTTAACCGCCGAAGAAATTTTAGCGGCTGCACATCCTGAATCTGAAAAATCAACACCGTGTGCAACTAAACTTTTTGCCGAAGCTGTTGAAGAAGAATTAGAAGATATTGCCCCCGACACCCCCGAAGCAGAAGTCCGCGCACTGGCACAAAAGGCTATGTTTGACGGTGATGTGTTACAAGAAGTTCTTGATTGTCCAGAACTAAAAAATATTACTGACAGATTAACCACAATTACTTTTACACCGATTGTTTACGAATTTGAAAATGGTCGTGAAATCACTATCAATTACACAACCCAATTAAAAGTTTTGGATCAAAAATTATTGTTGGCTAATAAACCCAGCTTGCCAGACGGCAAACCAAATCCGCGTCTAATGGACCAAGATGACCCGGCAATTTATATCAACACTGACCCTGCATGGTATGCGATTATGGTTGTAGAACGCGATTCATTATCCAACTTTGTTGGTCCAGAAAAGAATAATACCCTGTCCATAAAATGGATAGACGATAATATCGATAATATTTACCCAAAAGGCTTTAATTGCACCAGCAAATCTGCAATCGCAAATGACACTGACACCATAAACCAAGTAGTTCATGAAATCGCAGACCTTGACAAAGATACCAACGATTATTATGTTGCCGGCGATGTCAATCTGGAATGGGTTATGTATGCTGAAATCGCCGCTGAAATAGCATTAACCATCGTCACATTTGGTGCAGGCGAAGCAGCCATGATTGGATTAAAAGGCGTCCGCGCTGGCAGAATTGCCGCCAGATTGGCAAAAAATGCCACAAAATTACGCAGGTTCGAACATGTTGCAAAATATGCAACCAAGGTAGAAAAAATTGCCAATACATCTCATCAAATAGAAAAAAATTCAAAACTTATAAAAAAAGCAAAACGTTATGAAAAAGCATTAAAAAATATTGAAGATGCAAAGAAAGCGGGCAAAGACGCTTCTAAATACGAAAAAAAAGCAGAAAAAATATTAAAAAAAGCAAAAGAAATTGACCGTAATGTTACACCAGAAAAACTAAAAAGCGCAGAAAACCTGCAAAAAGAAACAGAAAATCTGGCAAAACAATTACCAGAAATGGAAAAAGAATTGCAAGAAACCTTGAAACAAAACAAAAAATTATTGACTGAAAAACGCAAAGCATTAAAAGAAATAACTAAACAAACAGATTCAAACAAAATAAAAGAATATGAAAGATTACAAAAAGAAATGGATAAAATTCGCGATTCCAAAGATTATAATGTGGTTTTAAACAAAGCAAAAAATCCAGAGCTGCAAAAACAGGCAGACGAAATTCTTAAACAAATCAAAAATCTTGAAAACGCTGATAATTTCAAAGATTATGCTAAAACATATAATGAAGTCAAAGGTCTGGAATCAGTTGATGATTATATTAAAACCGCAGAAACGCTTGTGGATATAAGAAAATATCGCGCTAAATTGTCAGCATATCGTCAACAAACGGGAAATATTTTCACTAAAAACCTTAAAAGAATCAAAGGCGGTTTTACTACTTTCAGGGCTGCAAACAATGGTGCAAAAACAATGACCAAAGCGGCAAATATTGCACGCAAAGGTATGACTTCTAAAACCGCAAAAATAGGCGAATGGTTAATTGATTCCACTTTAAAACACGGGGCACGCATCGCAAGGGTAGAACGCGACCTTGGTGCTTTTTACGGGGCGATAACTTTTCTGGGGGATATGTATGATTATACGTCCAATACATCTGATCAATATTCTAATGGCATAGAATTTAAACCACTATGTTTGTTATCTGCAGATGACTTAGAAGGGCAAGAAAACGAAGTCAATTACGGTATGTGGCTTATGTGGGAAGGCAATTCTACAGATTCTGCCGATGATGATGCCGCATATTTACAGGCCATGGATTTTGCAGAAAAATTTAACTATGTTCTAAACGAATATCAAGACGAACATGGCAAAAATTGCAATGTTGATATTTATGTTGTTCGCCCGATAATTCGCCTGGATGAAAGCAACCCAGACGAAACCAAAGGCGAATTGTTTTATTTGTTTATGAACGATGTCCCATGGAATGCCGATAACTAAAAAAAACTTTGTTGTAATTTTTTTTCAAAATATTTATAATAGACATGTGAAGAGAAAGGACAGGCGATGAAAAAATTATTATTTGTTTTGATATCTACCGTTGCCATCGTCGGCAATGCGTTCTCGTACAAGATTATAACAACCAAAGAATTTGGCAAAGCCGATGCAAAAAATCAAAATGTGATTGTCAAATGCACCACAGATACTGGCAAAATGTCCGAAGAAACATGTTCATTGCGGCGATATGTAAAATGCTTGGGCAAAGATAAAAAATCAGTATGCGATTCATGGCAACCATGGCGTGATCTGCGTGATCCAAACGGTTCGTATTCTGATTGGAAATCTGCGGCATCTGCTTGCTGCAAGAAAAAGGGATTAAGATAGAATTTATATTTAATCCAAATAAAAAAATAGGGCGTTGCCCCATTTTTTTTACGAACAAATTACCTATCGCGGCTTTGCAATCAGCAAAGACGGATGGTGGATGTGATTGGACTGGTCTCGTTAAACCCTCGACCTCACTGCGCTCATCGGCTTTGCCGACCGCCACACTCACGTCTGGCTTTCACTTGTAGTCGAACCAACCCCCGTTGGTTCTTCGTCTCAATCCAAATAAAAAAA
>JBKSMS010000007.1:0-30421 GCA_046881825.1 Alphaproteobacteria bacterium | reverse complement strand
GAACTTGACCTTAGTACGAGAGGACCGGGTCGAACGAACCTCTGGTGTACCTGTTGTCGCGCCAGCGGCACCGCAGGGTAGCTATGTTCGGAACAGATAACCGCTGAAAGCATCTAAGCGGGAAGCTGGTCGCAAGATAAGATATCCCCATGAGTTCAGTTCTAGACTAGGACATTGATAGGATGGCGGTGTAAGTCCTGTGAGGGATTTAGCTTACCATTACTAATCGAACCATTGACTTTTTATCTTATCGTTTGATTTTTCAAACGATATGCTTGAAGAGAGTGTTAAAAGATTCTTGACATCAAAGATTTTTGAATTATGATATGTTTCAACTGGATTTAATTCTGGTGATTATAGAGCGGACGTCACCCTCTGTTCCATTCCGAACCAGACAGGGAAAAGCCGTATCGCCGATGGTACTTTGACTTAAGTCACGGAAGAGTAGGTCGTCGCCAGAATTAAATCCAGATGTACATAAAAACCGATCCGTCTTTGCAAAGCAAAGCCGCGATAGAAATTTAACCGCCCATGTGGCGGTTTTTTTTGTTGCATTTTATTGTTGTTTTTTTTATAATGCTCTCTGCGCGAGAGAGAAAACACACAAAGGTTTTGCAAAATGCATAAATTATTTAACAAAAAGCGCACTTTTCCTGATAATTGGCAGAATTTGTCCCAAGAACAAGTATTAGAAAATGTAAAATATCTAATAGAAAATTATAAAAAATATAATATCGTTTTTTATGGGGACAAAGTTCAGATTGGTAATATATTTATACATAAATCGGAAATGCAAATATTAGGATGCACTTATCCAGTGTATGTTATAAATAATCGTATGTTCACTGTATATAGCGAAGTTGGACATAAAATATCCGAATTGATTTATCATTGCGGACATCTTGAAGATGAAAAAAACTTGTCGGAAAAATTAGATGAATTTTTGAAAAAACGATTGAATTTAAAAGAAGATAAAAGTAAAGAAAAACCAACAGAAAAATCAGTAAAACAGAAAATCAAAGAAATTGTTATCCCGTTCGGTGTTGCTATGGCTGTGCTTTCACCTATCGCTTTGTTGATGTATGAAGTTTATGATATGAATATCAAATTACAACAGACAGAAGAAAGAGCCAAGCGTGTAGAAGAAATGGAAAAAAAGATTCAAGAATTAGAAACTAAAACAATAAATATGATGGACACAATAAAACAAAATAACCGCTAGTTTAAGGAAATAAATATGTCAAAAAAACAAGAACACCAATTTCCAGAAAATTGGAAAAATATATCATCAGAAGAAGCAATAAAACACATCAAATATTTATTAGAACATTACCAAGAATACGATATGTGTAAATTTGGAGACAATGGCATAGTAATAAATGGGATTTATTTTTATCCAGTGGTCATTAGTTTGCGACATGGTGTTACATTTAAATACATGTATACAAATATGCAAAAAGTGTATGACAGAACCGAAGATATATACCCAATGATTCAACAATTGATAAAAGTGTGCAAAGTTGAAATTGAAAAACGGGAACAAGAAAAAGCAATCACTACAGCAAAAAACGCAAAAAAACAAAAAGTAAAAAATATTGTTTTGGGTTCCATCAGTGGTGCATTGTTGGTTGCTATTTTTGTTGCTACTGGATATATGATTGATGATATATTCAAGACAATAGACAAAGAACCTGCAAGACAAAATAAGATTGAAAAAGAAGTGAAAAAATATGAAAAAACTTTGCCACATTATAATGAATATTTGCAAACACAACAGCAAATTCAAAACTATCGTGACAGTATAGAACGTATATATCGCTAAAAAAATGCCCAAATGGGCATTTTTTTTATTTTGTAAATTGTTTCATTTTTTGTTGAAGGTTTATCAGGGCATGTTCCAACTTTTCTAATTCTTTGGTTTGACTTTGTAAAAGTGCCTTATCTTTTGATGTGTCCCCTGGATTTTCAAATTCCATAGTTAATGTATCAATACGTGTTTGTGTATCTGTTATTTCAAAATTTTTATCCTGTATTGCATTTATTAAATTTCTTTCGTTCATTTGATATTCTTTTAATTTTTTGTTTTGCCGTGCGATAGCAACAAAATTTTGTATTTTTATTGGACGAAGCAAATTAGGATGTCGTTGTAAAACAACATCGATTATTTGTTGTTGATAAGTTTTTTTGCCAAAATCGCTGGTGTTTTGAGAGGCAATTTGTTTAATACTTTTTCTAAGGTTTGCCATCATAACGTATGTCTTACTTGGCACTGGTTTTGAATTTAGATTCGTAGAAATTGTTGTTGTTATTATAACACAATTGCTTTTGAAATATTTTTTTGTCTTAAAATTTTTATCATATTCCGTTGCTAGTTTCCAAAATCTTGATAAATAAGATTGAATGATGGACAAAGTTTTAAAAGCTTTGTTATCTGGTGCAATCGGTGTGTTGATAAATTTTTCCAGTGAATTTTTCCCATCAAATTCAAATGGGTTTGTTGTACCAAATCGCACAGGGTTATAAGACATTTCGTTCCATAATGAATCGCATATGTCATCAATTGATAAAATACCGATACGCAATTGTGTCGGACTTTCGCAAATATATGAATTGTTTAATTCATCTGGTGTCCAGTCGCCAAAGTACCTACGGGTAACATTATACTTTATAATGTCTTTTATGCGGTCATTTTGGTTTGTCTTTGGTGCTGTCATAATAACCCCTTTGGTTTCTTTACTATAAATATAATACATTTTTTTCTTTTGTCAATATGTATAATATCTTTTACAGCCCAAAGAAATATTTTGCCCATTGACCAATAAGAAATGCCACCAAAGACACACTAAGGCATATCAACAACATTTCATAAAAATGCTTGTAAAACCGGTTGTGTCTGAAAAATACCAGATTAAAAAGGTAAATTATCAATATAACCAGCACCCCAACAGATAAAAGTGCGGCTGTGCGGTTTGTAAACACGAAAAACGGCAATATTAAAATCACGCAGGTCAACATATATGCGCTGGCTGTATAAAGTGCGGCATAAATAGCGTGTTGTTGGTTTGTTGCTTTGACTGCCAGATAATTTGCTGCGCCCATTGATAAACTGGCGGTAATAGATGAAATTATACATGATAAAATAATAACATCCCTGTCGCTGAACGCCAGTCCCAGCCCTGCAATAAGGCCTGTTAAGGATACAATTGCATCATGCATCCCCAATATCATGGCGCCGCGATAATCGAAATCTTTTGTCATGACCCTTAAAATATCACAAAGTCTATATTTTTTCCCTAGGGCAAAAATCGTATTTTTTTGTTGACAACATATTTTTTTGTGTAATAATGGACATGCAAAACAAGCAAAATAACATCTCAATTGGCGGTTTTTTGTTGAATGTTGAAAAATATATTCTATGATAGACTGGCGAGAGAGAAAAAAACAAAAGGTTAAAATATGAAAAAATTTGTTATTTTTTCTTTGATTGTATCGATGTTTTCAACTGTTGCAGTCGCAGATATGTATCGTGAATCAGTCAACAATTGTGACGAAGCAGAAATGCGTGCCGCTTTGGATCGTGCTACACGTGACAATCGTGCTGTTATCACAATCGTAGAATGTGACAACGGTGTTGTTCGCACAACTACTCAACCAAGACCAGTTGCTGCGCAACCTGCACCAGTTATGGCAAGACCAGCATGTCCAACATGTGGTTGTATGAATTGCGGAACCCAAGAAGAAGTTGTTAAACGCGAATATTTCGTTCGTGAAACTGTTCAGCAATACAGACCAGTTGTTAAATATGTTCCAGCTGGCACATACACACGTGTAAAACCAACTTGTACAAGCGGTTGCTAATTAAAAATGACATCAACCAACAATCGTGTTTACGACCAGAATTCTGACGGATGTAGTCCGGGTTGTAGTGCGGTTGCTGGAATAGTGTTTTTGGGTCTCTTTTTTGGGGTGTTAACGTTTCTTGATTATGGAAATGCTGAACAGAATATAACGCCAAAGAAAGAACCTGTGAATAGTGTAGATACGTGTGCCATAATGAAAGATAGTATGCGTGTTTATAAACATAGATAAAAGACATCACTTTTTAGTGATGTTTTTTATTATAACCAAAGGGGGTAAAATATGTACGGACCAGAAGATAATGTAGATATAGATTTTAATGATCCTAATGTAAGAAAATCTGTTTGGACAGCAGCGGCAGTTATGATAGGGGCTTCGGCTGTTGTTATAGCTGGATTTTTTATTAAAAATAAAATAACAGCTGATTCACAAAACAATAATACAGAACAAATTACAAATATTGATACTTTGCGAAACCACAGTATTGATACTGTTAATATAAAACAAAGATAAAGACATCACTATTTAGTGATGTTTTTTATTATAACCAAAGGGGGTAAAATATGTCGCTTTATGAATATAATATTCTTAAAACCCGAATAGAAAAAATCGGTGAAGAATTATATGATAAAAAAACTGAATTTAACAGGTCTTCGCTTCCTGTTGGTCAGGGTAGATGTTTCTATGAATGTGTGGAAACTTTACCAGCGTACAGTGATTGGGAAGCTTTGATAGAAGTAAATACTTCTGTGAAATGTCCAGAAATGTGGCGCACAGGCGGATGTGCCAAAACAGATTGTCCAGGATATAAAAACTATAAAGAATATATCAAAATTAAAAAACGATTTGATTCTGAATATGCAAAACTGGAAGATTTTCCATTTTTGTCTTTGATAAATCCACCAAAAGTAAAATAAAAAACAATAGCCAAAGGAGTAAAAAATGCCATCTCATTATGATATAGATTGGTCGCTTTATGATAAAGCTGATAAAGAAACATTAAGACCTTATATAATTGCACACTTGGTTGCTTTTGGCGTTGGTGTGCTTTTGATGGTATTGATATGTACATGTCCCACAAAAAACAAAACAGATAATACGGACAGCACTGCAATCGCAGATACTGTGCGTAAATCTATCGGTGACACTATAACAATTAAACAAAGATAAACCAAAGGGCGAAATATGTTGTTTCAAAATATTAATGAAAAAAATTTAGCCAGAAAAAAGCATCAGCAATATCGGACAAAAAAAGATATGCAATAAGCGATATAAAGGAAATTATGCCTGAAGAGTATTTCAAAAGGCCGGATGATAAATGCATCGGGCATTACAGATATTTTTATGTTGAATGGGTTAGTGCCGATTATGATATTAGCGGTTGGTCAACTTCTATTAGTTATTGCCCTGAATTTGAAAAAGAACAAGGTTGTTCAAATACTTCTTGTCCAACATATAAAAAATATTGCGAATATCGTAAGGCACAAGAAGATTACGAAAAGGCAAAACGTGAATCAGTTGTGTATCCTTTGTGGCTTATGTTAAGGTGGATTTTAAAAAGAGAAAAATAAAAAATATTGGAATCGATATAAAGAATCAACACAAAAGCACCCGCTTTGATTCGGGTGCTTTGTTTTCAACGCCCCGAACCACGGTGGATGGGACATTGATGGTCTGTCACCTCAGGTCACCGTCGATATCAATCTTTGGGCCTGCCGTGTGTTCGTCAGACAATATGATTATGTATTATTTTTGCTATATTCACAACAGGTACGTATTCTTAACGCACTAGAATTTATACCCAATAGAAATACCTGTGAAATTAAAACCTTCATTAACAGATGTAAAATTACCATTTGAAAAATGTATAGTGGCGATTTCTATGTTCCAATTGTTTGCAAAGCTTTTTCCGATAAAGAATTTTTCTTGGAAAACCAGTCGGCTTTCAACCCATCTGTCGCGACTGTCGCGCATAAACGGACCAATTCCAATTCCGATATACCAGCCCTTGTATTGCAACAAAGCACTGTCCACAGAAATACCAATCCCCAGAAACCCTAATCCGTCACTAGATTTATAGGCGAAATTGGTTCCTATATTTAAATTCAGGCGCGAATCCAGACGGAAAAATTGTATTGGTTGGCTGTATTGTGCCATTATAAAAGTTTGCGGGCAAAAATCCCAAAGTCCTGGCTGAACCAGTTTTAACAAAGTCCCAGAACCAACACTTTGTTGCGCGTAAAGTGTTATAGAATTCATTTTATCGCCGAAAAACACATTGGTTTCAGCCAAAGCCCCCGTAGATAAAGTTGCTAGCACAATCGCGATAAGTTTTTTCATTTTTCGCCTCTTATCCCGATTATAATCTTTTTGCTTTGTGTGTCTAACGAAATTTTACGGATAATATGCCCAACGACTTATTTTTATTGTTTACACAGTCCGCTAAAAATGCTATAATTTATTTATATAAAGGATGTTTTATACGGACAAGCCCGGATTTTCGGGTGCTTGTGCGTATAATGAACAACAGGAGACTTTTATGACATTTCGTATAAATGCAAATTCGGCTAAAAATGCGATGGGCACAGTATTTTTACTGGCGGCTGCGTTTTTTGTTTGTTCTACATTGGTTTCTATGCGTTCTGTGTTTGCGGATCCAATTATTGATACAAATGCTGCGATTCAGAAATCTGGGCGCAAAAGTCCTCGTTCAACTGCAAATACGCGTGCTAATACTGCGCGTACCACGGTTTCCAGGGCGACTTCTGCGGCAAAACCGGCAAGCAGGACTGCTGTGTCGCGTGGAACGGCAACGAATCGAAATGTTGCGAAACGTTCTGTGACACCAACGCGTTCAAATACGGTATCTTCTCGTAATGTGGTATCTCGTAATAATTCAAATACAAATCGTACGACAAACAACCGTGCGATTCGGGCGCGTACATCTGCGACGCCATCGCGGGTCAGTGCCACTGGTAATGTGATGGCTTCTGGTTCACGTGCGGTAATTGGAAATTCAACGACTTATTCATATTTGTCCAGTAAATTATACACCGGTTCATATTCAAACATCATTGACCCAACAACAGGATTGATTTCTGCAGATGCGTATTCAAATTGTCTAGAAGGTTATTACACGTGTATGGATGAAATCTGCACTGCAAGAAGTGATACCAAGGGACGTTGTGCTTGTGCTGGACGTGCTACAAATTTCTTAGAGGCAGAACAGGCTTTGGAACGTGCAAACGAAGAATTGATTAAATTGTCTGGTCAATTATCTTTATTGATTGCGACCAAAGGTCAAGGCAAAGATTTAGAAGCGGCATTTTCATTAACAGACGCTGAAAAAGTTATGAATTGCGTTTCTTATAAAGAAAATGTTCAAACAAAAAAGATGTCAGAATCTGATTGGTATGCGGAACATCCAACCGTTACAGATACTTCGGGTAACATACAAACATCTGGTTTGCCATCATATTGTAATGAATCTGGAAACAGTTTTGGGTTTGATATTTCCCGTATTGATGGGTCTTCGTCTGACATATTGGCACAATTAAAATCGTGGGCAGATGCCAAAGATTTGGCCAAAGATTACACGACAGATAATACTGATATTTTAACTTACAAGACTAATTACATAACAAATCTTGTTAATAATTTGGGATATGTTTCTGTTGATGGAAATGCAACAGATGATGCGTCTGTTGATACATTGGCAAACAAATGGGGGTATAAACTGTTTGAATATGCGCACAATAATGTTTGTGGGCGCGTGCTTGATTCTTGTTTTAACGGAATATACGAAGCATGTGGAACACCTGTATCTGTCCGTGATTCAGACGGTAAAACACACAACAAATGTGCTAATGGCGCAACATCAAGTTGTCCATTTAATTACAACAGCTATATTTCTGTGAAAACCAGTGGTGATAACGAAGGGGATGTTCAATTAAATGAACGCGGATCAAGCAATTCTACGGCGTCTACATCCGCATCATGTTTTGGTTATACAACAACAACAGCATCTGGAACAACAGTGACCAGCACCAGAATGGTTTCTTCTGCGTCGTCTGACCCGTATTATTCTTTGCGTGGACCGGTTGCAGATGCGCGTCGTTCAATTATGCAGAAATATTTATTGGATGCGAATTCAGCATGCGATGTTTATGGAAATGCTTTGAAACAGACTGCGCAAAATATCAATTATCAAAAGATTGCGGCAGAACAGGCATTACAACAAAAACGTCTGGAATTCAAACAAGAAGCAGAAAGCACTGCCTTGGCAGAAGCTTCTGCGGCAATTGATAATTTCAATGAATGTATAAGTGAAATTTGGGATTGCTATGAACAATACGAAAACGAAGACAGATGGACTACTGCGCGTGTAAAGGCTTATTGTTCCCAGGTATCACAAGTTCCACATTGTTATGAAACAATGATTTGTTCTCCGTTGAAAACTCAGTTGACTGCGGTTATTGATATGCCAGATTCTACAAATTGCGACAACAGCGATGATTTCACAGAAAACACATGTCGTAATGTTGTAACAATCAGTGAAATCTTGTATGGCACTGGGGCGGATGCATTGACCAGTGTGACGACAGCATCAAAAGATTCTGCTGGGATTCGTGAATATTGTTTGCAACAGGCATTGCAATCTGATGACGGAACAACATGCGACAAAACCAATTCGTCATGTTTGCGTGGTTGGGAAAAACCAAAAAGTTATGCAATTTCGTATTCTGATGGTATGACCAATCAGTCGCATGATTTTGAAGATACATATTCTACAGGGAATTTGCCTTATACATTTAGACCGCAAGAACCAACAAAAAGTGGGTATACATTTGTCGGTTGGTGCTTAAGCAGCAAGCGTTCAGGTAATACTTGTTCGGAAACAATATCCAAGAACCTAAAGATACCAGAAAACACAAGTGGTGCATTGGAATATTATTCAATGTGGCAACAGAATTCTGTTAATAACTAAAAAATCCCCCAAATGGGGGATTTTTTACACTTTACACAATTTCTTTTTTATGTTAAAATTATGTTTAAAGAGAGATGAAATCATTATCGCGTATTTTAACCGTGTGTCTGTGTTGCGTGCCGACTTTTGGCGCGGTTGCCAATATTGCGACAACTGCGGGTTCTAATCTGACCGCATATAACCCCAGTAATTCTTATAACAATCAATGGGCAACTGTTTCGAATGCCAGATATGATGGCAACACCACGGCAAAGGTTGATTTTGGTAACTGTAATGCTGTTGTTTTGCGTTGTGCTCAGCCTAAATGTAATAATGGCGGGTGTGTGGATCCATCTGTGGCATCGGCTATTGTTTCGGGCTGTGTCCGGGCTAATTCAAAATGCAAACAATATGGCGATGATTTAATTGAATACATGACTGCGCAATTGGTGGCAAGTTCTAATGCCAAGATAAACGAACAACAAATGGCACTGGAACAGGCAAGGTTACAAGCAGAAGCTAATGCGGCGGCGGCATCTGCGCAAAACGAACAGATTTCCCAGATGCAAAATCAGATGTACCAAATGCAACAGCAAATGGCACAACAACAGGCGGAATCTGCGCAGGCGCTACAAGAAGCATTGACACAACAGGCTGCACAATCTGCGGCAGCTCTTGAAGATATGAGGACTGCGGCGACAGATGCTGCAAAACAAACCGAAGCGGGCATAACCGCATATCAGCAAGATGCAATCAATCGTGGAATAAGCGAAGAAGTTTTGGCGCGTCAGCAAATAACTGGTCAAATTCAAACAGAAATCGAAGATGCAGAAACTTCATTGGTTGCGATGAAAAAGGCTATGCAGAACGCATTTGATTATGCGGAATGTGATGCGCGTGGAAATAATTGTTCTGCGCCAAAACGTATAAAAAAATGGCGCGAATTGGCAATCGGATTTTTAACCCCGTACGATAACGCAATTGACAAGATTTATGATGCACTGGTGACCGCCCAAACAGTTGGTGTTGATTTATCGCAAATATATTTGATGTTGAATAATTCTTGTAATTCTTGGGGACAATACTTGTGTCCTGTTGGAACAGTACGTTATCCCACTGATGATAATAGTAGAGATGTTCCGAGAGTATGCAATAATGATCCAGATATAGATTGTTATGCTGAATGCTACAAACAATATAGTCTGGGTATGATGCAAAACTATGGGAATTCTGAAGCTTTGGCGTCATGTGTAAAACGATGTGATGGTGTGTCATCATGTCAACCATGTCGTTTGTTGAAAATATTGACTGATAATGAAGAAGTTTACGAAGGCTGGATTAATGCCGAAGAATCGTCCAAAGACCAAAGGACAGTTGTTGCTTGTGCTTCTGGTGCGTTAAACAGTTCAAAACTTTTTGCGCGCCGCACAAAAAATAAAAATGGTGCGGGATTGGTTGACATAGATTTATTGGACAGATGGCTTAATCAAACAGAACCAAACAAGGTAAAAGATACAGAAAAAGCTCCAGCCCCACAAGAATACTGTGAGGCAAAACCTGATGAGGAGGCAGAAAATGCACTGTCTTCTGCGATTTTAAGTCGGGTTGTCAATACAGAAAAAACAATATCAGGCAGTGAAAATGGCACAGGTTTTTGTGTAAATTGGGAAGGCAATAGATTAACAAAAGCCGATACAGACGATTGCCCGTATATAAATCCGATATTTGCTATCTGTGATACGCATCCATTCAATAGTGGTAATGATGTCGATTTTCTTCGAGATGAAAGTAACACCAGCACAACCGATAAAACTGATGCCCAGGCTGACATGAATCGTATAATTGGTCTTAAAGTGACGGTCGTTTCGCAACAGATGTATAAACAATACGAATACCTTAATGCGACATTGGGCCGTTTGAAAACACAATTACAAAAAGCTGTTCTTACTTCTAATCTCGAAGCGGCCGGTGCCAAAAGCGAAAGTGGTTCGTCCAGTGGTGGTTTGATCGGCGGCAAAAGCGACAGTGATAAAGAAATTGTATTAGCAGGTGCTGAAAATTGTTGGAATTCCAGTACACCTAAAAACGCCTATGCTTGCATACAGACGAATTTGAATCTTATAAAGTCGAATGCTTCTACGAATAAACAGAAAGCTGCGAAACAGTTGCATAATACTGTTTCTGTAGCAAAACAATGGGGTGTAGAAGCGCCATGTACGCAAGAAAAAAAAGAAAACAATGTAACAATCTGTGCTAAAACCGCATGTACAGAATATGAATCTACATCATATTCTTCGAATACACAAAACATAACAAATTGCGCAAATTCTTTGTCTATAGCGGTCGCAAAAAAAGTGGCAGATGAAGATAAGGCTTCTAATCGATATTCTGGTTGGAATAATCAGCCAAAGTAAATCCCCCACGCCCAGTGGGCGTTTTTTTACCCCCTTCGTCACCTGCGGTGACACTCCCCCGGCGGGGGAGTGCGGCGTAGCCGAAGGGGGGGTAAAATACATATTTGCATAAAAATTTATACAAAAAGCTTGACTTTTGGTGTTTTTTATATACAATCTGTATAAAAATTTGTGCAGAACAGATTTTTGACATTAACAAACAAAACAAAAGAGAAAGAATATGTCAACATTTGCTATCTTTCAAACCGGGGGCAAACAATACCGCGTGTCTGAGGGCGATATTGTAAAGGTTGAAAAACTTAACGCCACTGGTTCGGTCGAATTTGACCAGGTTTTAATGATTGGCGACAAAGTTGGAACACCATATATTGATGGTGCAAAGGTTGTTGCTGATGTAATCGAACAAAAACGTGATGACAAGATTTTGGTGTTCAAGAAAAAACGTCGTCAAAACTATCGCAGAACTGCCGGTCATCGTCAGTTTATCACTGTTTTGAAAATTAAATCAATCAAGGCCTAACACAGACCCGTAACGAAGGAGTTTAATTATGGCACATAAGAAAGCTGGTTCAGCATCAACAAACGGACGCGATTCAGCCGGACGCAGATTGGGTGTGAAAAAAAGTGGGGGTTCCCATGTTATCCCAGGTAATATCATCATTCGTCAACGCGGAACATCTGTTCATCCAGGCTTGAATGTTGGTATGGGCAAAGACCACACATTGTTTGCAAAAACTGCCGGGACTGTCACATTTAAACGTGGCAACGGCGACCGCAAAACTGTATCGGTTGTCCCTGACAGCGAATCTAAATAAAAATTGCCCCGACTGGGGCAATTTTTTTTATCTCTATTTTCATTTTTTGCTTGATTGACTTTTCGCATTTGTTCTATCATTAAACCAAAGGAAGGAAAGAGATATGCAACGTTTCTCGTTCTTTATCATATGTATGATATGCGCAAATGCCGCGAATTCTGCGTATTTGCCGACTGTTGATGTGTCGCGTGGGGATGTATCTGCGCGTGCTGCTTTTGGTGAAGAAATTGTTAAACCAACGCGTGTCCAAAGCGAAAATCTTGTTCGTAATGCAGAACCTGAAAAAAAGGTTGTCGCACGCAGTGCTAAAAAAACTGTGGCTAATAATAATGTTACGGTTGGTGGTGATGTTTTGCGTCCAAATCGGCCACGTTCTGATTTGTGGGCAAAAAGCGGTAATGAACAACCTTTGCGTATGCCACGCATGGATGAAATAGCGGTCATTGATTCTGATGCTGTTTTGCCCGAAGAAAGTCTGGTTGCAACAACAGAAGCAACACCGTCTTTGGTTTCGCGTGACGAAGCATTGAATGAATTGAAACAATTGCGTGCTGAAATCGCAAGATTATCCACATTACAGCAAGAATCTTTGGCGCGCGCGCGTCCTGTGGCTGTGCGAACACCAATAACGGGAAATTCTAATGTGAAACCTGCGGTAAAAAGTCGTGGTGATTCTGATATTCGTCGTGAGATTGTGCCAATGGAAACTGAAAAAGAAATTGCGCGTCGTGGAATTTCAAGCAGAATAGATGAACCAAAAATTTCTGCGGTAAGTGATATGTCAAAAATGTCGCCAAACGAATTGAAAAAGGCATTTAAAAAGACTTACTTATCAGAAAATAAACATTTATCAACTTATGAAGTTGCGGCGGCCAGCAAATATGACACGATAAGTGATATGTCGACTTCTATCGAAGGTTTTAATGCATCGCGTGATTTGTCTGAAATGGACACTGGGGTTCGCCCAATGGAAGTGAAAATATCTTTCTTTAATAACGATTCTGGGCTTTCGCGTGATAATTATACTTTGTTAAGTGAAACAGCTTCGATTGTTGTGAACAATCCTAAGCGCGCGATTCAAATTGCTATACCAGAATCTGCAACACATGACAAAGATACCCGTAAACTGGCGGCGCGCAGATTGGCTATTGTAGAACAAGTTTTACGCGATACTGGGGTTGCTGAACAAAGAATAGTTCCTGTGTTATCACAACGCGATGGGGATGAATTTGTTTTGCGTATAATTTCTGGGGATACTTTTGAATCTTTGACACAACAAAAACGCGATTCTCGTGGCAAAGGTGTTTCCAAGAAAACTTATAAAAATATGTCGTGGTAAAATTATTTAATCGTATTTTGAATTTTATCTATCCGCCTGTTTGTCCCGTATGCGGCGATTTTGTTGAACAACATGGTTCACTTTGTGGTAAGTGTTGGGCGAAATTTAATTGGATATCCAATCCAAAATGTTTTAAGTGTGGTTATCCTTTTCCGGCAGATTTAGATTTGGGTGCTGCGCCAATGTGTCCGCATTGTGCAGCAGGTGAATGCGATTTAGATTTTATAAGGTCTGCTTGTGTTTATGATGATGTTTCTAAAAATATAATGTTGCCATTTAAGCATGCATCAAAATTGAAATATCAAATGCTGATGTCGCGTGCAATGATAAATTGCCTGCAAGATTTAAAGTTCAAAGTTGATGTTGTTATGCCTGTGCCATTGGCTAACCGCAGATTGTTTAAACGCGGATATAATCAGGCAACTTTACTGGCGCGCCCGATTGCGAAATATTTTGGTGCGAATTTGGATGTAGATTCTGTGCGCCGCAAATACAAACTAGACATGGGACACAAAACTGCAAAGCAAAGACGCGAAAATGTTCATGGTGTTTTTCGTGTTATTGACAAAGATAAATTAAAAGGTAAAAAAGTTTTGTTGGTTGATGATGTTATGACAAGTGGCGCTACATTTTATGAATTAAATCGCATTTTGCGCAATGCGGGGGTTTCTGCCGTATACGCGGTTTCATTCTGTCGTGTTGTGCATGCGATTTAATGTTTAACGCTGCATAAAGATTGTTGTAAAAAATTTGCTAATTCTAATTCAGATTTATTCATTGTTTGAGCTGTTTCTTGTAAATCAATTTTTTCCCGAACAGTATTTAAAATGTCCAGCATATCTTTTTGGTCTTTGGTCAAAGGTTTTTCGTTTCCTTCGTTCCATTTAACAGCCAATACATTTCTGTTGTTCACAAACACGCTGTAATGGTTAGTAGCCCATCCATTGATAACAGATAAAATTTCACGACCATTTTTGCCATAAACAGTATATTTATCGCCTGTATTCATTTTGGTATGAATCAGTATATTGTTATGAATAATTTCTTGGATAAGCATTTTTATAACTCTGTTCATATTTTCCCCGTTTTTTTATGTTTTAATGATATGCTTTTTATTGGGCTTTTTCACTAGGAATCTTTTATGTGTCATTTACTTGATTTTGTGTTTTTATTGTGTAAAATCTAAAAGTTACAAAATTTAAGGACACACAACATGAATATTGAGCTTGGTAAAAACATAGACACCCGCGAATTAGAAACTAAAATTCAAAAATTTTGGGATGAAAATAATTTTTGGGATAATGATGTCAATTCGAATAAAAAATCATTCTGTGTAATGATGCCTCCACCAAATGTGACTGGTAATTTACATATGGGGCATGCGTTGGATAATGTTTTGACTGATATTGTGTGTCGTTACAAGCGTATGAACGGTTTTGATGTGTTGTGGCAGCCGGGAACCGACCATGCTTCTATTGCTACTCAATTATTGGTGGAACGCGATTTATCAAAACGCGGCATAAATCCGCACAGTTTATCGTTGGAAGAAAAATTAGATTGTGCCTGGAAATGGAAGGCTGACAAAGGCGGACAGATTTTAAATCAATTACATATTTTGGGTGTAACGCCGGTGTGGAAACGCGAAAGATTCACTATGGACGAAGGTTTGTCGCGTGCGGTGACAAAATTGTTTGTAAAGATGTATAACGAAGGTTTAATCTATCGTGAAAAGCGTCTTGTGAATTGGTGTCCAAAACAACAGACTTCGGTTTCTGATTTGGAAATCGAAACACGCGAAGAACATGGCAAGTTTTATTATTTCAATTATCCACTTGTGGGTGGTGGTTTTGTTGAAATT
Source organism: Alphaproteobacteria bacterium (assembly GCA_046881825.1). Taxonomy (GTDB): domain Bacteria; phylum Pseudomonadota; class Alphaproteobacteria; order Rs-D84; family Rs-D84; genus Enterousia. Next base: position 15,171 of record JBKSMS010000007.1, on the reverse strand, counting down.
GCGACGACCAGACCAGAAACACTTTTTGGTGACCAAGCAATCGCAATTCACCCAGAAAACGAAAAATTAAAACACTTGATTGGAAAGAAAGCAATTATTCCGCTAACTGACATAGAAATTCCAATTATCGCAGATGAACACGCTGACCCAGAAAAGGGGACAGGTGCTGTTAAGATTACACCTGCACATGATTTTGATGACTATGAAGTTGGGTTGCGTCACAATTTAAAACCGCTTTGCATTTTAACAAAGGATGCTAAATTAAATGACGAAAGTGTGATACCTGAAAAATATCGCGGTATGGACAGATATGTTGCACGCAAAGAAATTGTTGCTGATATTGAATCGGCTGGTTTAATGGTAAAGATAGAAGACAAATTTATACCAACACCATATTCAGAACGCGCTGGTGTTCCGGTTGAACCAATGTTAACCACACAATGGTTTGTTGATGCGAAAAAATTGGCTGAACCTGCGATTAAGGCAGTGGAAGCGGGCAAAGTAAAATTCTTGCCTGAACACAGATATAATTTGTTTATGGCATGGATGCGAGAAATTCGCCCATGGACTATATCTCGTCAGTTGTGGTGGGGACATCATATACCTGCGTGGTATGATGAAGAAGGTAATGTTTATGTCGCAGAAAGTGAAGATGATGCCATAAAACAATCTGGTGGTAAAAAATTGACGCGTGATGCGGATGTTTTAGACACTTGGTTTTCATCGGGTTTATGGCCGTTTTCAACATTGGGTTGGCCTGATGATACATTGGAATTGAAAAAGTATTATCCCACAGATTTATTATATACGGCGGCAGACATAATCTTTTTCTGGGTGGCGCGTATGATAATGATGGGCATGTATGTTATGGGTGATGTCCCATTCAAGACTGTGAATTTCCACGGGTTGGTCTTAGATTCCAAGGGACAAAAAATGTCCAAGACCAAGGGTAATGGTACAGATCCGTTGACTGCCATTGATAAATTTGGCAGCGATGCGGTGCGTTATTGGATTGCAACTGCGCCTATTGGAACAAATTTGCGTTACAGTGATGACGAGGTTAAACGTGGTTCAAAACTTTTGACTAAACTCTGGAATGTCGCAAAATTTGTTTTGATGAATCTGACAGATTTTGATCCAAAGACTGCAAAAGAAATACCGGTAAGTGAAAGATTTATTGAAGATAAATGGGTGTTAAAAGAATTGAATAAAACGATTGCTGAAACGCGTCGTAATTTAGACAAATACGATAACTTTAATGCGCGCAGTGCGATTGATACATTTTTCTGGGAAATATTCTGTGACCAGTATATTGAATTTATCAAGGACAGATTTTGGTCGCCTGAAAAATATTCGCCTGAATCAAAATTGTCTGCACAATGGACACTGTGGACAGTGTTGCGTAATATAATTGGTCTTTATGCACCGTTTGTTCCATTTATTACCGAAGAATTATGGCAAAAAATTTACAAAGATGTTGAAGGTGGTGAAACATTACATCTGACACAATATCCAACTGTCAAAGACGAATATAATACAGATGTTGCACAGATGAATATTGCGCTGGATATTTTAAAAACTGTTCGTGGTCTGCGCACAGAAAGAAAGATTGGTAATGGCGCGAAACTTGAAGCTTTAATTATTCCAGATAATACGCCAGATGTTTTGCATGGGTTAATTAAATCTGCAGCACGTGCAAATGAAATAAAGTTGGGTAAAGAAATTGATTTTATTATTGCGCAAAATAATGTATAATATGACTATACACTAACCAAAGGTTATGCGCAATGGTAGATAAAACTAATAGCAAGTTGCTCTTGGCTAACGAAAGAAGATTAAAGACATATCAATGCGACAGATATGGTTTTTTGCGCCCTGTGTCTTTGATGAATAAATTACAGGGTTTGGCGGGAACGCATGCAGAAATGTTGGGTGCTGGACGTGAAGTGTGTGCTTCACAAAATATAGCATGGGTAATGACACACATGTTTGTAGATATCCCTGATATTCCACGTGCCGAAGAAATATTGACATATTCAACTTGGCCATCTGTGACGGGACCTGTGCGCAGTGAACGTGATTTTTTAATCAAAGACGAAAAAGGCAAAGTAAAACTTCGCGCAATAAGTCAATGGGTGCTTATTGATTTGCATACTCGTCGTCCTGCGCGTATATCTGATTATTTCCCAGAATGGAAAGGTTTACCAGAACGCGTTTGGGATCGTGAATTTGACAAGGGACTGGATTTTATCCCGACAAAAAGTTGTGTTATTGCATGTCGTTTTGATGATATAGATGTGAACCAACATGTGAATAATGCGGTGTACACTGTTTGGGCAACTGAAAGTGTGGGGTTTGAATATCGTAATGCTCATAAATTGCGTGGTATAGATTTATACTTTGAACATGAAATCATGCCAGGAACAGCAACAGTGCGGGTAGAGGTTGCATTTGATGGCAACACAACGCGTCATAAAATTATGACAAACGAAATAGAACACGCAAAAATAATATGTTATTGGTCTGAAAGATAAAATTGCCCCGATTGGGGCAATTTTTATACCTTTTAAAAAACACTTTTCATAAAATTTAAAATATGATAGAATGGGGGTGATGAGGATAAAACCCTCCCCCGGTGCTTCGCACCACCCCCTCCAAAGGGGGAATAATTCTCCCCTTGGGGGGAGTCCGGTCGGAGACCGGGAGGGAGGGCAAAAATAATTTACCCCTTCGCGTAAAGCTTCGGGGGACACACCAACAAAGGAGAAAAAATATGTCAATAAAATTTGTCAAGCTGAAACCCGCGGAACTCTACACACACACACACACACACACACACACAAGTAGTTTATTACTGAGCTTTTTGTCAATAATTTTAATTTCCGCACCGGCTTTTTCTTATGTAACAGATTCATCACAATGTGATAATGATGTTTTATCAACATATACGGGTCCCGCAAATTTGACTGCAAATTGGACTGGTAATAATATATCGGTCACATGGTATAACGGCGATACAGAATACGACAGTAATCAGTGTACATATGGTGGGGAATTAGATGTCCCAACCGCCCCAACAAAAACAGGATATACATTCCGTGGTTGGCGTGTAAAACAAGTAGCACAATGCAGTTTAAGCGGTCTGGACCCATCAATAGAAGCATCTTGGGATGCAACACATACCAGATGGAAATCGATAAACCCAACAAGCGCATTCGCATACACAATGGCGGATATTTTTGGGACCGAAAACAGCAGTGATTTGAATAATGGTGAATGGGCGCTAACATTCAGCTATGGCACAGTAAAAGGCATGACGAAATGCAGCAGTACAAATGGTAGTTATGCAACACCTGGCACCCCAAGCGATACGAATGGACAAAATTGTTGGTGCCAGGCAACAAATTATACCCCGAATGGGGGTAATCAGTGTAATGTCGCGTCCCCTTCGTGGGTGTTCAGCAGCGAATTCGTGTCCTCGTCTGCTTGCGCGAGCATCTGTGCGTACGACTGCGCGAGCCGCTACGGCGAAGATTTCCGTCTGGCGTTGTTCGGGATCGCGCATTAATCATTTTTATCATATAAAGCCACAACAAAAATTACAAAAAAACACCGGCGATTGCCGGTTGTTTTTTAATTCACTGCGGATACAGCAAGGCGTTTACGCCCGCATGCACGTCTGCGATTCAAAACATCGCGTCCGCTTTTAGTTGCCATCTTTTCACGAAAACCATGTGTTTTAACACGACGAGTTTTTGATGGTTGATAAGTTCTTTTTGTTGCCATTGTTTTATCCTTTTGGTGACACTTATTTAATCATATGTTTTTTCAAAACGCAACTATTTTATTTACTTTTTACCAAGCCCAGTTTTTTCAAGCCTTCCATAAACAGATACCAGACAAAAATTGCCGCAAATAAATTCCAAAACGGTAAAAATACATTTTGTGGTTTCATTGTTTAACCTTTGTTGTTTAGTTATGTTTATTATAATACTGTTTGTCGTTTTGTCAATGTTTTTCTGAGAGATTTTTTTAGTGATTTTTTTGCTTTATTTCTTGACCCATACACTAATTTTTTGCTACGGTTTATGTATTGAAAAACAAGGGAAAAAGTAATGTCTGAAATAATTGAAACAAATAATGAAATTAACGAAATCAAGGTACCACAATCCCCGATTGAACATGAAATGCGAACATCCTTTTTGGATTATGCTATGTCTGTTATTGTGGACCGCGCGTTGCCTGATGTTCGGGACGGTTGTAAACCTGTGCATCGTCGTATTTTATATGTTATGAACGATGTTGCACCTGCTACTAAATCGACTGTGAAATCTGCGCGTATCGTTGGGGATGTGATGGGACGTTATCATCCACATGGGGATTCTTCTATTTACGAAGCAATGGCGCGTATGGCACAAGATTTTTCAATGGGTGAAATGTTGGTCCAGGGTCAGGGTAACTTTGGTTCGCGCGACGGGGATAAACCTGCTGCTATGCGTTATACAGAAGCGCGTCTTTCAAAAGTTGGTGCTTCGTTAATGGAAGATTTGGACAAAGATACTGTTGATTGGCAACCGAATTTTGACGGTACTTTGCAAGAACCAATTGTTTTACCGGCTAAGTTTCCAAATTTCTTGGTAAATGGTGGTTCGGGGATTGCTGTGGGTATGGCTACTAATGTCCCAACTTATAACTTGGGTGAAGTATGCAACGGTATTCTGGCAATTTTGGACAACAAAGATATTACTGATGATGAATTGTTTTCTATTATCCCGGGACCTGATTTTCCAACAGGTGGAATTATTATGGGACATGCTGGGGCTTACAAGGCGCACACAACAGGACGTGGTTCGATAATTGTTCGTTCAAAAACACATTTTGAAACAATTCATGATCATCCTGCTATCGTTGTAGATGAATTGCCCTACCAGGTTAATAAATCACAACTGATTATAAAAATTGCTGAATTGGTCAAAGATAAAAAAATCGAAGGCATTACAGATATTCGTGATGAATCTTCCAAAGAAGGTCTGCGTGTGGTTATTGAATTAAAGCGCGATGTTATGCCCGAAGTGGTCTTGAATCATTTATTCCAAGATACAGAAATGCAATCTAATTTTCCTGTGAATATGATGGCATTAAATCGTGGTCGTCCAATGTTGTTCACTGTCCGAACTGTGTTGGATGCGTTTATTGAATTCCGCGAAGAAGTCATTCGTCGTCGCACTATATTCGATTTGAACAAGGCGCGTAATCGTGCACATACTTTGTTGGGGTTGTCTGTGGCGTGTGGTAATTTGGACGAAGTAATTAAATTGATTAAAGAATCTGCGAATCCAGATGATGCGCGCAATGCTTTGTTATCACGTGGTTGGGCTGCATCTGATATAGAATCTTATATCAATTTGATTGATGATCCAAATACAGAATACAAAGATGGCATGTTCTATATGAGCGAAGACCAAGCCAAAGCGATTCTTGAATTGCAATTACACAGATTAACAGGTCTGGAACGCGATAAAATCCATAATGATTTAACTAATCTTGGTGCTGTTATCAAAGATTTATTAGCAATTCTTAGCAGTCATGAACGCATAGTTCAAATTATTCGCGAAGAAACATCGGCTGTGCGAGATAATTGGTCTCAACCAAGACGCAGTGAAATAAGTGATGCTGAAATCGATATTGATATCGAAGATTTAATCGCGCGTGAAGATATGGTTGTGACTGTTTCTAATACTGGCTATATCAAACGCGTCAGCTTGGATACTTATCGTGCGCAAAAACGCGGGGGCAAGGGTCGTAATGCGATGACTACCAAAGAAGACGATTATGTTGTAAATGTATTTGTTGCAAATACTCATACACCGTTGTTATTCTTTTCTTCAAAGGGATTGTGTTATAAATTAAAGACATATAAGTTGCCAGAAGCTTCTGCTGCAGGCAAGGGGCGCCCACTGGTTAATTTATTACCATTGACCGAAGGTGAAACAATAACTGCTATTTTGCCTGTTCCCGAAGAAGAAGTTAAACGCGTTCAAGAATCTGGCAAAGAACATTTCTTGATGTTCGCTACGGCGTCTGGAACTGTTCGCAGAAATCGTATGTCTGATTTTGATTCCATACGCGCAAATGGGAAAATAGCAATGAAACTGGATGATGGCGATTCGCTTATTTCTGTGTTGCCTTGTACTGAAGATCAAGATGTATTCTTGTCAACTTATCGTGGACGTTGTATAAGATTTGCTGTGCCTGAAATTCGTATTTTTGCTGGGCGCAATTCAACGGGTGTTCGTGGGTTGTCGTTGCAAAAAGACGATTATATAATCGGTATGGCGATGTTGAATCATGGCGAATCTGATTCTGTGGTGCGCGCTGCGTATGTGAAACAAAGTCGTGCTTTGCGCCGCGCCGCAACCGGTATCGAAGAAGAAAGTGATGCTGAAGAAGAAAATACAACACTGGTTCTTAGCGATGAACAAATGGCCAAGATGGCGTTAACAGAAGAATTCATTTTAACAATATCTGAAAATGGATTTGGAAAACGTACATCGTCTTATGAATATCGTTTAACTCATCGTGGTGGTGGTGGATTTACTAATATCAAGTTGGGGGGTAAAAATACTGCTGTTGCTGGGTCTTTCCCTGTGAATGATAACCAAGATATTATCATGGTGACGAACGGTGGAAAAATCATAAGAACACCGGTAAAAGATGTTCGTATTGCTGGTCGTTCAACCGCTGGGGTAACTTTGTTCAGAACAGCTGAGGGTGAAAAAGTTGTGTCTGCAATAGCAATCGATCACGAAGAAGAAAGCGAAGCAGAATCAACAGCTGAAGATTTGGCAGAATAAAAACAAAAGGATAAAAAATGAAAAAATTATTAGTGTTACCAATTGTTTTATTGTCGTTGTCCGCGTGTAATGAACAAAAAGAAGTTCATTTGTTGTGCACAACAGATATTACAACAACACCATCAAAAGATAAAAATGTCAAAGAATCTTATGATGTTGTTGTAAAATTCTTAGATGATGGGGCATTGTTGACAGTTGATGGCACAGAATATGAATTAAAACAAGAATATGATGTGCGTGTGGCTTTTTATAGGTTTGAGCCTTGGTATAATCTACAAATTGGTAATCGTAATTATCCAACAAAGTATGCTTTAGGTATACCAACGAATGAAGATTTTGCCAGATATACATTGTGTGAAGAGATTGACTAAAACATGGAAAACAAAAACGAATATTTTATTCCAATAAATGAAGTTGCAAAAAGACTTGATGTACCTGCTTATACTTTGCGATATTGGGAAAAACAGTTTCCAGGTGCTGTGCGTCCTGTGACGGGTGCTGGAAATCGCCGGTATTATCGTGCTGATACGGTTGAAAAAATTGCAACGATAAAATCGTTGCTTTATGACAAGGGCATGACTATTGCTGGGGTAAAAAAGATTTTACATAATGGGACATTCCAGGTTGAAAAAAACGATTCGAAAATACCGGTAAATGCCGGGAAAAAAACTGTCGAAATATCATCGTTGGATATGGGTGATATCGAATCGGTTATAAAGTTATTAAACCAGGCAAAATCATTCTTGGATTAAAATAAAAAAATATAAAAAAACACCGGTAAATGCCGGTGTTTTTTCATTATTAAATGAAACGGTTTAACTTACACTAAAAAAGCCGGCTTTTACCGGCTTTTTTAGTGTTTTTTTTCTAATCGCGTTTATGTATTTTTTTGCGCAACTTTTCCATCAAAAAGAATACTGCCGGGGTCAATGTAAATGTCCAAACCAAAGATGCACACATTCCACCAATCATAACCGCACCCATCGAGACTTTCATACCATCATTAGACCAAAGCTGCGGTATCATACCTGCAACAACGGCAATAGTAGTCATCCAAATCATGCGCTTTTTGCCTATTAATTCAGACCACAAGACTTTTTTAGCATCTTCACCGCGTTGAACACGGGCAACAGTTGGCTCTAACACCAAAATGTTATTGTTCACCACCAGACCAACCAACATAATAAACGCTAATAATGCACCGACATTTAACGAAGCACCTGATAAGAATAAAACTATGAAAACACCGGTAAAGCTGGTTATAATAGATGTTGCGATTGTGAACGGGTGTATGAAAGAATTCATAATTGCTGCCAATAACATAAAGGTCAAAATTGTCGCCAGCAAAAATGCCTGACCGATTTCTCCGTTGGTTTCTGATTGAATTTCAGCCATACCCGCAAAAGAAGCACCATACCCGTTTTCCCAATTCATTGTATCAAGATATTCTTGAATTTCATTTTGGACGGGCCCAACGGTTGATTTACCAATATTGATATCTATTTCTGTTACGCGGTTTTTATCAACACGATAAATATTAGAAGTCGCAGGAACATTTTCTATATCACCTAATTGAGATAGCGTTACCATACCTTTGTGAGAATTTACATAAACACTATCAAACATAGATTGTTTTTTAAATTGTTTTTCAAATTCCAAAATAATAGGATATTCGTCGCCTTTTTCTTTGTATTTATATGTATCATTACCAAATATGGCAGTGCGCAAAGTTGAACCAGCTTGAGCATTTTTCACCCCCCAGAAATTCATTTTTTCATCGTTTGGAACAAAACGAATTTCATTGTTTGGTATCTGTTGAGCTAAAACGGCACTTTGGACTTCGTCAATTTCATTTATTTTATCAATAATTTGATTGGCATATCCCATGCGCTTTTCATCGTCATCACCGTAAACATTTAATACAATATCAGAATTATTTGCAGAACTGCTGATATTTTCGCCAGCACGGATTTGAATTTCTGCGTCTTTGATATCTGCCAAATTCGGCAATATTTTTTGTACCAGTTTTTTATCAGAAATACTACGTTTTGATACATCTACCAAAGAAAGTTTAATACTTATATTTTGTAATCCCTTGTCACCAATTTTTATTGTGGTCGATTCTATTTCTGGAAATTGTTTTAAACGCGCATCAATTTCTTTGGCAATAGATTCAGATTTTGCATAAGTGCTGCCCATTGGGGCGCGGGCAGTCACAGTAATTTCATTAGCATCTGTGGACGGAGAAAATTCATTACCGACAAATCTCATCAATTGGGAAGATAAAATCAATGCGAATATTGCACCCAGAACGACAAACCAAGGATGTTGTGATTGATATTCATACCATTTATGCAGACGCGAAGAATTATCTTGTTTTTTTATTTCTTTTATATCTTTGTCGTTTTGTTTCTTGCGCGGCAATCTTAACAATTTTGCAATCATCATTGGTGTCAAAGTGAACGAAAACAGCAATGATAACAAAGTCAAATACACAACAGTCATACCGAATTGCAACATGAATTGACCTGCGATGCCACCCATAAATGCCAAAGGCAAGAACACCACAACATTAGTCCCGACGCCCGCTAACACAGGAATAGCAACTTTGTGTGTTCCTTCTTCTGCGGCGACTTCTGGTGTTTTTCCAGCATGTAATTCATTTAACGCAGATTCAATTAAAATAATAGCATTAGATACCAGTGTTCCCAATGCTGTTGCATATGCCAAAAGTGTCATTGTATTGATTGTAAAGCCCGAACCGTTCATTAAAAAGAATCCAGACAACAATGATGCAGGAATCACGACACCCGCGATGATAGTTGAACGCCAATTGCGTGTAAATGCCAGCAAAACCAAGATTGTAAATATAACACCCAAGATAATACCATAAATAGTGCTGGCCGTATCTTCGGACACATAGGTCGAAGAATCAGATACTATTTGCATAGTTGCATCTGGAAAGTGTGATTTTAAATCTGCTTGTAATTCGGGAAAATTTTTACGCAAAGCTTTTGATATTTTTATTGCGTTACCATCACTGGCTTTTACCACAGACATAATAACCACATTTTCGCCATTATGAATCGCGCCTTTTTCAATGTCACGCATAGCATCATTTACGGTCGCTACATCTGATAATTTAAAAGTTTCACCTTCTACAGTAGTTATTTCAAGATTTGCAATTTCATTAACATTTTGAAATTCACCGACAAATCTCACATTTTCAGAACTTATATCTGTTTCGATTTTACCTCCTGGAACATTTAAATTGCGCATAGCAATCGCCGAAACTATATCATTAATCGTGACTCCATACGCCGCCATTAAATCAGGATCCATCGCGATACGAACTGCGCGTTGTCTGCCACCAAAAGTGTTTACCGAAGCGATACCTTTGATAGCGGTCACTTTATTAGACAATGTATCTGTAATATATTTTTCAATATCGCGTGGATTACCACCATTTATAACAATATCTAATACAGGTGTTTGTAATGGGTTTAATTTAGCAATCACAGGTTGTTTTAAATCATCAGGGAAATCATTAGCTAATCCGTCTATTTTTGCTTTTATTTCATTAGCTTTGTCATCAACATTTGATCCCAAATTAAATTCAGCCATAACAAACGCGCTGTTTTCGTAAACCTGGGAAGTAATTTTTTTTATACCTGCAACTTCGGACATTGCATTTTCAGCCTTTTTTACAACTTGGCTTTCGATTTCATCACTTGAAGCACCGGGATAAATAAATGTAGCGGTCACATATGGAAATTCGACTGATGGCGTGCGTTCAATATTCATCTTTGGAAAAGACACAATACCCAACACCACAAAAAACAACACGAACATAATTGTTGTGATGGGCTTACGAATAAAGAATTTTAACATTTTGTTTTCCCTTTGCTTTTATTTTTTAGAATTTAATTTTTTCGTTATCTTTTACTTTGGATAAAATAACAATGTCCCCATCTTCTATCCCCGATTGAATCAGGGCATTTTGAGCATCTCTGTCACCAATTTTTATTTCGCGAATCTTGGCAACACCATCATTTACAATGTATACAGTATTCCCATTTATTGCAGATGTTGGGATATAAAAACCGACTTTTTCTTTTTCTATGTATTGTAAACCATTTGAACAATTTTGTGTTCTTATGATATGCATACCAGTATCTAAATCTATATTGTGCGACACAGAAACTATTTTACAATTACCAGATTTTTGACCAGGTTTAAAAATGTTTATGCGCGCCCCAGACACAAAAGCACGATTGTTTTTTATTGTCAAAGGTTCATATAAAACACCGTTCTTTTTTTCCATACGCAATACTTCGACAGGTGTTCCATTATCTTTGTTTACGCGAATTATATTGAACACTTCAAATCTGTGTTCTTGATATACACGAATAAATCTGTATCCAAAAATCGCAACAATACTAATAACAACAATTGCATAAATTTTATTTTTAGATTTGCGAGTGTTTAATTTTTTAACAATGTTTTCAATCTTTTGTTTGTAATTCATATTAATCACCCAATTTTTTTACAGATTCTTTTGACATCAAAATATTGTATTTAGCATTTAATACAGCCATATCCATTTGAAACAAAGCGCTGGACACATCAGATAATTCTATGGCAGAAGTTTGTCCTGCTGCAAAACGATTTGCAGATACATCATATGCCTTTTGCGCCAGATTATGAGCTTCGTATAATTTGTCCAAATTATCACACAGGTGTTTATATTGTTTTACCGCAGTATTATATTCTTCGGTTTTTAATTTCTTGGATTTGTCTAAACTTTGACGAGCAGATTCTGCGTTCATTGCTTCGATAGTTGCATTTGCAGAATGCAGACCGCCACTGAATAATGGAACCTGCAAAGCGACACCCCAATAAGCAGATTGGCTGCCTTCGTTTTCGAAAATATGATGAACATCTTTGCCTAATGCATAATAAGAATAAGAACCAACCACCGCCAATGTTGGGTATGCTCCTGAACGTTTTGACGAAGCATTTGATTCATACATTTTTATTTGTTTTTGGTAAATATCCCATTCTGGGTTAGATTTTAATTTCTTTTGTGGTAATTCTTCAAAAGAATCAGGAAATTCATCTGTTAAAACTATGTCTTCGGTTTCATCAATGCCAGCCATAATTTTCAACATTCTGTACGCAGTATCACGATTGAACTGTGCGTCAGACAAATTTATTTCTTTGGTTGCGATATCAGATTCTATTTTAATCAAATTGCTTTTATTAGCGCGTCCTGCGGCAGTAAGTTTTTTGCGTGCTGCACGTGCATTATCAAGGTTTTTCTGGGATGCAACAACAATGCCGTCTGTCATTTTTGCCGTCCAATAAAGATTTGCCGCGGCATATTTCACTTCACGCAAAGTTAAATCTTTGGCAGATTTAGATATATCAATCGCATCATGAACCGCATCAACAGCATTTCCTATTTTACCAAAAGTATAAATAGGTTGGGTAATTTGAACGCCTGCGGAAAAAATGTTATCTGGAATTGTCAACGGCATTGGCAAAGAATGATTTAATATAGCCCCAATTTCAGATGGAATTTTGACACCTTCGGCATCCAAGGGATGAACAGGGTCAACTAAATTTGTATAAGATACAGTCCCATCAACCGACATCCAACGATTTGCGTTAACTGCACTAAGTTGTGCTTTGGCTTTTTTTATGTTTGCTTCGGCTGATTTCAAATCATTAGATTCAGCGACAATTTTATCTGTTGCGTCTTTTAACGATAAATCCATCGCATATAAATCAGGAATAATGACCAGTGCGCCCAAAACTACGGGCAATATATTACGCATTTAAGGCCTCCATCTTTTTGAAAACTTCGTTTACTGTTCGTATTGATTCTGCCAATCTGTCTTCGTCTTCTTCGGGTAAAACCTTACATAATTCGCCTAATGCTGTGACGCGCTTGTCTATTAATTTTTCAGCCAGATTTTTCCCAGATTTAGAAACTTCGTACCATACATCGCGATGGTCATCAGGATCTTCACTGCGCACAACCAATTTATCCTGTTCCAGTTTGCGCAAAATGCCACAAAGCCCCGCAGTAGAAATCGCTTCGCGATTAGCAAAATCTTTTAATTTAATTTTTCCAGTTAAATACAATCGCACTAAAAAGGACATTTGTTGACGAGATTTCTTAGAACCATATTCAAAAACAGATTGCAAACGGCGTGAAAAACGTGTTAAAATCTGCATGTTTTCAGAAACCAAGCGTGTTACTTCATCGTGCGTCATGTTTGCTTCCTTTGGTTTTGTTAAAAAATTAAATCATTAAAAACCTTAACGATTATATGAATGTGTTCTATAAAAGTCAAGAGTATATTCATAAAATATTGAAAAAAATTTCATTTTGTTATTGAAAAAAGCGAAAAGACATATATAATAAGCAAAGTCTTGGAGCGTCGTCTAATGGTAGGACAAGAGATTTTGGTTCTCTTTATCATGGTTCGAATCCGTGCGCTCCAACCAATATTCTAAACTGTTCGATTTCAGCAATGAATCGAACATTTTTTGTAGAGAAAACCAACACTTTTTACCATCTATCACTGAGTTCGAAAGTAGTATGCCAAAAATATATCTCCTATCCTGCACTTTCGAACTTTCTATAATTTTCCTTAGATTTCCAACAAATTTTAATATATTTGTTATAGATTCAGCAATATCAACATTGTTTTCTTGATATTTTTCCAGTAAATGCTCGTTTTCCAATATGTTTGTTTCTATCTCTGCAAGTGTTGTTGTGTATGTTGATTTATCTATTAAACCGTCCAACAACATCTTTACTAATCTTGATTTTCTTTCTTTTGCAACCGAGATATTATGTTGAACATCTGTCTTGGTTGCTATTTCTATATTCTTGCTTTTTAAATACGGTTTTATGTTCGATTTGATTTTTTCTATTTCGTCGGGGGTTAAATATAATTTATCTGCAACATCTTCATAAAATTGTTTTATTATATCGTTTTGGTTTATTGTTTTTTGAGTGCAAGTTTTAACCATATGCCCACACTTATAATGTATGTATTCTTTTCCACTTGGTTTTTTATGTATTTCTGGTGTCATTAAATGTCCGCAACAACCACATTTAAAGATTCCAGTAAATGGAAACAAAACATCTTTATACCGTCTTTTTGATATTTTTACCGGCACAATCGGCAAATCTTCTACTTCTTTATTTGGATATTGTTTTGATAATAAAATCTGGACAGTATCGAACAAATCTTTATCTATTATTATCGGATGATTGTGTTTATACATTTTATCTTTAACCTTCATCATACCGTAATAAAAAGGTGTTTTTAATATCTGGTATATTCCAACCCTTGATAAAAATTTACCCGGTCTTCTTCTATCCCCACGAGAAGTCAAATTATGTTCTTTACACCAATCAACCAAACTGTTCGTTGTATGTAAACCTGTTGCATACTCTTCAAACATTTGTCGTATCAATGGTGCCCGTTCTTCATCCAATACAACATCTGCTTTACCATCTGCCGAACGAACATTTTTATATCCCAATGGCGCACTACCCTGCCAACGGCCGTGTTCCCAGTTATATTTCATGCTTCTTTTAACATTATCCGAAAGATTGCTGACATAACTTTTTGCAGCAAGAACACCAAAATCCCATCTCATATTGTCCGATGTATTTGATTCTGATGAAATGATTAAATTTTCACGAACAAAATGTATCTCAATCTTATTTGCATGAACCAAATCACTTAATTCGATTGATTCCCTGAAACTTCTTTGGATTCTGTCGATACAATCAGCAACAATTATGACTTTCATTTTTTGCTGTTTCACAAAACTTAGCATTTCGGTAAATTTCTTTCTATCCCCACGAGTGGAAGATTCTGTAATTGAATATTCTTTAATTACTGAAAATGCCTGTCTTTTGCAATACGACCTTAAATTTTGTAATTGTGCATCAATCGATTGGCCCATTTCTTGTTCACGACTGGATACACGAGCAAAAACAACTGCTTTTTTATTAACCATTTCAGATATATTTGTCATAAAAACTCCTTTATTTATACATATTTTACTGTGTTCGAGAATCAAAACGAGCAACTATTTTTGTTAATTTCCCCCTAAAACTAAGAAAATTCTGCCCTGACTATCCATTTTTATACCTGTTTATTCGTAGTGCAGGATAGGAGATATATTTTTGGCATACTACTTTCGAACTCAGTGATAGATGGTAAAAAGTGTTGGTTTTCTCTACAAAAAATGTTCGATTCATTGCTGAAATCGAACAGTTTAGAAT
>JBKSMS010000006.1:0-5955 GCA_046881825.1 Alphaproteobacteria bacterium | reverse complement strand
TATATGTTGTTCATCACTGTCCCAATCTATCATTATTCCCGCATCACCCACAACTTCTGGTAATGATGAATTATTAGATGTAATTACTGGGCATCCACACTTCATTGCTTCTAATGGTGGCATTCCAAAGCCTTCGTATTGTGATGTATAAACAAAAAATTCAGCACCACTATAAAGTGTCTCTAAATCTTCATCCGCAACATATCCAGCACGAATAATTTTATCGGAATAATTTTGATAATCTGGAACTTCTTTTTCTAATTTTTCGATAAAACCAGCCCATGCACCACCACCTAAAACATAAACTAAATCATCAATATTATTTTTCTTGATAAATTCTATAAAAGTTTTAACAGAACGAATCAGATTTTTACGCGGTTCCAAAGAACACAATGAAAATAAATATTTTTTATCGGACGGGATATTATATTTTTCACGCGCCTTAATCAATCTATCCTTATCTTTGCTTGGGTTATAATCAAAATTTGTAGACAATGGTATAGTTGTTATTTTATTTGCATCCAAATTTGCAAAATATTTTAAAAAATCAGATTTTGTATAATCAGATATAGAAAAATAATAATCATCTTTGTTTAATGAATCTGTCAATGTTATGAATAAATCAACACAAACATTTTTAAAATATTCTGGGAAAATCAATGGAATAACATCATATAATATTGTATAACAAGACACATTTGGGTATTTTTTTATTTCATCAGGAATTTTAAAAAATGGTGAAAAAAATACATCTGTGTTTGAAAAATCACTTTCGTTTGTTAAAACATCGTTTGGTTTAATATTTATATCTAAACTTTTATTTAATTGCTCTAACAAAGAAATATCGTCTTTGTCTAAATACAACGACATATTAATTTGCTTATTTCTTTTGTATAGTCCCAAAAAGATATTACGAGCAACAAAATATACACCTGTACGACTGATGTTTGATAATAATCCATTTTTTAATACACGAGCATCAAAACAAATATTTATCATTACATATTTCCTTTGATTTTAAATACAGGTATTCCCAAAACATAAATGCGTTTTCTGTGTTCGTCACCTTTGATTAAAACGACAGGCAACACATTAAATAATTTGTACATTTTATGTGTTGGATTTCCAATAATTCTTAACAGCGGTAAAAAACCAAACAAATAATATCTTTTGTTTATAGTACAATTATGATGTTTTCTCACATATTTTTTATATAAAGCTTTGTTATTCGTAATCGGATGTTCAGTTAAAATATCAACTATTTTCCACTTTTCTTTTTCCCAGTTTTCAAAACCATCTTTGATATATTTAATTGTATTTTTCTGAATTTCGCGAATATTAGATAAATCAACATATTTTGGATTATTTAAATCATACAATATACCATTTACACCGTTTTTAATATATTCATTCATAGTTGGATTATTTGGTGCAATAACACAGCGCCCCATTGCCATTGCTTCCAAGAAAGACATACCAATACCTTCAAACATTCTTGGAGCAATATAAACAGCAGATTTCTGCATTTGTTTTTGCATATCTTCGCGTGTATCAAACCAAGTTGAATGGGTGGCTTTTTTATTGATTTCTTCACCAGGTTCGACAAATTCATGTCCTGGGTCAATCGCGTGATGGAAATGAATATGTTTAATATTTTCTAAATCAATCAACTTTGCGACAGTATTTATATTTATCTGATTTATTCTTTGCCAAAAAAATATAGATTTTTCATCACCTTCGTTCGTGATTTTCAAAGGTTTTGGAAAATATTGAAAATAATACGATGAAAAACCCAAAGATTTCAATTCATCGTGCAAAGTTTTTGAAAAATTAATAATATTGACATCTCTGTATTCATACCAAATTTTATCATTACGCGGCGGCACACCATCATACATTGGAAAAAAAGCACAATGTTCAAAGGATATATATTGTCTTAATTTTTCTATGGATGGCATTATTTGAAAAATTACAACAACATCATAATTTTTGCCTTTTAACGGCAAAAAATGAGTTTGCATATTATCATTATACGGGTCAAAATCAAAAGTTTCTACATCATAATCACGCGCGAACATTTCTTTTAAAAATGCCGTAGATTTTGTTTTATTATGATACGCATGCCCAATATATAACAATTTTGGTTTCATATTTTAAGACCTTTGATTAGAAATTATATCTGATATAGTTTGTTCCAGTGTGTATTTTGGTTTCCACCCTAATTCCGATTTAATTTTGGTATTATCACCAACAACAACCATTATTTCATTGGAACGCAATCTTGATTTATCAATAATAATATTCGGTTTAATTTGCAATTTATTAGATGCCATATCAATAATGTCGCGCAATTTTGTAGCCTTGCCAGAACAAACATTATAAACCTGACGATTTGACGCACATGTTAATATCTTGTAATAAGCATCTACAACATCACGAACATCAGTAAAATCGCGGGCTACATCAATATTACCAACCATCATTTTGTTTTCAGATTTTTTATCTGCGATATTTACAAGTTGACTAATAAAAGAAGACACAACAAATTGAGTACTTTGTCCCGGTCCGATATGATTGAAAGAACGTGTCATAACAATATCAAGACCAAATCTGTCCACATATAATTTAGACAAATATTCTTGTGAAAGCCGCGCCACAGAATAAGGGCTTTTTGGATGTAAAACAAAATTCTCTTTCATTGGTTTATCATAAATTCCGTATTCTTCGGATGAGCCAACAGATAAAATTCTGGCATTAATCTCTGTTTTTCTTATTGCTTCTGCCAGATTTAAAAAAGCAGCATTATTGTTTAAAAAACACCCTGCTGGATCTTCCCAAGATTTAGCCACAGAAGAAACAGCCGCTAAATGCACAATATAATCTGGCTTGTATTGTTCAATTGTATTATGAACAGCTTTTTCATCACAAAGATTCAAAGATTTATATTTAATATCTTTTGCTTTTGATGTTTCACCCAAATCAACACCCATAATATCAGAATCTGGTTCAACACCATGAACATAATCAACAAAATATTTTCCAACAAAACCATTTATTCCAGTGACAAAATATTTTTTCATAATTGTTTCCCTTGGTTTTTGTACCAATTATAAAAATCTGCTATCCCTTTTTCCAAAGGTATTTTTGGCTGCCATCCTAAAGATTTTATACGGGTCGCATCCATTTGTTTTCTTGGTGTTCCGTTTGGTTTTGAAGAATCGTATTCTAATTTTCCATCAAAACCAACGATAGATTTTACAATTTTAAACAAATCTTTTAATTGGATATCTGTTCCATCTGTAATGTTTACATGTTCCCCTATATCAGAATAATTTTTATTATTCATTAAATACACACACGCATCAGCCAAATCATCACTGCACATCATTTCACGATACACAGAACCATCACCCCATAAAACAACTTTGTCACGATAAGCACCAACAGCATTTAATGAAGATTCAATACTTTTTTCATCTTTGAAATTTATTTTATCATCCAAATTCCAACCCAATTTATATCGTTTCAAATCATCACACACGGAATCAAAATCACCTTTGGATAATAACTTAGCCAAATGAAATCTGCGCATTATCATAGGCAATAAATGTGCTGTTTCCATATTAAAATTATCCCCAATACCATACTGATTCGTAGGCATCACAGATATATAATTTGTTCCATATTGTTGATTATAATATCTGCATAATTTTATCGCAGTAATCTTTGCCAAAGCATATGCTTCATTTGTTTTTTCTAATTCAGATGTTAATAAATATTCTTCCTTCATTGGTTGTGGTGCATTTCGCGGATATATGCAAGACGAACCAAGATTCATCAATTTTTTAACATTTGATTTATAAGACGCATTAATAACATTTGTAGCTATCATTAAATTCTGATAAATAAATTCCGCTGGATATGTCTGATTAGCCATAATTCCACCAACCTTAGCCGCAGATAAAAACACAAAATCAGGTTTTTCAGATTGGAAAAAATCCAATGTTTGCGCCTGATTTGTTAAATCAAGTTCCTTGTGATTTCGTGTTATTATATTTTCAAAACCGTCTTTTTCCAGTCTTCTTTTAATTGCAGAACCAACCAAACCATTATGCCCAGCAACAAAAATTTTTGAATCTTTGTTCATCATATATACCTTTAACAAAATTATCTGATTTTTTGTTGATGTTCTTTTAAGAATTTTTCTTTTTTTGCTAATTTCAAATCTTCTTGAACCATTTCTTTTGCCAATGTTTCCCAAGAATATTTTGGTTTCCAACCTAATTCTCTACGCGCTTTGGCTGAATCACCTAATAACAAATCAACTTCGGCTGGACGGAAGAATTCAGGATTAACTTTAACAACTGTCTTACCAGTTGCTTTGTCTATCGCTTTTTCATTAACACCAGTCCCTGACCATATCAAATCAAAACCTGCTTCTTTAAAAGCAACCTTTACAAAATCACGAATCGAAGTTGTAATACCTGTCGCTAAAACATAATCTTTTGGTTCTTTGGCTTTTAAAATACGCCACATACCTTCGACATAATCTTTTGCATGTCCCCAATCACGTTTTGAATCTAAATTACCTAATTCCAAATGGTCTTGTAATCCTTCTTTGATTCTTGCAGCCGCCAGTGTAATTTTACGAGTCACAAAATTATCACCACGACGCGGGCTTTCATGATTAAACAAAATACCATTACATGCAAACATGTTATAAGATTCACGATAATTCACAGTAATCCAATAACCATACAATTTTGCAACCCCATATGGAGAACGTGGATAAAAAGGTGTTTTTTCAGATTGAATTGGTTCTTGAATTAAACCAAATAATTCCGAAGTTGATGCCTGATAAAATCTTGTTTTTTTATCCAAACCATTTGTATGTATTGCTTCTAATAATCTTAATACCCCAAGTGCATCTGTTTCAGCCGTAAATTCAGGGCAATCCCAAGATATTTTAACATGTGATTGTGCAGCCAAATTATATACTTCATTTGGTTTCAACTTGCGAACCAAATTGTTTAAATTTGTAGAATCTGTCATATCACCATAGTGCAAATTAACTTTATCTGAAATATGATCTATACGTTCAGTATTAGGAACAGAAGAACGACGAATTATCCCATGAACTTCATAATTTTTATCTAACAACAATTCAGATAAATAAGAACCGTCTTGACCTGTAATACCAGTAATTAATGCGACTTTCTTTTTCATATTTAACCTCGTTTATTTTGTATTTTCATTATATTTTTGTAAAATCCAAGATGATGAATTTGCTTTGTTTTCACCACCAACACCAAAAACAATCTCTACTCCGCATTCTTTACACACAGGGATTTCAGGAATATTATTTTTTGTCCTGTCCCCACCATTTGCAAAAACCAGTTCTGCATTTGGATATTTTTTACGCGCTTTTCTTATACCATCACATGCAGTATTATCAGAATCATTAAAAGCAATCACATCTATAACACCTTTAAGATTTTCTAATATTGTGCGTCTTGTTTGAAAATTATAAAAATTTTTACCTTTTTTTCTACGAAGCCATTCATCAGAATTAGCCAAAACAATAACACCATCTGAATGTTTCACAGAATCAACTATCATCGCGATATGACCTTCGTGAATAGGATCAAAACCACCGGATACAATATAATACCTAGCCATACTTTACCCTTTGTTTATATCGTTAATAATTATATCAACAGTTTTATCCCAAGAAAACTGTTTTGAACGTTCCAATCCTTTCTTTGCCATTGAATCTCTGTATTTTTTATCAAAATAGTATTTTTCATAAGCAGTTATATGTTGTTCATCACTGTCCCAATCTATCATTATTCCCGCATCACCCACAACTTCTGGTAATGATGAATTATTAGATGTAATTACTGGGCATCCACACTTCATTGCTTCTAATGGTGGCATTCCAAAGCCTTCGTATTG
>JBKSMS010000005.1:0-3650 GCA_046881825.1 Alphaproteobacteria bacterium | reverse complement strand
GAAATGTGTGAGCGAGCGAATACGAGAATGAACAATTAATAAAATTTTAAAAAATCGCAGTTCACAAGATTTTTTTGATTTTAGTTTTTGTTCATCGAGGCATAAAACCGCATTGCAGTCTAAATTCCCCGCCTGGGGCGGGGGGGACCGCGGAAGCGGTGGGGAGGGTTGAAAGAGAATGTTCGAAATTATGAACTTAAACACCAATGTCATCCTGAGGGAGCGACAGCGACCGCGAGGATCCATCCGTCTACGCTTCGCTACACCAAGACTTTGGGTGTATCGGCTTTTGTATCATTATTATAAATAAGTCAGCCGTTCCGGCTGGACACTGATGGACCTGGATTGCCACGCTGCGCTCGCAATGACATCGGTGATTAAGCGCGTGAACACGGACCTTCCCTCAGTGAGGTGGAATCACAAGGAAAACAGGATTATTATTTTGGGCAGGCGCCAATCAATCCAACTGTATTGTGGACTTCGTTATTAATATATACAGTCACGTGTCTTTGCATGTCGTCAACATAACTGTATGGAAATGGATTATCTTCGAACATTGGTGCGTGGTAATACACATCAAAAAATGGTTGCAATAATGTTTCAAACCATTGACGGTTTTTGCATAAACACGCATTGCGAACCTCTATCGCCATATTTTTGGTAACACCGTTCGAATAAGATCCTGCGAATTCGTCGTCATTCATCACCATACAACGTGATGCAACTGCATAATAATTCGCATCGTCTTTTAAAAACTGGTAAATTGCTTCGTCTGTTGCGCCGTTTTGACGCATTTTATACATGATACCTTCGCTGCAACATGCACGCGATGCACGCATCAATATATTATATCTTTCCACCAATGGGGACATTTCTGCATCGTTTCCAGTTATATTGTAATTGCCATATATTGCATACAACATATCATCAACACGAACATCGCTGAAATGCGGGGCGCGTGGATGCAGGTTTGTTTTATATGCCGGCTTTTTATACCAAATCGCACATTCTTCCGGTGTGTCAAACGGACAATTGTAATCATGAACACATGTTTCTTGTTCATAAACGCATGTTTCAACGGGTTCAGATTCCACAACAATTGGTGTTAACGGTTCTTCGATTTCACTGAAATCCATCGGTGCGATTTCTTCTTCGAAAATAATCGGTTCGAAATCACATCCTTCGCCAACGCATTCAGATGCATTCGCGAAGCTTGTGCCAGCCAGAATAGCAACGGCTGTTAAAAAAGAAATCTTGGTTTTCATGCTATATATTTTATCATAAAAAAAGCCCGCTTTAAACAAAAATTTTTATGTTGTGTTAAATTTTTAAAATTTCTATACTTAGGACGAAGTTCTTAAATGTTATATGGAAAGGAAAAAAATCATGAAAAAATTATCTGCTTGGTCTGTCGCGCTGGTGCTTGCTGTGCCTGCGTTTGCGAATGAAGATGTTAATAAACTTTATGGCACAGAACCAGATGCGCCAATCGCTTCTCAATGTGTTGTCCAAGATTCTGTCGCGCCTGTGGCGGTGGTTGCGCCGGCTGAAAAAGTTGTGGCAAAAGCAGAAAAAATCGAAACAGCAGAAAAAATCGAAACAGCAGAACAACCAAAAACAGAAGAAACTGTTAAAAAAGTCAAAGAAGTCAAAGAAACAGAAGAAATTAAAACTGTCAAAGAAGTTCGCAAAGTTGAAGAACAACCAAAAACAGAAGAAAAGTCTGTGGTCCAAGAAACATCCGATGTCAATCATGAAAAAATCGAAAACCCCATAAATCCACAGGCACGCTTTCCGCATGGAATTCAATTGGGTGTTGGAATGTCGGCAACTTCGGGACTTAATGGATTTGTCGGATATAATAATAAAAAATTCGATTCTTTTTGGGCTAAACGATTCGGAATTCGTTTTGATTTCGCGACTATGTCCCCTATTAAAAGTCAACTGAACAAAAGAATTAACAAATATATTGATGACAAAGGTGGTGTCGAAATTGAAGACGCTTTGAAAATAGATAATTTCAAATTGAACGCCAAGCATTATGGCGCAATGGTTGATTTTTATCCGTTCGGGGATACTTGGTTCCTTGGTGGGTGGCGCGTGTCTGGCGGATACTTTGTTGGAAAAATGGATTTAGATGCTGATATTTATGGCGATTTAAAAGGTGATAAAATCGAATTCGAATTAGACGGTAAAAAATATACCTATGACGGAACAGAAATGAAAGGTCGTGCTATGTTCGATTGGAAATACAGCGGGCCTTATCTTGGAACAGGTTTTGATTTGGGATTGTTTGCCGGCTTTAAACTTTATCTTGATGCGGGGGTCGTGTTCACTGATAAAACAGCCAAGGTTGATTTTGATATACCGCTTGATGGATTAAAAGACGAATTAGGTGTGGCTGTTGTTGAAGGCAGTGCTGAATATACGCAATTCCAACAGGCCAAAGATAATGTGCTGGCGGATGTTCGCAAAGAATTAAAAGATTATCCTTATTATCCGCTTGTTAAATTAGGATTTATGTACCGGTTCTGATAAAATTCGCCCCCGTTGGGGGTGTTTTTTGTATTTTATTTCGCCGATTCGGTTAAACGAATCGCTGAAAACCGAATCGTTTGGCGCTTTTTGATGGATTTTTTTTAATGGCACCAGAAAAAAATATTAAATGAAAAAATGCCTGAATTCTGCGGTTTTTAGTGCTTTAATATTTTTTTTGAAATTTATTTTTGAAAAAACGCTTGACTTTTCAGAACTTCGTAATCATAATAGCCGGGCTTTCAAGTTGGCCCTTTTGCAAATCACAAGAAGTCAACCCCTGAAATTTAGCGAATAAATCGCAACATTGTTAATAAAAGCAGCTCATCAAAAAAGATTTTTGATGCTTTTTAAAGTATTTCAAAAATCTGTTCAAGAAGAGATATGCAGACAGTTGAATTTGGAATATCCAAACTTTGACTAAGTCAAATGTGCATATCCTAGACAGGTAGTAGGTTATATATAACCTCGTTAAAAAACTTGTCTTGCGAATATATATATATGTAAAGACGAACTGATTAAAGTCAGCTTTGTTAAATGCACAGGACTTAAATTACAAGTTTTTTTAGAACTTGAGAGTTTGATCCTGGCTCAGAACGAACGCTGGCGGCAGGTCTTAGGCATGCAAGTCGAACGGATGATAAGAGAGCTTGCTCTCTTAAAGTCAGTGGCGCACGAGTGAGTAACGCGTGGGAAACTGCCCTTCACTGGGGAATAACGTTTGGAAACGAACGCTAATACCGCATACGCCCGCAAGGGGAAAGATTTATCGGTGATGGATGTGCCCGCGTTGGATTAGCCAGTTGGTGGGGTAATGGCCTACCAAAGCAATGATCCATAGCTGGTCTGAGAGGACGATCAGCCACGCTGGAACTGAGACACGGTCCAGACTCCTACGGGAGGCAGCAGCTAAGAATATTGGGCAATGGAGGAAACTCTGACCCAGCCATGCCGCGTGAATGAAGAAGGCCTTCGGGTTGTAAAGTTCTTTTAGTCGTGAAGATGATGACAGTAGCGACAGAAAAAGCACCGGCTAACTTCGTGCCAGCAGCCGCGGTAATACGAAGGGTGCAAGCGTTGTTCGGATTTACTGGGCGTAAAGCGTCCGTAGGTGG
>JBKSMS010000004.1:0-31965 GCA_046881825.1 Alphaproteobacteria bacterium | reverse complement strand
GAAATGTGTGAGCGAGCGAATACGAGAATGAACAATTAATAAAATTTTAAAAAATCGCAGTTCACAAGATTTTTTTGATTTTAGTTTTTGTTCATCGAGGCATAAAACCGCATTGCAGTCTAAATTCCCCGCCTGGGGCGGTGAATTAAGAACGGTGTTGAATGGAAAAAGTTGATTAAAAATGATTTTTACAAACCGTTTTGCTCGTATCAAAGCCACTAATCGCGGCTTTGCCAACGGCAAAGACGGATGGTGCGGCCGGGGGGAATTGAACCCCCAAGGGTTGCCCCACAGCATCCTTAGTGCTGCGCGTCTACCAATTTCGCCACGACCGCATATTTTTGTAAAAACATATTATAAAACTATTTATTTTTCAAGATTTTTATGTTATAATCAAAAAGATAATTTATTAAGGAGATTAAAATGAAAGGGTTTTCACGGGTTTTATTGGGTGCGACTTTGGTTTCTGTGTTGCCTTTGGTGGCGGGGGCTGCGGGGACTTATTACAACGGTAATCTTTATCAAAATCCCCAGGCAAAATATAATACAAATGCTGGCGGTTTTTATAATACTTACGGTGCCGGTCGTGGATACGGTCAAAATATGCAAAGCTTGGGTGTGACTAAGACTACTATCCAAAAAACTAAAAAGACAACCAAGAAAACAACCACTGCAAGAAAACAGGGCTTTCAATTGGGGGTCGATTTAACCCACGAATTCGCAAATTGGGATGTTAAAATGAACACAGCTGGGTCTAATTTGCATTATGACAATTTGCGTTGGAATGTGCTTAGTGGCGAAGCTGCTTATTATTTTGGCGATTCATTGCCGATGCAGATTAAGGTTGGCGGAAAATATGGTTTGCAATTCGGTGACAGTTCTATGGTCGATGATGATATTACTTCTGGGGCTATGTGGGAATATCAAAATTGGCTACTTGGTGGTAATGTTGAACAGGTTTTGGTTGGAACGCCTACGGTGTCTGTTGGGACCAGCAAGGGTGGTAAGGAATATGGATTTAACGCTGCATTCGGATTTACTGATTTATTCGGAAACAGCAAGGTTAAATTTACACCATCAATTGGGTATCGCTATTTCAAACATATTCTTGAAACAAAAAGCAATTATGGTTTGATGGTTCAGGTTTTACATTCTGACAGCAATGCTAGTTATGTCAATTGTGTGTATGCTCAAGATGGCGAAGTACAATGCAGTCCTTATATCGGCTTCGCAACTGCCGCTGGGGATGTTGTTGAAGTTGCTGGTTTAACACCACAATATGACGAAGGCGGTAATTTGATTGGCTATGTAGTACAAAATGATATGTCTGAACCTTTGTTGGATGTCGGTGAAACTTACTATTATGAACAGGCGGGAACTTCACACAAATATGAAACAGTGTGGGCGGGGCCTTATATCGCTTTGGATATGGAATATCTTATAAATGATACTAATTTTGTTAATGCGGGTATTGAATTCGGTATGCCTACATATGATTCCAAGGGGGATCAACCGTATCGTTTCGATTGGGAACATCCAACCAGTGTAGAAGACAAGGGTGATTTTGGTGATGCGTATCATCTTGGGTTTAATGCTACTTGGTCAACTGCGTTGAACGACAGTATTATGTTATCTCTGGGGATGAATTATGATTATTATAATGTAAGTGATGCCAGTGCGACAACTTATTTGAACAAGGCGCTTTATCAGGCCGAACTGAACGATTATGAAACGGTGTATGCTGCGGGCGGCTTGAACGAAGCTGGTATAGAATATATGCGCGGGTTGCAAGATTTAAAGGCCAAAGGTTGGGCAGTAAAAAGCGATAAAGAAATCGAATCGGTGTATAAATCTATGGGAATTCGTTTGGGCTTTACAGCTAGATTTTAAAAGGGTTGATTGTGAAAATGTGTTGTAAAAATTTGTTCGTTGCTTTGTTTTCGTTGCTTTGTGTGGCAGGAAATGCGTTTGGTTTTGAACTAAGCGCAACTGTGCCAGTAAATCAAACAAGTGATACTGCGGCGAATGCGAAAATAAATGCGACTAATTTGGCGCGGCGACAAATTTTATACAATGTTTTGTCGCAATACGCACAAAAAGAAGCGCTTAATGGTTTGATTTATGATACAGCGAGTGATGAATTGATGAATTTGATTTCTTCGACCAGTGTCGCAAACGAACAAATTTCTTCTGATACTTATTCGGCAAATATTACAATGGTTGTTGATAATCGTGCGGCAAAAAAGTGGCTGGACGCTGCCGGAATACAAAACTGGGTTCCGTTGGAAGAAGCCAAAGAAATGTTTATGGTCTTGATTGTCGTTCCAAACGGTTTGGCTGATTGGGCAGAATTAAAACGTATTACGCGCGCGGGCAAGGCGGAAATAGAAACACAGACGATAGTTGGAAACCAAATCGTTGCAAAATTGCCTTTGAATTATCAATCAAGGTTTATGGCTGCTGTTCGTGAAGCAGGGTGGAAATATACTGATAATGGTGGCGTATTACAAGTTTGGAAATAAAAAGGGAAACAAATATGAAAAAAATATTCGTGTTGTTGACGGCTTTGATGCCGTTGGTTGCAATGGCTGATGAAGCACCAAAAGAAGACAAGTTTAATTTAAATGTGCGTCGTATTGGACTTGATTGGACCAAGACAGATATTCATAATCCGGGCGAATACCAAAATTCTACGGTTGCTGCGTTAAAAGCTTCGGACCAAACTAATATCCAAGGTGTTTTTGATGTTGCTTTGGAATACGGACACGACAGGTTCAAATGGGATAATTCTTTGTTCATGGAATATGGTAAACAGACAATCAGACCTTATATGGAAGAAAAAGCTGTAGATGAAAGTGCAGATAAAATTTTGCTGTCTTCGGATATGGCTTATGCTTGTTGGGATTTTGATTCTTTTAAACTGGGACCGATTGCGCGTGCGCAATATGAAACAGAATTCGAAGGTGACCCACGTCGTAATATAATTCGTCCAAGTGCTGGTTTTTCTTTGTTTAATCATGATATTTTCAAAAGTTTGTATGTCGTTGGTGTGTATGAATATGATTTTACTTATTCTGATGCCAAGGTCGGCAAGTCTGCGGTTGAAACTGGGTGGCGTGTCGAATATGCGTTAAGAGAAGGTGTCAAATTTACTTCGGATGGATATTACAGAAAATATTTATCTTATTCACAATATGTAGGCGAAGATTTAAAAGATGACTTTTTGGCTGTGGTGCGTCTGGACACTAATGTTTGGGGCGATTTAACAATGGGGCCTTATATTAAATATCGTCGGGCGCATTCTCGTCAGGCAGAACATTATGGTTCTAATACTTCTATTGGTATTTCGTTCAGCTATATCCATAATTTTGATTTGAAAAAATAATTAGAAAGCAAATTTTCTTTTTGCCATTATGAAAAATTCATTTTCATAATCTGGGTTGTCTACGAAAGTTGCTGACAGGTATTTATAGCCCAATGTATATTCAATACTTGGACGCATGTTTGATAAATCTATGTGTGTGTTGTTGTATATGATTTGCCCGTCTTTGGCGCGCGCAACAGGAACTGTGGCGGACATATCACCAGAAATAATTGTTTCTGGGATTGCAATTTCAAATGATAAATCTTGCCATGTTGCCCCAATTGTGGCAGATGAAGTATAAAGATTTGAAAGGTTAGATATAATCGAATTTTCTTCTGCGTGTGGATGCGTGACACCAAATCTGGCATTTTGATAGAAATTCATTTCGCCAATTTTAAATTCGTTTTTATATCCGATGAAATTAGTTAACTTATTAGATTGAACAGAAATTAAACCACTGGATTCCAACAAGTGATTTTGTGAAAAGCCGATTTCAAATCCATTGAACAAATCAAAAGAATTATTTTCGGTTTCGCGTAATTTATCAAATCCGCGACCATAAGGAAGCACTTTGATATGGTCTGATAAGTTTGTTGAGAAAGCACGACCAAAATCATCAAAAAAAGCCATTTTTATATTTGCTTTTTGAATTGCGGGGGCGGCAGAACCTGTCATAGTTGATACGGACAGTGGACGAATATTTTCGTTTGATAAAACGATTCTTGGGGTGCCGACAGGTTTGGTTGCTCTTTCTAAATTCAACAATCCCCACCCGTATACAGAATCAATACCTGTTTCGCCTAAATCTGTTGCAGTTACAAATAATAATTGTGTTATTTGTGTTGCATTCATATAAGGAAAAGCTTCTTTGATAACAGCGATTGCCCCAGAAACTACTGGTGTGGCAAAGCTTGTCCCGTCAACTTTGCGTCCCGGGGCGACATTCCAATCTGAACCAGGGGCAGCAATACAATAATTTTGTGTGATGCCACATTGATTGCTGAACCATGCGATATTATTATTGTTGTTTAATGCAACTACATTTATAAAGTGTCCAGACAAATCAGGAAATGCCAATGGCATAGCAGCCAGTGCGCCACTTTCATTTTGCATTTCATTACCTGCCGCCCAAACAAATATCGCATCGTTATCAATCGCGGCATTTCGTATGCTGGTTATGAAATTTTCGCTGGATATGTTATAAAGAGCTTGTTGAGCCGTGGCATAAGTTTTCGGAGAACCGTTATTATCATATATAACTGTTGCCGCATTCATATTTGTAGTTGAAGGAATCTGCCAGCTGGCATTGTAAATGTGCGCGGGTGCGTTTGTTCTGATGTTGTCTGCTATGTAATCATATGCAGCAAATTCGTTTTCTGATGTACCGATGTTGTTTGCAATTATATTAGCGTCTTTTGCGATGTTTTCAGCAATCGTATAAACATGATTTCCGTGTTCAATGTAAAAATTGTCTAAGATATTTATGGATGTATCTTTCCCGGAATATCCACGCGCAATCGCATAAGCAAAATCAACAGCATCATATTGTCTGTGGTTTCTTTGGTAATCGTAATCAGATTTAATAGAATTTATAACAGATTCATCAATATCGGTTCCGTTTGTTGCTGAACCCAGATAGATTGCATTTATCTTTTTGTTTTGAACATAATCTGTTGGGGCATAATTTGTGACGATGTTTGTTGACAAAGGGGTTCGTTGAAAAGTTGTTTGATTAGATGTGTCAGAAGAGCCGTGTCCGCCACCAGAAGATTGAAGCGCCAAAGCAACACCCGTCCCAACCAGAACTGCACCACCTGCAACGGTCAACAAAGTTGTATTGTTTGAAGATTTACATTTTTCTGGATGGTTGCGGCGATAATATTCGTTATTGCAATTTTGTGCGCCAAAGACATCAACCATCGTAAAAACGATTGTAAAAAGAGCAACAAAAAGATTTCTTAACATCCTCATGCTATTAAATATAGACCGAATATTTATTTTGTCAATACTTTTTGTTTTTTTGTTAAAAATGAATCTGTTTGTAAAAAAATTTGTTTTTGCTGTTTTTTATGGTATAATATCAGCATAGCAAAAGGAGAAAAAATGAAAAAATTGTTTTTAATTTTTGGACTTGTTGTCGGTTTGTCTGCGACAAACGGTTATGCGGCTGCTATTGGTGAAAGACTTCGCACCACCAATGGTTGGATGGCCTGTCCACCAGGATGTACTTTTTTAAGAGATTCTAATGGGGGGCTTGTGGCTCCGTTGACATGTGTTGATCACGGTATTGAATGTCCTGGCAGAAATGGTGGGGTAAGGATTTATGACGACTATCCAGCATCATATTCATTAGGGGAAGAGGTGTCTGAAGAAGAAATTGCAGACGTTGCAAATGATGTAATAGTGAATGTCAAAAACCAAAAAATAGATAAAAAAATGGATACGGCTGTTAGCTCTGTTGCGCGCGCCGCCAAAGTTTCAAAAGCGCAAACACAAACAGCAACGACAGAAGATGTTGAGGTTCAAAAAGTCGTGGATGCTGTAAAAGCAGCAAAAGATAAAAAGCCTCGTGTTGGGGCTGTGTCATGCAGAAAAAATTGTACATTAGTTTGGGACGGGTATACAGCTACGTGTACACCAAGTCCAGAATGTGGTTATCCTCGCATATATGGTGGGGAGAATAAAAAAGATACAACTGCTTCGGCAGCAACAGCGGCACAATAGGATAATTCTTTGATGTAAAACAAAAAAACCGACCGTGTGGTCGGTTTTTTGTTTGGGTTTAAAATCTTTAAAAAATACTTGATTTTTGGGAAAGTTTTGTTTATAATGGCGGCACGCGTTCGCGCGAAGAACACAGGCAGTGAATATAATTTCTGTCCAAATTCGTTTGGTTTTTTACGTTCGCTGACCGAGGATAACAACAGAAAAAAGGATTTAAACATGGCATTGCCAACTTTTACTATGAAACAATTAATGGAAGCGGGTGTCCATTTTGGACATCATACCCGTCGTTGGAACCCGTTGATGACACCTTATGTTTATGGGGTTAAGGATAAAATTCATATTATCAATTTGAATAAAACTGCACCTTTGTTGCATCGCTCGTTGGTTGCTTTGGAAGCAATCGCTGCCGCAGGTGGAAAAATCTTGTTTGTCGCTACAAAGCACCAGGCAAAAGATATTGTTAAAGATGCGGCAGAACGTTGTGGTCAATTTTATGTTAACAATCGCTGGTTGGGCGGTATGTTGACTAACTGGACTACGGTTTCTCAAAGTATTCGTCGTTTGAAAAAAATGGAAAACGATATAGCTAATGCAGACAAATTGGGATTGACCAAAAAAGAAGTCGGTGTTATGACCAAAGAAGTTGCTAAATTGCGCGACATTTTCGGTGGTATTTTGGAAATGCACGGTGTGCCTCAGGCAATGATTGTCATTGATGTACCACGTGAATTGAATGCTGTTCACGAAGCAAGAAATTTGGATATCCCAACAATCGCTATTTGCGATACAAATGCTAATCCAGAATTGGTTGATTATCCTGTCCCGGGTAATGACGATGCTGCGCGTGCAACACAATTGTATTGCGATTTGTTCGTAGATGCTATTTTATCTGGTATTGAAAAAAGATTGGGTGGTGCTGCTGGTAAAAAGGGCGATTCTGACAGTGCAGAAGCCGCCGCAGAAGAATACGAACACGAAATCAAAGTCAAAGAAGCTAAACAAAAATCAAAGGCTTCTGAAGCTCGCGAAGTTCGTCGCAGCAAATTGGCAGACAAAGCTGACAAATAACAATTTATAAAGAAAGGAAATAAAAATGGCAGAAGTAACAGCAAAATTAGTTCAAGAACTGCGTGAAAAAACTTCCGCAGGGATGATGGATTGTAAAAAAGCATTGGTCGAAAACAACGGCGATATCGAAGCTGCTGCTGATTGGTTGCGCCAAAAAGGTATTGTAAAGGCGGCGTCTAAGGCGGGTCGTGTTGCTGCATCTGGTTTGGTGACCGTTGTTAAATGCGACAATATGGGATGTGTTGTTGAATTGAACGCGGAAACAGATTTTGTTGCTAAAAATGATAAATTCCAAAAATTGGTTGCTGATGTTGCGAATAAAGCTTTGGAATTGTCTGGCGATTTTGATGCGACATTGAACGCGGTCAAAGATGACATTGCTGCAACAATTTCTACAATCGGTGAAAATATGAGCTTGCGCCGTATCGCAAAAGTCAATGGTGATCATATTTATACTTATGTTCACAATGCTTTGGTTCCAGGTATGGGACAAATCGGTGTTGTGGTTGCTATCAATGGTGATGATGCACGCATTGATGAAATTGGTGGCAAAATCGCAATGCATATTGCTGCAAACAAACCTGAATTCATGACAATTGCTGATGTTGATCCAAAAGCAGTTGAACGCGAAAAGAAAGTGTTTATTGAATCTGGTGCTACGGCAGGAAAACCAGAAAACATCGTTGAAAAGATGGTGGAAGGTCGTATTAAAAAATGGTATGCAGAATCCGTTTTGGAAGAACAACCATTTGTTATGGACCCATCCAAAACAGTTAAAGATGTTGTCGCAGAACATGGCGGAAAAATAGCTGGTTATGCGTTCTATGTCTTGGGTGAAGGAATCCAAAAACGCGAAGATAACTTGGCTGATGAAGTTGCAAAAATGTTAGTCTAAGAAAAAATATCAAGGCGAAAATTAAAACCGCGCTTTGATTAAAAAGGCGCGGTTTTTTTTCGCCCTAATAAACAAAAAGGGGAAGTTATGGGACTTTCAAACAAAACAATGACAAATTTTGAAACGCGTATAATTACAACAAAAAAAGGAACATATCTTATGTGGTATGATGCTGCTGTTGGCAGACAAAGACGCATAAATTTGTCAAAAACCACACCAAATAGATATTTTGGGACAGGCTGTGGTCGCACAAGATAAACAAAATTATTGAAATTTTGTCAGTTTTTATGATATCTTTTGTAAAAACAAAGGAAAAATCATATGCCAAGAAATTTATTTGAAGAATTACAACAACGCGGTTTCGTTAACCAAAGTTCTAATATGGACGCGGTTAAAGATTTGTTGAATAATGAAAAAATTGCTGTGTATTTGGGGTCTGATCCAACTGCTGATTCTTTGCATGTCGGACACCTTGTCCCAATTATGATGATGCGTTGGCTTCAAAAATATGGGCACAAACCAATCATGTTGGTTGGTGGTGCGACAGGGCGAATTGGTGACCCGTCTGGGCGTGATACTGGGCGTCCAATGATGGATGAAGAAACAATTGCTAAAAATATTGCTGGTTTGAAAAAATCTTATTCTAAGTTTTTAAAATTTGGTGATGATAAGAGCGATGCGATTATTGTTGATAACTATGATTGGATGAAAGGTTATTCTCATCTTGATTTTTTGGCGCAATATGGTCTTGATTTTACGATTCCGCGTATGCTGTCGATGGAAAGTGTGAAGAAACGTCTTGAAAATGGGATGAGCTTTTTGGAATTTAATTATATGACTTTCCAGGCGGTTGATTTCTTGACTTTGTATAAAAAATATAATTGCGTTTTGCAACTTTGTGGTGCGGATCAATGGGGCAACGCAGTTATGGGTATCGAATTAGTTCGTAAAAAATGTAGCAAAGAAGTTTTTGTTTTATCTACATCGCTTATTACAGATTCAAATGGTAATAAAATTGGAAAATCTGCTGGAAATGCGGTTTGGGTTAACGAAGAAAAAACTTCGCCGTATGAATATTATCAATACTTTCGTAATACCCCTGATGATTTGGTGGAAAAGTTCTTGAAAATATTTACAGAAATTCCATTGGAAGAAATTGCTGAATTGTCTAAAAAACAGGGCGCAGAATTAAATGAAGTCAAAAAACGTTTGGCTTTTTGTGCTACGGAAATTGCGCATGGTACCAAGGCTGCCCAGGATGCTGAAAATGCTGCGAATGCGTTATTTGGGGGTGGTGCGGACAGCGCTAGTGTGCCGAGTTTTGATTTGAAAATGGATACGCCAATGAACATAGTTGATTTCTTGATTGCTGTGAAGTTGTTTGATTCTAAATCCGAAGCACGTCGTATGATAGAACAGGGTGGAATTCAAATTGACGGCGAAAAGATTTCTGACAAAAATCATATTGTTAAACCGGCTGAATCAATAATGGTTCAACGTGGCAAGAAAGTTTTCTTGAAAGTAAACATACAATGATAAAATATTTGCGCTTTTGTTATTTTTAATATAGAATACAGGCATATGCGCCCATGGCTCAATTGGATAGAGCAACAGATTTCTAATCTGTGGGTTGCAGGTTCGAGTCCTGCTGGGCGCGCCAGATATAAAAGCCCCGAAATTTCGGGGCTTTTTAAGTTCAAACCATGCGCTAAAATGAATCGTTAAGCATAAAATGCTATTGATTTTTGCGTCAATTTGTGGTATAATTACAAGCAAGGATGGGGGAGAATTTTTATTCCTTTGCTTGACTTATAACGTTTCTTGTGCCAAAGTGCAAACAGATATAAGGGTAAACCTATGAAAAATATGCGTAATAATTTTGGTGTTAAGGGTGTTACTGCACCTGGTGCTAGTTTTTTCAATGATTTGAAAAAGCCTGTTGATGCTACAATTGTTAAACGCGCACAGAATATATTTAAGGGCATAGAGAATGTTAAAGTTTGTCGCGTGGATGCCCAATAACTCTATACCAGAGTTTGAGTGTAGAGATCCTCAGATCAACAGATATTACAAAGAACAATTACAAACAGATATAGATGTGCGTGCTTGTAAAGCATTCTTTTTATTTCAAGATGATAATGTTGTAGGCTTTTTCACGTTATTACCGCATTCCATAAAAAATACGAATAATCATGGTATTCGTAAAAGAAAACACAAAGGTATGGGTAAATGGTTGTCTGGCGTGTTGTTAGGACATTTCGCAATATCTAACGAGTTTTGTGGTCAAAAACACTCAAGCGGGTTAAAATATAGTAAAATATTGATGTTTTATGCCTTGGATAGCTTTGAATGCATTGTTCGTAATTTTTGTGGTGTGGCGTTATTATTAAATCCAATAAATGAAAGTGTTCGTGATAAATTTTACATAAAAGAATACGGCAATTTGTTTAAAAAGTATCCTACTGATGATGATTATATGTATGCGCTAACAGATTATGTGTTAGCGGTATTGAAATAAATGGTGGTTAAACCGCACAAATAATCATATTGCCATTGACCTGTAAATCATAACTTTCACCAAATTATCCTGTTATCATGCTTGCAACGTTGTTTGCGGTGCGACGTGCGGCGATGCTTGATGCGTGCGCATATATTTCTGTTGTGGTGATTTTGGTGTGTCCCAATACGTCTTTTAATATTCGTATATCTTCGCCGATGCTGGTTGCCAGTGTCGCAAACGAATGACGCAGGTCATGTATGCGCATCCGTGGCAGTCCTGCACGATCCAATGCCCACCAGAATGCTTTACGCAAATCTGTCAATGGACGCGTATGGTCGATTGGCGAATGAAATACGTATCGTTTGCTTTTACAAATTCTCAAAGCCTGTTTTATAACTTCTATTGCTGGATCGCCCAGTGGCACATTAAACGCATCTGTTTTACGTTTGTTCAAATGCAGATAACCGTTTTCCAAGTCTAACTCGTCCCGTTCCAGGTCTGTTATTTCACTGCAACGGCACCCCGTCAGTGCAAGTGTTTTGATTGCCAGAATCGCATGTGGTGCATATTTCCCAGCGCAATATGCTTCGTCCAGCGCATCAAACAACCGTTTATAGCCGTTGATATCCAAAAGCGTATGGTTCATTTTCGGGGATTTCGCTTTCTGGACCAAATGACACGGATTTGAATTTATTGGGCGATAATTGTATTTTTCGCACCAATTCAGAAAAGTAGACAATAACCGCATAACATGCAGTGCAACCGCAACGGTTTTTGTGTTTTTGATTTTATCGTACATGTCTTGGATTGTGGACAGATCAATATCCGCAATGTATTTATCGCCAAGATATGGGATTATATACAAACGCATCAATGCTTCGTTTGTGCGATAAGTATTCGCCCGATTGTTTTCGCGGCAATGTTTTTCCATAAATATTGGGGTTAATTCCTGGACTTGTTTACGTCGTGCCTCAAGCATTTCGTTTTGCTTTATGCGCATACGTTGTTCTGCTTGTGGGTCCAGTCCATTGGCGATGTCTTGTTTTGTCTTTATCGCACGAGCGCGAATTTCGTTCAAACTAAACTCTGCCAATGATCCCAGTTTCATATGTTTCTGCTTATATGAACCGCGAACACGATACCCCAAATAGAACACTTTGCGGCTAGTTGCGGCTGAATACCGGCATTGTAGTCCCGGTATGGCCGCATCTGTTATCTGCAAATCAATGTCAGATTTCAGCTTATTCAGAAATCCTGTTGTTAAAACCAACTTTTGACATTTAAGTGCTCGCATTTTTATGCCCTTTTTACACACAACATTGCTAATAAAAATGCACAAGTCCAGTGAATAGTGCCTATTTTATTCACCTTTGTTTCCTTTAAGGATGTTGCATAAATTTGCTAGTGCTGATGTGATTTCCTGTTTCAAAATATATTCAATGTCTGAAATATTTGTTTGATTGATAATTTGTGGCGCAATACGTCGTGGAATCATCAGTAAATGATCTCTTGCAGTTCGAGCGGCTGCAAATGCTTCGGCTTGCACTTGTGCTATTGGAATCAGCTTTCCTGCTCGTTCTTCATATTCCAGTTTCTTCAGCATCGCATCATATGTCGTTTTCATTATTTTGCTTTTATGATAAGGTGTTGAAAGACCGTCATTTGTTCGTGGGCTATTATATACAGGGTTAGTATTTTCTGTCCATTCTTTGTCCGCTTTTTCAGGATCTATTTTTCCGTCTGTTAGTGTTATTCGTCCCGCTTCAATTGCCTTTTGGACCGCAGACACTGCAACCCCGCGATGTGCTGCATATTCTCTTCTAGATAATAACATTTTTAATCCTTTTTTTGTTCACCGTTCACCGTTTTTTTGTTTCTGTCGCTAGGCAAATGCCGCGCTCGCCGTTACCCTCAGTACGAAAGGTCGTCACAGTACCTTTTACTTATGTGAATTTTCCTTCATTCCTTATCCATCCTATGATTTGTGCAATTGTTTTATCTTGTCCCATACATTTGCGTATCAATGACATTTGTCCTTTTCCCAGTTGTTCTGGTGTAAATTCATTGAATATTGGAAACAAATTTGGGTTCCGTTGAATGATTTTGGATAGCGAAAATTCATTATCTATATGATATTTAGGCTCGCGTGATGCATTGAAAGAGCCCGCTAATTTTTGAAGCATATCATTCGCATGACTTTGTATTGCCTTGCTTTGTTCTATTGTATTTGTATTGTTGTTCTTGCTATTTGTTATTGCGTCTGATTTCTGTCCGATATCTGATAAAGTCTGTTTGATATCTGATGAATTCTGTTCGCCCCAACGTGCCAATCTGTTCGTGGCCAATCGTTCGCATTTGGCTTTGTATTTAATATCGTCTTCATCTAATTCGGCTTTTATAAATGGCCACACAGCACTTGAACATTCCGCATCCGGATACTTCAAAACTGCCATGAATATATCACCGCGTTCTTCGCGTGATATATTTTCCAATAAAAGCGCCCATTTTGGATTGGCCAGCCGTTTCATAACAGTTTCCTATCGTTTATCGTTTGTGCTTTGGCATATATTGTTTTGTTCAAATTCGGCTATATCTTGTTTGCGATATACGATACGACCAACACGTTTCAGAAATTTTGGTCCAACACCGGCGCTGCGCCATTTTTGTAAAGTATTGCGTTTCAATCCCCACATTTCGGCCAGCGCACGTTCAGTCATATATTCATCCTTTGATAATATTGTTGTCATGATTTGTCCTTTTGGTTCGGGTTCTGATATGTCTATATACAAAAATATGCACAAAAAATACGCGTGCACAACGCACGCTTTTGCGACAAAACTGTATATTTATTGTTTTTTATGTCTTTTGTTGCGCACAAATATGCGACAACTCATGATTTAAGTTGCAATTTTAGTCTTTTGGATGATTTAATCTCCAAACCAGCGCATCCAGTGCATTGGTGTAACGACGACTTGCAGTCTGACGCGATAATCCTGTCATTTTCCCGACTTTAGTCATTGATAAACTGCATGAGTGCAAGATCAACAATTTTCGATTCTTGACACTGT
This sequence comes from Alphaproteobacteria bacterium, assembly GCA_046881825.1. Taxonomy (GTDB): domain Bacteria; phylum Pseudomonadota; class Alphaproteobacteria; order Rs-D84; family Rs-D84; genus Enterousia. Next base: position 18,343 of record JBKSMS010000004.1, on the reverse strand, counting down.
CCACAGATTCTAACCAATGCACTAAAACATTATATAAATTTTCATATGTGTCATCACAACCGCACATAATTGGGTTCAATTTAATATCCGCAATAACAGATTCAAACCATTCATATCGTACCGAACAATCCGATGGCCATGACGATAACATTTGTTGCCATGTTGTATTGTTCTTATCCATCCGTAAAGCAAAGATGACAGCAGAGCCAATTTTTACTTAGACGCGTGCACGTGTCCATTTCGTATTGTCTGCAAATTCTGCATCAAAACGTTCATGAATAATACGCGGATTATTATTTTTCATACATAAACAATACCGCATAATCCGTAAAAATCAAGAAAAAGCAAAAGTTTTATTCATAAAAAGCCACGAATTTTGTGTAGTTAATACCTAATCCCTAATAAATAAACCGTATTACATATTTGTATGTTATATATTTGTGTACATGGTAAAACAATAATAAATGTAAAACATTTTGCTATCTAGCACTAGTTCTATTTTTGATTCTCTAGATAACAATTTATTACTTCATATAGTTTCTGTGTGACACGAGAACCAACATGCCCCCCATTTATAACCGGAAAGATTTTTATTTGTGGCAATTTTTCTTGTAATTCATATGCAGTCGTTATAGGGGTCAAATAATCACTGTCCCCATGTACTATCATAATGGGCTTTTTATCTAATATAGATAAATTATCTAAAAGTAAATCCCTTAGTCCAAAATAATCATTAGCTGCATAATGTAACAAAATACGTTTACTATCCACAAGTGCTTGATCTATTGTTGTGGGATATGAATATTGTACAGTATCTCGTCCTTTAAAAAGCTGGATTTCCCAATCTATAAAAGCTCGAATTATTTTTTCTTGTTCCTCTTTTGTTGAAACCGTTATCTTATGCAACAAATCTGAACTATTCGTACATTTTATGGTTGATATAAATGCTTTGTATCCTAATGGGGACTTATTTTTTGCGGTTTCACCATAAAATCTGTTATCAAAATTATTTGGCACAAAAACAGAAGATAAAAACAAAGCTTCTACTACGGTAGGATTTTTTATAGCAAATAGCATAGCCAAGCTGGAGCCATAGGAAAACCCAGTAACATAACATCTGGTTATTTGTAAAAAATCCAACAATTTTTTCGCGTCTGTAACAGCTGCTTCTGGGGTATTATCTTTTAGTTCTCCACCAGGAACAGACTTTCCGCATCCGCGTTGATTAAAAAGGATTGTGTAATACTTATCTTGATCTGCTAACAACGAATATTTTATTTTAAAATCACCGCCGGGTCCACCATGAAAGCACAACAAAGGAACACCACACGGATTGCCAAAAGTTGCATAATATATACTATGTAAAGGGGAAACTTGTAAAAAACCTTCTTTTACATTTTGCACAGAGTTCATTAGTATCCTTTTTTTGTATGATAGGAAAACATATTGAAAAATCAATATATTTTTCTTGAAAATGCCAAATATCTAAGTAAAATATCACTGTTGAATGGTAAAAAACATGTCTATAAATGATGAACAACCGTTATTCGTATCTATTGGTGAAAACTGCCTCGCCGATGATATATTACAACGTCACGGTCAGAAAGCTTTCTCAACACCATATTCGTTTGCTAGATCTAACATTGATTATGCAATTAAATTAGAAGAAACAGAATATAATACGTTACTATTGCCGGATAATTTATATTATTCTTTAAATGAACATGTGGTACGATCCAAGATTATTACAGAATGTGACCAGATTTACAATTTCATGCACTTGAATGGATTTGAGTTTACTCATCACGATGTCATTAAAGATGAGAAATGTATTGAAAGTTATAAACGCAAAATAAATCGTATGAAACAATTAAAAAACATAAACAGACCTATTTGTTTTCTGTATCATTATAGATATAATGACAATATGGATATTCAGAAAATAATAAAAAAAGCGGAAACATTTGTAAATTTTTATAACTTAAGTGCCTTCGTTGCAATATTTTATCAAAACGTTCAAAATAAATATAGAAAATTAGTACATAATAAAGTAACAAAGCGGGTTATAAGTTTTGAGTTTTTTACCCCACACATATGGCAAGGAAGTAATCAAACGATATTTTTCGCAAAAAATGAAGACGATTTAATAAAAATCATGTTGACGGAAATACAAAATTTTGCACACCACAAATATTGACATTTGCTTTTTTGGGTCTATAATACAAAATATTAAAGGCATTATGAAACCCGATGTAAACATCATAATAATTTGTTGGAACGCTCTTGACTATACAAGGGCAACTGTGGAGTCCCTTATAAAAAAAACAAATTACCCTTTTGCTCTAACACTTGTTGATAATGGATCTTCTGATGGAACGTTAGAATATTTAAAAAGTCTGAAACTTTCTGGTTCTTTACATCGAATTCACCTGATTCATAATAATGATAATATGGGTGTTGGTTATGCATACAATCAGGGACTTGGTATTTCTGTTTCTAACGATTATGCTTTTTCCTGTTTTTGCAACAACGATTTATTTTTTTCTGCAAATTGGTTAACTATATTGATGAAATCTATCAATAGTAACCCAAATATCGCTTTAGTAAATCCTTTGCGTCCATCTTGTAGAACAAAGTATAGTTATAGTTTGTCTAGCATACAAAAATTACTATCTATTAAAGAAACTACCGATTGGAAAAAAGAATTAGAAGAATATACAGAAATGTCTATTGATCATTTTGATAATTTTGTTGAACACATTACGCATATAAACGGCAAAGGCACAGAAATTATAAAGTTTCCTGATTCTCTAAGTACTTGTGTGTGTTTGGCTAGAACGGATGTTTTTTCAAAATTAGGTTATTTTGCCGACACATCTTTTCCAAAATACGGCAGTGAAGATATAGACATGTGTTGGACACTGATGGAAAAAGGATATGATTGTGCAGTATGTAAAGACACCTACGTGCATCATTTTAGAGGAAAATCAATCAAAAACTTAGACCGGAAAAAATTGTTAAGTATTTCCAACAAAATTCTTTATAAAAAATGGAAACAAAAAATATTACATTTCTTATCAAACGTAAAAAATATTGACCAAGTGTTAGCGAAAGACAACGAAACAGAAAGTTGGCTGTTAAGCCAAATTGACAAAGATATAAACTTTAAAAAGGAATTGGAATATGTCTGAAAGCATGCGATTTTTTATGATGCGACACAGCTATGATGATGATAGTTATATAGATGGAAAAAACGACACGGATTTAACCCAAGAAGGAGTACAGATTGCTAAGAAAGCAGCAATAAACATTTCTTCAAAACTTGGGGACTTAAATAGTGTAATCGATTTACGCTCTGGACCGAAGAAACGCACCATTCAAACACTGGAAATATTAGCTCAACAATTGTATGCAGATAAAATACCCTATACAATCACACGCGACAATAATTTAGTTGAGCTTTTTCAGGGGAACATGGCTCTAAATGGACTAACTCACTACGAAAAGGTTGCAGGTTTACATTATGCTTGGGTTGCCTTTAATCAAGAACGCAATGCAGGTAATTTTAATTATCATTTTGGACAACCTCATCCAGAAATGCGTAGCAATTTTATTATTCCGCCTTACGGGGAGACACAAAATGAATTCTTGCTAAGAATGGCAAAAGCGTTTTTGTCTGTATTAGAACAATATTGCAACAAAAAATCGGTGCCTTTTGTAATTTCTCACCGAGGCGGAATACGAGAATTCACAAACATATCTAATGCTTTAAACAAGAACATAGAGTTTTCAAAAAGTAAGGTTTGTGATATATCGTTGTTGGATTTTTGTGCTCAACGAGAAATAGAAATAAAAGATACGAAAAACGCATTAGATAAAATGCGCACACATGTTCAATCTTTAATAACTTCAGTAGAACAAAGATGAAAATAATAGGTGTCAATAACCCCAGGACTTCTTATTACGTAGGTGGGGCAGAAATGGTTGCGATGGAACACGCGAAAGCCATGGTGGCATGTGGATTTGTAGTATATTTCTTTACAATAAATCCGATATCAATTAAACGTAAATATTCTGAGCAATATGTAAACTTTAAACATGCATATAATAATAAAATCCATTTTATAGAAATATGCATGAATCAAAAGTATATGATTGCCTATGAGTCTTTTACAGATGAAAAAAAAGCACGTTGGTATACAGAATCCATGTATTACAACAGAGAATTATATAATGCACTTAATACCTTAAATTTAAATTTTGATGTACTATTATCTTATTTTAATCTTGATGCGGTTACAATACCTACACAAAAAGTAAAAATAAATATATTATATTTGTGTGGAATCCCAGAAGATGAAAGTTTATTTAGGTTTGCTTTTTTGGCGATGTATGACAGGATAGTTGCAATAACACAAGAAACGAAATCTTATTGGCAAAAATATTCATTACAACCAATATCTATTGTACATACTGGTGTTGATATAAAACGTTTTTCTAAACGACAAAAAAATATTTCAAACACCTTACGGTTAGTTTTTTTGGGACGTTTGATAGATCGCAAAGGATGTCATGTTTTATTAAAAGCCTTAGCAGATATTCCACACGAAATTTTACAACACATATATCTTGACATTGTTGGTGATGGTCCAAGCAAACAAAAACTCATGACATTGGCGAACAAATACAAATTAACAGACATTGTTAGATTCTGTGGCGAAACATCTTGTCCAGAAAAATTTTTAAAAAATTCTGACATCGCAATATTCCCATCTTTGTACGGTGAAGGTTTGCAAGGTGTAGTTTTAGAAGCAATGGCATCTGGTTTGTGTGTTATTGCCACAGACACCAAAACAAATAAAAAATTGCTAACCCCAAAACGAGGTTTTTTGATAAAACCAAATAGTTACAAAAGTATTTCTAAACAAATATTATTTTGTTTTAATAATAAAAATACCGTTGCAATCTACGGTAAAAATGCGCATAATTTAGTAGTAAAAAAATACGATTGGATACAAAAAACAAAACAACTATTAGGAGATGATATATGAAAATCTTATTTGTTAGACATGGAGAAAGTTTAGCAAACGCGAAACTTGTAAAAGCAAGTGACCCAGATTTTTTAAATGGACTTACAGAGAATGGGTTGGTTCAAGCACAACTTGCTGCACAAAGTGTGCGAGATAAAATAACGACCGTATATGCTTCTCCTTATTATCGTACTATGCTAACAGCACAGACTTTTTGTGATGTACATAATAAAGATCTGGACATTCTGGTTGACGATAGATTACGCGAAATAGATTATGGATTGTTTGGAGATAACAAGTCCCATCCTGAAATGATAGAAGTAGCACAACGCCAAATAGCTGGTGATTATGAAGTTCGTTTTGGACGCATTGGTGAAAACAAACGCGAACTTATTACCAGATTATTTGGATTTTTGATTGATATTTTTAACAAACATGATAAAGACGATGTTATTCTTGCCATATCGCATGGTCGTGTAATATCAATTCTAGATTATGAATTTGGTATGGTCAACGGAATACAAAAAGAACACGAAAGCACAAAAAATGCCGGAATTAAAGAGTTTATACTTGATGATAAAACAGTACAAAACCTAAAAACATATTTTGAAAAATTAAATCAAGAAGAAATAAAAAGACGCGTTGATTGTGTTGAAAAATATGCGAAAAAAAATACAAACCTGTACCCACATTTATTGGAACTAGCCCGAGATACTGTTGATGATATTGATGTATCTTATGCAATTATAGAAAAATTTGTACAGGGTGCGTATTCACAAGACATTACGCGATCGGTTGCAAATATAAACAAAAACGAGATATCTGATACAGATGTTATGCTTGTGACGGTTTTCAAAGATGCGGATAATTTTATAGAACATTTTATACAACATTATAAAAATATCGGTGTTTCAAAGTTCGTTTTTATTAACAACGGTTCCACAGACAAATCTATTACCTTGTTAAAACAGATTGCAAATAATGACCCAACATTGTCCATAGATATATGGACCACAAATGAAAATTTTAATGGGGTAAAATCAATGGGGTGGAAACAACAAGTTATGTCTTATTATGGTCTAAATCGTTGGTGGCTACTTGTAGACATAGACGAATTATTTGTTTTTAGAGAAAATAATATTTGTAATTTAGCGAAACGGCTGAAAGATGAAAAAAAATCTTTAATGGGCGCTATCATGATAGATATGTACCCAAAGCAAAACATAAAACAAATTGATAGTATAAATGTCAAAGATATTATAAAAGATTATAAATATTTTGATAAAGCAGGTTATACCAAACATAAAAACAATAAATATCAATATCGTTTTTTTGGTGGTATGCGGAAAAGAATGTTTAATATAATTCCATCGTTGCAAAAATATCCATTGGTTTATATTACTGAAAATGTAATTGGTATAAATCCGCATTTTTGGTATCCTTATTCTTTGAATAATAATGCCGAAACAGGTGCTGCTCTATTGCACTATAAATTTTTACCAAACGATCTTCATAAATATTCGGAACGTATAAACAAGGGCGTGTATTACAATGATTCATTTGAATACAAGGCATATTTAAAGAAATTTGAACAAGAACCAGATTGTTGCCTGTATTCACCTGAAGTCAGCAAAGAATATACAAACTTTTCCAGCCTAAATGAAATATTGGATTCATAGTGCATATTTTAATAGATTTAGATGATGTTGTAATACAAAGTTCTTACAAAGACTCTTTGGGGCAAACTGTTTTTTATTGGGTTAAAAATATCGAAAAACATTACGGTATAACTAACAAGCAGATTCAGATGCTGGCTAATGGCTGGCCGGAAGTCATGCTCGGTAAAAAATCTTTAAAAAAGCACGTTAGTGAATTTTTATACAACATTCATTCCAGTGTAAGTGCTGATGATTTTATAACTGTTTGGCTTAATTATAAAAATACATTAAATCAAGACGTAAAAAACTGGGTCAATTTTATGTCAAATCGTGGACATACCTTGTATATTGTCACAGACCAAGAAAATATGCGACCTGCGCATATAATTAAACAATATCCAAAATTTTTTAAAAAATTTAAAAAGATATATACTTCTGCTGATGTTGGTTTTTGCAAATCACAAGAAAAATTTTTTTTAAATGTATTAAATGACTTACAAATAAAACCAGATGAAGTAATCCTGATAGATGATAATGATAACAACCTAATAATCGCCCAAGATGTTGGAATAAAAACCGTAAAATATATTACAGGGCAACCACTACCGATTTTTTAATACATTATTCCCTTTTGGTTTTTTTGCATCGCACTCCTTCTTGCTTATGAATTATTAAAACCACAAATGATAATAAGGCTCTTGTGAATTTTACACAAAAGAAAAACGCGCAACTGTTTCATACCCCAACTTTTTATACCATTTTTCTAAATGCGTGTAATGAATATATGCAATATCACATCTTAGGCTTTTTAAATGTATTGTTGCCATGTCTACCATTTTAAGCCCGATACCATGTTTCCTGTATTCAGGCACAGTTCCAACACAAGCAATCCCACCAATCTTGAAATTATCATCAGACAAAATAGAATCAGCCATTGTGGTTATTATACAAAAAGATGCTGGCTCTTTATTTATAAAACCACAAAATATCGTTGTATTATCAGTAAAATATTTACACCACTTTTTATCAACTTTTTCAACAATCTGTCTAATCCTTTCTAAATCTCCAGAATAAATACCAAAGGAAACATCGCTAACAGACGGCAATTTTTCTTGATATTCATTTAAATCAAGTGCCATTTCTACGAACATACCATCGTTACCAAATTTGCAATTTAGCTTGGTTTCCATATTTTTTAATTTAGCAGTATCAATTTGTATATTAAACATTTATACACCTCTGCTTTTGTGTATTTTTTCGTCTGACGCGACTATTTTCAACTGGTCACAATTTGTGACCGTTTTGTTTTTATTTGCAAAAATTATAGCCACAAACACCCAAAATAGCCAGTAAAAAGAAAGAACTGGACTTTTGGCAAAAAGTACGGACAAATACGACAACCTTAAAAGGATTGTCTATGAAATATACGCATTTTGACGATATTTTGCCCAACCATCGCACAGATTTTGTGATGTTGTACTTCGCCGCCTGTCGATCTTTACGCGAGCTACAATCCGCCATTCGCCGAACAAACGGTGGCAAATTGACTTGTCGCCAAGCGTGGTTACTCCGCCGCATTCAAAACAAGTTTGTTCAGATGGTCGCCCGCCACAAAGCCTGCCAGCGCAACGAGATTCCGAGCATACCCAACGCAAAGTATCCAACAGGCATCGTTATTGACCTAAAAAGCCCACAAGGGAACGTGTTTTATCTTATGGGACTAGCTAATCGACTTATAAAGGAACTTGGCCTATCCGCCGAAGAAATCGCTGAATTTAAGCGAGAACAAGCCAGCGCAACAACATACCACGCTCACCTTAACCTTTTACGCAAATGGTTTGGAATTGTGTTTATGGGATAAAATTACCCCTTATAATTACTTGAATAAAACGAAATCTACGGCATATAGAACAACGAACCAAAGGAGTTTATTGTGATATATGGTTATATTCGGGTTTCTACCGACAAACAGGACTGTGAAAATCAAAAACTGGGCATTGAATCCAAGGCCAGCGCATTGGGTTTATGTATTGATAAATACATCGAAGATGCAGGGATATCTGGCACAAAAGAACCAGAAAAACGAGCATTAGGTGGTATATTACGTAAATTAAAGGCCGGCGATATTATTATTTGTAGCGAGCTTTCCAGATTAGGACGTAAACTATTTATGATAATGGAAATATTACAGAAATGCATGAATTGCGGTGCAAAACTGTACACAGTTAAAGACAATTACGAACTAGGCGATAACATCCAATCAAAATGCCTTGCTTTTGCCTTTGGTCTGTCCGCAGAAATAGAACGAGATTTGATTAGCCAGCGTACCAAAGAAGCTATGGCACGCCGTCGTATAAATGGCGAATATGTTGGACGGAAACCAGGCGCAAAAAACATACATCATAAATTAGATGGCAAAGAAAACATAATCAAAATACTGTTATCGGAAGGGTTTTCGCAACGTAAAATAGCAAAGAAGTTAAAAGTTAGTTCTACAACAATAAATGTCTTTGTAAATAATAATATTTAACAGAATTTACCGAACCCTAGTTTATTACATTTTTACCTAGGTATCGTAACACAAAAACAGCCAAAAATCAATTTTTATAATATCATTTATTGTCCTTGGACAAAAATGAGCAATTCTGATTTACACGTTGCACGGCAAGCTAAAAATGACGAATTTTATACGCAATATTCTGATATTCAAAAAGAAGTGAACGCATATCTGGAATATAATCCAGATGTTTTTCGTGACAAGACAATATTATTGCCATGTGACGACCCGGAATGGAGTAATTTTACAAAATTTTTTGCCCAAAACTTTGAACGTTTTGGATTAAAAAAGTTAATATCAACCAGTTATGCGTGTAATAGCAAAGCAGATTGCGACACATATTGCCCCACAAACTTTGAAACAAGTAGCCCAAAATACGATAAAAACAAAACCCAAACACATGGAAAGATATTTACTTTAACACATGACACCAATAAAAATGGGATTGTAAATATTGAAGATTTGGAATGGAAATATTTAGATGGGGATGGTGATTTTAGGAGTGACGAAATAAAAAAGTTACGTGACGAAGCAGATATCATTATTACCAATCCTCCTTTTTCATTATTTAGGGAATTTATTGCATGGATTTTTGAAGCCAAGAAATCTTTTTTAATTATGGGTAACAAAAACGCAATTACGTTTAAAGACATGTTCCCACTTATAAAATCAAATAAAATGTGGTTAGGAGCAAGCATTCATAGTGGTGGTGTAGATTTACGAGTGCCTTCGTGGTGGAATATGACAAGCCAACACGTCAAACATGATGATGAAGGTAATAGGTATATAAATTTACCATATATTCGATGGTTCACCAATTTAGACCATGGTCGCAGACACCAACCACTAAAACTCATGACTATGGCAGACAACATTAAACACAGTAAACACAAAGAAATCCGTGGTCAAAAATATCAAAAATATGATAATTATGATGCTTTGGAAGTGCCATACTCTGATGCAATACCATCTGATTATGATGGAATTATGGGCGTTCCTATTACATTTTTAGACAAATATTGTCCAGAACAATTTGAAATTATAAGTGATAGTAGATATCACGATGGTTGTGAAATGGCAGATGATATAAATGTTGTTAACGGAAAAACTTTATACCGTAGAATTTTAATACGCAAAAAGAAAGGTGGCATACAATGAAAACAGAATTACGTACAAACATAACAATTCGTGAAATTTGCGATGGTTTTGTTTACAATGAATTGGAGGGCAAAGGCTTATTTGGTATGGCCGGCAAGTTAACCATTCAACCAGAATACCAGCGCAATTACATATACGCAGAACAAAATCGCGAAGCTGGAGTTATAGATTCGGTTATCAAAGGGTATCCATTAGGGATTATTTACTTTAACAAAGTAAACAGTAATGAATTTGAAGTGTTAGACGGGCAACAGCGCATTACAAGTATTGGACGTTTTGTGACTGATAAATTCGCAATCAAAGACCATAATGGTATGCCGCAGTATTTTTCTGGATTAGCAAAAAATATTCAAGAACGTATATTAAATACCACTTTGTTGATTTATGAATGCAGTGGTACGGAAACAGAAATCAAAGAATGGTTTAAAACAATCAATATTGCTGGCGTGCCATTGAATGTTCAAGAATTGTTGAATGCTGTTTATTCTGGACCATTTGTGACCATGGCAAAAGAAGAGTTTAGCAATAGCCAAAATGCAAACATTCAAAAATGGTCATCATACATTTCTGGCAGTGCTAATCGCCAAGATTTTTTGCACACCGCATTGGAATGGGTTAGCAAAGGAAATATTGGCGATTATATGAGTTCGCATCGCCAAGATACGAATATAAACGAATTAAAAACATATTTTAATAGCGTATTAAATTGGATTGAAAGCGTGTTCAAAAACGTAGAGTCCGAAATGCGTGGTTTAAATTGGGGGTGTTTATATGAAGAGTATCATAAAAAAGCCTATGATATAAATAAAGTTGACGCGATGGTTAAACAGTTATATGGCGATCCGTACGTTAAAAATCGCAAAGGCATATTTGAATACATTTTAGGCGGTTGCAAAGATACAAAGTTGTTAGACGTACGTGTTTTTGATGAAGCAACAAAACGTGCCGTTTATGCAAAACAAACTCAAGATGCAGAATACGAACATATATCAAATTGCCCATTGTGTGCATTGGGACATGATGCGAATAAAAACAAAATCTGGAAAATAACAGAAATGGATGCCGACCATGTAGCGGCATGGTCAAAAGGGGGGACCACAGATATATCAAATTGCCAAATGTTGTGCAAAACGCATAACCGCGCAAAAGGTAATAAATAGGTTATTAGATGTGATACAAGATGTTATAAGAAAATAACAAATTCTTAGTACTTGATGGCAATTTTTACAAAAATGTTACATATTTGCTACATAGGGTGGTAGTTATGGTGTAGGTAAAATGGCGGAAAGGGGCGGAAATCGGGCGAACAATTGGTTTGGGTTCAGACGATTTCTAATCTGTGGGTTGCAGGTTCGAGTCCTGCTGGGCGCGCCAAAAATTAAATCGGGTTTATCCCGATTTTATTTTTGCCCCACAAGACGAGAACCGACCAAGTTGCGCAGCAAAGAGTTTTTTATCAGATATAATTCATTGTAAACAGCCAAAAAAATGAATAAAAATTTTTTTAAGAAAAATTTTTCTTGGATTTCTGGGGTGTTGCGCGTGTTTCTTTAACTTGTATATACACAAAGTATATACAAAAAAGTGCTTGATTTAATGTTTTTTTGTGTGTTTGTCATAGGTCGTTTTTCCCTGGTTTTCTGGTGTTTAGCGCGTTTAATATTGTTGTTTTTTATTGTTGTTTTTTTTGTAATGTATTGACACAAAACACCTTGACCCTTTTGGTGGATTTTTTCTAGAATTAGGGTAAGCAAAGGTATTTTTTCAGGTTTTTCGGTCGGAAGGAGACTGAAGTAAAACAGTAGAAAACTGGGAAAAAAAGCCTTTGTGTAAAGAAAGGAAAAAGGAAGAATCCGCATGTTAAAGCGATTGCTTTTGGCACATATTTTATTGGTAACCTTTGCGGTGCCAGTGGTCGCATTTGCGGAAGAACCCGAACCAACCCCCGAAAATCCGCCCGTTTTAATAGTTAGAGAAGGCTCTCTTTGCAATTACGAAACGCTCGGGGTTTCCGAGGATGGTTCGGGTGTTCTTTTACGGGCAATTTGGATACCAAAAGAATATTCTGTGCCAGAAGGCAAGTATTTGGCTGTTACATCCGAATCGGCTGATATTGTGGATTGTCCGAAAGATTCCTATTGTCCTGGATTGCCAAGTTATACATTTAACGGAAACGATTCGGATCAAGATCGTGGAAGATATTTATGTGAGTCTGGTTATCATACCGATTCGATAGCAAATATTAGTGCGATGGCTTGTTATAAAACAGAAACTGTTTCTTGTTCCAATAAAAATCCTTATACAACAGAACATATGACGAGCGTGATATATTCCAGTGCAGATACAATTTGCACTCAGCGGCAGGGTGGAGAAGCCCATTGCGATTCGTCTTGTGACGTAGTTGGTTTGGTTTGCGAAGAAGGATATCAGGCGCGCAAGGTTGACAATGTTTGGACTTGTGTTGGTAATATAGTTAATTGCGAAGCTGGAAAGTATCTATCCATAGCAGCCCAAGAATGTAAGCTTTGCCCAGAAAACCATTTCTGTGGTGGTGGGGAATACAGTTTGACTGAAACGGAAGACCAAGGTATCAGTTCATGTAAAGGTAATCTAAAGTCGCCGGAAGGTGCAACATCAGAGAAAGACTGTGGTATAATATTCCGTATCGGTGGTGAAGCATTGTACATGCATTCCGATAGACGCGATACAGACCATCCTGCGTTAGTCATCCAAGACAGCAAGGGAACAAAGTGGTATGCGCCTATGAACAAGGTGGGCGAAGGACGTATCGATGCAAAGCCTGTAAATGATTCTGGAACGACAAAGCAGTTACACATCATGTTCAATGGTGAAGAATATACGGTTCATACTTCACTTTATGAAGAATAATATAGACCCTGTTGGCAAATGTTGACAGGGTTGTTTATTTAATAAAAATGATTGACAAATTAAAATAGTTGTCTATAATAAATTCATACAAAACACAAAAAAGGATTTTATTATGAACAAATCTCAAAGAATTAAACGTGCTGCGCGTCGCACAAAATGGGAAAATTTTAAATACGCGTTAAAAAGAATAATTACTTTTCCATGGCGTGTAATTTGTGCGATATGGAGATGGTTAAAAAGTATAGATGTTGTCGGAATGATAAATTTGACATTATTGGTTGTTATAATCATACTTTTTATTTCTTTAATTGTTGATGTTGTCCGTTATCGTAGATGCGCAACAATAAATACTTACGGAAAAGGTGAAGTGACAACTGTCGTCCAAAATGATTCCGTCAAAGGCAAAAACGGCAAAATTGTTAGACGGACTTTTAACACAGTATTGCCTTTGAAAGCAGATAAAAAAACAGGCATTACACCAAAAATTAGAACTGTTGGTGTTGATAAACCAGAAATAGTCAGAGAAACTTCTTTGCCAGCTGACGAATTACCACAACAAAATTTATCTGGTGATGTTATCGTTGATGTCAATCCAAAAAGTCCTATTTTGTCTAATGGTGCAAAAATCAATGGTAATTTGATTATTCAAAACATGCGCAAATATACTTTGCCTTGTGATATGAAAATCAATGGTCATTTGTTTATTCGCAATGTCCAAAGACTGTATTTTTGTGGTGAATTCACAGTAAATGGCAACGTTTATGTAAATCGCGAATCTTCTTTTGGTGCTTTGCCAAAAGGAACAAAAATAAACGGTCAAATAATTTTGTAATTATTTTTGTTGGTTAAGAAAAGATGCCACGGATTTTCCGTGGTATTTTTTGTTTTTATATTTACTGTTTTTGTGATATAATATACTCGAAGGATTTATTAAACCAAAGGGGATAATGATGGATTTCTTTGATAAATTAGGTAAAGTATTAGCTGCTAATATCGTTTATACAGTGGTATTGATATTAGGTGTGATTTTATTTCTTTATTTCGCAGAGGGTGATTTAATCGCGGGTATATTTACTGCGGTATCTGCATTGGTTGTATATGTTTCTTGTTCTTTGTTGTATCAAGAATATAAAAAATTGCCTGCGGGTAATAAAAAACCAGTTGCAAAGAAAAGAAAATAAAAAATGCTGTTTTCGGCATTTACAAAAAGTTTGGTCATGATTTCCTTCCGACCAAAAAACACCCCGCGTTACCACGGGGTGTTTTCCTTTATTCAGAAACTTTTACCTTGTCAGCCATTGAAGATAATTCTTTTTGGATATCTTCGGCAGATTGTGGTTCAGCTTTTGGTGCCAATTCTTCGCGCAATTCTGATTGATGTGTTCCACCAACATCTGTCTTTGCAACAACCAATGAAAGCAGGGCACACAATATAAAAAATATCGTTGCCAACACAGCCGTTGTTTTTGTTAAGAAATTTCCAGCAGCAGAACCAGTCAACACACCACCAAACATTGAAGCAGCAGAAGAACCAGACATGCCAGAACCTTCTGATTTTTGTAACAAAATTAATCCAGTCATTAAAACTGCAACTATAATTAACAAAACAAGCAAAATTGAAAACATATATTTGTCCTTTGGTTATTTATTTATTCGCGATTGTAATAGGCTTTGCCTTAGATTGCAAGGATTTTTAATAATTCTTCGGCGGCTTTTATCCCCGCAGCTTTTTTAGAAGCGCCTGTCCCAGTTGCCGATTTACCCAGGGCGGTCACAGTAGCAGTAAAAGTTGGGTTGTGTGAAGCACCCACCGGTTCAGAATATTCATATTTTGGCAAAGCACCATTTTCAAATTTTTGAACATATTCTTGTAATGTTGTTTTTGCGTCTTTTGGTGCAGTTGCTTCAGCACGTGCCATATCGTGCCACAATTTAACAATAATGCTTTGTGCTGATTCAAATCCAGAATCAAGGAATATTGCCCCCAGAACTGCTTCCATTGCGTTGGCAAGTATATGATTGATTTTACCACCAGTCATATGCCCATGGCGCAAATGTTTTTCCAATTCTATTTTTTTGGCGATTTGTGCCAATGCATCTGTTGATACCAAAAATGCGTGGCGACGCGCCAGGTCACCTTCGGCTTCGTCTGGATACATTTCATACAACAATGTCGCAACAGACAAGCCCAAAACACGGTCACCAATAAATTCTAATCTTTCGTTATTGTGTTTAGAATCTATGCCACTTTGAGTCAAGGCAAGATTTAATAATTCTTCATTTTTAAATTTGTAATCTATTTTCATTATTTTTTCTTCCCTATGCCAAATCTGTCCCAGCGCATTTTTTTGCCCCAATCCCATATAGCCAACATTGGCGCATAATAATTGTGAGAATACCATATAAACCATACACGCCCCAAAACATTGTCGCGATTTACATATGATACAGCAGATGTTCTGCTGTCCGCGCTGTTGTCACGATTATCGCCCATGAAAAACAAGTGATTTTCAGGAACTGTAAATATTTCTGTGTTATCCAATGGTGCATTATCCACCATTTCAATAATGCTGTGTTCAATGCCATTTGGTAAAACTTCTGTGTATTCAGTAGCATTAAACACACCACATTCATATGGTGCCATTTTACATATGGCATCTGATTTATATTCAATAGTGTAATTAAATGGTGCTGGTTGACCGTCAACCAAAATCTTGTTTCCTTTGATAGACATATTGTCATGATAATATCCGACAGATTTTATAGATTTTGGCAAATTCGCAACTATATAAGGGCGCGCATCTTTTCTTTCCACCATTTTGCCATTGATATAAAGGCGACCAGATTTCATTTGAATTGTATCACCTGGTTTTCCAATCAATCTTTTGACATATTCTACTTTGCCCCCAGGTTTACGGAAAACGATTATGTCGCCGATTTCCGGTTCGTGTGCAGCAAAAAATCGCCCGTTCCATAAATTCCAAGAACCAAATGGAAAAGAATAGCGCGAATACCCATAAGTCCACTTTTGAACAAACAAGTGGTCGCCGACATGCAGCGACGGTATCATGGATCCAGATGGAATATTAAATGGTTCCAGTAAAAAACTGCGGAAAATAATGGCGATTAATCCGCCCCAAAATATTGTGTTAAACCATTCGCGGGCTATGTTTTTATTTTTTACAGGCATATTTTTTTTTATCCTTTCTTTTTTTTTTGATGTTGGTATTTTAAACCTTGAAAACGCGTTGCGCAAGTTTTAATATGGAAGCATGATAAATTTAAAGTCTCTTATTTTTAATGGACTGGACATAACAGAAATAGATGTTCAAATTCAATTATCAGCAGGTTTCGCAAAACCAGAATTTAATATTATTGGATTGGCAGACAGGGCAGTCAAAGAATCTGCAGAAAGAATTCGTAATGCATTGGGTGCATTAAATTTGTCTTTGCCGTCAAAACGGCTGACGGTAAATTTGTCACCAGCTGATATTGAAAAGACGGGTTCTCATTTTGATTTGCCAATTTTGTGCGGGATATTGTGCGCAATGGATATTTTGCCAACCGAAGAAGTATCCCAATATGTAATCATTGGTGAAATAGGTCTGGATGGTGCAATATGCAGAACAGGCGGTGTTTTGCCCGCTAGTGTTTGGGCAAACAGCAAAGGATACGGAATAATTTGTCCTGGTGTTCAAGGTGGTGAAGCGCGCTGGGCAGGGCATACAAATATTTTGGCACCAAATCATGTCTTGGAATTGATAAATCATTTTCGCGGAACGCAAATATTGCCGTTGCCTAAAACCATAGAAATAACAAACACAGAAGACAAAATTGGTGATTTGGCAGAAGTGCATGGTCAAGAATCTGCAAAACGTGCGCTGGAAATTGCTGCTGCGGGTGGACATGCTATGTTAATGATTGGTCCGCCAGGATCTGGGAAAACTATGTTGGCATCGCGTTTGCCGACTATAATGCCAGAAATGACACCGGATGAAATTCTGGAAACTTCAATAATTTATTCAATCGCTGGGAAATTAAATAATCAATCGTTGATAACAAAGCGCCCATTTCGGTCTGTTCATCATACCGCCAGTTCTGTCGCGTTGGCGGGCGGGGGCAGCGATGCAAAGCCTGGCGAAATATCACTGGCGCATAATGGTGTTTTGTTTTTGGATGAATTGCCGGAATTTAACCGCACAACTTTGGAAATTTTGCGTCAACCGATGGAATCTGGCAAGATAGTCATATCGCGTGCAAAAAGAAATGCGACTTATCCTGCGCACTTTCAATTGATTGCTGCGATGAATCCGTGTCCGTGTGGCCATTTGGGAAATGCTGCATTGTCTTGTTCGCGTGCCCCCAGATGTGCCGAAGCTTATCAAAATAAAATATCTGGCCCATTATTAGACCGAATCGATTTGCATGTAGATGTTGATGCGGTAAATCCATGGGAAATGAAAATAAAAAACGAATCGCCGATTGAGACCAGCACACAAATTCGTGAACGCGTGGTTGCGGCAAGAAATCGGCAAATTGCGCGTCAGGGTTATGTCAATGCGTTGTTAGATGGCGCAGATTTAGATAAATATGTTGTGTTGAATGATGAATTGACGAATTTTTTGAATACGGCTGCGGAAAAAATGGGAATGTCTGCGCGTGGATATAATCGCATAAAACGAATCGCACGAACGATTGCTGATTTGCGCGGGGGTGATGAAATAATTATGTCTGATATAGCAGAAGCTTTGTCGTATCGCCCGATAAACCGGGGAAAATACGGTGTTAAAAGACAATAATTAAAAAATGATTTTTTTTGTTTTTTTCATGTTGAAAATGTGATATACTATGTATTGAAGATTGGTCATGTTTTCCTTCCGACCTACGACACCCTGCGGTTACCACGGGGTGTTTTTTTATAATAAAAAACACTTTTCATAAAATTTAAAATATGATAGAATAGGAGTGATGAGGATAAAACCCTCCCCCGGTGCTTCGCACCACCCCCTCCAAAGGGGGAATAATTCTCCCCTTGGGGGGAGTCCGGTCGG
>JBKSMS010000003.1:0-10388 GCA_046881825.1 Alphaproteobacteria bacterium | reverse complement strand
CTTTACGCGAAGGGGGAATTGTCTGTTTTGTTCTCCCTCTGTGAGGGAGGGGACCACGAAGTGGTGAGGGAGGGTTAATTCCAGAGTGTTCGCTACCTAACCCTCCCCCGCCCTGCGGGCACCCCCTCCAAAGGGGGAATTATTCTTATCCCTATTCTATCATATTTTAAATTTTATGAAAAGTGTTTTTTATAAAACCTTTATATCCAATAAATGCCTTGCCCGAAATAATTTTTTTTACTATGATACATAGGCTATGGAAGACAAGACAATAATATCTTTTGCAAATGTATCCGCAAATTATGATGGAAAACACGATGTGTTAAACGATGTATCTTTTAACATAAGCAACGGTGCTTTCTATTTTCTAACTGGTGCCAGTGGCGCGGGAAAAACAACTTTGTTGCGCTTGATTTATCAATTACATAAACCAGCATCTGGAACAATTCGTCTGTTTGGTCGCGAATGTAACGAATTATCACGGGATGATATTTCTGCTTTGCGTCACAAAATGGCTATTGTATTTCAATCTTATTCTTTGATATCCCATATGACGGTATTTGATAATGTTGCATTACCGTTGCGCGTGCGCGGGTTTTCAAATGATAAAATTAAAAAGTTGGTGACAAAAACCCTGGAATGGGTGGGATTGGGTAAATTCGCAAATATGTATCCAATGGAACTTAGTGGCGGACAACAGCAACGCGTATCTGTTGCGCGCGCCATTATTATTCAACCTGAAATTTTAATCGCAGACGAACCAACTGGAAATTTGGATGATGAAAATGCTTCGCGGTTAATGGAATTATTTATTCAAATGAATAAAATGTTGGGCACAACAGTCATATTGGCAACACACAATAAAAAGTTATTAGAAACATATAAATTCCCGGTGATTACTGTCGATAATCATCATGTCACTTTTGCGGGTGCGGCTGATAAAACAGAATCACTTCGCCGATGGAAGGGACCGCAACCACAAAATTATTTTGCAGACCTTTCGAAACAACTTGAAGAAATTGGAAAAGACAAATGAAAAAAACAAAACTGGTATTTTCTATCGTTCGTGAACAGTCTATATTTATGACGGTTGTTATATCTGTTTTATCTTTTTTGTCTGTGCTGGCATTGGGTATTGCGTTGTCTGTTGGAACTGGGGTTATGCGTTGGAATAACGCATGGGAAAGATATGCCACGGTTCAGGTTATGAACACTGAAAATACTGCAAATATAAAAAAGATATTTGAAGAAAACACATCAAAAATCGAATCGGTCAAAGAAATTTCTAAATCAGAAATGGAACGCATGATGAAATCTTGGGTGTCCAGTGGCGCAAAGATTTCAAATTATTTGCCACAAATGTTCGAAGTAAAATTTAAATCTGCCAACGATATGAAAATAATCGGCGAAAAAATTTCACAAAAAGCGAAATTTATTCCTCATTCTGCCGCATTAAAAAATTCTATATCTGCTGGATGGAAACTGGTATCTATAACTATATTTATAATGGTGTTGATGTTGGCTTCGATTGGTGTGTGTGTATCATGTATATCGCGCAATATCGCCCTGTTGCATAAACACGAATTGGAAATATTAAACCAGGTTGGCGCAACTGATAAATTCATCGCAAACCAAATGCAAATCATGGTCGCAAAAATAAGCGCGATTGCATGCTTGATTGGCTTTGTTGTCGCGATACCAATTTTGGGATTGATTTTATCCACAGCACATTCTGCGCGCGTTGGATTATTGGCAACATTAACATTATCTGGGATTGATATAATCGCACTTTGTGCTTTGCCTGTATTCATAGTTATTTTTGCTGTATATTTAACCAAAAGAACAACATTAAAATTATTGGCTGGCAAATGATAAAATATATTCCTGCTTCTTTTGTGTTGCTTTGCTGTTTCGTGTTTGGTGGAATTATGTTCAAATCTGTGACCCCACCAAGATGCGAATCATTAATGCAAAACGATACTATATTTGTATTAACAGGTGACGAACGTCGTATTCCATACGCAATGAAAAAATTGGACGATTTACAATATGGCGAATTGTATATCATTGGCGCTGGGGCTCATAAAATAAGCGACCGCGAACATGTCAGCATCGAAACAGAATCTAAATCTACATATCAAAATGCTTTGGCTATAAAACATATAGTTACGGAAAAAAATCTAAATCGTATTGTTATTATAACTACCGAAGATCACATGAATCGTTCATTATATCTTTTGCGCGATGTGTTGCCAGATACTGATATTGTTCCATGCCCTGCATCTTTAACAGGAATGTCAACACCGATGCGCGTTAAACGGTGGGGATTGGAATACATAAAATATATCGTGACACTTTTTGGAATAAGGGAAAGTTAAAATGTTAAGGGATATTGTTTTTAAATCGGTTCTGTTTTTATGGTTTGTATTGTGGTCCCCGTTATTACTTGTTGGATTAATTTCACAAAAATTAGAACGCAAATTTATATTGGCTGATGCATGGGGTGTATTGTTTTGGGCGCGCACTATTGCAAAAGTAAAATACGAAATACACTATCCATTACAAGACGATGAAAACGGAATACCTTTTAAACACAATATAAACCAAAGACTTGACGGGCGCGCAATTGTTGCTGCAAAACATATGTCCATGTTCGAAGTCGCAATTCTGGTCACCCATGTCCCGAATTACTTTTTTATAATAAAGCGCGAATTATTATGGATACCAATTTATGGATGGGCTTTTAAAAGAATTGGTCTTATCGGTGTCAACCGTAAACGTGGCGCCACAAACATGCACGAATTGGCTGAAAAAGTCACAGAAAATATTATGAAAGGCATGACACTTATTATATTTCCCGAAGGCACGCGTGTCGCCCCAAATCAACGCGTCAAATTAAAACGCGGATTGTTATTCTTGGCAAATTCTTTAAAATTGCCGATTATGCCCGTTGGGGTGGATACAGGGCTTTATTGGCCGAAACGCGGCAGAACACAACCAGGGACTGCGCAAATTTACTTTGAACACGAATTACCATCAACTGCAACATTGGACGAAATAAGCGAAGCCATTAATCGGCACAGCTGTTAATTTTTACACCACGATTGTCTTTTTCCACCGTGATATTCGCGCCCTACTTTTTCGCGAACCAAAACCCACCCTATATCACGATTAGCCGCATCATAAACATTGGCATCTATGCGCCCAGGATATTTATCATCTTTGATATTGCTTATTTCCACAGTTGAACCAACAGGTATCAATTCTTCTAATCTTTGTTTTGCATATTCTGCGCGTTTTATTTCTTCATCGCATTCGCCATGAATTTCTGGCGTATCTACATTACGAAGTCGAATTGATACAGATTCAACTTTGACACCTTTATCCAACAATACATCACCAATAAAAGTATCCCCGTCAACAATGTATCTAACGACAACCGGTGTTGCAAAAGAATTTTGCACTACAAAACCAGCTATGACAAAAAGTAAAAATTTTCTTATCATGACAATTTAGGTGACCATGTTGGTTCTGTCCCGTTAAGACCGTCTTTTAAATCAATATCATATATATTCTGTCCAGTAATATCGACACTGCGAATATGACTAATTCTTTCTTCGCCATCCGCAGTTTGTTCTGTTTCATAATAAACAATACGACGCGACCCAGGTGCCCAAGATGGTGCTTCCATATACCAGCCACCCGCCAGTATTTTTTCATGTCTGCCTTCTGGATTCATGATACCGATATAAAATGTATCATCTGCCATTTTTGTAAAAGCAATAAATTGTCCATCTGGTGACCACGCAGGTGTAGCATAACGTCCCGCCCCAAATGTAATTCTTTGTTGCTTTCCTGTTTGCAAATCAAGAACATGAATCTGTTGCGAACCAGATGAATCAGAATTAAACGCCATATATCTTCCGTCTGGGGAATAAGAAGGGCTGGTATCAATATGCTTGCCAAAAGTTAACTGTTGCAACCCCTTGGTCGTAATATCATATTCATAAATATTCGTAACCCCATTTTTAACCAAAGACAAAGCAACCTTGTTCCCATCAGGTGAAAAACGTGGTGCAAAACTCATACCGCCAAAATTGCCCAACTTCGTCTGGTCACCTGTTTCTAAATCCAACACCCAAACCATTGGGTCATCATTACGATAAGACAAAAATACGACCGTAGACATATTCGGCGAAAAATGTGGCGACATTACAAAAGTATTTTTATCAGACAAATAACGCATACCATATCCATCTTGGTCCATTATTGCCATACGCTTTACGCGATTACTGACAGAACCAGTTTCAGCGATAAACACTATCTGGGTATCGAAATAGCCAACCTCTCCCGTTAATCTTTCATAAATAGCATCCGCCATAATATGAGCAAGACGACGCGCCGATTTTTTTGAAGCAACCAAACTTTGCGCTTCTATCTGTTCTTTGCCATTTACATCCCAAAGATAAAATTCCAATTTATATTTATCTTTGCCTTCTGGTTTAACAGATGCCTGAACCAAAGCCTTTGCTTTTATCGCAGCCCAACTGGTGAAATTTGGCATTTCGTTCATTTTGACAAATTCTGGAAAGGCGTCATGATTTACTATATGAAAAAGACCAGTGCGTTTTAAATCGTTTTCAACAACTTCACGCAACATTTTTGCATCAGATGAAGATACACCGCCAGATGTTTCAAATTTTTGCACCGCAATAGATATCGGGTTAACACCACCCGCGACTACATCAACATGCAATTCTGCATTTGCATTTGATACAAACACAAATGAAATGATTGCAAAAACCCAAGATATAATTTTACGCATATAAAATCCTTTCCTTAAAACAAATTAAGTATATAAAGATTTTAACACACTAATGTAAAAAATCAAAAAAATAATAGCCATACAAAAATCAACACAAGAGCCAATACCTGCGCCATTACAGGTGCAAACACAAATGTATTGACAAATGTAAATACAATGATATAGTCACTTGTAATCACGATAGTATAGGAGATTGTCTATGCCTAATGTAATGCAACAATTGTTTGTGATGAACATAGAAAGTTTATTAAAAGAATATGCTGCTTATCGTGCTTTTAATAAATCAGATTGCGTTATCAATATGCGTATTCCACATCAAATTTTGGAAAAGATTAAAGAGCTGGCAGACGCCCAACATGTTCCATACCAATCATTAATATCATCTGTATTATTTTCCCTGGCGAACATAGATGATTCAAAAAAATAATTATGAATATTTAACAACAAAAAAATCGTCCCAGCGGGACGATTTTTCATAGACCGGTGCTTTTTTAAATTACCATTTTGTCAATACCTCACATCCTATAATTTTCATCCCTGCTGCTGACAATACAAAGCTTAAAACAACCCCAATCATGAACAGCAACAAGAACCCAACCAACAAACCTGTTCCTTTCTTTTTTAAATCGTCCATCTTGGCTTCACCTTTGGATATAAAATCCCAAGCCCAACCGGCGATATAGAACGCGGCACCAACGAATGCCAATATCTGTAAAACCCTGAATATATCATGCAATCTTGTGAATAAATCACAATAAGGTGCAGCGTTCAAACTATTCAATTTATCCGAAGTATCCGAAAAACCAGGCATAGTAACCATCAAACCGATTAAGGCAAAACTAATTTTATTCATAACTTTTTTCATTAAAAAACTCCTTTCTTTTTTTATTATTTTATCACAAAAAAAGGACATAAACAAATAAAAAAACGCCGAAGTTAAATTCGGCGCATTTTTATTTTTTTTGAATTACCCTGCATAAGATGGGACAATCACATATCTTTTATTCAATGTGCGTTTTTTACCACACATCATGCAACCACATTTTGGTTCTGCATTTTTTTCTTCCGTATAAACAGGAACAATAGCTTTGCGATCGTTGCGTTCGAAACCGAAAGTATCGCCATTGTACAAATCTTCACATTTTGTGTCACGATAAACAATTTTCTTAGCATCTTTCAAAGAGCGAATTTCGCTGTTGAATTTGTCGCCTTTTTCATTGTAATAATAGATGCAATCTTTGCCATCTTGACGATAGCGCAAATCTGTTTTGTAATAATCATAGCCAGAACAGCCAGCAATCAAAGTCAAACCCAATATTGACAATAAAACTTTATTCATTTTGTTTTCCTTATAGGTTGTCTCTCTGCTGTCCCGATTCGTTACCTAAATTTTTACACAAATGCATCGATTGTCAAGATTTATATAAAAAACACCACACAAGGGCTTTTTTATGATATAATATGCTAATAACCAGGGGGATTTTGATATGCACTATTCAGATTTTGGTTTATCCAACACAAAAAGATTACTGACACGGGCATTGCGCGATGGATATGCAGTGCCGGCTTTTAATTTTTATAATATGGAAACATTAAACGCGATATTGCGGGCGGCAGAAATCACACAAAGCCCCATTATATTGGCTGTATCCGAAAGTGCATTGGAATATATGGGCAAAGATATGCTGATGGGAATGATACAGGGGGCAAAATACAAAAAGAATCAAATCGCGTTACACCTGGACCATGGACACAGTTTTGAATCTTGCAAACACGCCATAGAACTTGGTTTTTCATCGGTGATGTTTGACGGTTCCGTCCTGCCATTGGCAGAAAATATAAAAATATCGCGTCGCGTTGCTGAGTATGCACATAAATTTGATGTTTCTGTTGAAACAGAATTGGGTATACTATCAGGAATCGAAGACAAAAACACAAAATCTAAATCACATGCTTTTACCGACCCAGATTTAGTTTATGATTTTGTTAAGCAAACAAAAACCGATTCACTGGCGATTGCAATCGGAACATCACATGGCGCTTATAAAAGAAAAACAAAAAATGAATCGCTGCAATTTGATATTTTGGAAAGAATTGCAAAAAACATCCCAAATACACCATTGGTTTTACATGGCGCTTCAACAATACCGCAAAAATATGTAAACAATATAAATAAATTCGGTGGCAATATAAAAAACGCTATTGGGATTTCACCAGCGCAAATTCGTCATGCAATTTCACTGCATGTGGCAAAGGTCAACTTTGATTCAGATTTGCGTCTGGCATTCACCAGCGCGGTGCGCGAATATTTATCCAAACACAAAAATGATTTTAATCCGCGCGATTATTTATCCGCCGCAGAAAACGAAATAACAAACCAATGCATCACAATAATCCAAAACATCATGGGGTCTGGGTTTAAGATATAAAAAATTTTTGACAAATGAAATATTGCATTGTCGGTTGCAAGCGCAAGGTCATTTTGAACACAGACATTTTAAAGTTAAAACTGCACGACCATCTTATCCACCCGTGCAATGCCGCCAGTTGTCCGATTGCGTTATCACTGAAATCGTAATGTTTTAAAATGTTAAGTATGCGGTGCCAGATTTTTCTGACACCGTATTTGCGCAAAATTATAAATTTTTTAAAATGTCTGTATCCTACAAATTGCACACCGCTTTTGACTGGGAAGACCACAGATTTAGAAAACATCAATGCCAAACTATTTGATATAAAAAATTCTATTTTCTTTTTTGCATTGTGCAATTTTGATTTATCATCATCAAAAATCAGGAAATCATCACAGTATCTGATATAAGCACGACATTGTAAAACTTCTTTGATAAAATGGTCCATTTGATTCAAGTAAACATTTGCCATCCATTGAGAAGTCAGATTACCAATCGGAAGATTTTTACCCCCACCGACAGAAAAGACAATTTCGCGCAAGACATGTAATAATTTTTTATCGCCTATTTTCTTTTTCACGATATTGAACATAATTTGATGATTTATGGATGGGAAAAATTTTTTTATATCACATTGTAAAACATATTTATATTTACGAATAAAATGCATAACGCGCCTAGATGCGGCATGTAAACCTTTACCTGGGATACAAGCATACGAATCGTTTATAAAAGTTGATTGCCAAATTGGACCGACGATATTTATAATTGCATGATGAACGATGTGGTCTGGGTAAAGCGGTAAAATATAAATATCGCGTTTTTTTGGTTCATAGATAGTTCGAATTTTATATTTTGAAGTTTTGAATTTATTATTGATTAAATCGTCTTGTAATTTTTTTAATAATTCATCTTGGTGTTGCAAGAAGTATTGAACTGCCTTTTTATTTTTTTTATGTTTTATTGCTTTTTTAGCAGCCAACCTGAGATTATCCATTGACACGAAAGAATTCCAAAGATTTTTATATGTCTTCATGACAATGTATAATATTTATCTATTTTTGTTAATGTTGCGACAAAAGGCAATTTATCTTTTGACGAAGTAATCTGGTCCAACAGCACGACACTGCCGGTAAAGGCGACACAAACCTCACTATCAAGCAAGAATTGAATCTGCAAGCATTTTGAATTTTGACGATGTTTAGATTCCGTCACGCGAAAATCGACTACAAAAATTTCACGGTTCAAAATTTGGTCCAAATATTTTTTATTTCCTGGCATCGGCAGTTTATTTTTAGCAAACGCAGAAAATTTTTCACAATTTTCTTTTTGCAGTTTATTTATTTCATCTATTGTCATGATACAATTAACCTTTTTTAAATTGGGCGCCCCGAACGTTCGAAAGCCCGTGCCCCTACCAGCCCAAGCGCCCCCTGCGTATTATGTTAGTAAGAACATTATTCATGTTCAAACAGGCTACACCGCCCCACCTAATGTTTCAAAGGCATAGAAAACAGATGACTTTTTCACATCTGAAAAGTGTTTCTACACTTTGTCCCGCAGGTTAGCAAAACTTTGTCCCAACAGGAGCCAGCGACCCCGAACACCGCCCGACGGAAATCGGCGTTGTTCATGACGTTGTTCGCGCAGTTGTTCGCACAGTTGTTCGCGCAATTAGACGCGGACTCGTTGTCGTTGTTGAACACCCACGAAGGGGACGCGACATCGAACAAAACGCACCCAACTGAATCACGGCAATGCAGCCCAGTTCCATATGGCGGAACCATTCCCAAAAAATCTTTAACCAGATTTTTTGATTATGTATTCTGGAATAAAACACATAACTAAAAAATCTGTTACCCGTCGAGTTCGAATTCTCCCCCACTGGGGGAGTGCGGCGCCAGCCGGAGGGGGGTTCCCCGGGGGACACCCCCGAACCCCCGCGCATTCCGTCTTCCGCTTTCCGTCCCGGGCGGGGGCTTCGTCCTATTGACCCCGGAACCATTTTCCCTTGTTATTGTTCGTAATCACCGCCACCGCCGCCAGGTTCCGGGGAAACATTATCGCCAGCGACCCCGAACACCGCCCGACGGAAATCGGCGAAGTGCAAGACGTCGTACGCGCAGTCGTCCGCACAGTAGTACGCGCAATTAGACGCGGACTCGTAGTCGTAGTAGAACACCCACGAAGGGGACGCGACATTACAGGCACTGCCACCAGATGGTGTGTAACTTTCCATTTTACACCAACAGTATTGTCCCGTACTGCTGCTGATGAATGTGTTTCCGGGCTTTATTGCATCACTCTCACAACTACCATATACCGCTGCTAATGCTTGTTCTTCCGTCATCGTTCCGTTACTCATCCCTTCCATTACTGTATCCATTATCGTTGGTATGGTGCTGTTGCAACTTGCGATTCCCTTCACTATTCCGCCACTGGTATCTTTTACCGCCCATCCACCAACGGATAATCCGTATGTACTTTCATTTCTTTTATTCTGTCCGTCATGACTGTACCATCCACCTGTGGTGGAATCATTCGTGTTGTATGTTAACCCGTTTACCGCGCTGCCGTTAAGGCTGCATACCTGACTCGCAAAACATGATGTATCTGCTTGTTTTACCCGCCAACCCTTAAATGTATATCCTGTTTTTTGTGGAATACCGCTTGGCATTGTTAAATTGCCACCGTATGTACATGAATTAGACGCATATTGTGTATCGTCATTGTACCAGGTCACATTTATTGTGTTTCCCGTCCAATTTGCAGTCAAATTTGCGGGACCCGTATATGTTGATAAAACATCATTATCGCATTGCGATGAATTTGTTACATAAGAAGATGAATCTGTTGCACGAGAAAAAGCCGGTGCGGAAATTAATATTATTGACAAAAAGCTCAGTAGCAAACTACATGTGTGTGTGTGTGTGTGTGTGTGTGTGTAGAGTTCCGCGGGTTTCAGCTTGACAAATTTTATTGACATATTTTTTCTCCTTTTTTGGTGTGTCCCCCGAAGCTTTACGCGAAGGGGGAATTGTCTGTTTTGTTCTCCCTCTGTGAGGGAGGGGACCACGAAGTGGTGAGGGAGGGTTAATTCCAGAGTGTTCGCTACCTAACCCTCCCCCGCCCTGCGGGCACCCCCTCCAAAG
>JBKSMS010000002.1:0-13128 GCA_046881825.1 Alphaproteobacteria bacterium | reverse complement strand
ATAAATACCCGTTGTAATTTATTTTATGATTTTGCAGCGGGTGTTCCGGTATGCCATATGTCTGCTCCGGCTGGGTATGTGCCGTCTGGGGTATGCCATGGTGGTTATCCGGTATCTCTTTACACCTAACACCCATTAACCTTAGTCCTGTTATATATCTGCTTTATAAAAATATTGGCCTTTACGCGTAGGACTACTTTTTACCTATGCTCTCTTCAGTAATTATTTTTAAACCCAATAGCTAGCGTACAATATTCAGTAAAAATTTATACGTCTTGTTATTCGACCACGTAACGCGTATCTGTTCTTGTCATTTGTAATATTTTATCAAATTTATCTTGAGAAATAAGGTAAAAACCTCTTGGCATATTTTCAATAGATAAAATATCTGCATCACATAACGCTTTCAAATTGACCTTCGGGATAGGAAAAGAATAAGTATATAAGAATTCAACAACAAAAGGTCTATATCTAGTATTATAATTCCAATGTCTTTCCAATTCATAATCAGTAAAAATGGTTCTGCGTTTACAACAATCTTTAAATTCTTCTAATGTACTCGGATGCAATACCCTGTTAACTACACCTATTGTTGTGATAACACCCTGATATAATCCCCCAGTACGATAAAAAATGATATTGTCCCCGTGTTGTAAATCTTTAAAAATAGATCTTGAAATATACACTTTTGTAATTGCATTTCTGAATGGTTCGTTTTCTTGAAAATTATACGGGGATTCGTTATTCAATATTGAATCAGGAAGTAAAGATGTATGATATTGCGGATATATTGGACAAATATAAGAATGGGCGTATTTATTAAAAAATGGGAACGTGTGTTTAGGGTTTGTTGTATCAAATGTTTTTACCATCTCACGAACATAAACACCTTCACCATTATTTTTTGTACCCCAACGATAAAAACCAAAATCTTGTAATTGTTTAACTAACGCTTGTTTAGGTAAGTCGTTTTCATCAGAATCAAATATTGTTACATAGATTTCATTTACATTCATATTAATAGCGTTATCAAACGCTATCTTTAAAAATCTTTCACCAAGCTTTAATCCGTTCATAGCTACTTTAAATGTTCCGATTTTTAATCGTTTCTTTGGTGGCAATACTGGTTCTATATCTGAATAATTTTCATCTTCATTTTCTTCTTTCAAATATAGAAAAGCTTTTAATTCATTACCCAGATAACAAACATATGCATCTTCTTGGGATTTTCTGTTTAACCAAGCATCAAAACCTTCATAACTTTCTCGCAAACTGTCAAAAAATTCATCTCTTATATTTATTTCCCCAATTTTCTTTTTTCTTACGGCCAGTACGGTGTAATCTATTAAATTTGGGTGTTCAGATAACATCTTTTCTGAAAAACTTTCTATTGAAAAGACTTTGTCAGCAATACCCAAACGTTGTGCTTTATAATATAATCCACGGTCTTCCGTTATAAAAATATCGACTCTGCCGCAATATAATTCATTTAAAATTTTAGTATCATTCTGAGAGTTGATATCTTTGTCTGATTTTAATAAATTAGATACTTGTTCTGCTAATGGCGCCAGAGCAGTTAGTTTATTATACGAACCTATTTTTGATAAAATTACATTCCTTTTTGCTACATCTCTATATTGTGCAATTTCTTGTTCCGATATAGGATGAATATATTTATCGTAATGCAATTTATCCAACCAATTGAACAAATCTGGAGTGTTCGGATTCAAGATGCAATCCGTTTCTCTATATATAATAATATTTGTATCAAGCAATACTTTTGGCATATAAATAAAATCCTATTACAGGTAATATTTAGTTAAAAGCATGCAAAAATCAAGGTAGAAAATAATATTTATCTGGATAAATAAACAAAAGATTGTGGCGCTGCCGAAACACCAAAGGAACTCAATGTTCTCGGCCGTTTATATTTTTTTATATTTGCCAATTTATAAGCCACGGATTTTGAACGACCAGAATAGTAAGAATCATAAAAATCTTTCGAAACACCGGCTTTTTCCTTTGTTTTTTTCCAAACCATTGCAGGTGTATCTTCTATAATTTCAATAATATCAGCTTCGCCAATAACTTTCATGACCGGCGAAGTGCAATAAATCACCATTTTGTTCGCATCAGATTTACAACGATTTTTACGAAATTCAAATTCTTTTTCGCCAGAGAAAATTTTTTCCACGTATTCTGGGTTAATAGATAAAAGTACCCTGCACATAATTCTCTCCATTCTTTCAATCTAAGTAATTATATCACAAAACGACATTTTTTTCCACAAGTAAGTGGCATAAAAAAATCCCCCCATTTTTTCAAAAAACAAATATAACATGTTACAATAACTGTGTCACTACGGTCGTGGTCTGATACTGCTTTTTCACCCCACACACAGGGTAAACACGCAAATATTTTATAAAACCCCCGCCGCAAAATTCCCACAACCGTTTGTTTATACTATATAAATTATATTTTTTCTTTTCTTAAAATAATAAAAAACAAATCAATTATGGCGAAAATTTCAAAAATAAAAAATTACCGGTGGCGACCCCTTTTTCAAAAAAATAACAAAAAAATTAAAATTTTTCGAAAAAATTTGAATTTTTAACAGTTCTATATATTAAGGGGGCTAGGTTTTACCTGCCACCGAAACAAGAAAAATAATGTGCAAAACACAGATGTAAAAGAAATTTTATACCATTTGGTCGGGCATTGTTGAAAAAAAGCGATGATTAAATGGTGCGGAAATGGTTTGGACAGGACTTTTATAGGTTTCAACAATGAATCCCCAGAAGTTTGCCACCAAACGGCTTCCGAAACTCTGGGGATTGCTTTTATAAACATAGGAATTGTTGAAATGTCGTATAATAAAATTAGTTTAACCAATGCGATGGAAGGCAAAATTGCTAACTATTGTGCAAAAAATAATATCGAATTTAATCAAGCAATCGCATACGATGTCGTAATGAATACATTTAAAGATGAACCTATTACGATTGTCGACGAAGATGGAGAACACACTGTAACAGAGCGCATTGCAAGGTTAATTGAATGCCAACCAAGAACTGTGGAACGAATTGCGGATAAAGCGGAATTGTATAAAACAACAATTAAACAGGCACAAATCAAAGCAAATATTGTGCAAGCCAAGGCTAATTCTGTTCCAAACATTGATAATTTGGTGTCGAACCTGCTTCGGTTAAACATTGTTGATAAAAATAGTTATCTGGCATTGGTTTGTTTTTTGATGCAACTTAAATATTCTCGGGATGATGAAATTTTAGAAAATGATAAAACCTGTATCTTTTTCAATGGGGTTGCGCGCAACGGTAAATCTGCAACCGCTAGAGCCATTTGTAATGTGGAATCACAATATGGAACTGTTTTTAAGGCGCAATCTGGTAAAATTTTGGAATCAACACACGAAGAACAAGTTTGGAAAAGTCATTTAAATTATTTTGATGAAGTAAAACCAACAGATATTGACCGTGAAAAATTATTAACCATCGTTAATGGCGGTGATGTTGAAATTAACCCTAAAAATAAAAAGGCATACAATTATAATGTCAACACGAACAACATTTTTACATCAAATGACATGATAAGTTTAAAACAACGCCGCGTTTCCATTATTAAATTTGGCGACAGATTAGGGGGCAGACCGTTGGAATCCGGAACTTTGAACAAAATAATAACCAATATTTTTAATTCATTACCATGTTTCGACCATTATTATGATTTGTATGGCATTGTTTCTGCCTATAACGAAAATCGTGTCAATCCGTTGGCGATATCAAACATAATTACTTTTTTGACCGAACAGTTTGGTTTTGTAAATGATACTGATGAACGGACATTAACAGCAACAAAAATCTTCGCTCCGCACGATATATATAATTGTATCAAAGGCACATACAGTAAACAAACCATTACATCTGAACGCAAAGAAGCAATTCGGACAGCATTGGATTGTTTGGTTGAAGAAGACCTGTTGGAATTATTGGATTATAAAGGCACGACAAAAAACTATCGTGTAAACGGTGAACAATATCTTAAAATTATGGTGAAATATAATAATGAAAACACCAAAGACGAAGAAAATATCAAGGTTTCAAAAACGGACCTTTACAATGCTTTGGCACCATTTTTTGACCTTGAGCCAATTCCAGACGACACTGAAACACAAGAATCAGATATAACAATGCCGGATTATTCTTGGATAGAACCATTAAATCAAATGGTTGAAGAAGAAAAAAAGGCAAAAGAACATCCGATTTTGGTTTCTGCTGACACACGAACCAAAGGCGCAATGCTTTATAATGTTTTAATGAAAAAGCTTGATTGTCTGGTTAATGGCACCGATGAAAATGGCGACAAAGGTATGAAACTTACATATCCCATAAAAAATGTATTGGATTCGTGTATAACCAAAGATGTTTGCAAAACGATTTCATATCGTTGGTTGATACAGGAATTGCATGATAATTTTTATGAATTTGATGATTCTTGCGACCAATTGGTGAAAGACATATATATGCACAACCTGGGGTTGACAGACGAAAATACCCTGGATGCGTTTGAACCGTATAAATTATCGGAAATTCAACGCGGCTGTAAAGACGGTATGACAATTGAAAGCAGTTGGGATTTTAACCAGCGCAAACACAAAGAAAAACTGGAGCTGCGTAACATTTTGGCAAAAGAAGCGCGTGAACGCAAAAACGAAGAATGGCGTAAAAAATTGGAATTGGAAGAAGGCCCAATGCCAACGCGCAGACAGATGGAAGCGTTTAAATTGGCGCTAAAACAACAGCCACCCAAAAATGCTACATCCAATGTTTGACGGCATCATACAATCACATAAATCAAGTATGGTCGCCCCAATCAGCAACCGGGTATAAGTTATAAGTCAAATCAAATTGGGGCAATCCTGGACCAAATTTGGAATTATGGTAAAAAATAACCCGTTGAAACAAATCAGCGGGTTTAATTTTTATCTACTGAAAAGACATCTCCCACTTGAATCAAAAGTCCATACCGTGCCAGAATTACTTTTGATACTGACTGTTGCGCTGGTATATCCAACCAATTCACCACATTTATTGAAAAGTGGCTTACCTGTTTCATCATAAACCCATACCGAATTATAAATTTTCTTAACATAAGCAATCATAATATATCCTTTGGTTTAATATTCGTCTGCACGCATAATGGTTAAAACCCGAGTTGTTATATCTGGATTACTTGCGTCATCAGATGCGTATTCCATTGATGTATCGTAATAGTCAATTTTAAAGAAGTATTTCAATTCACTGTGTTCTATCATTCCAAAATCATGTTCTTGATACGGGTCATTACCTTCATTGAAATTATTGAACAGTTTAACCTTTATCAAAATTCGCAACTGTTCATCAAACGGTAAATTTGAAACACCCTGCGTCAAAATCACTTTATCTTTACCAGGGTTAAAAAGATTCTGACGCAGTTTATCGTTTAATTCAGCAATCTTATTCGTGTTCATTACGCCACCTGTGTTTCAATTAAGAATTTAGAGAAAGCCCTAACACTGCAACGAACAGCACGGCTTTTCATACGGCCACGCGCAGAATGTTCACCGATTGTATATTGCGGTAATATCGTTGAAATAGATTCCGCCAACTGTTCAATCGTCTTTGATTCCCAATGACACACTCTAACCAAAGATGTCATATAGTCATACACGGTCGATGGTTTGTTATTCTGCGTAGTAGTAGAATAACCTTTTTGAATTAACCAGTTTTTGTAATTTTTTAACATTTTTATCCTTTTTTCAATGTGTTAACTATTTGGTTTGCATAGTAATTATGGCGTGATGTTTTGGAAAAATACGCAAAAATATTCATTCCGGAAGCAAAAAAACGCAAAAAACTAGGTTTTTTTACTAATTTTTATCAAATTTTGGGAATTGTGGTCGTCGGCTAGGCTGAATTTTTACATTTACATGAAAGTAGGAATAAATCCAAATATGTGATATAATACATTAAGTGTTGATCAAAAGGATTGAGAAATGGCATTAAAAAAGATAGAAAGCATTTCGTTAAAAGATAATAAAGCGGTAAACGAAGCAGCAATTCAAAAATTTATATTTGATGACCCTTCTTGCCTTGGACTTGGGGAATTGGAACCAGTTCAACGAGAAAAGGTGCAGCCAACTGGTGGTAGATTAGATGTTTTATTACAGGATGAAGATTCTCACACTAGATATGAAGTAGAAATTCAACTTGGTGCAACAGACCCAAGTCATATCATCCGAACAATAGAATATTGGGATAGTGAACGCCGGCGTTTCCCAAAATGGAATCATATAGCTGTTATCGTAGCCGAAAATATAACAGGCAGGTTTAATAATGTTATACAATTGTTTAATCGCAATATACCAATCATCGCTTTACAAATGTCGGCATATAAAAATGGGAACGATGTATCATTAGCATTTACGAAAGTTTTAGACCAACGAGAATGGGGCGAAGAGGAAGAAGATAAAGATACAGAACCAGCAGACAGAAAATATTGGGAACAACGCTCTACACCTAAAATGTTGCATTTATTTGATGAAATATTTAAAAATCTTGGGGATATTGTTGCTGATTACGAAGTAAAATATAATAAATATTATATTGGTTTAAATAAAAATGGTGTTGCTCGTAATTTTGTCTGGTTTAAGCCGAAGAAAAATTTTGTATATATCTGCACAAAAAGTGGTGAAATTTCCGAAATATCTGATGAAATAGATAAAGCCAACATAGACATTTCCTATAGACCACAATGGAGAGAGTATTACATAAGATTGAAAAACATAGAAGATTTTAATAAAAATAAAAAACTCATAGAGAATATTATAAAACAGTCTAAGTCGGAGTATGGACCAGAAGATTTAAATTAAATATGAAACCGCACTCTGTTTTGACAGCGTGATACACAATAAACTGTTTAATCGGTATAGTTTATATAGTATTTTATCCAAAAATGGTCCTTTCATCACACTCTATGATGTTGTTTAAAACACACATAAATAGCGTTTTTTTCAAGCCATGAGCGACAAAAAACATAAAAACACCCTTGTATCAATGTAATACAAGGGCATTCATATTCTGGTTTAAAAAGCATACCTTAATCCAAGATTACCAGATATTTCTGAATAATCTGTTCCGGTAATATATGATGCTTCCATGTATATATTTGTTGCATTATCAATACCACGATAACCAAAACCAATACCTATTTCAGTTGTATTTGTTGCAACTGCTTGTTTTGTATTAACACCATTTATAATAACATTTACATCATCAGAAGCATCCAAAGTGTATCCAACTTTACCATATGCTTGTAATTTTCTGCCACTTGCAAAATCCCATCTTGGACCTGCCAATACAGACAATGATGCCATACTGGATGTTGTGTCTTGGACTTTGAAAGAACCAATGTCTGTTCCGGATATTGAAATGTAAGTCCCTTCCAATGACGGTTTCATAAACCATTTTAATTTATTGGAACCGAACACAAATTCTTTACCAATTTCTAAATTCAAACTGCTTGCCGTATAATCAGTTTTGACATCTGAAATTTCCATATTGATAAAGTGTTGTCTAAATACAGCATCTGCAAACCAACCAGATTTTTCAAGCACCATTAAATAAGCACCTAAACCGTATCCACTTATATCAAGTTTGGTATCTTTGAATTTACTGTCACCACCAGAAACATATCCCAATCCACCAATATACCATTTATAATTATTTGTGGATGATATAACTCTGTCATAACCAAATTCTATACCAGATAATCCAACAGAAGTATTATCTGCATCAAAGTTTTTATGAATACCACGTGTCCAAAAAGCATTATTCAAATCAGATTGATTATCTGTATCTTTTGATAACCATTGTAATTCACCAACACGTTTTTGCATAGAATTAGTTAATTTTTGAACAGTATTAGTGACTATCTTTGCTGTATAGTCTGCCATTTGAACGACTTCCACTGGCAACACAGGAATATTTGGTTGAACAGGTTGTTCTGGTTCATCTGGGTTATTCGGATTGTCCGGGTTTTCAGGATTCTCTGGGGTGTCTGGATTATCCGGTTCGTCCGGGTTATTTGGATTCTCGGGCTCGTCTGGATTATTGGGTTCATCAGGATTCTCTGGGGTGTCCGGATTATCCGGTTCGTCTGGGTTATTTGGATTCTCGGGCTCGTCTGGAACATATGTTGAATTCGGGTCTTTTTGCAACCCCCATTTTGTTTCTGTTACATCAAACACGATATCCAAATCATAACTAAGATTATCTATACCCGATAAAACAAATGTATCAGCAGAAGCAATGCTAGATGAATCATCATTAGCATATGCAAACCAAATTATTGCATCGTCCAAATCTAAATTTGATAATGCGTTAACAACTAAATTTATTTGCCCCTGTATTGTGTTTTCAGAAACAATAACATCTGACACGATGTTATTTATATCCAAATCAATTTTTATTGTGTTATTGGTACCAGTTGAAACAATGTTGTTTAAAGTTATTGTTTCTGTATATCCGTTTGAAATATCAAAAGTTCCGTTTGTTAAACTCATAACAGGAGCCGTTGACGCAAAATGCCCCATATCTACTGTTCCTGCATAATCATTAGGAGTTTTGCCAAATACCATTTTACCGTTATTAATATTAATTGTATTCGCATTATAAATATCATTATTAAATTGTGTATATCCAGTGTTATCGCCACCAATGTTTAAATTATATGCTTCGCCATAAACTTCATCATCTACTATATAATTAGTAAAATTACTATTATTGAAAACGATATTGCCATTTGTATATATTCCCCTATCTATTACAACTTCGCCACTACCAGTATTTGTTATAACACTATTGCCTGAAATTCGATAATTTTCAATATCCGAATATAAATACAATGTTCCTGAAGCATCATTTAAAATTGCGCCAGCATAATTATTTGTCGCAACTTCACAACCATAATTGCGGTTGCAATATAATGTATTGTTAATAAAATTCCCCCTAATGTTTAAAGAATTATTGGTATATAACGCTCCAGACGTTCCGTAATTGCCGTTATAGGTATTGTTATGACTATTGTTAATAAAATTTGCGTTAATATTTGTGATGCTGCCAGAATTTTTTAAAACCGCACCCTCACCAGAAGAATTATTTTTTACAAAATTTCCCGTTACATTATTTATAGTTCCAGTATTATAAAATAAAGAACTACCATTATTGTTTGTCAGCTCAACATATATATTTGAAATCCTACCCGTATCTGCATTATGAATCAAATTACTAACATTACTATTTGCTATAAACGAAGCATTTAAATTTGTAATAGTTCCTTGATTATATAACCCGAAAGGACAAGCCATTCTTTTTCTATTAAAAATCATGTTAAAATTTAAATTATCAATTGTAGAGTCGTTTCGAAAAAACTGTATCGTTGAATTTCGTGTAGATGTACGGTCACTATCTGTTTGATTATTAATGAAATCTACATACATATCTCGTACATGTGATGATACATAAACTATTGCTTGCGTAGAATATGGGCTACCTAAAAAAGTATTGTTGGCAATATCTAAATACACTTCGTGTATGTTATTGTTATCTGCAGCAAAAATAGCGTCTCTTTCTGTGGCGGCCGTTGTATTACCAATGAATTCAGCATATCCATTTTGATTGCTACTTCTATAAGTATGTATATCTGGTATATTTGAATCAAAAGCGCACCCAAAAATTCTGCCATACCCTAAATGAGACATAGCAATTAAATTTGGAACACTGTTACCATCGTTGGAAACTTGTTGAAAATTAGCAGAACCATAATAACCCTGAGAAGCATATGGATAATTAAAATATGCAATATAATTTGTATTAGCGATGTTTGTATCAATAGAGTAATATTGTGAATTGAGCGTATTATCATTATTTAACGTATAATATATAAAATCGGCATTTGATTCTGGCACAGACACAAAAGTCATATTGTATCCACTTGTTGGGGTTGCCATACTTGATACACTTGAGGCCGCTTTGTTATAAGCAGCACTATACGCAACAGGTTGATAATTATCAAAATCAAAAGCACCATAGGCATTAGTGATAGACAAAGCGACAAAAGAAGTTAAAAATATGCGTTTTTTCATAGTGTGTTCCTTTTTTGATAATCACTCCTTTTTCAATATTCCACAAACCAACGATTGTTTTATAAATCGCCTCGTTCAGATATAAAAACAGTATAAATATCTTGTATGTGCTGGTTTCCTAGTGCTTTTTGATTGTTATAAATTTTGCAGCGACTAATTCAAATTAGGAAAAAAATATGTTGAATTTATCGTTCTATTAAATTGAAGCATTTTATCAACCAAAGGATTAAAAAAATGGCAGTTATTGGGTATATTCGTGTATCATCAAATAAACAAACTTGTGAACATCAACATTATGAAATTCAACAATTTGCAGAACAAAACGGTATAAAAATAGATAAATGGATAGAAGAAACAATCACATCACGCAAACCACTAAACAAAAGAAAACTGGGGCAATTACTAGACGAATTACAAGACGGTGATATTTTGATTGCTGCTGAAATTTCGCGACTTGGTCGTTCGTTATTGGAAGTTATGCGGATTCTGGAAACCTGTTTAAATAAAAATTGTCAGGTATGGACTTTAAAGGAACATTACAGATTGGGAAACGACATTCAAAGTAAAGTTATGGCTTTTGCGTTCGGTTTATCCGCTGAAATAGAGAGAAATTTAATATCACAACGAACGAAAGCATCCCTGGACAGTATTCGTGCAACCGGTAAAAGATTAGGACGCCCCTTTGCAGCCCAATCAAAGAAATTGAAATTATCACGCAATACCAAAAAGATTAAACATTGGTTGGATACAGGCATGACCAAATACAGAATAGCAAAAATGATGTCTGTATCCCCTGCAACTGTATCAAATTTCATAAAAAGGATGGGTTGGTAATAAAACATGTATTATGCATCAAAAAATACTTTTATTTTGTTAAACCAGTTTTGAAACTCTGAAAAATCTGCTACAGAAAATGTTATGTTGTCCCAAACATCTTTACTTTGCAGGATAGTTTTTACAATTTGTTCTGCTTTTTTGTTTTCTGTATTGACTGCACCGTGGTCATTTACCACAACAGAAGCCACATCTATATCTGCCCAATTTTGTTTTTCGGTCTCTGTAAATTGAATATCAAACCTGTTTTCAACAACCGTAAACGGTATATAATTTTCAATTTCCCGCTTGCTTGTTTTGATTACATTATTATCTTGAACAATTGTCGGGGCATCATCATCATCCCTATCTTTAAAATATAAACATTTCACATTGGAATCTTTCAAATAATTTTCCTTTATCCAAGTATCAACATTACCAGAACCATGCAACGGAATAAAAGTGAACTGGGTTAAATCAACAATGGCTTTTAATGTCGGTAAATTGTTTAAATTCTTTAAAAATTTTATATCTGTTGTTCCCTCAACAAAAATAACACCTTTATAAACAACAAATGGCAATATCCCCAATGTATCTGCAACTTTTTTTAATTCTATGCCATCATTTTGTTGCACTATGACTGATTTATCGTCAGATTTTTGAACAAATATCAAATTTTCTTTGTTAACCATTTTTACTATTTCTGGTGTATGGGTAGTTAAAAGAATCTGTCTATCGTTTGCCGTAGATAATTGTTTAAGAGTATTCATCAACATTATTTGAAAATCTGGATGCTGAGATGTTTCTGGTTCTTCTATTGCATATATAACACCCTTGTTGCTAGTGTTTTTCCTTTCAGCATCAGCAAGAAAAAAACTTAACAACATCAAACGCTTTACCCCACTACCACGCTTGTTAAAAGAAATTCCGTCATCACAGGAAAAAGTAAAAGAAAACAATGAATCAAGTGCTTTTGAGTCTATATCTGGTTTTAATGTGTTTGCTATATTTTCATCAAATGTCTTTAATTTTTCCAAAGTTTTACTGGC
Source organism: Alphaproteobacteria bacterium (assembly GCA_046881825.1). GTDB lineage: Bacteria > Pseudomonadota > Alphaproteobacteria > Rs-D84 > Rs-D84 > Enterousia. Next base: position 1,065 of record JBKSMS010000002.1, on the reverse strand, counting down.
AAGTTCTTGTATTTTTGCGTTTATTTTATTTTTCATCTCTTGGAATTCGGCTTCCATACCCGCAACAACGGTTTTTGTAATGGCTTTGGTTGTGTCATTTACTTCTTTGTCTTTATCGGTATTTGTTCTATCTGCTCTGAACGGCATATACGAAGGAAAATCATCTTTGAATTTTTTAAAAAGTTCTATAATATCGGTATCTTTGGTTGATGTTTCTATTGCAAATTCATCATCAAAAGTTAAATTCGCTGTTTGTTCAAAAATAGCCTTACGAATTTCTTTTTTTATATTGTCATTAGTTGAATTTATCCCTTTATCTCTAGCCAGTTTTTTTAAATCAGTTATTTTTAGGGCTATTAATGGGGTTTCAAAATTGTTTGGGTGATTAGCAATAATCTTTACGCCAGGTTTACCAAGTTTCCCACCGGAACAATCATATGTTTTTGATATTTCTAGCAACCCATCTTTGTTTAATAAATACTCATCTTCCAAACAAGTTGCAGTGTTTTCACTTGAATCTAATGTTATCGGTTCTCTCGGATTAACTTCAAAGCAACAAGATATTTCTATAAACTTTGGTTCTTGACTCGGAATATGAACATTTAAATCGTTTATATCTATTGGTGCGTCATTAAAGTATATATCCAGAGCATCAATAATAGTGGATTTACCAACATCGTTTTTCCCAATAATTACATTTAAATTTGTGATATTAAAAGTTGCATTTTTATATCCACGAAAATTTACTAATTTTACTTTACATAATTTCATACTATATCCTTATTTTTTATCACCTTGAATATAATATAAAAATACCGTATTTGCAATATAAACAGTAGGTTAATTTCACTGAACAAGCATAGTGTTGAATTGGTATCCATGCGTAAAGGGCTTAGTTATAAAAACACACATGTCAATATACCTGGTTAATGGGTGTTAGGTGTAAAGAGATACCGGATAACCACCATGGCATACCCCAGACGGCACATACCCAGCCGGAGCAGACATATGGCATACCGGAACACCCGCTGCAAAATCATAAAATAAATTACAACGGGTATTTAT
>JBKSMS010000001.1:0-13042 GCA_046881825.1 Alphaproteobacteria bacterium | reverse complement strand
CTTTGGAGGGGGTGCCCGCAGGGCGGGGGAGGGTTAGGTAGCGAACACTCTGGAATTAACCCTCCCTCACCACTTCGTGGTCCCCTCCCTCACAGAGGGAGAACAAAACAGACAATTCCCCCTTCGCGTAAAGCTTCGGGGAACAAGGAAAAAGGAGAAAAATATGTCAATAAAATTTGTCAAGCTGAAACCCGCAGAACTCTACACACACACACACACACACACACACACACACACACACATGTAGTTTGCTACTGAGCTTTTTGTCAATAATTTTAATATCCGCCCCATCATATAGTTATGTAACAGATTCATCGCAATGTGATAATGATGTTTTATCGACATATAGTGGATCTGCAAATTTGACTGCAAATTGGCAGGGGAACAATATATCGGTCACATGGTATAATGGCGATACAGAATACGACAGTAATCAATGTACATATGGTGGGGAATTAGATGTCCCAACCGCCCAAACAAAAACAGGATATACATTCAAGGGCTGGCGTGCAAAATGCAGTTTAAGCGGTCTGGATACATCAATAGGTTCATCTTGGGGTGCAACACATGTCAGATGGAAACCGATAAGTTCATCTGGAAAAACAATGGCGGATGCATTTGGGACCGAAAACAGCAGTGATTTGAATAATGGTGAATGGGCGGTAACATTCAGCTATGGCACAGTAAAAGGCATGGCGAAATGCAGTGCCAAAAGTGGTGATAATAACAAATATACATGGTCTAATGCCAGTTCAAATTGGAGTGCGACAGAAAGTGAGTTAACATCAGCAAGTGGTGAAGCCAGATATTGTTGGTGTCATGCAACAAATTATACCCCGAATGGGGGTAATCAGTGTAATGTCGCGTCCCCTTCGTGGGTGGTCGAGAACGACCGCCTGTCCGCGTCTACGTGCGCGAACTACTGTGTGTACAACTGCGTGCAATTCGTCGTGTTCTACGCCGATTGCCGTCGGGCGTTGTTCGGGGTCACGCAATAATCCTATATCAATACCATAATTGTTAAGCCAAGTAATGCGAATAGTATTGCGGCGACGGTTAATTGCCATGCGTATTTTTTCACAATCGTATTTGCCAAGCCCTGAAATTTCCAAAGTAAAAATCCAATTAACGCAAATCGTCCCGTTCTGAATATTGCAGACACACCCAAAAATACCAATACCGGGTATTGCAAAAAGCCCGCACAGATTGCCAAAACCTTGTACGGTATGGGGGTGACGGCGGTCAATATTATTATCAAAATTCCATATTGATTAAACAATGATTGAGTCAATTCAAATTTTTCCATACTGGCGACATGTTGAATCAGCCATATTCCAACCGTATCAAACAGCCACAATCCAATCATATATGCAATTGCGCCACCGATAATTGAACCAATCGACGTCGCCATCGTTATTGGAAATGCGCGTTTTTTATCTGAAACTATTGCCGGGGTCATGAATACTTCGGGTGGAATAAAAAGAAATATCGATTCAAATATCGTCATTACAAAGACGACCCATGCATACCATGGCTTTGCAGAATAATCTAAGATTTTGTTTACAAGTTTCATAGAACATATCATAATTTATTTGTTTTTTTCTTTCAAGGTATAAATAATTTACTTGTATTTTTTATATACCAGTGTATCATTGCCGCAAAAGGTGAAAGAAGTTTATGTTAAAAAAGCAGACAAATTCTAACAGAAGTGAAAAAATCGCCAGCAAAGTTCAAACGCTGGTTGCAGAAATTTTACAACGCAATTTTATGGATGATGATTTAATACGCGGTGTGTCCTTGGTTGGGGCTGAATCTCGCGGGGGAATGCAATTTGTGAAACTGTTTTTTTATGCTCATGATAAAAAAGAAGAAACACAAAAGCGTTTAGATGAAATTACAAAAATTGTGCGATTCGAATTGGCTAAGAAAATAGACCAAAAATATGTGCCTGAAATTCGATTCGTTTATGATGATACACTGGAACGCGCTGACAGAATAGAAGAATTATTAAACAATTTGGATACTGGAAAAAATGAAGCAATCTAATATAAGAAATTTTTCTATTGTTGCACACATAGATCATGGTAAATCTACTTTGTCTGACAGAGTGATTGAATATACGGGCGGTCTTGAATCACGCGAAATGAAGGCCCAGGTTCTTGATTCTATGGATATTGAACGTGAACGCGGAATCACGATAAAGGCACAAACTGTGCGTTTGAATTATACCGCTAAGAACGGTGAAACATACCAATTAAATTTAATGGATACACCGGGACATGTCGATTTTTCTTATGAAGTATCGCGTTCATTGGCTGCATGTGAAGGTGCGATTATTCTGGTTGATGCAACCCAGGGTGTTCAGGCGCAAACATTGGCTAATGCGTATCTTGCGCTGGATAATGATTTAGAAATGTTGCCTGTGTTAAATAAAATTGATTTACCGTCAAGTGATGTTGTCGCAACGCGTGAACAGATTGCTGATGTTATCGGTATGGATGCATCAGATGCGCTTTGTGTGTCTGGAAAAACTGGGGCAGGTGTTCCAGAATTGTTGGAAGAAATTGTGAATAAGTTGCCCGCGCCAAGTGGGAACGAAAATGCACCAACGCGTGCTTTGTTGGTTGATTCTTGGTATGATTCTTATCTGGGCGTTGTGGTTTTGGTGCGTGTGTTTGATGGAAAATTATCGCGCGGTCAGAAAATAAGATTTATTGCAACTGGTGCAGAATACACGATAGAAAAAGTCGGATTCTTTACACCAAAAATGGAAAGTGTAGATTGTTTAAATACTGGTGAAATAGGCTTTATTATCACGGGCATGAAAACTATTCATGATTGCAAAGTGGGGGATACAATCTGCGATGCACGAAGTGATGTCGAAATGTTGCCAGGGTTTAAACCGTCTGTTCCTGTTGTGTTTTCAAGTTTCTTTCCTGTCGAAGCAAACGATTATCCAGATTTACGCGAAGGTGCTGAAAAATTGGCACTTAATGATGCTTCGTTTGTATTTACAACGGAAAAATCTTCCGCGTTGGGTTTCGGGTTGCGCTGTGGATTTTTGGGATTGTTGCATATGGAAATCATCAGCGAAAGATTGAATCGTGAATTTAATTTGTCACTTATTAACACGGTCCCAAGTGTGCTTTATAAAATTCATCTGCGCGATGGGTCTGTGATGGATTTGGAAAATCCTGCAGATATGCCAGATGTCACCAGAATAGAATCTATCGAAGAACCATGGGTGCGCGCGACAATCATGATGCCTGATAAATATTTGGGTTCGATTATGGAATTGTGTGCTTCGCGTCGTGGTGTCCAAGAAAATATTTCTTATGTTGGTAATCGCGCAGTGTTGGTATATCAATTACCACTTTCCGAGATAGTGTTCGATTTTTATGACAGGGTAAAATCTTTGTCGTCTGGATATGCGTCTTTTGATTATGTTTTGTATGATTATCGTGTTTCTGATTTGGTAAAGGTTTCGATTTTGGTGAATGATGAAAATGTAGAACCTTTGTCGTTCCTTTGTCATCGTAGTGCTGCAGAAAAACGCGGTCGTCAAATTGTCGAAAAATTGAAAGATTTAATTCCGCGTCATCAATTTAAAATTCCATTACAGGCAGCTATTGGTGGAAAAATCATCGCACGTGAAACAATCGCTGCATACCGCAAAGATGTGACTGCTAAATGTTATGGTGGCGATATTACGCGCAAAAGAAAATTATTAGAAAAACAAAAAGAAGGGAAAAAACGTCTGCGTACTTTCGGTAATGTAGAAATTCCACAGAGTGCGTTTATAAATGCTTTAAAAGTTGGTTAATAAAAAAGGAAAAGCAATATGAATTTGATACAAGAATATCTCGATTTACAAAGACAAAAAAAGATAGTTTGTCGTGACATGAAAGAAAAACGTGCTGCGATAACTCGTGAAATACATACAGAAGATAGTCGCAATTTTGGCATTAATCATGCATGTATTCAAACGATAGATGTTTTTGGTATAGATATAGGTGGCAAATTTATACAAATGGAAGTGGCGCAATGTGATGCTTTTTGTGAAAATGGTTATTGTCCAAACGGATGCTGTTATATGGCTCGTAAAAATTACAGATATATAAATTCTGTTCAATTGTATGAATCTATCAAGCAAACCCAATGGAATTTAATTAAAAATGCTTTGAAGATTAAAAGTAAATAAAATAAAAAAGGAAAATAAAATGAATCAAAAAATTGAACAATTAAAAATGTTAAACAAAAGTGTGCGTAATGCACGGGTAGAAAAAAATAATGCTGAATTGTCTATAACATCTAAGGCAGGATTGCCTTTGGATGATAAGTGTCTACAATCTTGTTTGGTCTGGGTCGCGTTGGCGGAAGGTCGTGAACCACTTTATATTTCTTTAAGATGTCAAATGTTTAAAAAAGACGAAGGTTGTAAAAATAAAAACTGTCAAGCGTTTGATAAAAATGCTGAATATGCCAAAGCATATGAAAATTATAAAAACACAATCAATGTTCGTCGCGAATTTATCAAAGGGCTTTTCATTCGTTCAAAATAAAAAGAAAATATTATGGCGCATCAGTTTTTCTTTAATACATATATTCTTGATAATCTGCCATCGCCAGAAGTTGGTTTTGATGTAGTTCAAGATTTGTCTGAACCAAGACTGCGTATGTATATAACCCAACGTGGTGTCAAAAGTTTCTTTGTGCGCAAACGTGTTCATGGTCGTGATAAACGCATAATTATTGGTAATTACCCACAAATGGATATAGAAGATGCGCGCGCAAAGGTTAGTGAAGTTTTAAATGAAGCATGTAAAAAAATACCTGTGCGTCGTAAAAAAATTTCTTTTCAAAATTTTGTCGATTTGTATCTGGAACACAAGGTTCGTCGTGGTGAAGATTCTTTGAATAAACTGAAACGCGCAATCAATTTGCATTTTAAAAATTTGTTTGAAAAAAATATCCAAGATTTAAATTCAGACGAGTTACAAAAAGTATTAGATGAAATAGCAGGCCGTGCGATGGCTTTGCGTATGCAAGAATTATTACAAAGTATTTTTAGCTATGCTGTTGATACAGGATACAGAAAAGATAATCCAATGGATGCTGTCGCAAAAATCAATGTCACTAGACGCGAAAGAAAATTAAATAAAACTGGTCTGAACAAATTGATGGGGGCGATTAAAAAGGAAAAAGATGTAAATTTGCGGTCCGCGTTTTTAATGCTGATTTATGGATTCGCACCAAAGACAAAAATATTTAAGATGCGCTGGGAAGATTTAGATTTTAATCATGATTTATGGTGCGATATGCCACTTTCTGACCAGGCGATTTTGTTATTGCAAGATTTACCCCAAGATGGTGAATGGGTGTTTACGGGGCGGGGCAGGTTTCATTTAACTGATCCGCGCGTTGCATGGAAAAGAATTGTAAAGTCTGCAGGTATTCCTAATGTGACGATGGATGACGTTCATAAATTCCTTATGCGGGGGCTGATGTGGAATCCGGACAGGGATGTTTTACGCGAAAATATGAATTATTTGTTGGCAGATTTGTTCTCTTAATACATTTTTTAACAAAGTCAACTATTTGTTATTATTTGTTATAATATCTTGACAGTTAAGTCAAAAAATGGTATTTTGTTATGAAAAGGCGGCTGAGTAACACGAGCCATAAGTTATTAACAAAAATAAAGGATATATAAAATGTCAACTTTTGATAAAGTAAAAAAAATTGTATGTGAAAAATTGGGCGTGGATGAATCTAAGGTCACAGAAAAAGCTTCGTTTGTAAATGATTTGGGTGCAGATTCTTTGGATGTTGTGGAATTTGTTATGGAAGTTGAAAAAGAATTCAACATTACTATCCCAGATGAAGAAGCTACAAAATTGTCCACAGTGGGGGATGCTGTTAAGTATATCGATACTCATACAAAAAAGTAATTATTCAAAGTTTCTTTATTTAATAAATGTCGCCGAACGGCGACATTGTTTTTATGTCGTTGATTTATGAATTCTTTTGTTGTAAAATTCAGGGACTGGTTATAAAAAGGATTTATTATATGAAAAAAGTTGTTATTACTGGGATGGGTATAGTTTCGCCTGTGGGTTGTGGTATAGATTATGCTTGGAAAAATTTATTGGCTGGCAAAAGTGGCATTCGTAAAATAACTGAATTTGATACAGAAGATATTGCTTCTAAGATTGCTGGTATCCCACATCGTGGTGATAAGCCAGGCGATTATAACCCAGATGTAATCATTGATCCGCGCGAACAACGCAAAATGGAAAATTCTATTATATATGGTCTGGTTGCTGCTGATGAAGCAATTAAAGATGCTGATTTGATTGATTATGACGGCGACAGGGAACGTGTCGGTGTTTCAATGGGCAGTGGCGTTGGCGGTTTGTCCACTATCGCTGGAACAGATAAAGATATTTTTGAACATGGTCCACGTTTTGTAAGTCCGTTCTTTGTTCCAAAGTGTGTTGTAAATATGACTGCGGGACATATTTCTATAAAATATGGTTTCCAGGGACCAAATATAGCAATGGCTACGGCGTGTGCTACGGGGGCTCATTCTATTGGTGAAGGGGCAGAAATTATTAAACGTGGCGATGCTGATATTATGATTTGTGGTGGAACCGAAGCGGCGGTTTGTGCGTTGGGGCTAACTGGGTTTTCGGCGATGCGTGCGCTAAGTACTCGTAATGATGACCCAGAACATGCTTCGCGTCCATGGGACAAAGACAGGGATGGTTTCGTCCTGGGCGAAGGTGCTGGTGTTCTGGTTTTGGAAGAATACGAACACGCTGTTAAACGCGGCGCAAAGATATACGCAGAAGTTGCCGGATTCGGTATGTGCGCGGATGCATATCATATTACTGCGCCCGCTGAAAATGGTGCGGGTGGTAAACGTGCTATGGAATTGGCTTTGAAAAAGGCGAAATTAAAACCAACTGATGTCGATTATATCAATGCTCATGGAACATCAACAGGATTGGGCGATGTGGGGGAATTGATTGCTGTCAAAGAGTTGTTTGATAAAAATAAAACTTGTATGTCATCGACAAAATCTATGACGGGACATTTGTTGGGCGCTGCTGGTGCAATAGAAGCGATATTCAGTGTGCTGGCGATTCGTGATAATATAGTGCCACCAACAATCAATCTGAAAAATCCAATAGAAGAGGTTGGTGATTTTAACTTGGTTCCAAACAAAGCGCAAAAGCGAAAAGTTGATGTAGTGCTGAGCAATTCTTTTGGTTTTGGCGGAACAAATGCAAGTTTGATTTTCAAACGCGTTAAATAAAAGATTTTGACAAACAGAAAATGCTGGTGCAAAATCACAAAGCTTTCGGAGTATAGCTCAGCCTGGTAGAGCGCTACGTTCGGGACGTAGAGGTCGTGGGTTCGAACCCCGCTACTCCGACCACTTAGTATGAGGTTTTTATGTCTGGACAAGAAAAAATTGTTCGTGTAGGGGTAGGCTGTTGGGTTGAAGATCCAATAGGATATTTTTTATTTGGAAATCGTTTGTCAAAACATGGTAATGGAACGTGGGCGCCCCCGGGCGGTCATTTGGAATTTGGCGAAACCCCAGAAAGTTGTGCGGCACGCGAATTATACGAAGAAACAAGTATCCTTTTGGTGCCAAGCGATTTTCGTGTGATTGGTGTAACAAATGACGTGTTTTCTGATAAACATTATGTGACTATTCATTGTCATGCGAAATTAAATTTTTTACCAAATCCAGTATTAAAAGAACCGAATAAATGTTCTGGGTGGTATTGGTTGGGGTTAAAACATTTGCCGGATAATTTATTTTTATCGGCACAAAATTTGTTAAAGCAAAAAGTTTTCGGGGTGTAGCGCAGCCTGGTAGCGCGTTTGTCTGGGGGGCAAAAGGTCGCGGGTTCAAACCCCGCCACTCCGACCAAAATAAAAAATGCCATGTTGTGGCATTTTGAATTTTGTCTTTGTTTTAAAGTTGTCTTAAGATTTTATTCTTTTTGATTCTGCTCTCCTTTGTGTTGTATAATATTGACATATATCAAAGGAGAAAAAATCATGAAACATGCATTGGTGGCTTATTTTTCTGCAACGGGTGTCACACAAAGAATTGCGAATATGTTGGCGTTGGCTATTGATGCCAAGGCTTTTGAAATTGTGCCACGGGAAATTTATACTAAACAAGATTTAGATTGGACTAATGATAACAGTCGTTCATCGCTTGAAATGAAAGATAAAACATCGCGTCCAAAAATTGAATCTCATGTTATCGATATCAAGAAATACGATGTTGTGTTTATCGGTTTTCCTATTTGGTGGTATCGTGAACCTTCTATCATAGATACTTTTGTTGAAATGCATGATTTCAAAGATAAATTGATTGTTCCGTTCGCGACATCTGGGGGCAGTGGTATGGGAACTATTTACAAAAACCTGGAAATCTTAGCACCAAAAGCACGGGTTGAAAAAGGTAAAGTTTTTGAACCCGGGGTTTCTGCAGAAGAATTGCGCAAGTGGGCTGAAAAATATTTGAAAAAATAAAAAGCAAAACCGCCAAATGGCGGTTTCTTTTTTACTTTGTTGCAAGTTGTTTTTGTTATTGTTATACTGAATTTTACCTAAGGGAGTTTTTATAATGAAAATACTTGTTACCGGGGGGGCAGGCTATATCGCATCACATACTGTGGTTGAATTATTGAATGCAGGACATGATGTCGTTGTGATTGATAATTTGTCTAATTCAAATGCGCTGTCTTTATCGCGTGTGGCTGAAATTACTGGAAAACAGGTGGATTTTTACAAAATAGATATTCGTGATTTTGATGCAATCGATTCGTTAATGGATAAATATTATTTCGATTGCTGTATTCATTTCGCCGGCTTAAAAGCAGTTGGCGAATCAGTGCAAAAGCCTTTGGATTATTATGATAATAATGTGTGCGGAACTGTTTCTTTGTTGCGCGCGTTGAATAAGCATGCGATTAAAAATATTATTTTTTCTTCTTCGGCGTGTGTGTATGGTGACCCAAAAATTATTCCTATAACCGAAGATTGTCCAAAAGGAAAATGTACTAACCCATACGGTCAAACCAAAAGTGTTATAGAAGACATAATGATTGATTTACATAAATCTGATTCAAATTGGAATATTGTGTTGTTGCGATATTTTAATCCGATTGGTGCTCACCAAAGCAGTAAAATAGGAGAAGATCCAAATGGGGTTCCTAATAACTTGATGCCTTATATAACCCAGGTTGCGATTGGTAAACGAAATGAATTAAATATTTTTGGAAATGATTATGAAACGCATGATGGAACGGGCGTGCGTGATTATATTCATGTCGTAGATTTGGCGCGTGGACATGTATGCGCGTTAAAGGCGATTGAAAATAAATGTGGTTTGGAAATATTTAATCTGGGAACTGGTGTTGGATATTCTGTATTGGATGTGGTGCATGCTTTTGAATGCGCAAATAATATAAAAATTCCGTATGTTATAAAACCAAGACGCCCAGGGGATATCGCGGTATGTTATGCTGATGCCAGTAAAGCAAAAAAAATTTTGGGGTGGACAGCGCAATTTAATTTAGAAGATATGTGTCGCGATTCGTGGAATTGGCAAAAGAATAATCCAAACGGTTATGGTGAAAAATAGTCATGAAAATTTTAACAAAAAAACTTTGGAAGAAAATTAAAGATTGGACCAAATTTATATTGGCAATCGGTTGTGTTGTTGTGTTTGCTGTGTTTTATGTTTTTAATGTTTGGTCACCAATTAAAAGACCTGTGAATGTTGTTGTGCCAAATGGCGCATCTGTTACGCGTATGACGAATTATTTTTATAAGAATAATATTATTAAATCCAAAGAATTATTTTATTTTTCGATTCGTCTTAATGGGGGAATGATTCAAGCTGGTGAATATGATATTCCCCGTGGGGCGGGAATGTGGACAATCGCAGATATGTTGACACATGGAAAAATTGCAACTGTGTCTGTGACTATTCCCGAAGGATACACTGTTAAACAAATCAAAGCGATGTTGATGAATATTCCATATCTGGTTGGTGATGTAGATTGCGCGGATGAAAAACCAGTATGTGATTTACATGATGGTGAAATTTTTCCAGATACTTATCGAATCGCGCGTGGGACATCAAGACTTGCTTTGTTGGAATTGGCGCGTAATAAAATGGAAACGGTAAAAAAGTCTTTTGAAAATGCGCGGTTGCCTGTGCCGTTAAAAGATTGGAATGAAGTTTTAACTTTGGCTTCGATTGTTCAAAAAGAAACTCCACGTGTCAAAGAAATGCCTATTGTTGCCAGTGTTTATTTAAACAGATTAAATATTAATATGCGACTTCAGGCAGACCCAACTGTGGTATATGTTTTAACTGATGGACTTGGCGATATGCGGGGGGAACCTTTGTTGTCTGGACATTTGAAAATAGATAGTCCTTATAATACATATAAGAATAATGGTTTGCCGCCAGCGCCGATTGCTAATGTTGGTATGGATGCGATTCGTTCTGTGTTGAAACCAGCACATACAAAATATTTGTTCTTTGTCGCCGATGGACGTGGTGGACATCGTTTTTCAAAAGATTACGAATCACACCAAAAATATCACGAAAAGTGGCGAAAAATCAAGAAAAAACAAAACGAACAATAAAAAAATCATTTATAATTTTTCTTTGATTTAATGATTTATTTCCTTGCGGGTTGGCTTTTTATGTGCGATAATATTCTTATCAGGAATAAACCTGATTCTATTAACAGAGAAGAAAGGATAAAATCATGAAAAAAATTGCTTTAACATCTTTATTGGCTGTATTTGCTGTTTCTGGTGCAAACGCTGCAAACGTTATCGATGGTAATCCATTGTATATGCCAGGACAAAACCGTTTTTACAGTGTGACAGATTTGTCATCCCATTCTGAAGATACTGATTCTTACACATTGATGGAAGAATTTGGCTATGGCATCTTGGATAACTTGGCTGTCAATGTAAGGGCTGGTATGGCAGAAGTAGATGCTTTTGATGATTATGGCATGGGTAATTTGGGTGTCAAATTGACATTCCGTGCTTTGGATTTGGGCGCATGGAAAGCTGACGTGTTCGGTGAATACGGTGCAAACGGCGGCAGCATCTTCTGGCACAGCGATGCAGCTGATGACACATATTGGTTCGACAAAGATGAGACAAATTATAACTGGACGGCTGGTATCCGTGGCGGTTACACAACATCATTGTTCACAGTTGCAGGTCGTGTAGAATTCGCATATGAAAACAAAGAATCTTTCAACTGGAATGAAGATGGTAAGCATACATGGACATTCGGTTTGGATGGTCAATATGTAATCAACGAAGATTTCAATTTGGTTGCTACTGTTGAATATTCTGGTTTGTCAGATTCTTGGGCAAAGAATGATGGTCGTTGGTTCGGTGAATTCGGCGTCAACTATAACTTTGATGCAACAAAATTTGTTGGCTTGTATGTCAATGGCGCATTGCATCATCATGATGGTGCAAAAGCTGATGAATGGGGTTGGGAAGATGGATTTGGCTATGGTGTCAAGTTTGGTATCGATTTCTAATCAACCAGGAAAGTTAAAAAAAGTCCGGTCATTCGATCGGGCTTTTTTTGTGCCTCGATGACCGATAAATAAAATTAAAAAAATCTCGTGAACTTCAATTTTTTAAAATTTTATTAATCGTCCATTCTCGTATTCGCTCGGCATAAATGCCTGCGCGGAAACCGTGACGATTTTGTTGCACTGCGTTTACAAAATCTACTTGTTTTCGGTATCGATTTCTAATCCATGTCAAGATAAAAAAAGCGGGTCCGGTGGGGCCCGTTTTTTTACTGGGAATTTTAAAAAAAATGTGATATAATACCTATAACTAGATTAAAATGTTCTAGTTTGAAACAACAAAAAAAGGACAAAATATGAAAAAAATAGCATTGACATCCTTGTTGGCTGTGTTCGCTGTATCTGGCGCACAAGCTGCTGCAAAGAATGTTTTGGATGGCAATCCATTATATATGCCACAGAAAAATCATTTCGTAAGTGAAACATATTTGGAATCTCACACAAACGCAACTAACGAAGCGACTTTGGGTGAACGTTTCGGTTATGGTATCACAGACAGAGCAATGGTCGCAGTTGAAACATCTTTTTCTGAATTGGATGCATTTGATACAGCTTCTTGGAACGAAGTTGCTTTGGATGGTGCATATCGTGTAATTGGCGATGGTGCATGGAAATTGGATTTGACAGCTGGATACGGCGTTGATGCAATGCGTGCATATCACACAGATTTCTTGGACAAAGATGCTACATTCTATACTTGGACAGCTGGGGTTCGTGGCGGTTATGTTCAAAAAGATTGGACGTTGATGGGTCGTTTGAACTTTATCTATGCTAACACAGAATCCTTTAATTGGAACGAAGATGAAATGTGGGCAAATCATATCATGAACGTTGGTTTCAGTGGCTTCTGGAAAATGAGCGATTACTGGTCCGGTGTTGTATCTGCTGATTACTACAAAGTTTTGGATCATTACAGCAGAGCAGAAGCAGCTGGTCGTTGGGATTTAAGCGCTGGCTTGAATTTGAACTTAGATGCAACAAAATATGTTGGCGTTTATGTGACAAAAGAAGTCAACCACGTCGCCAAAGGCGAATGGAAAGCTGCTGATGGATTTGGTTTCGGTGCTAAATTTGGTATCGATTTCTAATCAACCAGAAAAAATTAAAAAGTCCGGTCATTCGATCGGGCTTTTTTTGTTCATCGAGGAGAATGTAGTCACTTAAATTTATTCAACCCGCCCCGGGCGGGGAATTTAGACCGCGATGAGAGCAAATTCGCCCCCTTGGGGGGGAGAGAGCCGCGAAGCGGAGCGGGGGGTAAAAGAAAGTTCGTAAAAAAACACTTTTCATAAAATTTAAAATATGATAGAATAGGGATAAGAATAATTCCCCCTTTGGAGGGGGTGCCCGCAGGGCGGGGGAGGGTT